>JAAUZI010000096.1 GCA_014804645.1 Lachnospiraceae bacterium | reverse complement strand
GTCTGGCAGAACAATTTCTGTCCATAGTGAGGCCAGCAATTGTTCTGGGCACTGTCCGGAGGAGCGCTGTTTTAGGAGTTCCGCTCTCCTCCTCCCAGTACCATGTCTGGCAGAACAATTTCTGTCCATAGTGAGGCCAGCAATTGTTCTGGGCACTGTCCGGAGGAACTCCTAATAAGAAAGGACGGGTGACTATGAAACTGAATTGTAATGTAATCCGTGATCTGCTCCCGCTTTACGCAGACCAGATATGCAGCGGGGAGAGCCGGGAGCTTGTGGATGAGCATCTTGCGGAGTGCGGGGACTGCAGCGCGCTTTTGCGGCAGATGCGCAGCACGGAAATCGAAATTGGTCTGAAATCAGAGACAGAAAATGTACTCCGCCGTCAGGCCAGCTTTTTCAAACGGAAATCCGCTGCCATAGGCGCTATTATTGCAGGAATCTTCATGATTCCGGTTCTGGTATGCCTGATTGTGAATCTTGCGTCCGGGGCGGCGCTGGACTGGTTCTTTATTGTGCTGGCCTCGCTGATCACGGCGGCCTCCCTGATCGTGGTCCCTCTGATGGTTCCGGAAAACAAATTCCTCTGGACCCTTGGCACATTTACTGCCAGCCTGCTCTTACTTTTGGGAGTTATCTGCATCTATACACAGGGAAGATGGTTTTTCATGGTTTCGTCGGCGGTTTTGCTGGGATTTTCCGTGTGTTTTCTCCCGTTTGCGGTTTATACAAAACCGCTCAGGACGTTGCTTGGCCATCAAAAGGGTCTGACAGTGATGTGCTCCGCCACGATGCTTTTTGGGTTGATGATGCTCTGTATTGGGCTATATACGAAATCCCCTGCATTCTGGCGGATTGCACCAGCTATTTCGCTGCCGATTCTGGTGTTTATGTGGTTTCTGTTTCTGTTCGTTCGATATGCGAAATTGGGGAGACTGCTTAAAGCCGGAATATGCACGGCGATTGTCGGCGTCTTTAGCTTTTTTGCGGATTGCCTTATCAACAAGTGGCTTGGAATTGTAAAACCGCTGCCCGTATTCAGACCGTTTGTCTGGAAGGCCAGTACCATTGACGGTAATGTAAAGTGGCTGCTGCTCTTAGGCTGCAGTCTTGTGGGAATTATTTTGATCGTTTTTGGAGTTTGCAGGAGTGCAAAAGAGAAAAGATAAAGAAAACGATGTGAGGGTTATTGGGTATATGTATAAATTTCCGGGATATGTCCATATTGATTGTTGTAGCGATTCATCCAGACATGTTAAAAAGCAGCAGGAGGATTGTATGAAACGCGTTCCAAAACATATCGGTATCATCCCGGATGGCAACAGACGCTGGGCAGAGGGAAAGGGATTGAAAAAGGAAGAGGGCTATGCCTATGGACTGGAACCGGGTCTAAGGCTGCTGCGGGCGGCAAAAGATTGCGGTATACAGGAATTGACCTACTATGGATTTACAGTAGATAACTGTAAGCGGCCCAAAGAGCAGGTCACCGCATTTTCAAAAGCCTGCATCGAGGCTGTCAAGATGATTGAGCAGGAAAATGCAGAGCTGCATATAATCGGCAATACCGACTCGCACTGTTTTCCGGCCGAATTGCTCTCCTATGCGAACCGCAGACGTCAGCCTGTCTGCGACGAGGGAACCATAAGGGTGAATTTCCTGGTAAACTATGGATGGGAATGGGATATGAAAAACGGTTGGGCGTCCGGTGAAATCCCGAGAATCGACATGGTGATCCGCTGGGGCGGGATGTGCCGCCTGTCAGGCTTTCTGCCTATTCAGACCGTCTATTCCGACATATACATTGTAAAAGAATTGTGGCCGGATTTTCAGGAAAAACAATTCGCGGATGCACTACAATGGTACCAAAAGCAGGATGTCACTTTAGGCGGATAAACATTCTCAAAAAAAGTGATAAAGCTGCAAGATATGTTTTTGGCATATTTTGCAGCTTTAATTTTTGAACCTTTTTTGGGCATGTTACAATGTATGTATAGAGACGTCTCAAAAAGAAATACAGGCTGACATTGCACGAGGGCGCAAACGCAGCTTGCGATATGCAAGGAGTACTATCATGACAAATGCGGAACTGACGGAATGGATCAATGAATATGGAAATGAGATATACTCATTCTGCAGATGGCTGACAGGCTGTGGGCCGGAGGCTGACGAGCTGTATCAGGACATCTGGCTTGTCGTGGTGCGGCGGCTGGATGGGCTGGAAATGGCGGGAAATGTGAAGAGCTACTGTCTGTCCGTGGCGCTGCGGCTGTGGAAAAACAAAAGGCGCAAGTATGCCTGGAGACAGCGCATCGCGAAGGAGCAATTTTCTCTGGAGACGTGCGGCACTGTGGCACTGGAACAGGCGCCGTCGCCGGAGCAGCAGCTACTGTCCAGGGAGCGGGAAAGCGCGGTCAGAAAGGCGGTGGAGGAGCTGCCCTGGCGGCAGCGGATCGTGGTGCTGCTCTATTATATGGAACAGCAGCCGCTGGAGCGGATTGCCGAGATCACGGGAATCCCTACGGGTACAGTAAAGAGCCGCCTGTATCACGCCAGAAAGGCATTGCAGCAGAAACTGGAAAAGGAGATCACATTATGAGGAATAAAGAGAGCAGAGATATGGATGATATACTGTATCAGGCATTGAAACCCTGCCATGAGCCGGGAGAGGAGTTGAACCGGCAGGTTTTGCAGCGGGTGCAAAAGCAGCCGGATCGGCAGGAGTCTCACGGGAAATACCGCAGGGCAGGTTGGGCAGCCAAAGCCGCCGCCCTGCTGCTGATGCTGGCGGGGGCGTCAGGCACGGTTTATGCGGCATGGCAGCTGTATACGGCAGAGGAGGTAGCGCGGCATGTTTATGACCGTAAGCTTGCCAGAGCGTTCCATGAAAATGCGGAGCAGCAGACTACAGAGCAGCAGACCGCAGAGCAGCAAGCTCCAGGACAGCAAATTACGGCCCAGGAGAACGTGCAGTCCTACGGGGGTTATCGGGTGACATTGCTGGGTGTGGCCTCGGGAGAGGATATCTCCGATTATCCCATGGGAGCGGGCACGGAGCATATACAGACGGACCGCACCTATGCGGCGGTGGCCATTCAGCGGGAGGATGGAAGCCCCATGGCGGAGGATGACTCCTTCTTTGTATCCCCTCTGATTCAGGGGTATGACCCGGTGGAATACAACGCCGTCACTATGCGGGGGGCCGCAAGTTTTTTTGAGGAGGATGGGGTGCTGTACTGGCTGGTGAATTGCTCCAATGTGGAATATTTCGCCGATCATACGATATACCTGTGTGTGACGGATACGGATTTTTACCGAAAGGGACTGTATAATTATGACGAGGCGGACGGGAGCATCAGCCGCATAGAGGACTATGACGGCCTTAACGCCCTGTTTGAACTGGAGTTGGATGCGAGCAAGGCGGACCCGGCCGCGGCCCTGGCTCTGCTAGAGGAAAACAGAGAGGCGACGGAGCCGGATGAGCAGGAAGAACAGGTGGGAGCCGATGAGGAGATCAGCAGATTCTTGGATGAGCTGACCATGGAGAACTTTGAGGAAAAATGTGTGCTGCTGGCGGACACCTGCCAGACGATGATGCCGGATGAGGAGGGCCAGGTATACTTTGAGTACTCGCTGCCGGTAACCGACTCGTCGCATCCGGGGGCAGCGTCCGCCGGTGGGACTGGCGGTCTGGTTGACTATCTGTTCCGCTCCCGTCACTGGGGAGACGAAAATCATTCCTGGACCTGCAGTTCTGGCGGTGACCTGTCATCTCTGGAGGTATGCCTGTTTACCCTCAATGAGGACGGCAGTGTATCCTTTGGGGTCTATGTGCCCAGGGATGTCAGCATCTATCTGCAGTAGCGTGGGATATCGCTGGCGAATTCTTTCCCGCGCTGCGTTATGGTATAATTTTGTCCCATATGATAAGGTATTTATGAGCAGAGTGCTACGGACCGGGCGGATGCAGAATAATACTAAGACGGAGGGAACAAAATGGAGAATTTAGAACTGCGGATTGCAGAGCTGCGCAGGCAGCGGGGAATCAGTCAGCAGCAGCTGGCGGGGCAGGTGGGTGTGACATTTCAGACCGTGAGCAAATGGGAGACAGGCGCATGTCTGCCGGATATCGCCATGCTGCCGGTACTGGCCGGATACTTTCAAGTGTCGGTGGATCAGCTCCTGGGGCTGCAGCCCTTGCAGGGGGAGGAATACCTGCCGGTGGAGTCCGGCACCAGAGGCTATTGGGAGGAGCGGGCGGACTATCTGCTGCGCACCCGCAAAACAATGGTCAATCAGGACTACATGGCCTTTCTGGTGGAGCGCGTATGGCGGCTGCAGGAGCCGGTGAAAGTGCTGGACTGTGGCTGTGGTCTGGGTTTTCTGGCCTCTATGCTGCTGCCGCTGCTGCCCCAGGGCAGCACCTACCATGGGATTGATTTATCCAAAAATCTGATTGCGGAGGGCAGGCAGCTCTTACAGCAGGCGGGCTGGGTATCCTCGCCGGATCAGATCACCATGGAGTGTGGAGATTTTCTGGAGAGTGATATCCGCGATACTTATGATCTGGTCATCTGTCAGGCGGTGCTGCGGCATATCGGGCGGCCCATGGAATTTCTGGAGAAGATGCAGCAGGCCTGTCGGCCCGGCGGATTGGTGGTATGCATTGACGTGAACCGTGAGCTGGAGAGTGACGGACTGTATATTCAGGGGATGGATTATGCCAGACTTTGCGGCAGAGAGGGCTTTCCCACCATGTGGAGAACGGAACTGGAAAAACAGGATCGGGATTATGCCATCGGTATCCGCCTGCCTCTGCTGATGGAGCAGCTGGGCCTGAAAAAGGTGCAGTGCCGTATGAACGACAGAGTGAATATCATCAGTCCCAGTCAGGACGATTACGCGGAAAAGCTATGGGACCTGATGCTCACCAGGGGCTGGACGGAGGATATGGAGACTGGGGAGCGGGGAACGGTCAACCGTTTCATGAACCACGGCATGACCAGGGCGGAGGCCGAGGATTATTGCCGCAAGCAGAGGGAGATACGGGAGCATCTGCTGCGGCACCGGGAGGATGCCGGGATCGTGACAACGGGTGGTTTGATGATCAGCTATGGGTGGAAGTAAAACAGTATAGAGTAAAGTTTTTGTCAGTTGACTAAAGAAATAAATAGAGAGTACCAAGATTCCTGTTATAATGGTTTTTGCGAAAACAACAAACGGGAAAGGCGAGGTACTCTCATGGAAAACATTGTAGCACATTCTTTAGAAAAACTGTATAGGGATTTTGAAAAAGCAGACCAATCTTTTCTGGATTCCGGGATGAAAGATATGGACGCCTATGAGAAAGGGCTTGCGGAGGCAGCAAGACGGGCCGTGGCGGAACACATGGAGGCCCTGTAT
>JAAUZI010000095.1 GCA_014804645.1 Lachnospiraceae bacterium | reverse complement strand
TGCCCAAACGGACTTCTTGACGAGACAGTCTGCGTTCTTTGCTATATTGTTGAGCAAAGCCTTCTTCTCGCTGTCTTTTTCAGCCTTAACAGCCGCAGCGATTACGTCTTTGATATCTTGACTTGCTTTCTTGTTGGAGATAGCGTCGTTGTACGTCTTCATCCAAGCGGTGAACTTAGCGGAGAGGTCTTCGCTTACGTCGAGAGCCATGACGGCTTCCATATCTTCCATAAGTTTAATTCTACGTTGGTTGGTAGCGGTAAGCATACCGAAACCGAATTCAGCGTTGTCTTCGAAGAGGCTGTTTGCCCATGCAGGACCTTCACCCTTCTTGTTTTTGCTGTAAGGACAGGTTGGAGCAGAACCGCCGTAGATTGACGAACAACCCGTTGCGTTGGCAACGATCATTCTGTCGCCGTAAAGTTGGGTGATGACTTTGAGGTACGGTGTCTCGCCGCAACCTGCGCATGCGCCCGAGAATTCGAAGAGCGAGCGGTTGAATTGGCTTCCGATTACGCTGTCTCTTGCGATTGGTACGTCGCTTTCGTCAAGCTTGTCGGCAAATTCCCAGTTCTTGCTTTCGCCGTTTGCAAGCGCGTCGGCAAGCGGAACCATTTTCAAAGCCTTTTCCTTTGCAGGACAGATATTCGCGCAGTTTCCGCAACCCGAGCAATCGAGCGGAGAAACTTGAACTCTGAATTCGTAGTCTTTTGCCTTTGGATTTTTCATAGGTACGGTCTCGAAAGTCTTCGGAGCTTTTTCAAGAGCGTCAGCCTTTTGAGCCACAGGTATGATACAAGCGTGAGGACATACGAAAGAGCATTGATTACATTGCAAGCAGTTTTCTTTTATCCATTGCGGAACGTTTACTGCAATACCGCGCTTTTCGAATTTCGTCGTACCCGTCGGAACGGTGCCGTCTGCGTGGTCTACGAATGCGGAAACAGGAAGTTTGTCGCCTTCTTGCGCAAGGATAGGAGCAATGATGTTCGTGAAGTAAGCGTCTTTGGTGACGGGCTTAACTACTGCGCCGTCGCTCGTGCTTGCCCAAGACTCGGGGTAGTTTACTTCTTCGATATTAGCGATAGCGTTGTCAATAGCGGCAAAGTTCATATTTACGACTTTCTCGCCCTTCTTGGAGAAGGATTTAACAACGAATTCTTTCATGTGTTTGTCAGCTTCCGCATAGTCGATTACGTTTGCAAGTTTGAAGAAGCAAGCTTGCATCGTCGTGGATATACGGTTGCCAAGACCGATTTGGGTAACAACCTTGATTGCGTCGATGTTGTAGAATTTGATGCGCTTTTTAGCAATCATGTTCTTCATCTTAGCAGGAAGTTGTTTTTCCATTTCTTTGAGCGACCAAGGCGAGTTGAGCAAGAAAGTGCCGCCGTCTTTAAGGTCGGAAATCATATCGTATTTGAGTACGTACGAAGGATTGTGGCAAGCCACGAAGTCCGCTTGGTCGATGAGGTAGGAACTTCTTATAGGAGTGTCGCCGAATCTCAAGTGAGATACGGTGATACCGCCCGACTTTTTGGAGTCGTATGCAAAATACGCTTGAGCGTATTTTTCGGTGTAGTCGCCGATAATCTTGATAGAGTTCTTGTTGCTGCCGACAGTACCGTCGGAGCCAAGTCCGTAGAACTTGCAGGAGATAGCGCCCTTTGCGGATGCGTCAATCTTTTCGGTTACTTCGATTGAGGTGCCGGTTACGTCGTCTACAATACCGACGGTGAAGTGATTTTTAGCGTCTTTGCTTTCCATATTCTTATAGATAGCGTTGACCATAGACGGAGTAAACTCTTTGCTGCCCAAGCCGTATCTACCGCCCGTTACGACGATATCTTTTCTGCCTGCTTCGTTGAGAGCGGTCACTACGTCAAGATAGAGAGGTTCGCCCGCGCTACCGCATTCTTTTACTCTGTCGAGTACTGCGATTCTCTTTACGCTTGCAGGTATAGCGTTTGCAAACATACTAGCGGCAAACGGACGGAAAAGTCTGACTTTGAGTACGCCGTACTTGCCACCCTTAGCGTTGAGGTAATCTACAGTTTCGCTGACCGCTTCCGCGCCGCTACCCATGATTACGATAATCGACTCGGCGTCTGCCGCGCCATAGTATTGATAAGGCTTGTATTCGCGACCCGTGATAGCCTTTACGTCTTCCATAGCCTCCTCAACGATTTGAGGAACAGCGTTGTAATAGCCGTTGCAAGCCTCGCGGTTTTGGAAATAGATATCCGGATTTTGAGCCGTACCTTTTTGTACAGGATGCTCCGGGTTGAGCGAACGCTTCTTGAATTCGTCGATATATTTCGTATATTTCTTGTCGACGATACCCTTCATATCGGCATAGTCGATAACTTCGATTTTGGATACTTCGTGCGAGGTTCTGAAACCGTCGAAGAAGTGCATAAACGGAACTTTAGCTTTCAAAGTAGCCAAGTGCGAAACGAGGGCCAAGTCCATAACTTCCTGAACAGAGTTGGAGCAGAGCATTGCAAATCCCGTTTGACGGCAAGCCATTACGTCCGAGTGGTCGCCGAAAATGTTGAGCGCGTGGTAAGCCAAAGCGCGCGCGCTGACGTGGAATACGCAAGGTGTCAATTCGCCTGCTATCTTGTACATATTCGGAATCATCAAAAGCAATCCCTGGCTTGCCGTAAACGTCGTCGTCAACGCGCCTGCCATCAAAGAGCCGTGTACTGCGCCTGCCGCGCCTGCTTCCGATTGCATCTCGGCAAGTTTAAGTACTTGACCGAAAATATTCTTTCTTCCTGCGGTAGCCCACTCGTCGCAGTTTTCTGCCATAGGAGAGGAAGGTGTGATAGGGTAAATTGCAGCAACTTCACTGAACGCGTACGCGACGTGAGCAGCGGCGGTATTACCGTCAATAGTCATTTTCTTACTCATTATGTATACCTCCAATTAGGAATGTTTTTCTCTTAAATTATTATAATATAATATACTTTATATAGTCAATAATTTTGTTGCAACATTTTGCATAGGTTTGGCTTGCAAAAGGATTGTCTTTTTTCCATTTATGTGCTATAATACAAAAAAATTATTATGGGTGTTTGCTATATATGGCAGTTGAGTTGGATCACGTGACTTATTCATACAACGTAAACGACGCTTATCGCGTAGATGCGATAAAAGACCTTTCTTTGCATATAGAAGAGGGTACGTTCGTTGCGCTCGTAGGTCACAACGGAAGCGGAAAAAGCACGCTTGCGAAACTTCTCAACGGACTGCTTTTGCCTACCAGCGGCGAGGTAAAGATTTTCGGCAATTCCACTTTGGACGTCGACAAGATTTACGATATTCGCAAAAGCGTGGGTATGGTCTTCCAAAACCCTGACAACCAAATGATAGCCTCGATTGTCGAGGACGATATAGCTTTCGGACCTGAGAATTTGGGTATTGAGAGAAGCGAAATCGAGCGTAGAGTGGAATGGGCGCTGTCCAAAGTCGGAATGTTGGATTATCGCAAAAACACGCCATTCAAAATGAGCGGAGGCCAGAAACAGCGTCTTGCCATTGCGGGCGTTTTGGCGATACTTCCCAAAATACTCGTGCTTGACGAGTCGACGGCAATGTTAGACCCAAAAGGTCGCAGCGAAGTGCTCAAAGTCGCGCACGAACTCAACAAGCAAGACGGTATCACCGTTATCCATATTACGCACTTTATGGAAGAAGCGCTCAATGCTGACAGGCTTATAGTACTCGACAACGGCAAAATCGCGTTTGACGATACGCCCGAGGAAGTGTTCAAACGCTATGATGAACTCAAGGCGATTAAATTAACAGTGCCGTGGGAAACGCAACTTGCTATCTCTTTGAAGAAAGTGGGTATCGACGTAGGCGAGGGAATAGTAAAAGACGAGGAGTTGACGGATAGAATATGCCAATTATTGTGAAAAATCTCTCTTTTACTTACAGCGCAAATACGCCTTATGAGAGAAAGGCGCTCTACAATATAAATCTGCAAATCAACGAAGGCGATTTTCTCGGCATCATCGGTCATACCGGAAGCGGAAAATCCACCTTTATCCAGCATCTCAACGGACTTATCAAACCGCAAGAGGGCGAAATTCAACTCTTTGATTTCAAACTTACTTCGCAAAAGCGACCCAAAGTCAACTTGCGCGCTTTGAGAAGTCAAGTGGGCATGGTGTTCCAATATCCCGAATATCAGCTCTTCGCCGATACGGTGGAAAAGGACGTCGCTTTCGGTCCTAAGAATTTAGGATTGAGCGCGGAAGAAGTTTCGTCGCGCGTAAGACAGGCAATCGAGATGGTCGGTCTCGATTACGAGGCGGTAAAGGACAGAGCGCCGTTTGAACTTTCGGGCGGTCAAAAGAGAAGAGTCGCAATCGCGGGAATTATCGCTATGCGTCCAAAAATGCTCATACTCGACGAGCCGACCGCGGGACTTGACCCATTCGGCAAGGAACAGATACTCAATCTTATCAAGTATTTGAAGACGCACTGCTCGCCGACAATCGTCGTCATATCGCACGACATTGACGAGATTACGCGATTTGCAAATAGAATCGTCGTGTTCAACGACTCGCGTATCGTCTACGACGAGCCTATGCAACAGCTCTTCAAGCATTCTATTCAGTTGCAAAATATGGGTCTTGATATTCCCAGAGCGGTGAAGATTGCCAACGCGCTTCGCGACAGAGGAGTGGATTTGGGAGATGAAATCGTCACTGCCGAGGACCTTATGGCGGCGATTGTAGAGAGATACAATCAAAAACACGGCACGCAAATAGACAAAGATTCGTGCGTGTTCGATATGTACGATTTTTCACAAAAATGGCTTACCTCGGAAGAGCGCGCGGAATTGGAAGGAATCGAGCGACCGATTAAAGAAGAGGACAAGCATACCAAAAAGTCTAAAAGCAAGTCGATAGACGAAGATAAAAAACTAAAAAGGAGCAAGAGGGGAAAGGAATGAGAGATATTTCTTTCGGACAGTATTATCCGGTCAATTCCGTGATTCATAATATTGACGCCAGAATAAAAATTCTGGTCACCTTGCTTTTTATGGTAACGGTGTTTTTTATCGTGTCTTATACCGCATTTGCGTTTATGTTCTTTTTGCTTACTGTTTCGATTTTAATTTCGCAAGTGCCTTACAAGACAGTGCTCAAATCGATAAAAGGTATTTTGGTTTTATTGATTTTTACTGCATTGCTCAATATCTTTTTCACGTCGTCAGGCAATGCGCTTATCACTACCAAATTGTTGGTAATTACCGATCAGGGTATAAACTTTGCAATAAAAATGGCGTTGCGTTTTACGCTGTTGGTATTGGGGTCTTCATTGCTTACTTTGACGACCACGCCGACGGAACTTACCGACGCGCTCGAATACTTGCTCAAACCTTTGAAACTCATAAAAATTCCCGTCCACGACCTCGCTATAATAATGTCAATCGCATTGCGTTTTATCCCGGGACTTGTCGAAGAGACGGATAAAATTATGATGGCGCAAAAAGCGAGAGGAGCAAACCTCGACAGCGGTAATTTGTTCAAGAAAATCAAGGCGATGTTGCCGGTGCTTATTCCTCTATTTGTAAGCGCGTTTAGAAGGGCGGACGAACTTGCCGACGCGCTCGACGCAAGATGCTACAACGCCTCGCCTACGCGTACCAAATTGAAGGTCTTCAAAGTGAAAGCGGGCGATATATTCGTGTTCGTAGGATTTGCCATAGTAATGACTGCAATTATGCTTGATAAATATTACGTGGGCAGTTTTGTCACCGCGCCCGATTTGAACGGATTTGACGTTTCGGGACTTGATATTTTCATTTACAATATTCTTTACAGAGTAGGTAGATAATGGCAAGATACAAACTTACTCTTTGTTATGACGGTAGCGAATATTACGGCTTTCAAAGACAACCCAATTTGCCCACCGTACAAAGCGCGCTGGAAGAGGCTTTGGCAAAAAGATTCCAAGAAGAGATTACCGTACAAGCGAGCGGTCGTACCGACGCAGGAGTACACGCTATCGCGCAAGTCGCGCATTTCGATACTGATAAGGAATTTGATACGGCTACTTTCGGGTATAGCCTAAACACGCTACTGCCAAAGGATATTGCTATTACGTCGTGCGTAAAAGTCGGCGACAATTTTCACGCAAGGTTTGACGCAAAAAGCAAGACGTATCTATACAAGATTTGTCTATCCAAGATTCATTCTCCGTTGAAGAGAAGATACAGCCATATTTGCTTTTACGACTTGGACGTAAGCAAAATGCAAGACGCTTGCAAGTATTTCGTAGGCGAACACGATTTCAGAGCGTTTATGCTTGCCGATGAGGAAAAACAAAACACCGTCAGGCAGATATATTCTTTGCAGGTCGAACAAAATGGCGAAGACTTGAATATTTGGATAAGCGGAAACGGCTTTTTGCATAATATGGTACGCATAATCGCAGGTACGTTGATTGACGTCGGTCGAGGCAGAATTGCGCTCGAAGATATTCCCGAAATCATAAATTCAAAGAAGCACGTCGGCACGGGCAAGACCTTAGAGCCTTGCGGATTGTATTTGTACAAAGTGGAGTATTAAAATGCACAGAATTATGTTTGTTTGCCATGGAAATATATGTCGTTCGCCTATGGCGGAATTCGTACTCAAAGACATAGTAAAAAAACTTGGCAAAGAAAGTGACTTTTTCATAGCGTCCGGCGCAACGAGTTGCGAGGAATTAGGCAATCCCGTGCATAGAGGCACGCGCGCAAAACTCGCCGAATTCGGCATAAGTTGCGCAGGCAAGACTGCCACCCGTCTTCGCAAAGACGATTACGACAAATACGATATGTTTATCGGTATGGATTCATACAATCTCGTCAATATGCTCAAAATCTTCGGCAGCGACAATGAACGCAAAATTCATTCTATGCTCGAATTCACAGGCTCATCGGACGACGTCGCCGACCCATGGTATACGGGCGATTTCGACAAGACCTACGATGACATCAAAGCAGGTTGCGACGCGTTGGTGAAGAAGTTGGGTTACTGATTTTTACGCTTTTCAACAATATTGATTTTCTTAATAAAACTTTGTAATTGCTTTTTATGCTTGCACAACTTTTCTTTGCAGTTGGCGCAAGAGAGCGTTTCGTTGGTGTTACGGCAAAAGCGTTCGGGGAACTTGCGGTATAAAATCTCCCATTCGAGTAAAAGTAGCACAGCGAGCGCAAATATTGAAATGCAGAACGCATTGTTTATAAACACAACAGGAGTAAACATCATTGCGAAATCCCAGTTGTATATTCTACACGAAACGCAGCAGCGGTTTTTCATAAACCAAGTTTGGAAAGGACAGAAAAACAATATGCAAATCATATCGCACACAGAGTAGAATAGACTGATAATTATCATTATTCCGCTGTCGATAATGTGCGTAAAGTAGAGCGTTACGAATATCGCATTGAGCGCAATCCAAGCAGCGAACACGGCGAACGTTCTCCAACCCGATTGCTTGTTCGGCGATACCTCGGGTTCTTTGGGGATATAGTTGCGTTTGAATTGCTTTTGGCACCCCATACTCTCAATCTTTGATGGGAAAAATCTCAAAAGTATTTCAATGACGAAGATTGCCCAAATTGCAATCAATATCGCCATAACGTATGCGTTTGACGTAAATTTCTCAAACGACAAGTCGGATTGAGGGTATTGCACTTTATTGACAATATATACTATCAGCACGGTCAACAACAAGAGTGAGCGCCATGCCAATTTAATATAGTGATAAGTTGTCGTCTTTGAAATGTTCGAACGTTTCATAATTCCCCTTCTTGCAATCTCTACGTTCAAGACCGCTTACAAAATATATTATACAGTAATTTGCTCAATTTTGCAAGGAATGGGGAAATTTTATTGGAGATTGCTCGGCTGAGCGAACTTGCGTCACTTCGTGACGCAGTTCATATTCCCGAGAAGTCGCGCATAAAAAAGCAACCGACGATTTGTCGGTTGCTTTTCGTGGTGAAGCGGATAATTGCAAATAAGAACATAGTAATATTCAAAGTGAATAATGCGGAATTATTTTGTCAAGTGGAATTGCCGCTGTCGGACTATCCGCTATACGGCAAGCAAATAGCCGCAAGTTAATCTTGCGGCTTGTCGGGTTTGTGTTCGGTGCTAATGGCTGTCATTGCCTCGCGGTAAACGAGCTTTGACAGCTTTTTTGCTTGCTCATTATCGGGCGGCAATTCGGCGTAAATGTTTTTGCTTTTATCGTTGAAGTAAATAACGCTTATCCCCAATGGATATTCTTTTTGCATATATAAAGCCCCTTATTTGTTTTTATTGACAAAATAGTTCTAAAATTAATAGTTTATAGGATGTGTTGATAAATTGTACGAAAAAGCAATAAACTGATACTGACTCATTATTAAATCCTAATTCTTATTTTTGTTTGTGCATCTAAATCTAAAACATAGTAGTAAAAAATACTTCTTAATGCAATAAAACAATTAAAAATATCTAAATCAATTTGTCCTGTCGCCCTATGAGTAATATCATTTCGCACTTTACGAAATGCCTCAATATTTTCTGCGGTTAGATTATAATAAAAGGGTTCAAATAAACCTTTATGTTGCGGTTGAGTCTTATGGATTATATCAACATATTTTTTACACCATTCAAAAATTATTTCCGCTTTCTTTTTTGCAATATCTTGGCGTTGCGGCTTAGGTTTTAATTTTGAATACTTTTCATCCAATTCGCTTGCCAGTTCAATCGCAGTATTTAAATTTTGTATATCTGTAAATCTAACTTTTCCATAATCGTTATTGTCTATGGGTAAAAAGAAAAGAGGATACTTTTTATCACATAAATTTTTAAATAACGTAGGAATATTCTCTTTTATCGCATCTAAATATAGGACATCTCTAAATTCTTTATTGCAAATATTATTATATTTGTTGAAAATTTTTACCTCAGCAAATTCAACCGATTTTCCGTTATATAGTTGCGCAAGTGTAATAATAAAATCAGTATTTCGTGCCTTCGCCATAAAATCAACAAACTTTTTAATTGCTACATATAAAGTTTGGAACATCTCGATAGTTTGAGGACACCCAAAGGAAAAGTTTATTTTTGTATCAAGAACTACGCCGTTGATTACATCTTGTTTATGTTTGGCGCTGACAGAAAATTCACAAAAAAGATGCGATAACAATTCAATATTTATAGGGCTGATACATTGTGTTTCTTCAAATGCGGAAAAGTTATCTATTTGCATTTCTCCATTATAATTAAAATAAACAATGTTTTGAGGACAAATACTATTTATTAAACTACCAGATATGCTTAATGTATTAAAAATGTTAAAGTTATCGAATTTCTTATCAGTTAGCAAAGGTGTAGAGTCTGTTTCAAGATAATAATATATTTCTTTTATGCATCCTTTGAGACGAAATTCTGAGTATTTTTCTGGATAACTCGAATAATTTTCCCCATCCAGTAAAAATATCACTCGACGATTATCTGGACATTCTCCATATATAAGTCCTTTTTCTAAAATGCATCTGTATTTGTCTCTAAAATCTCTGGCTGTATTAACCCCAGTTTGATTATAGAAAATTCTTAAAATATCATTGTAAACATTGAAAAAGTAGTTTTCATTATTAAGTGCTATATATCCATTGAAATTCGTCGGTATGTTTTCAATTCTAAACATTGTTTTGCTACCTCAATTTTCTAATATGATAGCATAAAACACTTATAAAGTCAATTTTAGCTCTTGTAATTAATCACATTGAAAAATGTGTTACATGTTACGGGGTGGCGTAGGTAATACTATACGCCACAGTGCGGGCGGCTTCGCCGCCCGCACTCATTTGCCGTTTATGTTCCGTGCGACGCAGTGCCAATAAGGTAATAGTAACTTATCGGCACTGCGTAGCTGTTTTTCGTCAAAAGTGTGACAGTGTGACATAGTGGCGTATAAAGTAATACTAATATTTATTATCTTTTATACTTTTTGTCTGTCAAATTATCATTATCATTTATATACATTTCAGTTACTTCTTTTATGCCAGCTTGCAATGCAATAGAAGCTACAAGTGATTTATCGCTTTCAGTCATATTTAAGCCTAATATTATTTTGGAAGGTAACCATTTAATATATAATTTACTATTTTCCGAATTTGGAATAAAATTAGTAGTCAACAGTCGCCATTCTTCATCATAATGGTGGCAATATTTTTTTATTAATGTTATCTTTTCTCTTTCCCAAACATTTTGCGGGAAGTGCTTTACTATATCATTTACGGTACTTTCAGATATAACCCCTTGCGCTGCAATTTGCTTTAACATTAAAACAGCCGCATACCATTTTGCAAAATTAGTCGCATCATATTTTTTATTTGAATAGTAAACGGGGTAAAAATAAAAACTTCTGTCGCCCATCGGACATTTAGTGCAGTCGGGCAATGTTCCACAAATAAGTGCGTCTGTATTATTCATATCATATACTTGAACAAACCCCTTATGGTCATTTGCGTATTTTAACCAGAGTGTTTCATTATATTCATTTTCCGAAAAACAAATAGACGGCATTGTTCTTCGCATAACATTTCTCACATTTTTTTGTATATAGTCCTTTGCGTTGTTAAATGCAAATTCAAAATTTGTGTCGCTTGTTATTTCTGCTAATATTTCGTTGGGAATAGATAGTCCATATTTTTCTTTGAGAAACGCTAACATTTCAAAAGTATGGGGATTTGTCATAGCTGACTTAATTTCCCTACGAATAACCGACGTATCAATATGCAAGAATGTATCAAAAGGGTCGTCATAATAATCGGATGTTGAAAACCCCAATTTGTTAGTGCGTAATGCCTCTAAATTTTTAGGTGATGCTGACCTATATCTACACAATTTTGCAGGTGACATTTTATTCACCATTGCAGATATTGTTTTTACTTCTTCGGCAATATTTTTACCGTCAAAACTTTTTAATGTTTCCCAAAATTCTTTTCTTTGTTTTAATGTTGCCATAATTCACACCTACTTTAATTATAAAGAAAATTTTAATTTATGTCAAAATAAAGCGAGCTGAAGCTCGCTATTTGTTGAATGTTTGTCAAGAAGATTTATAAATTAAATTCTCTATTATAAATTGCTTTTCTTCCTGTTACAAGGTCCGCATAGCAATTCTGCATTTGAAAGTACAGTTCTGCCGCCTTTTGACCAAGCATCTTTATGGTCCATTTGTAATTCTTCGGAGTAAAACCATTTTTTGCATATTCTACATTGATATTTACCGTTTTCACTTTGACTTTGAGCTAACAATTCCCGTTTATCGTCAATGGTAAATAGGCGTTTTTCGTCAACACTAATACCATTTACAATGGCTTGAATTATATCTTCAATTTCTTTATTTTTATCTGTAAACTTGCTGTCGTTGCTTTTCAAATACCGTTTGATATGTATATTGATTTCTTGTTTATGCTCTTTCCAAATTGTTATGTCTTTAAAATATTTTATTGATAGCCTAAAATATATATCCAACTGACCATAATCGTCAAAAACTTCTCGGATAAACTTAAAATATTTAGTTATTAACTTTTGGTCGTCAGCAAAAGATTTATCCTTTGTATCCGCAACATAGTCGTTTAGATTTTTGATTTCTTTCAAGATACAAATGTATTTGATAACACGCATCTGATTTTTGCCGCGACTGTTTTGCCCTAAAACTTTTAGGGCATCTTTATCGTTTGAAACATAAGAAGTTAATCCACGCAAATACTCACCGTGATATAACCCATTAAGTACTTCATAGGGTGAAAGCGGTACGCCGAGCGTGTTAATGCGGTTAAATATTTTTCTTTTTAATTCTTCTTGACCGCGACAAATAATAACTGATAATTCTGTTTCATTAAACTTTTCTTGAACACTGTAATCGGTTAATTTCCAAATTTTATTGTCATATTCTAAATCGTTTTCTTTAAACTTTTTAATAGCTTCAATACGTTGTTTACCGTCTAAAACTTCTAACTTGCCATTATTATCCCACAGATAAAAAGCGGGCAATGGAACGTCATTTAAAATACTATCTATTACAAGTCTTTGTTTATCGGTATCGTAAATTATTTCCCTTTGCAAATCTATATCGCTCACAATAACGCCGTCGCGAATTTTTTCGTAGAGTTCTTTAATCTTCATTGTTATACACTTCCTTATTTCTTATGATAATGCGCTCAAAGGGTGCTTTAAATGGCTTCCCATCTTTTTCTATCCATAAAGTAGCCTTATCGCCTTTGAATCTTACAGTTTTTTCAACCTGAACACCCTTACCTATAATTTCGAATTGATCGGGATTATATCTTTGCAAGAAAGTTATAGGTACACCCATATGTCCGTCATAGTCATAAGGAATTTTTTTAGTAATGCTCACATCAATGCCATCATAATTATAATATTTTGGATAATTATCTGGTGTATATTCTTCGGTTAGAATTAACTTATCGTGTCTATATGAAACATCCAAATTTGTAAACCAACAGCAACAACGCGGCAAAGCATCATTTTTCTTTAAAATTGTACCGTCAGGCAAGACAAAGCCCGTTAAGTGATAATGATACCCAAGCCATAATTGATTGTTTTGAATATAACAAAAAGTTTCTTTATAAGTTATAGCGTTTTGCGGACCTATAACAAGAAAACGCATATTATTTTTAAACATTGTGTCGATAAATTCTCTGAATAAACTAAAAGGAGGGTTAGTAATAACTAAATCATATTTACTGTAATTTATATCTTGAAACTTAATCCCCTCGCCGGTATGGGGATTATAACCACTAACAGAAATTGATTTAATTCCATAATCTTCTGCGTGAGCAATTAAAAATTTCACGAAATTACATTTAACAGTTGTAATATCCTTTTCAAATTTTGTGAGCGTGGCAGCGATATTTATATCTTTAATATTACCACCTTTTGATACCAAATCAGCAGACGGTACATAATCACCATTATCATAAACAATTTCTTCTTCAAAAGCCTCGTCCCAATCGCAGGGGCATAATATACGCATACCTTTGAGTTGTGAACGGTATTGTGATACTTCGTTTGCAATGTCGTCATAAAGCGTATAATATTCGTCATTTTTTTTGTTATACGAATTCAGAAATTTTTCTTTTGACATATAAACACCTTTCTGTACAAATGTTAGTTACATTATAATACAAATGTATGCTATTAGTCAACACATATGGGGTTTATACAATTTACAAATGTAGTGCATAATATACCCAAAAGGGAATTATTATGGATATGCTTGAACGCATCAAAGAGTTACAGAAAGAAAAAAAACTGTCTAATTATCAATTAGCTGCGGAAGCAGAAGTGCCTCAATCAACAATTAACAATATGTATACACGAGGAACTCTGCCTACGATGTCAACATTTTTTGCTATTTGTAAGGCATTAAGTATGACACCCTCACAATTTTTTAATGAGAGTGAAACAACTTTAATTCTTTCCGAAGAAGAAACAGAACTTGTTGAAGCATATAGACAACTTACTAAAAAAAATAGAAATGCTATAATAAAACTCATAAATGAACTAAAATAAACTGAATAATTAAATATATAAAAAAGTCGTGTTACTTTACACGACTTTTCTTTTTACTTCGACAATCTTTCTAAAAAATTTGCGTTCTGAATTTGATAAAATCAACGTGAGATATTATTTCATTTTTGGTAAGTATCAAATAGCTTTTGTATTCGCTTGTGCTTGCCCGCCTTACGGCGGTTATATTACCGTCTTGCTAATTGTCAAGGGCGGCGATTTATCTCCCGTAAGGCATAAAACCGCCGACCTCTTTGAGGCAAACCCTTGACCATTGATCAAGACGGCATTTTTTGCTGTGAAAGGCTGGCAAGCACCAGAGCGAACACAAAAATTTTTAAAGCCGCAGTCCGCACGGACGGCGCCAAGGAGCAACACACAATGAAAAACGCAGTTATTTATGCCCGTTTCAGTTCACACGCACAGAACGAGCAAAGCATTGAGGGACAACTTGCAGAGTGCTACAATTTTGCACAGCGCAACGATTTACGCATTACGCACGAATACATAGACCGCGCCCTAACGGGTACGACGGACAAACGCCCCGAATTTTTGCAAATGATTGAGGACAGCAAGCGCAAAGGCTTTCAATATGTGCTTGTCTATCAGTTAGACCGTTTCGCTCGTAACCGTTACGACAGCGCAACCTATAAGGCAAAGCTGAAAAAGAACGGTGTACGCGTACTATCCGCAAAAGAGAATATCACGGACGACGCAAGCGGTATTTTAATCGAGGGCGTGCTTGAAAGTATGGCGGAATACTATTCGGCGGAGCTGTCGCAAAAGGTCAAGCGTGGAATTGCTATGTCAGCCGCAAAATGCAAGTATTTCGGCGGTGTTATACCGCTCGGCTATAAGGTAAACAGCGAAAAGAGTTTTGTGCTTGACGAGGAGCTTGCGCCCATTGTCAAAACTGTCTTTGAAATGTTTGTCGCGGGGAGCAATTACGCCGAGCTTATACGCTATCTGAACGGGCGAGGCGTTAAGACTACCAAAGGCGGCGAGTTTAACAAAAACAGCTTTCAACGCATTTTGAGCAACCGCCGATATTTGGGCAAGTATATCTATCAAGGCAACGAAATTGACGGCGGTATGCCGCGCATTATCGACGACGACCTATTCGAGCAAGCACAACAAAAACTTGCTTTATATGCCGCCGCTCCTGCAAGGGGCAAGGCAAAAGTTGAGTACATATTATCTGAAAAATTGATATGCGGAAAATGCGGCAATAAAATGACGGGCGTTAGCGCAATGAGCAAAAACAAAACGCTACACAACTATTACAAGTGTGTAGGCGTTACAAAGCATACTTGCGACAAGCGGACAATACGCAAGCAATATTTAGAGGACGAGGTTATAACCGCCATCACGGGCGACGGCACGGAGCGGAACAAGTACGGCGTTTTAACCGACGAATTTATAGATATGGTCGCCGCCGAAACCTACACGCTTATTCAAGCGGCACGAAACGACAGCGAGATAAAGCGGCTTGAAAACATTATCGAGGACAACAAGAAAGCCATTGACAACCTTATGCAAGCGTTAATGCACGGCAAAGCAACCGACATTATACTGTCGCAAGTGGAGCGGTTAGAGAACGAAAACAAGGAGCTTGCGGACACCGTAGCAATGGAAAAGGCTATGCAAATGAAATACAGCTATTCGGACATTCGCAAATGGCTGTTACATTTCCGCACCCTTGACTATTCCAAGACAAAGCACCGCAAGGAGCTAATCAATATCTTTATTTACCGCATAGTGCTTTACGACGATAAAATGAAAGTGTTATTCCACTTGAAAAGCGGGCAGAAAGAGGAACTGCTTTTGAACTTGATATTCCCCGATTACCCCGACGGGAGCGAAAGCGACGAGGAAAAAGAGGAAAAAATTGCAAAAGAAAAAGAAACCGAAAATTCGGTTTCTTCTTCGGGGTGTTCTTATACCCCTCGTTTGGTGACTCCATCGGGAATCGAACCCGAGTTACCGCCGTGAAAGGGCGATGTCTTAACCGCTTGACCATGGAGCCATATTGATAAATAATGCTAGTTAAATATAATATAAATATTGATTGTTGTCAACTAAATTTGTTGAATTTAATAAAAAATGTCAAAATTATTATAAATCAAGACAATTTGTACGATTTACTTGCCGTGATAAACGCGCTCGGATATAATGGATAATATGAGATACGGAATTATTGATATAGGTTCAAACTCGGTTAGGTTGCTTGTCAGCGACGATATGGCGCGTGTATATAAGAAGATAAACACGACCGGATTAGGTCGCGGACTTGCTTTGACGGGTAAATTAAGCGAAGATAGAATGATTGAGACTGCGAAGGCTGTCGTCGATTTTGTTGAGGAAGCGAAAGAGAATGGCTGCGAAGAGATTTGCGTCTTTGCGACGGAAGCCGTCAGAAGCGCGCAAAACCGCTCGGATTTTTTGCAAATGCTTTTGTCTAATGGAATTACAGTTGACGTCGTAGCAAGCGAGGACGAGGCGAAATTGGGCTTTACAGGCGCATATACCAAAGGTAGATGTTGCGTAATGGATATCGGCGGAGCGAGTACGGAACTTGCCGTCGGCGACGAAAACGGACTTTTTTACGCCAAGAGTATGCCGATAGGTCTTGTGAGGATATTCGACAATTGCAAAGAAGACTACGCGGCGATAGATAAATATATCGCAGACGTAATAAAAGGGTACGGTCAAATTCCCGAATTTGACGAGTTGTTGTCAATCGGGGGAACGGCGTCTACTTTCGTGGCAATGAATGAAAATATGAAAGAGTATAATCCAAAAGTCGTAGACAACTATAAATTGACGCTCAAAGCCGTCGAAGAATGGACGAAAAAGATTCACGCGTTGGATATGGAAGAGAGATTGAACGTCAACGGCTTAGAACCAAAACGCAGAAACGTCATAGTAGGCGGCGGAAGATTGCTTTCGGCGTTAATGCGTATGTTGGGAAGAGATTATGTTATTGTACGCGAGAGCGACAATCAAGAAGGATATTTGCTCTTGTTAAACTCTAAGAAAGTCTAAACAAATCTAAAATGCATCTTTTCCGACAATTTGACATTTGACTCACGCCGACATACGGCAAGTATGACGCCCCTTGTCAAACGCCATCTTGACAAAAAATCTGCTATTTTATTTTTTGTTTATCTTTCATTTCGTTCAGCGAATTATAAATATATCTGCATATTATGATTATGATAGGAAAAAGATTTTATAAAAGTGTCAAAAACTCTTGACAAAAGTTGAAAATTCAATTATTATTGTAAAGCATTGTGAATATCGCGGGTTGGAGCAGTGGTAGCTCGTCGGGCTCATAACCCGAAGGTCGTTGGTTCGAATCCTTCACCCGCAACCATTTCCGCCGGTGTAGCTTAGTTGGTTAGAGCGGTCGGTTCATACCCGACAGGTCATTGGTTCGACTCCGATCACCGGTACCAAAAAGTCCAAGTGATTTAAGACTTGGACTTTTTTACTTTATCTGCATTAGTCTCCACACTCGTAATAAAATTTGTGTAAAAATGGAAAATGAAAGGTTGAGAGAAATAAAACAGGGACACAATTCTGTGTCCCTGAGTTTTTCGTCAAATGACTACTTAATTGTCAGTCATTATTAGAGTGCGCCGTACTTGATATTGCTGAAGTTGATAGTAATTACTACGCTCAACGTTTCAGGCAATCCAAGAGGCTCGCCGTTGATTTCAACTTGGTTAAGTTTACCGCCAAGGTCAGCTGAAATTGTAATACCGGTCTTATTCAACGAGATGTTTGCGCCCAAGGTGATAGCTCTGAGCTCTGCGTCTTCGCCCTTCTTGAATGCATCTTCATTGTAATTGAAAGACAAACCGGCAACTGCAATGCTAACTTCGCCATTGCCTACTTTGATAGAGAGCGCGTCAATAATATTCGTCACAACTTCAGGAATCACAGGAGCATTAGCAGCTTCTTCTTGAGCTTTAACGTATTCTTTTTGCGCGTCAGTCAAATCAGCTTCCTTAACAGGTCTGAGAAGCATTTCGTATTCACCTGCGATAGGAACAAGTTTGAAATCTTTTGCAACGGAGAAGTTGCCGTTTGTATCGAATGCAACAATTTCTTTCTTGTCGCTTTCTTTTACGTAACCGTTTTCAGTATCAACAACCCAAATAGTTTTGCCTTTATCGTCAGTGCCGTTCTTCTTGTAACCTGCATATTCTTTAGCCAAAGGAAGTCCTCTCGTCATCTTTTGATAAGATACAACAGTCTTGCCATCTTTGATTTCTTCGCTCTTCAAAGTTCCTTGGAAGAGTACGAAATCGTCGCCTACAACAAAGTTGCCCTTGCTGTCTACGTCAGGAATGCCGTCAGGTTCGCCCTTCTTACCGGATTCATTGTTCTTTTCATCAACGAAGCCGTTTTCAACGTCAACAATCCAGTTGCCTGCTGAGTCTTTCGTGTAGCCGTTCTCCCACTTGGATGACGGACGACCGTTTACGAGTACAAAGTCTTTGCTTACTACGAAGTTGCCGTTTTCATCTTTGTCAGGCTCGCCGTCGCCGTTTGCGTCTACGTAACCTGCTGCAGTATCAACTGCGTATACGTACGTGTTTTCTGCAAAATTGGTGCCTGCTCCGAATACGTAACCTTCGTCAACCTTAGTGTCGTTTTGATTAAATACGCCGAAGCCCAAAATCATTTCCCAAACTTCAGGGAGAGTCATTTCTTCATTTGCAAGGCTGTCAACAATCATGCCAATGAGGCCAGGATTTTCACCGAGTATAGCGTCAAGTTTAAGCGCGGTAATAGCAACGTGATCAGTTCCATCTGCACTTGCTTTCTTTTTAAGCTGTAATTGCAAGAATGCGCTACCGTCTTTCTTAGTGATTTCAAGATTGAGCAAGTCCAAAGCTACGTCTAATGCGTTGATTACTTCGGAAACAGCGTGAGGCATACAGTGAATTCCCGTGAAATCCATATCTACGAGTTTCGCAGGGTCAGCCTTAAGTTCAATCTTCAAATTATAAGTGTCAGCAGGGATGTTAATATCCAACATGCCATTTAAGATGTTAACGTTTTCAATATTATTCTTAATTTCGAAAGTTCCGCTTGCAGACAAATTGATTGCGCCCATACCTGCAGGATATTGTGCCCAAGTGTCTTCGCCAAAGGTAACGTCTTCGCCGAATTTGAAATCGAGGTTAGCCTTTACTTTGAGGTCGTTGGCAATAACGAGTTCAAGCAAAGCGCCCTTGCTATCTTTTTTATTGATAGTAACGTTTGCCTTATCGCAAGACAAATCAGCTGCAAGACCGGTGATAACTGCATCGTCTTTCTTGCTGCTCAATTTGATATCGATGTTGAGCGCAAGAGCAGGGAGAACGGAAGCCAAATCTTCAGCTTTGAGGTCCAAACCAAGAGCAGGGAGATAAGTCTCTAT
>JAAUZI010000094.1 GCA_014804645.1 Lachnospiraceae bacterium | reverse complement strand
TGCGTCAGGGGCTGCTCGGAGAAAAAAATAATATCACTGGTTCGTGTGCTCCCCGGAAAATACGCCATAGTAGTAAAGGGCAGGCACACTGTCTCCCAACCCATAAAGTTAATCAGCATCGTCCCGTAGATCGGCCAGGACAGGCCAAAATACACCGCCACCGCCAAGAGCACCTGCCTCCAGCTTACTTTCTTCCACATGAGCAGCAGGACACAAGACACCAGCAAAAATACCGGCACCATATAGAACGACACGCCATAGGCGTACATGCACAGGGCAAAAAATATCATGGAAACATACAGATACCGGCTCTTTTGCAGTCCTCTGTTCAGAAAGAACAGGCCCAGTATGAACATGTGGGGAAACATATTGCAGTCCAGCGCCCACCGGCTCTGCATAAAATGCCAGGGCGCAACGGCTACACACAGAAAAGTCAATACACCCGCCCGGGAGCCGAAAATGTCCTTGACCAGACCATACAGCGCCCCGGCCCCGGCAATGCTGGCCAGCAGCATGGGCAGTCTGGCCGTGACACTGTTAAGCCCCCACAGCTTGATAAACGGAACCGACATATAGGACAGCAACACACTCATCTGCCCATATCCCCACGCCTGAAAATGCGCCGGGAGCCAGTTGCCGAAACGGTCGGTTCCATAGGTAGCCAACGCCAGCGCGTCCACCGCTCCCATGGCGCCGTCCTGGTTAAATCCGCCCGGTATGCTACCAAAACCAATGCTGCGGATAGCCACCAGTCCGTATAAGATCAGCAATAGCGTCAAACGCAGTCCCCGAGGGGTGGCTGTGAGACTACCAGAGACTCCCTCCGCCCGCTTTGCACTGCTCTGGCACTGCTTTTTCAGCCAGACAGCCCCCGGCAGCTTGTCCGATATCAGCATCGGATACCAGCCAATCAGCCAGTGTATTCCCGCCGCCGCCGTAATTCCTATTACAATCCACAGGCATATCCTGTTGAGTATGTCCATTCCCTACCTCTTTCCGTATAACTCCTAAACTTCCTGTTGTAATACGTGAATCTGTCTCTCAAAATCTTCTATTTCCTCGCTGGACGCCGCAACCTCCTGTTCTGAAAACAGTCCGAGAGCCGCAGCAGTTCTTCATCCTCCGTCTCCCTATCTCCGTTGTAAAACACCACACACTGGGGCGCAGGCAGCATAACCAGCTTGCTCCCATAGATATTGGCATCCTGCCTGCGGATAATTTCGTCGTACTCCTCCGCTATGTACAACAGAAAACGCAACGGTATATTGGGATTGCAGAACAAGCCTGCAAATATACCCGGGATTACGCATTCAACAAAACCCCATCCAGCCCCTGCCAATTCACATAGTAACGATTGAGTCACTGGCAGAAACTGCCCGAACTGTAAAGAATACAAGATTCACAGATAACTCATATTTGAAGCATATCACAGAATATACGAGGTGTCAAGTATTTTTGGCATTTGAGTTTCCGTATGATGATTGACATTGATAAATTAACCGCCTAATATATAAATAGATTAATCAATGTCTGCTGATAACGCTTGAACAACACTGACAGGGAGTGCCGCTATGAAGAAACCATTTAAGTCAATAATTGCTATATTCACTTGCCTTACGACATTTATTTTAAATATCGTGATGGTGAATGCCGCAACAGCGGAGGAACTGAAAGAACAATGGTACGATACTCATTACTATCCCATATATCAGGAAGATAACGGAGAATGGAATCATGCGCAGGAGTATTCTTATTTGGAAACTCTAGATATATTGAATCCACCATCTGACCTGCTTCTTAGTATGTCCACGGAAGAACTGGCGGAGTTGATGCAGGAGTATCCGCAGATGTGGCAAATAATGACTTATTTTGGTCCGGATGTAACGCAGGATTATATTAGTTTTTTCATTTTTTTAGAAACAAATTGCGATATTTTCTATGAACTTCTAAGAAGGGAAGATGGGATTACCTGCCTGTTAGAAGAGTACAGGACAAGTGAACTGGATGTGGAGAAGATAAATGAAAGTGGATCCTTTGTGGGAATTTCTTCCTCACAAATATGCTATGCAGAGATATTCGGATGTCAGTTTATCCGTTATTATGCTCATCACTTCACAGACAATGAGTATGCGCTGGCAGATCAAATTATTGAGGAAAAGAAGGAACTGTATTCACTATTGGACGATGGGCTATTGTACTATGTTGATTTGCCAGAGATAGAACTAACCGCTGAAGAGGAAGTGGGAGACATACGAACAAACTATCTGGACCCGGAGGAGATACAGGAAAAAGAAGACAAATTAGCAGCCGCCCTTCTTCAGATGCAGTCGGAGGAAAGCAGTTTAAAAACAGAAACGCCTGACACAGAAGACAGTAATACTACAGACTTGGAGGCGAATAACAAAAATATTTTAGCGAAATCGATGGAAAATGAGAGTAACCAGAAACTGATGATTGTAGTGGGAGCTATAATTTGCGTGGTGTGTGGGGTTGGTGGATTTGTTTTCATTCGTCGAAGAAAGAGAGGTGATAATTGATACGTTGCATTTCCTCAAGGATGCGCTTATAATATGAACCATCCAATACCGAGGAGCTGCTGCCATGCATATATTCATAATCGAAGACGAACAGCTTATAAGATGCGAACTGAAAATTCTGTTGGAGAATGCCCTGTACCGAGTGACGGCGCCGGATTCCTTTGACTCCATCGTCCCCCAGGTGCTTGCGGCCCGGCCGGATTTGGTGCTGTTGGACGTAAATCTGCCTGGGCTCTCCGGCTTTGATGTCTGTACGCAGCTCAGACAGCAGACGGAGACGCCGATCATCTTTCTGACTAGCCGCACCGGCCCCATGGACGAGTTAAGCGGTCTGCTGAAGGGCGGCGACGACTATATCACCAAGCCCTATCAGGCCCCGGTCCTGCTGGCCAGAATTGCCGCTGTGCTGAAACGCTCCGGGAACATGCCAAAGGAAACCACCCTGTTTACCTCGAACGGTGTGACGCTGGATATTGCCAAATGCTGCCTCTCCTGCCGAGGTCAGAACGTGGACTTGACCAAAAACGAAATGAAAATCCTGCATCGGCTGTTTCAAAATCCGGGAATCTTTGTGTCCAGAATGGACCTGATTGAATATCTCTGGGAGAACCGGATATACATAGACGACAATACCTTGAGCGTCCATGTGGCCAAGCTCCGCGAAAAGCTGAAATCCATGGGGATGCGGGACTTTATCGAAACCCGGAGAGGAGTGGGATACCGCATATGAGATTGACAGACTTCATCAGGGACAGAGGAATGCTCCTGCTCCTCCATCTGGTATGCATGTGTACAGCCACGGCGTTTTTCAGAATGACCGGCTACGGCGGGACAAACACTTTCCTTTTTCTGACCGTCTGGCTGTTTCTGCTGGCAGCCTGGCTGCTCGTCACCTTCCTGCGGAGGAGAAGATTTTTTCTGGAGACACAGCAGATTTTGGAAAATATTGACCAGAGATATCTTCTGGGCGAGTTGCTGCCGGACTCCTTTCGCCTGGAGGATCGTCTGTATAAGGAATTGATTTGCCGCTCCAACAAGGCCTGTATCGAGCGCATTCGACAAGTGGAGGACGAGCAGCAGGACTACAGGGAATACATGGAGAGCTGGGTACATGAGATCAAAGCCCCCATCACCGGCATAGCTCTGCTCTGTGACAACCGGAGAAATGTGGCGGCTAAAGCTGTGTTCCCCTCCGAAAAGCCTCCTGGAGACGGGGAGGATTATCTCACCATAAGCCTGGAAAACCAGAAGATCGAAAACTATGTGGACATGGTGCTGTACTATGCCCGCTCGGACCAGGTCTACAAGGACTATCTGATACGGGAGACCTGCCTGGAGATGGTCGTCTGCCAGGTACTGGACAAAAATCATCTTTTGCTCATTCAAAATAGGGTGCAGGCCCATGTGGACTGCAAGGACAGCGTTTATACCGATGAAAAGTGGATTGTTTTCATCTTGAATCAGATCCTGCTCAACAGCGTAAAATACCGCAGCGAACACCCCTTGTTCAACATTCATACCACCCGGACCGAAAACGGCGTGATTCTGGTGTTTGAGGACAATGGAATCGGTATTCGCCGGGAAGAGCTGTCCCGTATCTTTGAAAAGGGCTTTACCGGCAGCAACGGACGGGACAACAGGCGCTCCACCGGCATGGGACTGTATCTGTGCCGCAAGCTGTGCGACAGACTGGGAATCAGTCTTCGCGCAGAGTCGGAATACGGCGCGGGCACAAAGCTATATCTTGAATTCCCCGTAAGCAAATACATATGCAGAGACTGATACCATAGACTGAAGTTATCTTACGAAATCTTAAGATAACTTCAATCTATTTTTATAGGAAAACATATGCGGAACGGATACAATTATACCGTAGACTGGATTTCGCAAAATAAAGAAAGAGGTGTATAAGGTGCAGGATTATATCCGAATATGTGATGTAGAAAAATACTATGGCAACAAATCCAACGTGACCAAGGCTGTGGACAGAGTCAGTTTCTGTGTGGACAAAGGAGAATTTGTAGGAGTCATGGGACCCTCCGGCTCCGGAAAGACCACACTGCTGAACATGCTGGCCACCATTGACCGCGTGACCTCCGGACATATCTATTATGAGAACACGGACATTACCGAATTGTCGGAGGATGCCCTGTCCGATTTTCGCAAAAACAATCTGGGATTCGTTTTCCAGGACTACAATCTGCTAGACACCCTGACTATCGAGGAAAATATCATACTGGCTCTGACTCTGCAGGACAATCTAAAGGGCTCCGCGCAGACAACGACCGGTGGATTAAGCCGAAAAAAAGCGATTCTGAGCAGCTGCGATGAGATTCTGCAGCTGCTGGGAATCGAGGACATACGGAACAAATTTCCCTACCAGGTATCCGGCGGTCAGAAACAGCGCTGCGCCTGCGCCAGAGCGCTGGTGAACCGCCCCAAGCTCCTGCTGGCCGACGAACCCACCGGAGCGCTGGACTCCAAAGCAGCCCAGACCCTGTTGGAGACATTCTCGAATCTGAACCACACCATGAAAGCCACGATCCTCATGGTGACGCACGATGCTTTTTCGGCCAGCTACTGCGGACGTATTATGTTTCTCAAAGACGGAAAAATATTCCACGAGCTGGTCCGGGGCGACAAGAGCCGCAAGGTGTTCCTGCAGGAAATTCTGGATGTATTGTCCCTGACGGGAAACATTCCTCATCAATAAGTTTGGGAGGTACGTATGTTAAATAAACTTGCATTTCGCAATATGAAACGTTCCGCCAGAGACTATCTGGTATACATTCTCACTATGACGATGGTCACGGCGCTGATGTATGCTTTTAACAGCCTGTTTTTTCAAAATAATCTGGCGGTGAATTTCAGTATGGAAGACGGGGACATAATGACGGTGATGATCGGTCTTTGCACTGTGTTCATTGTGCTGATCGTGGCCTGGCTGATAGGCTATATGGTCCGTTTCATGCTGAAGAAAAGGAGTACGGAATTCGGCATATATCTGCTGTTAGGTATGAAAAAGAAAACTGTCTCCAGGCTGTATATCCGTGAAAATATTCTGCTGGGCTGCGCCTCCTTTTTGCTGGGCTGCCTGCTGGGCGTACTGCTGCAGCAGTTCCTGCTCACCATCCTGTTTTCTATGGTAAGAATGGAATACCATCTGCATATTTCTTTCAGCCGGGGAACCATTGTCACGACGGTGCTGTGCTACAGCGGCTGTTACCTGCTGGCCCTGTTCAGATGTCGGCGCAAATTTCGGAAAATGAATATTCAGGCACTGATGAACGCCAGGCGTCAAAACGAGGAAATCCGTGAAAAACACGAGGGGGCTAAGCAGCTGATTCTCCCCTTGTCCGTCCTCTTTATCTTCCTGTTTTGGACCATCTTTGGCATGCTGCAGAGCGCCGGGGAAATCCTGCTGTTTCTGATTGGGCTGGTGCTTACCATTTATCTCTTTTACACCGGGCTGTCCGCATGGATTATCTGCTATGTGCGCAGGAAGGGCAGCGTCATTTACCGGGGCCAGAATCTGTTCCTGCTGCGGCAGTTTGCCTCCAAGATCCGCACCATGCAATTTACTCTGGGAACGCTGACCTCGCTGTTTACCCTGGCGCTGATGGGGGCCTCCATTGCTCTTATGTTCAGCGCCTATGAAAATACGGTGCTGGAAGACAAATTTCCCTTTGACATTCAGATGTTCAGCGATGACCCGGAATATGATTTCGGGGAGGAACGAGCCGCGATAGACTCCCTGGGAATCGAGGCAGAGTACTATACCTATCACATTTATACAGACGGGGAGGCCCAGGTCAACACCTGGGTTCTCACCCATCTCAGCGCCTATGGATCCATGTACCGCGGGGAGGACGGAACCCCTGATCTGTCAAAAATCCGGGAGGCGCTTTGGCGTGAAAGCATCTATTATCCCTACGATACCTATATGGGACTGTCAGACTACAACCGCCTGCGAAACATGCTGGGCTATGATGAAATTCCTCTGGCGGCGGGAGAATATCTGGTGCAGATCAAGCCCCGGCTTTATGAGGAGGTGCGGGAAATCGGCTCAGATCTGCAGATTGCCGATGCCAGCGGACAAGGGTTTCTGGTCTGCGCCGGAATTGTCAGCGATCCCTTTTCCCAGGATGGGCACAATGGGGCAGATTACCTGGTGGTAGTGCCGGATGCCGTTTTAGGTCGGATGACGCCCTATTACTCCGAGCTGGCAGCGGACGTTCAGGGGCATCCTCCGGCGGAACTGCAGCTCATGCTGGACGCCCTGGAGCCGGACCCCTATTTGGATTTTTTCAGTGAATCCGACAAATCCGCATCGGATTTCTCCATCGGCTCAGACAACATTGTCTCCTATGCCGGAATCTATCTGGTAAAAAGCGCTCTGATTCCCGAGCTGAAATATATACTTGGCTCCCTTATTTTCCCCATGTTCTATATGGGGATGGTATTTGTCTGCGTGGCCATGACCGTCCTTTCCGTGCAGCAGTTGAGTGACTCCGCAAAGTACAAATTCCGCTACGACGTGTTGACCAAGCTGGGGCTGAACCGCGGACAGCTGCGGGGACTGATTCTGCGTCAGATGGCCGCATACTACCTCTGTCCGGCCATACTGGCCATAGTTATCAGCGGGAAAATGATTCTGGCTGTCAGTAATGGTTTTGTGGACATGACCGGCGTCCCCACAGCGCCGGGCGGATTCTTTCTGGAAAGTATTGCTCTGTTTTTCGGGATTTATCTGGTGTACTTTACAGTGACCTATGTGGGCTTTCAGAGAAACGTGGAGGAAAAGATCCGATAGAGCGTCCACGGCACATTATCGGCCTCCAACGTGCGCCTTTCTGCTGTTGTGACTCCAAATACTTTATTGTATAATACATGTAACAACAAAACACAACCGCCCATTGCAAAAGAAACCGCAATGGCACAACAGAAAGGAAGTATGACATATGAAAGATTCCCGCCGCAACAGACAAAACGGATTCCAGACCATGGGACCGGACGGAAACTGGCAGAGAAACAGTGCAGGCATGCAAAACCCCTTGCGGTCCACCGGTAAGATTCTGGGCGTACTCGCCCTGATCGCCGTGGTGTTGATACTGGTATTCGGCTCTACCTACCAGATTCGCGAACAGGAGCAGGCGGTGCTGATTACTTTGGGACAAGCCACTGCGGTGACAGAGCCGGGATTACATTTTAAGATTCCCTTTGTCCAGCGTGTGAGAAAAGTCAACACAACGATTCAGGGCTTTTCCATCGGCTATGACATCGATGACTACAACAATACCACTGCCAATGAATCTCTGATGATTACTTCGGACTACAATTTTGTAAACGTGGACTTTTTCGTGGAATATCGCTACAGCGATCCCGTCAAGGCGCTCTACGCCTCCCGGGAGCCGGTGAACATCCTGAAAAACATATCCCAGAGCTGTATCCGGACCGTGATCAGCAGCTACACGGTGGATGATGTTCTGACTACCGGAAAGAACGAGATTCAGGCGGCAATTAAGTCCAGGATCATCGATCAGCTGGACCAGCAGGATCTGGGAATCCAACTGGTCAACATCACCATACAGGATTCCGAGCCGCCCACCGTGGAAGTCATGGAGGCCTTCAAAGCGGTGGAAACCGCCAAGCAGGGCAAGGAAACCGCATTGAATAACGCCAACAAATACCGCAACGAACAGCTCCCTCAGGCACAGGCCAGAGTGGACGGCATCATCAAGGATGCGGAGGCCAGAAAGACTGAGCGTATCAACGAGGCGACTGCCCAGGTGGCCCGGTTCAACGCCATGTATGAAGAGTATGTGAAGAATCCTACGATCACCCGACAGCGTATGTTCTTTGAGGCCATGGAGGAGGTGCTGCCGGACCTTAAGGTTATTATCGAAAGCCCCAGCGGCGATATGCAGACCATCTATCCCATTGACTCCTTCGTGAGTCCCAGCCAGAATAACGGATACGCAGAACAGAGGTAAGTTTGGAACTGACGTTCCAAATACTGATTAGTGTAGTATCGCAAGCACAGCAGTAGTTGGCTTTGCCAACTACAAATATGCAGAGAAGAGGTAAATATGAAAAAAATAATGAACGCATCCATAATTATTATTGTGCTGGCCCTGCTGATCGTGGGGGCCAACAGCCTGGTCATCACCAATGAAAATCAATACAGCCTGATACGTCAGTTCGGCAAGGTAGACCATGTGGTAGATCACGCGGGCGTCAGTTTCAAGATTCCCTTTATACAGAGCGTGGATACCCTGCCCAAGGAGACACTGTTGTACGATCTGTCCTCCTCGGATGTAATCACCAGCGACAAAAAGACCATGATTTGCAACAGCTATGTGCTGTGGCATATCACCGATCCCCTGCTTTTTGCCCAGACTTTGAACTCTTCCATAGGGAGTGCGGAGGGCCGTTTGGATACCGTGGTCTACAACTCCACTAAAAATGTGATTTCCAGCACCACTCAGGACGATGTGATCTCCGGGCGGGACGGCGCACTCTCCGATGCCATTATCGCCAACATTGGAAACACACTGGACCAATATGGAATTGAACTTTTATCCTTTGAGATCAAGCAGCTGGATCTGCCCAGCGACAACAAGGCGGCCGTGTACGAGCGCATGATCTCCGAGCGCGACAATATCGCCGCCACCTATACCGCAGAGGGCAGTTCCGAGGCCCAGATCATTCGCAACACCACGGACAAAGAGGTGACGGTAATGCTGTCCGAGGCGGAAAAGGAGGCTGAAATCCTTATCGCCGAGGGCGAGGCCGAGTATATGCGGATTCTGTCCGAGGCATACGCAGACGAGTCCAAGACCGAGTTTTATTCCTTTGTGCGCAGCCTGGACGCTCTGAAGGCTTCCATGGTGGGCGGCAACAAAACTGTGATATTATCTCCCGATTCCCCCATTGCGGAAATCTTTTATGGCCGATAAACATATCACGAGCACAGTACAGCCCCGGATGGTTTACACCATCCGGGGCTGCCTTGTCTGTATCAGATCACTCCACATCCTGCAGAGCGTCAAAGCCCTCTTCACCCGTGCGGACCTTGACCACACGCTCCACGCCGTACACAAATATCTTACCGTCTCCGATATGTCCGGTATACAGCGCCTTCTTGGCGGCCTCCACCACGTCTCCCACAGGGATCTTACTCACCACTACCTCCACCTTGATCTTAGGCAGCAGTGTGGCGTCCATCTCTACGCCGCGGTACTTCTCGCCTGCGCCTCTCTGCACGCCGCAGCCCATCACATTGGTGACGGTCATGCCTGTGACGCCCAGATCGTTCATGGCTTTCCTCAGAGCATCGTACCTGGTCATCTTGGCAATCACCACCACCTTGTGGATGCCGGTGCTCACCGCCGCGAAAGCGTCCACAACGGGGACGGAGGCATTCTTCTGAGCCTCGGAGGCCGTCACATAATTGTCATTGCCCAGATCCGTGTTTTCATTGACACTCATGTTCATTGTGTTAGAAATATCCATGATGGCAAATCCGGCGTAAGCGGAAGCCAGACCATGCTCCTTGGCATCCAGGCCCACAATTTCCTCCTCCTCTGTAACCCGCAGACCAAAAATGGCCTTTATAGCTAGGAACACGATGGTCATGGTCACTGCCGTCCAGGCCGCCACGGAGGCAAAGCCCAGCAGCTGCAGTCCCAGCAGTTTAAAGCCGCCGCCGTAGAACAAGCCCACCAGCTCATTGCCTGCCGCGTCCGCGATGCTGTATCCGGGAGCCGTGTTGGTGGCAAACAATCCTGTGGCAATAGTGCCCCAGATACCATTCATCATATGCACTGCCACAGCGCCCACGGGATCGTCAATATGTAGTTTATAGTCCAGCAGCCATACGCCGAATACCACCAGCAGGCCGGCCACAGCGCCGATCACGATAGCGCCGAAGGCATCCGTCACGTCGCAGGAGGCCGTGATAGCCACCAGCCCGGCCAGAGAGGCATTCAGGCACATGGACACATCCGGCTTGCCATATTTGACCCAGGTGAAAATCATACATACCACCGTAGCAATGGCAGGGGCTATGGTGGTGGTCACAAAGATGGAGCCCAGCTGCGCCATGGAGGTAGCCGCCGCACCATTAAAACCGTACCAACCCAGCCAGAGGATGAACACTCCCAGAGCGCCCATAGCCAGGTTATGTCCGGGAAATGCATTTACTTTAGTAACCTTGCCGTTTTTATCTCTGTTGAACTTGCCAATACGGGGCCCCAACAGCTTGGCGCCAATGATGGCGGAAATGCCGCCCACCATATGGATGGCGCAGGAACCTGCAAAATCGTGAAAACCCAGCTGTGCCAGCCAGCCGCCGCCCCAGATCCAGTGTGCCTCGATGGGATAGATCAGAGCGGAAATCACCGCCGAATACACACAATAGGACAGAAATTTTGTCCTCTCCGCCATGGCGCCGGACACAATGGTCGCCGTGGTGGCGCAGAACACCAGATTGAACACAAAGCTGGACCAGTCAAAGCTTTCATAGGCCGTAAAAATATCAAACCCTGGTTTTCCGATAAAACCCAGCAAATCCTCTCCCAGTAACAGGCCAAAGCCAATCAGGATGAATACCACTGTGCCGATACAGAAATCCATCAGATTTTTCATAATAATGTTGCCGGTGTTTTTTGCCCTGGTAAAGCCAGCCTCCACCATGGCAAAACCCGCCTGCATCCAGAACACCAGTGCAGCGCCGATCAGAAACCAGACGCCGAACACTTCACTGCTTACCGCACTCATAATCTCTTCTGTCATAATATTTCCTCCTCATATTAGAGTTACACATAAAAAAAGATGCCGGGACTTTTTTCATGGATGCCCCATTGCATCGTAACTCTTTGATGTGCCATATTCCGACCGTGCGCACAGTTATTCCGCCGGAATATGGAAAAAGCGCCTTGGATCTCTCCAAAGCGCCTTTGCTTTACGGAAGTGAGTATAGCACCGGATAAACCGTGTGTCAAGCACTAAATTTATTTTGCGTTATGTTCCTGCAGATACGATTGTACCCTGCTCTGAATGATACCGCATACCGTATCCGCATCCTTCTGGCCCTCCAAAAACGGACCCAGCTCCTCCCATATCATCTCCTCCAAGTCCTTCCGGCTATAATCCCTTAACACGGCGTACTGAATAAAATCCGTAACCTCATCCAGCTGCCTTTCCGAATAGGTACAGGGCGCTCCCATATCCGGGTCCGCCAAGAGGAGTGACTCCCTGTTCTGCTCCAGATACCGTTCTACCGTCCACAGACTGCCAATCTTATCCATGATCTGGGCAATGGTATCGTTCATATACAAGACATAGAACTCCAGAAATTCATACGCCCCCTCCTTGACCTCACTGGTACTCATAATGCTCAGGGCGGGCGAGTTGATGTATGCCAACGGCTGCCCATCCACGCTGGGGTATCCCTTAATCACCAGTTCCCTCCCCCGGGTACTCTCTTCTCTGGCGATTGTGGTGAGATAGATATAGTCACTCAGGTAATAAGTACTCCCCTCCATCTCCTCCATCATCTGTATACCCTCCTCGCGGGTGTAGGAATCCTTTCTGTTAAGCGCCTTTAATTTGGTTATGAAAGACTGAAACGCCTCCCCATCAAAATAGGCCTGCCCGTTTTCCTGGTCAATGCACATGTCCAGAACCGTCGGTATACAGGCGTCATAGACAGCCTTCCGAGTACCCACCAGCGGCGCGCCCGCATTGGGGTCCTCCGCCAGCCAGTCCAGAAATTCATCCACCGTCCATCCGGCCTCGCCCAACTGCTCATGGTCCCCCCAGAATGCGCCCAGACTATAATTATTCGGAAGGGCAAAAAGTCTGCCCCGGTCTGTATAGGCAGCTACTATACTCTCCGACAGATCCTCCAGAGACAGATTCTCGGAGTTGTCGATATAGGGGGTGAGATCCTCCAGAACACCCTTTTCCTGAAGCGACGCAATCAGCGAATTATATGTGGAAAAAATCAGATCGGGATAGTCGCCTGATGCCACTATCTTGGCCACATCATACCCATAGGCGTCACCGTATTGGTAGTCCTTAAGCACTACCTGATAGTGGTCGCTCTGTTCATTGAAAGCGTCGATGGGATTGGTGCTGTCCTTGGGCCAGTCCCCCGAAAAGTCATACAGATATATATAGCGGCGCCCATAGGCATCATATTTTTCCGGGTCCGGCAGAGAGTCTTCCTCCCCGCCGACAGACTCGTCTCCCTTTTCCGTTGTATAGGTAATGTACTTGGCCGCATTCATATCCGTGCTGTAACCAAACAGGTGAAAAGCGTTTCCGGAGGTGCGCATGTCCACGATCTGATAGGTGTCTATATTGCGCCCCTCCAGGCTGACCACCCGGCTTGTGGCGGCTGTTGTCAGGTCATACTGGCAGATAGCCGTCTCGTCCACATAGACTACGGTTCCCTGTCCCAGACACAGATGGTTGCCGTCCCCGGTGATAGAGACTTTCCCCGATATGGTCCCGGCGCCGCAGTCCACAATTGCAAATTTGACACTCTTGTCATCTTCCTCTGCATAGGACACTCCCACCTTATTCTCCGAAATCTCCACCAGCCCCCGGAACTGTGCACCGGGACAGGGCAGGGAAAACAATGTCTCTCCGTTAGAATCCGTCACAAAGAAATATTTTTTGGTAATCACGGCAAAACTGCCGTCCTGCAATTTCAGAAAGGACTCGGGATAATCCCCCGCTGTCTTTGAATCCTGCAGGGCGACCTCCTCCAAAAATCTGCCCTCCGTGTCATAACCTGCCAGAGAATAGCTGAGCTTTCCGTCCTTCTCCTCCCCCAGCAGCAGATAGATGGTGTCCTGCCCCTCCGAGTCCGTGAAAATACGGGAATTGCGCAGCAGAAGATTTTCTGACGGCAGTTCCATGCGAATCGGTTCGCTGCCTCTTTCCAGCGCCTGCCTGTAAAAGACAATATTCTCCGAATACTCCTCCCCACTGCCCACAAGCTCCCTGTGCCAGTAGTAGAAATGGGCATCGCTGACCCCCACCAGGGTAAAGGGACAGTGTTTATCCGGCAGCCGAAAAACCAGTGAATTCTCATAGTATTCCGACTGTTCACCACTCTCCTGCGGCTCCGTCTCACGGCCGCAGCCGAACAACACCAACAGAAAAGCGCACAGAATTATCGGCAGAAACCTTTTTCTCATATTGATCTCCGTCCTCCCTTTTAGATTTATACTCACTAACGACCACGTCGTATCTTGCTAAAAAAGCAGTAGTATATGCCAAAGAGAATCGTAGTAATCACCCATGTCAGCGGATAACTGAAAATAATGGAGCGGATGCCGGGGAACCTGGGCACAGCCGCCACAATCCAGACCACGCGGATCAGGCACACTCCCGTCAGGCAGATCAGTGTGGGTATCCAGCAATCCCCCACTCCCCGCAGAGCGCCGGAGAGAATCTCAATACAGATATACGTGATATAGGTAGGCACCAGAAAACGGGTCATCTCCACCCCGATACGCAGTACCTCAGCGTCATCGGTAAATAAGGTGTAGATTACTCCGCAGGTCAGATACAGCAGAGTGGATACCACCACTGTTGACATCACAGTCATACCCAGACAGCTGCGTATCCCTTTTTGAACACGGTCAATCTTTCCGGCGCCGTAATTTTGTCCCACAAAGGTGGTAATGGCAATGCCAAAGGCGCTTACAATCATCCAGAACACTACGTCTATCTTGCCATATACAGTCCATGCCGCCACAGTGTCTGTACCCTGGCCGTTTATGGCCGTCTGAATGATGATATTGGACAGGCTGTACATAACGGACTGCAATCCCGCCGGAAAACCAATCCGAATAATACGCCTGAACATGCGCTTGTCAAAACCGATCTTTCTGAGCTCCAGCCGATGCATATCTCCAGTGCGCATCAGCACCCAGATCACCAGTACCGCACTGAGCAGCTGAGACAGTATTGTGGCCAGAGCTGCTCCCGCCACCCCCATTTGCAGCGCCACCACCAGCAGAATGTCCAGCACAATATTGGTCAAGCAGCTGACGATCAGAAAATACAGCGGACGGCGGGAATCCCCTACGGCCCGCAGAATGCCCGATCCTACATTGTAGACCAAATTGCCTGTCATTCCCAGAAAATAGATCCGTATGTACAGTGTGGCCGGTTCCAGCACGTCCGCCGGCGTATTCATGACCTGCAGAATCCAGGGCGCTGTCAGCAGGCCGCCGACCATCATGACCAGGCCGCCAACCAGACTGAAAGCCAGAGCGGTATGCACCGCATAGCTCACCATCTCTCCTCTCTTTGCCCCGTAATACTGAGAGATAATCACCGTGGCGCCGCTGGCCAGTCCAACGAAAAAGCCCACCAGCAGATTAATCACTGTGCCGGTGCCTCCGCCCACTGCGGACAGGGCCTCCTTGCCCACGAAACGCCCCACGATCAGAGCGTCCGCCGCATTGTACAACTGCTGAAAAAAAGTCCCGAACAAAATTGGGAAGAAAAAGAGCAGGATCTGTTTCCAGATCACGCCCTCTGTAATGGCATTTTCTTTTTGAAAACTCATATCCGGTGATTCCATAGTACTTTTGCCGCCTCCTCATCAAGACCTGCGTATTCATACTAACATAGCCCTCTCTGTTTTACAACAAAAAAGTGGTATAACTCTGAATTTTCGATAAAAAGTATATCGTTTTCTTCTATGAGGATATGGAGCGAATTGCGGAGAATGAGATTTGTCGCATGTTCGTATATTCGTATTTATGCCGCCGCAATACTGTAAACTATTTTTGGCGTTCCTAATTATAAATCTTACTACAAAAATAAATACAAGTCTACTCTTTTTTTATAAAAAATGCTATATTTTTTTCATCCCGGGAAAAACGATTAATCCACAGAAGGAGGTTGTCATGATCGAATTTCAACATATAGACAAGACATACCGCATAGCCAAAAGGCAGGCGGGCATGGGAAATGCGCTGAAGGCTTTTTTTCACAGGGAATATGAGACCATCCACGCCTTAAGCGATGTGAATTTTACAATCGGAGACGGAGAAATGGTGGGATACATCGGTCCCAACGGGGCAGGAAAAAGTACCACTATCAAGATTATGTGCGGGATACTGACGCCGGACAGCGGACAGTGCGTGATTGACGGCAGGATTCCCTATCAGGAACGGGTTGCTCATGTGCGGAATATCGGCGTGGTATTTGGCCAGAGGGGACAGCTCTGGTGGGATGTGCCGGTTATTGACAGCTTTGAGCTGATCCGGGATATCTACCGGGTGGACGAGGGCGTCTATCGCAAAAATGTCCATGAATTGAGCGAACTGCTGGACCTGGGAGAAATCTTGAAGACACCCGCCAGAAACCTGAGTCTGGGTCAGAAAATGCGGTGTGAGATAGCTGCCTCCCTGCTGCATAATCCCAAGTTGTTATTTCTGGACGAACCCACTATCGGCCTGGATGCGGTATCCAAAATCGCGGTGAGGAAATTTATCAAAAAACTTAACCGGGAAAGAGGCACCACCATTGTGCTGACCACCCATGATATGCAGGATATCGAGGCGTTGACAGAGAGGGTTTTGCTGATCGGCAAGGGACGGATTCTGCTGGATGGAAACCTTGCCCAGCTTAAGAAGCATACCTCCGACGCCAAGACCATGGCAATACAATACCGGGGAACCGCACCGGCTCTGCGGGGGGATATGGAGCAGGTTCAGTCGGGGGAGGGGCATTTGACTGTCCGGTTCAGGCCCTCCCAAATCCCCGTATCGGAGGCAATCGCTTATTTCGCCGCCGCTACAGAGCTGGTGGATGTATCGGTCACCGACATCTCCACAGAGGAGATGGTGGCGCAGCTGTATAAGGAGTATAGACTATGAGAGCAAATATTAAGGTATATTTTTCCCTGTTCCGCATTCGTTTCAACCAAAATTTGCAGTACCGTATGGCGGTGCTGGGCACGATTGCCAAGGGGTTCATGTGGGCTGTGATGGAGATATTGGCCTATAAAGCTCTCTATCGCACAGGCTTTGCCAATTTTCCCATGGAGTTCTCCCAGATGGTGTCCTATATATGGGTATATCAATCCTGTATCGTCCTGTTTCGTGTGGTGTTTGCGGACGGTGAGATTTACAGCACTATCCAGTCGGGAGCGGTAGCCTATGATCTGGTGCGCCCTATGAGCCTTTACGGCAAGTGGTTCTGTCAGTCGGCATCCAATCGGCTATCCTTCGCCCTGATAAACTGTCTGCCGGTGCTGATACTGGGACTGGCCATGCCCGCGCCCTTTCAGCTGACACTGCCCCGGTCGGCAGCACAGTTTTCCCTCTTTCTGCTGTCGGCCCTACTGGCCTTTGGAGTGACAGTTGCGTTTGCCATGCTGATGTATATTTCCCTCTTTTATATGATCTCTCAGAGGGGGATACGGATCATTGTGACGGCGGTGACTGACTTTCTTTCCGGTGGAGTGATACCGCTGCCCTTTTTTCCCGCAAGGGTGCTGAAACTGGTACAGCTGCTGCCCTTTGCCGCCATGCAAAATATGCCGCTACGGATTTTCTGCGGCAATATCGCGGGAATGGACGCCGTCAAGGGAATCGTCTTCCAGATATTCTGGCTGGCTGTGCTGATCGTCTTGGGGCGGGCGGCCATGGGACGGGCCACGAAAAAAGTAGTCGTACAGGGAGGTTGATTATGGTTTACTTGAAATACTTTATGATGGAATTGAAGAGCCAGATGCAGTACAAGGTTTCCTTTCTGCTCACTGCTCTGGGACAATTTTTGACAGCCTTTACCATGTTTTTCGGCATTAAGTTTCTGTTTGAGCGGATTGACGGAGTAGATGATTTTTCTTATGGGCAGGTGCTGCTTTGCTTTTCCGTGATTATGATGTCCTTCAGCATCGGGGAACTGGTGGGCGGAGGACTGGCAGCTTTTCCCGGAATGCTGCGGCAGGGAGAGCTGGACCGGATTCTGGTGAGACCCAGGAGCGTGATCGGTCAGGTCATTGTGCCCAACATGGATCTGTCCCGTGTGGGACTGCTGGCTCAGGCGGTGGTGGTGCTGTGCATTGCCATTCCCGCCAGCGGAGTGTCATGGACCTGGCAAAAAATATTGGTTCTGGGTATGATGACCGCCTGCGGCAGTGTGGTGTTCTTCTGTCTGTTCCTGATTATTGCCGCATTTTCCTTTTTTACCCTGCAGTCCCTGGACTGCCTGAATATACTGACTTACGGCATGCGGCAGTTCGGGAAATACCCCTTCTCCGTGTACGGCAAAACAGTTCTTCGACTGCTGACCTTTGTGGTCCCTCTGGCGCTGGTTCAGTACTATCCCCTGCTCTATCTGCTGGACCGGGAGAACAGCCTCCTGTATGAACTTGCGCCGCTTTTATCTCTGTTGTTTCTGATACCCGCCTGTGTGCTTTACCGGCTGGGACGGCGAAACTATCAGTCCACAGGCTCATAAGAAACCATATAGACAAACCTTTCGCGCTGTCCGTTCTGTTCCATCTCCACCAGCGGAATCTGAGATTCTTCCCCCGCCTGCTGCCCGGAGCAAATATCCGCGGCAGCAGGCGGTTTCTGTTCCCGAAATCCCAGCTCCCGACACAGATGCAGGGACACGGCATTTTCCTCATGCACCAGCGCCTGTATCCGCTCAAATCCCAGCTGCTGTCGGGCATAAAACAAAATCCCCCTGCACACCTCTCCGGCCAGTCCCCGGCCCTGCCACTCGCGGCCGATGACAAAGCCCAGCTCCGGCAGATCATATCCCTCTCGGACACTCAGGCCCGCTCTGCCCACTATGGCGCCGCTGCGGCGGTCCAGCACCGTCCACACCCCGTACTCATAAAAAGAGTAGACCAGCCTGCGGTAGTCCCGCACATAGCCCCGCTCTGCCTCCGGGGTGGGGTATAGCCGCTCCGTGTACCGGGTCAGCTCCGGGGCCTGGTACATTTCCCAGAAACTGTCCACGTCCTCCTCCACCGTCTCTCTCAACCAGCAGCGCTCTGTGACGAGAATCTCCCACGGCAGATCGCGGCAGCGCCTGTAGACCCGTTCCAGATACTCGGGCTCCGTCTCCTCCGGCTCCTCCAGCGCATACCGGGCGTCGCCAAAATCATGGTCTTCATTGTCGGAGTGGAGGTATATCAGCACCGGCGGCTCCCGGTCAGTCTCCGAGGCCAGGTCGGCATATACCTGGGGATCATCTGTCAGATACAATATTCCCTGCTCCTCCTCTGACCCTCTCCTAAACTGCGGCAGCTCCTCGGACAGCATCACCCGGCAGTCGATCCCCGACTCCACCATCCGTTCGCACAGCGGCGTCAGCGCCGCCAGTCTTTCCACCCACCGCAGCGCCACCACACATTTTTTCAGATAAAGGACGCCCTGCACAATCTCCTGTCCCATTGTCTCCTCCGCTTGGCCCGAACGGTAAGCTTTTGCAAAAAGGGCTTTACGTCCGGGAATTTTTAGGCTATCATTATTTCTGGAATCATTATAACAAAATTTCATTCAGAAAGGTAGAAAATTATGGCACAGAATCCTATCGTAACCATCACCATGGAAGACGGCGGCGTGATCAAGGCCGAGCTGTACCCCGAGATTGCCCCCACCTCCGTGAACAACTTTATCAGCCTGATTCAGAAACATTTTTATGACGGCCTGATTTTTCACAGAGTTATCAAGGGCTTTATGATCCAGGGCGGTTGTCCCGAGGGCAGCGGCATGGGCGGTCCCGGCTACAGCATCAAGGGCGAGTTTGCTCAGAATGGTTTCCAGAATGATTTAAAACATACGCCGGGCGTACTGTCCATGGCCCGGAGCATGATGCCTGACTCCGCAGGCTCCCAGTTTTTCATTATGCACAAGAGTGCTCCCCACCTGAACGGCGGCTATGCTGCTTTCGGAAAAGTGATCGAGGGCATGGACGTGGTGAACCGCATTGCTGAAGTCTCCACCGACAGCGCATCCGACAGACCCTATGAAAATCAGGTGATGAAGAGCGTAACCGTCGATACCTTCGGCGTGGAATATCCGGAGCCGGATAAGCTCTAAGTTTTATTTGTTATGTCGGTGTTGTTCATATTTTGTTTACAAAACCTTTAATTTTTTTTCAAATCCTCATAATGATTTGGACATTTCTATCCCATATACTATAATCAAACAAAGGAAAAACACCGCTAAATACAGTTATCTGTTTAATAATAAAACTTTTTCATAATAATGCCAAGGGAAGCAATTCCCTTGGCATCCTCCCTTTTATGGGGTTATTTTCTATTGGGGTTCATCCAGATACATCTGTACCCGGCTGTTTTCCAGGCCGCCTCTGAAGCTGTTGTCTCCTCTTTTACATATTCTCCCTCCTGCCTGCCGCAGGCGGCCAGACACAGCATACCTGCCATCACGAGAAACAACACTTGCCAAAGCCTTTTTGCATGTGTACGGAATTCTGACATTTTCCCAATCTCCTTATGGTTTCACCTGATTTCTGCCTACTTACGAAAAATATAGCATATCAGATTTTGCCCAACAATCCTCTTAAAGAAACATTAAATGCATATCAAGAATCTTAAAAATTTTTTGTTGTTAATCGTCCTTCACACGCATTGTAATGGCCTTGTGGCAGTTTCGGATAACGACCTGTTCATGGCTGCCGCCATATTCTCCATCCAAGGTCCAGGCAATGGGCTCCTTGCTTTCAATACTCAGGTGGCTTGTGCGAAAATAAAGCATACGCTCCGCATTGATATCCCTGTTCAGCAGAGCCGCCATCACGGCGTTGAGCTCTATGGGATTCTGCGGCCTGCGAATCAGCGTCACCTCAAAGACGCCGTCGTCCAGTACCACATTTTTTCCGGTGATTTGTTTGAATCCGCCCACAGACACTGAGTTGGTAATCATGCCGAAAATAAATTCATCCTCCACCACCCGGTCCTCATAGCTCACCTTCAGCGGATAACTGCGTATGGAAGACAGACGCTTGACCCCCTCCAGCAGATAGGCCATGTGTCCCAGTACATTTTTCACGTCCTGGGCAGTCTCGTATGAAACCTCTGTAAAAAGGCCAAAGGCCGCGATATATACGAACACATCCTCATTGAAAGCGCCCACATCACAGGGAAAATCCCGCCCGGTCACGACGATCTCCGCCGCTCGCAGCATATTTTTAGGCAGCCGCAGGCTGATACCGAAATCGTTGGTGCTGCCCGCCGGAATATAGCCTATGGGAATATTTCTGCCGTTGGACAGCATACCGGTGACCACCTCGTCCAAAGTGCCGTCCCCGCCGCTGCAGACCACCAGCTCTGTCTCCTGAGCGCAGTCCTTCACATAGTCGCAGGCGTCACCTCTTTTAGTGGTGGGGCGCACCAGGGTTTCGTATCCCCCCCTGCTCCAGCAATTCCAATATGTCCGACAATTTGCTGCGTATCATGGCTTTACCCGCTTTGGGATTATACACAAACAAAGCCCTCTTCTTCATATCAACTCCCATCTGCCCGCCTTGGCGGGCACACATTTTCCGGTCTCAATTTTTTCCCGCAAACAGAACACGTCTGACCGGCTCTCAGCAGTTTCTCTGCCGGTTGTACCAATCAGACGTGTTCCCATTGCCAGGAATATTGCTCCGCATTCTCTACTCGGCGCCGCAAAGATATTTCTCGATGGCGTCCACAGCTTCGTCCTCATCCGTGCCCTCGGCTGTCACGGTCACCTGATCGCCGTTGTCCAACCCCAGGCTCATCATACCCATGATGCTCTTGGCATTGACCTTCTTGCCTGTGGACTCCAGATAAATCTTGCTCTCGTATTTGCTTGCCACCTGCACCAGCATCGCCACAGGTCTAGCCTCCAGGCCATTCTGTAATTTGATCTCCACTGTTGATTTCTTCATACTTCTCCTCCTATTTTCTCACCTTCTCCGCAAGTTCGCTGAGCTTGCGGAGCCTGTGATTTACTCCCGATTTGCCTACCGGCGGTTTAAGCTGCTCCCCCAGTTCCTTCAAGGGGGCATCCGGATATTCCAGCCTTACCTGCGCCATTTCCCGCAGGGCGGGCGGAAGTTTCCGCAGTCCGTAGTGATCCCGCAGAAACAAAATGTCCTCAATCTGTCGGTTGGCGGCATTCACCGTCTTGGTGATATTGGCCGTCTCGCAGTTGACTCTCCGGTTAATGGAGTTGCGCATCTCTTTCACAATACGCAGATTCTCCAGATTCATCAGCGCTACATGTGCCCCCATCACATTCAGCAGGTCCACAATGCCCGCTCCCTCCTTAATGTAGACCACATAATATTTCTTGCGCGTCACAATCTTCGCCTCTATGTCAAACCCCTGAATCATCTGCCGCAGCTGGCTGGCCTTGCCCTCCTGTGTACAGACAAACTCCAGGTGATAGCCCTTCTCAGGGTCGCTGATAGAGCCTGCGCAAAGAAACGCTCCCCGCAAAAAAGCTCTGCGGCAACAGGACCTCTCCAGGAACCGTGGTTCTGTCATTCCCTGCAAGTTTCCGAAATCCCTGTAGAAACCCTGCATTTCCTCCTCTGTAATCCCCACATTCGTTTCTATATTATATGTTTTTTCTAATAATGTAAAGCCCTTTCTTAATACTAGTTCATTTTCTATCTGAAAACCGATTGTGTACAGCCCCTGACTATCTCTTCCATATTGCCCGGAAAAGCTCATCATAGCCGCCAGTTCAGCCATTCGACAGTGCCTGGCGCCGTCGATATGTCCGGCCAGTTCCTCCTTTACCTCCTTTGAGAAAGACATCTGCATCCTCCTGATTTGAGTATGTTTTTTGAGTACCGTATCTCAGGTACCGTCGTTTTTTACATCCCTGTGGTGCAGGGTTACACCGTAGCCGCTCTGATCCTTCAACCGTGCGAACAGGTTGTTTGCCAGCGTCACACTTCGATGCTTGCCCCCGGTACAGCCGATAGCAATCACCAGCCGGTACTTTCCCTCCTTCACATAGTTGGGAATCAAAAACTCCACCATATCCACCAGCTTGTCCATGAAAGCATGGGATTCCTCAAACCCCATCACATAGTCCTGCACCTCCCGGTCGTTGCCGGTCTTGTGTTTCAGCTCGTCAATGTAAAAGGGATTGGGCAGAAAGCGCACATCAAACACCAGATCCGCATCCGTAGGAATACCATTTTTAAATCCAAATGACATGACTGTCACCATCAGACTGTTGTATTCTTCATTATTTACAAATATACGGTCCAACTCCTCCTTCAGTTCTCTGGTCAGCAGACTGGTGGTATCAATCACATAATCCGCCTGCCTGCGGATTTTTTCCAGCACTTTGCGCTCCTGGCGCACACCGTCCAGGGTGCGCCCCTCCACGGCCAGCGGGTGCAGACGTCTGCTCTCCTTGTAGCGCTTTATCAGCACCTCGTCCCCCGCTTCCATGAACAGGATCTCCACATTGTACTCCCGGTTTTTCAGCTCCTGAAGTACTTTTGTCGCATCCTCAAAGGATTGGTCCGCCCGCACATCCAATCCCAGCGCAACCTTGGTAATCTCACTGCCGGGCATGGTGATCAGTTCCGCAAACTTGCCCACCAGCGACACGGGCAGATTATCTACACAGTAATAGCCCGCATCCTCCAGCATTTTCAGAGCAGTACGCTTGCCGCCGCCGCTCATTCCCGTCACTACCACAAAGCGCATCTTTTGTCCGCTCCTTCCCTATCGCACCGCTATTCCACATATATGACTTCCGTTTCCAGATCCACGCCGAAACAGTCCTTTACCCGCTCCTGCACATGAGCGATCAGATCTCTCACGTCCTCGCAGGTAGCTTTTCCCATGTTGACAATGAATCCACAGTGTTTATCCGACACTCTGGCTCCGCCGATCTGATAGCCTCTAAGCCCCGACTTCATAATCAGTTCACCGGCAAAGTATCCCTCCGGCCGCTTGAAAATACTGCCCGCGCTGGGATATTCCAAAGGCTGCTTTTCCCGCCTTTTTGCAGCCAGCTCCTCCATCCGGCTCCGAATGGACTCCCGCTCTCCCTGGGCCAGCTGCAGCGTCACCTCCACCACTGTGAAGGGTTGATATTTGATGGCGCTGGTACGGTAGCCGAATTCCATCGTGGCATTGTCCAGCTCCAGCACATTGCCCTGGCGGTCCACCACCTTGACCTGCGCCACCACCTGAGAGATTTCCCCGCCGTAGGCCCCGGCGTTCATAATCACGCCGCCGCCCATGGTGCCGGGTATGCCGGAGGCAAATTCCAGACCTGTCAGGCCATGTTCGCAGGCCGCCTGGGCCACTTGGGCCATCAGCGCCCCCGCCTGTACGATCATGCGGTCTTCCTGCACCTGAATCTGCTGCATCCGAGGTCCCACATGCAGCACAACACCCGCATATCCCCTGTCGCTGACCAACAGGTTGCTGCCGTTACCAAGCACCAGGCAGGGCTGTTCCACCATCTGCAGATATCGCTGAAGGTGCGTCAGCTGCTCCAAGTTCTCAATCTCCACAAAGCAGTCCGCCTCTCCCCCGATCCGAAAAGTGGTATGCCTGCTCATAGGCTCTCCCAGACGGATATTTTCCCGGGGGACATAACTCTCCAGGGTCTGTAACACCATATCACTTATCATTCTGACTCCTATCTGACCGCCTTGGCGGTATGACATGATTTATTCATTCAAAATAAGCGCTGCCGCACCGAAAATACCGGCGTCATTGCCCAGCGTCGCCAGGGCAAACTCCGCATTCCTGCAGCCGTGGAAAACATATTTTTCATAGGCGGGACGGATATAGTCAAACAGTATCGTCCCCGCCTTGGACACCCCGCCGCCGATGACAAACACCTCGGGATTGGCCACCGCAGCCACCGCGGCCAGACCCTTGCCCAGGTATTCGCCAAAACGCTCCGCAACCTGAACCGCCACTCTGTCCCCGGCCTTCACCGCGTCCCACACCGCCTTGGCGGACAGCTCACCGTCGCGCAGCACACTGGGTTCCTGATCCTGCTCCAGACGACGTCTGGCAAGGCGCACCACACCCGTGGCAGAGGCATACTGCTCCAGGCAGCCATGATTCTGACAGCCGCAGGTCTCCGGCTCATTGTCCTCGATATGAATATGACCGATCTCCCCGCCCGCGCCGGTGGCGCCGGTGAGAATGTTTCCGTTTACAATGATACCGCCACCCACGCCGGTGCCCAGAGTGACAGCCACAATGTTGTCATGGCCCTTGCCGCCCCCCTGCCACATCTCACCGAAAGCTGCCACGTTGGCGTCGTTAGCCGCCTTCACAGGCAGATTCAGATAGGAACCCAGCAGCTGGGAAATATTGAAGACATCCCAGCCCAGATTCACGGCTTTATAGATTGTTCCCTCATTGTCCACAGGGCCGGGAGCGCCAACGCCCACTCCCTGAATGTCCGATAGGTCAATGTTCATGAGAGCCGTTTTCTCCTTGATACTAGCAGCAATATCCGGCAGTATATGAGAGCCCTGCTCCTCCTTCACCGTGGGAATCTCCCATTTTTCCAACACCTGTCCCCCCTGGTCAAACAGCCCCAGCTTGACTGTGGTGCCACCTATATCCACTCCGACGGCATATTTTTTTATCGGTGATTTTTCCATTCTGCGCCTCCCCTTTCAATATACGTGTTCTCTTTTATTTTATGCATGGACGAGTCTACTCATCCTCCTCACGTCTCTTAGCCAGAGAGTTCTGCACACGGGTGTACAGCTCCTGCGCCGCATTGTATCCCATTTTCTTCTGACGGTGATTGACGGCGGCAGTCTCGCAGATAATCGCCAAATTTCGGCCCGGACGGATGGGAATGTTATGACATACGATCTTGTTGCCCAGGTACTCGGTATAACTCTCCTCCAGTCCCAGACGGTCATACTCCTTCTCTTTATCCCAGTCCTCCAGCCGGATCACCAGATCTATGGACGCGGTCTCCCTGACGGAGGAGGCACCGAACATGGCCTTGATATCCACAATGCCAATACCCCGCAGCTCGATAAAGTGCTTGGTGATATCAGGGGCGCTGCCAATCAGGGTGTCATCGCTGACCTTGCGCAACTCCACCACATCGTCTGTCACTAACCGGTGTCCACGTTTCACCAATTCCAGAGCCGCTTCCGACTTGCCAATGCCGCTCTCACCGGTGATCAGAACACCCTCTCCAAAGACATCCACCAAGACGCCGTGCACAGAGATACAGGGAGCCAGCTGCACGTTGAGCCAGCGTATGGACTCCGCCATAAAGGAAGAGGTAGATTTCTTGGTAGACAGAATGGGGATCTTATGTTCCAGCGCATAGCGCATGAACAGTTCATCCGGATGCAGCTCTCTGGAAAAGACAAAAGCCGGAATGTCATAGGAGAACAGCCTGTTATAGACCTCCTGCTTGCGAGATTCCTCCAGCCCTTCCAGATAGGTGTACTCCACAAAACCGATAATTTGCAATCTGGAGGCGTCAAAATGCTCGAAATAACCTGCCAGCTGCAGAGCGGGACGGTTGATATCGGGCTGCGTAATCTTTTTCTTGTTCGGATCCAGCTCCGGCGTCAGATTCTCCAGTTTCATTTTTTCGATCAAATCATTCAGACTTACAGTTGCCATTGTAACCCCATTCCTCTCCGCAGACGCACATTTTTTTGTCAGGACGCCAGCCAATATTTGGAAAATACATTTTACATCGATTCAATAACACTATAGCACATCCGCTGTTTTTATTCAATTGAAAGGTTTCATATTCCATTTTCCTTCTCAATCAGCAGAAAAAGCCTTTTGCTGAAAGAAGCCACTGTGAATATCATAAATCCCGGTCCCAGGATAATGGCAAAAAACAGCATCGTTGCGTTGTATTGAAACACAATTAGTTCCACTCCCAGCACCACCACCAGTATTAGGGTTCTCCCAAAATATCTGCGGGATATCTCGATGGAATTGTTGATCGTCCGAAACAGGGTGTTCTCATATCTCGCGCTCAGAGGATAGGCGTACAGGAGCGCCGACACCGCCAGTATCGTTGACGCTATTCCAACAATCAGAAATATCATCGGGTTGCCCTCCAATGCCTCAAAAAACTGGAAATCCAGATATATGGCATAGACAGCCGCCGCAGTAATCAGCCACAACAGGGTTCCCTGTTTCCAGTTCTCCCTGAATGCCTTTAGAAAGCTCCGCCCAATATATCCCTCTTCATCATCCGCCATCTTGAGAGCCACCGACATGGCCGCTACCGTAGACGCGCCCATGGTGATAATCGGAATACTGAAAATAATCCACAGAAAATTCAGCTGGATTACATCTAAAAGCTTTGACAGAAACTTGTACAGAGGACTATCCACACCGAAAAACTTCATAACTCTCTCACCTTTCATAGTAAAACAAAAGGGCCGTCCATACAGACAGCCCCTTATTATTTTGTTGTCCGCTAAAGCTTATTGACCGCTCATTGCATCATTCTCAGCCGCAGCTCTCAGCTTAGCCTCGTTCTCCTGGAACTCTATGCACTGGTCATAGCCGTACTCATTGGCCTGAGCAATCATGTTGGCAACGATGGAATCAAATGTAGCATCATCCTTCGCATAGATTGCCTCCCAGGAACCGTTCTTGATGCAGGTAGCAACCTGCTGCCAGATCAGATCCAGCTCCTCGCTCCTGGGTGTTGCAGAATACATGGTACCAGGAGAAAGTCTGTAGTTCCAATCGTCGAACATGCTGTCGAAAGTGGTGGTTCCGTTATGCTCTCTCCAGTCAGCCTCGATCTCGGAGTTTGCCTGAGCCGCATTGCACTCCCACTTCTTGTAGTTGAAGGTATCACCGTTGGAATCCAAGTTGGCGGCGTCAATACCCCATGTAGTATTGTTCATCTTGAAATTGCCGTCCTCAAAGGTTCCGGAGTAACCGTCTGCCATCTGGGTCTTGCCATCCAGCTTGGCGCTTCTGCCCAGATCGGTGAACTGAGTCTTGCCGTTCTCATCATAGTACCAGCACACATCCTTAGGGCCATACTCGGCAGTCATGCGTCCCTCGGGAGTAGACAGCCAGTTGAGAATTGCCATACACAGCTCAGGATACTCCGTCTTGGCACCGATGGTCCAAGGTCTGTTGCCGCCATAGATATTCTGGCCATAGCAGATCGGAGTTGCCTCCTTGGGCGGGCAGGGAGCCATAATCTTACCCTCTGCGGCATGAGTCTCAGAGTTATACATAGCAGAGCCCAGGAAATTAAATACATTCAGGAATGCTGTGCCGTTCTGATAATCCTCCACCATACCGTCATACTTCTGAGTCTGGGAGTCGGGGTCCAGCAGACCTTTCTGATACAGGGTATTGTAGAACTTCAGGCAGGTGAGGTAAGGTCCGTTCTCCTCCAGGCAGGGATGATATGTCTGGTCGGTAGGATTGTACAGACCAAAGCCAAACTCATCATAGCCATAGTACGCGCTGGCGGTGGACTTAACAAACATCACCATGTCGCCGTCCCAGTCGTTGAACAGGGACACGCCATAGGTGGTCTTACCGTTGTCGTCAGTGGGGCAGATCTCCTTCATCTGTGCCAGCACTTCCACCATATCGTCCAGATTGTTGATCTCGGGATAGCCCAGCTCCTTGTACAGATCCCAGCGCAGATCCCACTCATACATCATCTCCTGACGCTCCTGCGCATTCAGTGCCACATCAAAGCCGTATCCATACAGAGTACCGCCGGATATCTGCTTATTCTTATTCAGAGCGGCAGTGAAATGCTCCTTGATATAGGGACCATACTCATCCAGCAGGTTATCCTCATTCCAGTCAAACAGCATGCCTTTCTCAATGGCCTGCAGATACTGGTCGGAGTCATTGCCCCAAATCACCAAGTCGCCCAGGTTGCCGGACTCCATACGAGTCTGGAAAGTACCCTCTGACTCAGGGATGATGTTCAGCTTTACATTGAATTTCTCCAGCATAATCTGGCCGAACCAGCCGATCTGCTCGCCGGAATAGTTTGCCAGCTGATCGTACACATCCAGAGTGACTGTCTCCTTGGGAATGATATCGGACAGATCCACCTCGTCCCCGGAAGATCCGCTTCCAGACCCTGACCCTGAGCCAGTTGTCGGGGTGCTGCCGCATGCCGCCAGTGACAGTGTCATCATAGCCGCCATGCACAGCGCCATAATTTTCTTTGCTTTCATAATATTTTATCCTCCTTATTTATTGCATAAACCGCCGCATGATTGCGGCAGATTTTGCCACTCTCATATGCTGTAGCCAGGTATTTTAGCCCTTTACGGCTCCCAGCATAATACCCTTCTCAAAATACCGCTGCATGAAGGGATATACCAGCAGGATCGGTATAACTGTCACCATGGATATGGTGTATTTAATCACCTTGCCGCTCAGGGCAGACTGGATAGCCGCCTCGCTGACCCCGCCACCTGACTGCATCAGGGCGCTCAGGTTCGACGCCTGATTCAGGTAGATATATAACCTGTGCTGCAATGTGTACAGGCTCGGCGCCGACTGCATGTAAATCAAGGAGTCCGTGAGGGAGTTCCAGTTTCCCACAGCGCCGAAGATTGCGATAGTTGCCAGTATGGGCTTACTAAGCGGCCAGATAATCTTCCTAAATACCGTCATATATGAGGCTCCGTCCATGGACGCGCTCTCCTCCAGCTCCGCCGGGATCGATTCTATGTAGGTCTTGACTAAAATAATGTTGTACGGTGCCACGATTCCGGGAATGATATATACCCAGAAGTTATTGGTCAGTCCCAGCATCTGGATATTCAGAAACACAGGGATAAGGCCGGCGTTGAAGTACATGGTAATCACCAGGAAACGATACCAGAACCTTCTCCCCCACATCTCTTCCTTTGTGACCAGATATCCCACCAGGCCGGAGGCCGCCACCATAAGCGCCGTACCCAGAATGGTTCTGGACACGGAAATCATAAAGGCGGAAGACAGGTCGCCCACATTCAGCAGGGACACATAGTTTCCCAGGTGAAGTCCCCGGGGAATGAAATTGATCTGTCCCTTTAACACCAGATCGTTGTCACTGATCGTATTGATAAACAGGTAATAAAAAGGGAAAATACACGCCAATGTGAACAATCCGAATACCAGATAGTTCAGCACATTAAAGATGACGTCTCCCGGCTTTATCTTATATTTGTGCTTATGGAGTTTCTCATATTTCTTTTCAGCCTTCAAATCCGCTTTTTCCTGTGCTGTCTTTGCCATTCTCTCCCACCCCCTATATGATGCTCTCGCCGCGGAGCAGCTTGGATATACCGTTAGCGCCGAACAACAGAACTACGCTGATCACCGATTTCAGCATTCCCACCACCGTGGTAAGCGGAATGGAACCTTTTCCAATACCAAGCTTATATACATATAAATCCAGCACCATGATAGAAGAAGTATTGGTAGCATTTTCAAATACCAGATACTGCTCCATACCATTGCTCAGTATGTTGGCAACCGACATCAGCAGCAATACAAAGAAAGTGGGAATCAGACCGGGGACTGTGATATGCCACATCCGCTGGAATCTTCCTGCGCCATCGACAGTGGCCGCCTCATATAACTGCTGGTCGATGCCGGATATGGCTGCTATGTATATGATAGCGCTCCATCCGATACCTTTCCATGTACCCCATGCCCACATCTTGATCCACATGTGGTCGCCGCTCATCAGCAGATTTTTCCCCTCGTTCCAGATACCCATGTTGACGAACATGCTGCTCAGGAAACCATCGGTCGAGAAGATACAGAACGCAATAGCATATACCAGAACCCAGCTGATAAAATTGGGCACTGTGGTAAAGGTCTGCACGAATCTCCTGAACTTCAAATTCTTCATCTCACAGAGGAATATCGCAAATACCATGGGCATCCAACTGGTCAGTATGCCAATGCCGCTCATAGCCAGAGTATTCTTCATCGTATTGGCAATGTCCTTGACCGTGGCCTTGTTCTTAACCAGTTCTCCGAACCATTTGAACCCGACGAACTTATCCATGGACAGAGTATCTCCAGCCTTATAGTCAAAGAACGCATAACGCCAGCCCAACAGCGGCAGATACGCAAACACTGCAATCAAAGCAATAAAGGGTAAGAACATCAAGAACAGCTTATATTTGGACTCCATCTCAAACTTTTGTTCCGTTTTACTCTTGGCCAGCAGCAGAATCTGCGCCAGAGCAATCACCAGCACGACGGCAAAAACAATGAGCGCAGGCCAGAAACCTGAGGCGAACATAGGCTCCACACGGTCAGGGTTGCTGGTCTGGGACAACTGATTGTAGGCCACATAGATTCCCACCATACCGACCAGTTCCACAACACATCCGATAATAGAGATTAGATTGCCCAGTTTCTTCAGCTTGTGATTGCCCAGCGACATACATCCGCTGGCCACATTCGCCGCAATGCCAAGGCATACTGCAAGGGCAGAACCATAGAGAATCCTCAGGGAGGACTCCATCACCCATTCCTTTTTAATTGCGCGCCCAAACTCTGCTGTCAGGGATGAGTAAGAGATACCAGACGTAAATAAGGACAGATTTTTGTTGATCATGCCACTGATGCGCACCGGATTCAGGGCCGGAATAAAAAGAAAGATTACTGAAATCAGGATCGCAATCCGAAAGGGATAATACAGTTTATCTGAAATAACTTCCTGTTTTGTCTTTGCCTTATTCATCTTGTCTCATCCTTTCTTCTTCGGATACTTATATATTTATATATAAACCTTTTCCTCAAAAATGTCAAGTTATATATGCAAATTGTTCAGTCGAAAACGTTTATGTTTTCTATTTCATATATATTTTGCGCAAAGAATTGGGATATCTATGGAATTTTAGACAGTATCATGCACAAAAAGAGGCTTTCTTTAGGTGAAAATGTATAAACCATTTTTTCAGAAATGTCATGTTATTATGTGGTATCAAACACAAAAAAGGCTTCCTTTAGGCGAAAATGCCTTGGGGAATGCCTTTTTGTCTTAGATTGCAAAATCGTTATCGAAAGAACTGATAAATCTCCTCCGCCACATTCTGCGGAATCTCCGGCACCTGCATCAATTCCTCCACCTGTGCGGCTTTGATTTCCTCCAGGGATTTGAAATGCCGCATCAGCGCCTTGCGCCGGGCAGGACCCACACCCGGAATGTCGTCCAGCTGGGACTTGACCTGAGCCTTGCTGCGCAGGGAGCGGTGGTATTCAATGGCAAAGCGGTGAGCCTCGTCCTGTATTCTGGTAATCAACTTGAAACCCTCGCTGCGGGTGTCAATGGGAATCTCCACATTGTTGTAGTACAGCCCCCTGGTGCGGTGATTGTCGTCCTTTACCATGCCGCAGACCGGAATGTGAATACCCAGCTCCTCAAGCACAGACAGAGCAATATTCACCTGTCCCCTGCCGCCGTCCATCAGCAACAGGTCCGGGAATTTGGTAAAGCTGCCGTACTCCCGGTCCATGTCCCGCTCCTCCAGCTCCCTGCTCTCCTCCAGGCCATGCACCAGACGACGGGTCAGCACCTCCTTCATGCAGGCATAGTCGTCCGGTCCCGCCACGGTCTTGATACGGAACTTCCGATAGTCGCTGCGCTTGGGTTTACCCTTCTCATACACCACCATGGAACCCACGTTCTCAAAACCGCTGATATTGGAAATGTCGAATGCCTCCATGCGGTCCACACAGGATAGGCCCAGCCAGTCGGCAATCTCTTTCACCGCGCCTATGGTGCGTCCTTCCTCGCGCTTGAGCTTCTCCTTGTCCTGACTCAGCACCAGCCGGGCATTCTGGGCCGCCAACTCCACCAGTTTCTCTTTGCTGCCGATCTTGGGTACGCGGATATACACACGCGACCCTTTGCGCTCCGACAACCACTTTTCCACCAGCTCGCTGTCCGCAATCTCATACTGCAGCATCAGCTCTCTGGGAATAAAGGGAGTTCCCGCATAAAACTGCTTTACAAACCCCTCTAAAATCTCCTCTTTCTCTATTCCTGACACATGCGTCATGTAATAGTGCTCCCGGCCTATCAGCTTGCCGTCCCGCACAAAGAAAACCTGCACCACCGCATCTGTCTCGTCCCGGTACAGAGCGATGATATCCTTGTCGTCCAGAGCGCTGTCCGTGATCTTCTGTTTCTGGGACACGGATTTCACGCTGGCATGCAGATCTCTATAGCGCGCCGCCTCCTCAAACTCCAGCTCTTGAGCGGCGCGCTTCATTTTCTCTTCCAGATCCTTCAGAATCTTGTTATAGTTGCCGTTCAGAAATTCCAGCGCCTGTCCCAGCTGCTGCCTGTACTGCTCCCTGTCGATATAACCCTGACAGGGCGCCATGCACTGCTTGATATGATAGTTCAGACAGGGGCGTTCATTGCCGATATCTCTGGGCAAACTGCGATTGCAGGTCCGCAGGCAGAACAGCTTGTTCAGCAACTCAATGGTATCCTTCACCGCCGCTGCGCTGGTATAGGGTCCATAATATCGGGACTTATCCTTTTTCATCTGTCTGGAAAACAGAATGCGGGGGTAGTCCTCCCCCATCGTCACTTTGATATAGGGATAGGTCTTGTCGTCCTTCAGCAGCGTATTGTACTTGGGCGAATGCTCCTTGATCAGATTGTTTTCCAGTACCAGGGCCTCCAGCTCTGAGTCCGTGACAATGTACTCAAAGCGGGCAATCAGAGTCACCATCTTGTCGATCATGGGACCTCTGCCGATATTCTCCCGGAAATAAGAGCGCACGCGGTTGTGCAGATTCACTGCCTTTCCCACATACAGAATGCCATCCGCGGCATCCCTCATAATATATACTCCCGGCTTACCCGGGAGCTTTTTCAGTTCTTCCTCAAAATCAAAAGTCATGGAAACCCGGCCTCGTCATCTGCTTTCTCTACAGGCTGCCGCCGGAAAAACGTCCCGTTGGGCCTGTGGGGGGCTGCTCCTCCTGCTCTGTGGACTGTCCCGTCTGCGTCTCCGCTCCCGGAATCGTGGGAGGCTTCGGCAGAGTGATTTCAGGCAATCGAATATTCTGCCCGTCCTCCGGGGCCTGTTCATCCGAGCTGTGAGTGGTCTCGTCCGTGACGGTCACGTCCACAGAACCATGCTCGGTTTTTTTGTCCTGCTCCTTGGACTCCTCCTTCTTCTCCTCAGGCTCCGGCAGCCCTTTCTCCCGGCGGAAAATCTCCATAAACTCCTTGCCGGTGATAGTCTCCTTTTCGATCAGATATCCGGCCAGCTTATCCATCACTTCACGGTTTTCACGCAGCATCTCCTTGGCCTTCTCATAGCTCTCTTTCAGAATCGCCACTACCTCCGCGTCGATCTCCGCCTCCGTAGCGTCGCTGCAGTTCAGCGTTGCGGCGCTGTCCAAGTACTTGTTCTGCATGGAGGCCAGACCGATCAGGCCGAACTTCTTGCTCATACCGTACTCTGTCACCATGGCCTTGGCGATATTGGTAGCTTTCTCAATGTCGTTGGCAGCGCCAGTGGTCACAGTGTCGAACACGATCTCCTCCGCGGCCCGGCCGCCTACCAGACTTACCAGCATGTCCCGCAGCTCTGCCTCCGTGTTCAGATATTTTTCCTCCTCGGGCACATGCATTACATAGCCCAGCGCCCCCATGGTGCGAGGCACAATCGTAATCTTCTGCACCGGCTCGGAGTTCTTCTGCAGAGCGCTGATCAGCGCATGTCCAACCTCGTGGTAGGACACGATACGCCTCTCCTCCTTACTCATGATACGATCCTTTTTCTCCTTGCCCACCAGCACCTGTTCCACTGCGTTGAACAGATCCTTCTGGCACACATACTCCCGGTTTTCCTTGACCGCATTGATAGCCGCTTCGTTAATCATATTGGCCAGATCGGAACCCACGGCGCCGCTGGTGGCCAGGGCAATGGCATCCAGATCCACGGTCTCGTCCATCTTCACATCCTTGGCATGTACTTTCAGAATATCCACCCGGCCCTTTAAGTCCGGTTTATCCACGATGATCCGGCGATCAAAGCGCCCGGGACGCAACAGAGCCTTGTCCAAAATCTCCGGGCGGTTGGTGGCCGCTAGAATCAATATACCCTTGGAGCTGTCGAAACCATCCATCTCCGACAGCAGCTGGTTCAAGGTCTGCTCCCGCTCCTCATTGCCGCCGCCATACTTGGAGTCACGGCTGCGTCCGATGGCGTCGATCTCATCAATAAAAATGATACAGGGTGCATTCTTGGTAGCCTCCTTAAACAGGTCACGCACACGGCTGGCGCCCACACCCACATACAACTCAATAAAATCGGAACCGGTCAGAGAGAAAAACGGCACATGAGCCTCCCCCGCCACAGCTTTCGCCAGCAGAGTCTTACCCGTTCCGGGAGGGCCTACCAGCAGAGCGCCCTTGGGCAGTCTGGCGCCGATCTTGGCATATCTGCCAGGATTGTGGAGAAAATCCACCACCTCTACCAAAGACTCCTTGGCCTCGTCCTCACCCGCCACGTCCGCAAAAGTCACGCCTGTCTCCTTCTGCACATACACCTTGGCATTGCTCTTGCCCACGCCCATGGGGCCGCCGCTGCCTCCCATTCTTCTGAACAGAAAGCCCAGCAGTATCCACATCAGTATCAAAGGCAGCACCAGCGTCACCAGAATCTGCATGATCCACTCGCCCACGCTGGTGGACACGCCGTAGACCTCCACCCCGTGCTCTAACGCCCTCTGGGTCACGGTCTCCGTGTTCTCGATCTGCAGCGTCTGGTACTCCACCTTCACGGGCTGCATGCTGTACAGGTCAAAAAGTCTGGGAGTCGAATTGTCCGCCACACCGTCCTTCAGCGTAAAGCAGACAGTTTCCCCACTTATTTTCACGGATTCAATCTGATCTGCGTTCATTCTCTCCACAAATGTGGAGTATGGCACCTCCTCCACATTGCCGCTTTTTCCGAAAAAAATGGTCCACAGCATACTGATAAAGAGCAGACTCATCAATACAAACACCAAAATCATCATTAAACTGGGGCGCGGAGGTTTCTGATTGTTGCCGCCGTTTCCTCCCGGCCCTGTATTGCCGCCATTGTTGTAGTTGTCCATATAATTGTCCTTATATTCCTTTCCCTGCACATGGTAAGCTTAACTGTCCATATTATCTCAATCTATATGTTTTATATTATAGAGATTCCCAAAACATAAATCAATAGTCCATCTCTAAAAGATTTATAAAGATTTCGGACATGGATAAAGGCGGCAAAGCCTCCATGCTCTGCCGCCTGGCAATATTTTTTTCACCCTTACTGTCTCTCATTTAAAAATACCTGTACTCTGCTCTGGATAATCCGGGCCGTCTCCCGCGCATCCTTATCCCCCACAAAATACCCTGCAGCCTCCTTGCGGATAATGGACATGACAGTCTCCTGATACCCCGGCACATGCCCGGCCCGGAAGATCAGATCCTGCAGCTGCTCCACCTCCTCCGGCAGAGGCGCGTACATTTCGATCTCAAGATCAGATCCCCAAAAGCTATTTATATATACGATCCTTCTGACCGGATTACCCTCCTGGTCTGTCACGATCTTCCCATTTTCATCCCGCTCATAGGGCTCTTGTGCGGCGGCCGCCAGATTTTGCTCCAGCTTATCCTCCAGTATGGAGAAATAGTCTCCCCGCTCCGCCTCTTCCAATATCAGATATTCTAGGTAATCCCAAGCCTGCTCCCGATGGGCGCTGTCCGACAGAATGGCGTAAGCGTTTCCGGTGGAAGTCTCCAACAGGACGCCCGGCTGTCCGTCCGGTGTGGGATACCCCACATAGCTCACCGCCTCCCCCTCAAACCACTGGGGCATCTCGGAGATATAATAGGGTTGTACGCACCAGTTCAGCTTGAGTATGCGTCCATCCTCCCGATAAATGTTCCACGTATAGGAACTGCTTTGCCCTGTGAAACGCCCGGCAAACTCCAGTATCCGGTAGAACTCCTCCTGTTCAAACGCGCAGGTATTGGTCTCTTCCTCTATAAAACTGGGCAGATAAAATTTCAGACAGGCCTCCAGCATATCCTCCGGACTAATGCTCTGCAGCGCCCGGTCATCCTGATACCGGTCAAAAAAAGCGATCATATCCGGGAGGCTCCAGCTATCTCTCTCCCCCACCATGGACTGCCTGCCGGATATCACTTCCAGCCGAAACCAGGTGGGCAGCGCCACCAGTTTTCCATCACGGGTATAGGTGTCCGCCACCGGGTCCAGCACATCCTCCCGCCGCAGCCGGGCACTGTTATTCAAAAAAGGCGTCAGGTCCTCCAAGATACCCTTGGAGGCATATTTATCCAGATCTGCATATCTCACCGCAATGATATCCATATCCCTGCCCGCCACCATATCCCGATCCAGGGCCGCCGTCGCCTCCTCATAGGTGTCGTATCCGTTCAGTCCCATGTATTCCTTCAGGCGTATCCTGCACTGTGGATGCTCCTGATTATAACGGACTGTTGCCTCTCTCATATTGTCTGTAATGCTCATCACGCCCACGGTTACGGTCTCCCGGCCAACGTCTTTATCCTCGACTTTTTCCAGGTAGACCAGTTGCGGCGGCTGCCCCCCCTCTGGCCCAAGCTCCTTTTGCCAATTTGCGCTCTCATCATACAAAAGCAGCAGGAGCCGTCCGTCCGAAAGCACGGCCATATCCTCCAGATGGGCAGAATCCACATCCGCGTCTATCCAATTTATGACCTGTTCGGGAACCTGTCCCTCCTCCCGTTGCCAATAGACACCGTTTGTACCATATATCCAAAGCTGGGAATCCTCTCCCACAACTGCGCCGGTGCCTGTCGGAGAATCCGAAACGACCGTCTCACTTTGCATGGTTACCGGATCAATCACTTTTATCTGGAACTGACCGGGTCCGGCAGTGCAGCAATATCCCACCCGGCCGTCCGCCATGCGGGCGGCAAACTGTATATCTGATTCCGTAAAAACACCACGGTATGTGCCGTCAGAATCCATCACCAGCAAAAGATCATGCCATACCGCATAGATATTCTGTCGGCTGTCCAAAACCAGAGTCCGCCCCCTGATAATTCCCGAGGTTTTCGGCACCCACTCGCCGATCCCCTGCACATGGAGCGCATTGCCGTCTTTGTCATATATGCCCACAAAATAGTCGGAGGAATCCGTATTATCTTCTGTCTCGGCCACAAACTTCTCATTGCTCCCCAATATGTAGTAATTTCCGTTATTATCTTTGGTTATATCACGAATAATTGTCCCTCCCCCAGGAAACTGAAAAGGTATCGGCCTGACCTCATTTTCCTCCCCCAGCAGCGGCAAAGCGTAATATTCATGCCGCACCGGGCTTATTCCGTCCTCGGCAAGGACTATCTCATACACCAATTCCTCGCCACATAGATAAGCACCCCGTACAAGCCCACCCTGCGCGTCTACCTGCCTCAGGGTGGGGACATAGTAAAGCGAGCCGCTTTCCTCCGCCTGTTGTCCCGAGCAGGCAGTTAGGCAAAAAGTAATGACACCCGCCAGCACTCCTGCAATAATGAAGTTCTTAATGTTTAGTATATCAAGCATATTACTCCACATACTTTAAGTCTAAATCAATAATGCCCTCGTAAATATACTATTCTACCAGCTCTATATGACCGCAATTTTATAATAAGTCGGCACCCGTTGCGCCAGATTTACAGGATATAAACTATCATTCCCATGAATTACTTAGATATATGCGCAAATGCTTCTATGGGGTCTCCACACGGAGCTGATGAATAATAACATTCTGCGGTCTGGCAATGACTAATATCAAATTGATGATAAACCAAGCGGTGGATCTCACAATTGGAATGTTCTGCACATGCCATAACAAATTGTGTCAGCAACAGCTTGGTAGTTGTATATCGTTCTACTCGTGTTCCGCAAAAAGGGCATGCCTCATAATTTACTGCAGCCTCCACGAAATCCATACTTTGCAGACTGATGCCCAAACATAAACCAACCACTAACGCAACTTTTTTCATTGTCTTCTTCACTTTTAATTCCCTCCTTATGCTCTCCACAAACTTCACATCTTTATAACTCTTTCAGATACAGGCTTACCCTGTCCTGAATCTTCTCTACCGTCTCCTCCAACGTAGCATCTCCCGCAAAATACATCCCTACTTCCTCATAGAGAATCAGGCGTATCGGGCTGCTGGCGCTTATAAGGGCTGAGTCCCGATAGACAGCATAATCCATCAGACTGCGCATCATACCACAATCTTCCTGCGTCAACACGCCAAATCCCGTTTGATAATTAAATTCCGTATTCGGTTCAATATATGAAGACACAAAGAATTGTTCGAGGCTATCCTCTCTCACCGGAAATTCCCAATCGATACTATCCTGCATATCGCGCGAGAGCAGATACGCCAAGAAATCCCATGCACCCTCCTTATTTTTTGATGCACTGTTCATCACAAATACATCTGTGGGATAAAACTGATTCTCCGCCCCGTTCCAGCCAGGGTTTCCAAGCCAATACGCATTTCGGTTTTTATACATCAGATACATATTGGTACTGTTGACGTAGGCACGAATCAACAAACCGTCTGCGGTTTCCTCCGGCTCCCACTGCTTGCATCCCTCAAGGACTAAATAGAAATCCTCACAGTCAAAATGGCATTCCTTTTTTTCATAGTCCACAAAATGCTCAATGGCTTTGGCTCCCATACAATACCAAAACGCCTCCATCTGAGACATCGGAGTCGCAAATAGAGCATTATCTCGGGACAATTCCAAAAAGTGTGCGGGTGTCCAGTCCTCCGGATCTATTTCCTTCCGGCTCAGCAAAGTCTCCATAGAAAAAGACGGAATGACCATTATATCCCTGCCCATAAACTTACCGGCCTCTCTGACGGGTTCCAAAATCTCTCCCGCGTCTATTGTCTCATAGTAACGGGTCAAGTCCTCAAAGGCGCCTTTTGCTGCCAGAGCGTCCACATCCATGCCCTGCACATCAATCAAATCTGATCCTTCTCCTCTGATAAGTTGCAAATGCAACGTTTCTATATAATCGCTCCGAGTTGTATCTTCCTGCGGCGCGACTATTACCACCCGATATTTCCTGCTCTGTCGGTTATACCGCCGTACCATATCTTCCATATGGCACAGATTATCATAGCTGCGTGCGTTACTGATAGTCACAATCTGTTTAGGGGGATAATCCCACTCATCCTCAAAATCTACCGAAACAAAAGTCAGGACATCACCCTGTCCTATAATGACCGAGCTACGCAGACACATCAGATGCACTCCCTCTTTTCCGCGAAAAATGTGGGTTATATGGCCGCCGTCTACCTGTACATACTCATCATCCCATTCCCACATCCTCTCCGTTTCCCCCGTTGCCGGCTCGTATTTCCACAGTCCTTCTCCACTGCACAGGTAGATTCCGTCCTCGCGTCCCCCAAACACCTGCAATGGCGTAATCGGACAGAAGAGGGGTTCCCCATCACCCCCTACTTCCCAAAAGACAGGGTTTTCTCCTGTCACATAATATCCATATACCTTACCGTCCCTGCCCTCCGCAATGCCCTCTAACACTTCCAGAGTGGAATCATAAATTTCCTCCAGTTCACCCTCTGCCCTAAACGCAAAGACCTTTCCTCCCTTTCCATGGGCGTACAGGAATACTCTGCCGTCTTCTGTCACAATCCCATCCGTAAGAGTATTACCAATGTCTTGAAACTGTGACGCCCCATACCCCCTATGCCACTGCAGCTCCCCAGCGACATCATATTTTTCCAAGGAAAATTCCCCATTGTCGTCCTGACAGAACAAAAAGCAGTCGCCTTCTGAACCTGGCAGCAAAATAAGAGGCATTCCTCCCTCTCTCTCAATATATATCTCAGGTTCAAATCCATTGTTTATCTCGCTTTTATATACAAACCATACATTGCGCTGCACCGTTCCCGGTTCACGCTTGCGGGAGACACAATAAAGCCAGTCCTCACTAACTGCGTATTTCCAAAAATAATCCAGAGTACCGGGCAGCCTCATATCACGAAATTCAGCCACAGGAACGGAACCGCCCATAGTCTCGCTATCCGCGTTGGAGTCAGAAACTCTCGGAAGTCCACAAGCACCCAAAGCCAATACGGACGCTAATAAAATACCGCACACTATACTATGCTTTGCATTCCGTTTTTTCCTATCTCGAAATATGCTCATAGGTATCCCATCCATTATTATGCGCTGTCTCCGAATATAGGCAGCCGTTGATCTGGCAGTGAATAAAATCATAATCATCATAAAACACGTGATAGATATCACAGTTTCTGTGACCGGCGCCTATACATTCTTTTATAAATACTGACGCAACCTTTACTGTACTCGTATATCGCTCTACTCGCGTTCCACAGAAAGGACATGCTTCATAGTTTACCGCGGCCTCTACAGTACCTGCACTCTGCAAACCGCAAACTAAACACAATGCTACCGCCAATACCATCTTCTTCATTGTTCTTTGCATCCTTAATCTCCTCTTTTTTCTCTTTTACTGGCATAATCCCCAATTCATTTATTTCTATATGGCGTTCCTTGTATGCAACTATATATTATCTCCTTTTTATGCTTATGTCAATGTTTAATTGAATTTATCAAGGATTTCTTTTCGTATATCTTGATTTTGCCGCTCATTTTTTGTAAAATAGAATAAGTTTTTAGTCTTTGGGGAGGTATACGGAACAAATGAATAAAATCGGTTTCGATCATGACAAATACTTGAAGATGCAGTCGGAAAAAATCAAGGAGAGAATCGCCGCATTCGGCGGCAAGCTCTATCTGGAATTCGGCGGCAAGCTTTTTGACGACTATCACGCGTCCCGGGTGCTGCCCGGCTTTAAGCCCGACAGCAAGATCAATATGCTGGCCCAGCTGCGGGACCGCGCGGAGATAGTCATTGTTATCAATGCGGCGGATATCGAAAAAAATAAGGTGCGCTCCGACTTGGGGATCACCTACGACGTGGACGTACTGCGGCTGATAGACGCTTTTCGTGGCTACGGCCTGTATGTGGGCAGCGTGTGTCTGACCCGCTTTGCGGAGCAGCCCAGCGCTGTGGCCTATCAGAAAAAACTGGAATCTCTGGGCATGAAGGTGTACCGCCACTACCCCATCCCCGGCTATCCCTCCAACATTCCCCTGCTCGTCAGCGATGAGGGCTACGGGCGCAACGAATATATTGAAACGTCCAGAGAGCTGGTGGTGATTACCGCCCCCGGACCGGGCAGCGGCAAGATGGCCACATGCCTTTCACAGCTGTACCATGAGTACAGGCGGGGAATCAAGGCTGGCTATGCCAAGTATGAGACCTTCCCCATCTGGAACCTGTCTCTCAAGCACCCCGTCAACCTGGCCTACGAGGCCGCCACGGCGGACTTAAACGATGTGAATATGATTGACCCATTCCACCTGGAGGCCTACGGTGAGACCACGATCAACTATAATCGGGACGTGGAAATTTTCCCGGTACTCAGCGCCATGTTTGAAAAAATCATGGGCAAGTCTCCCTATAAATCCCCCACTGACATGGGTGTCAATATGGCGGGACTGTGCATCATGGATGATGAGATATGCAGGGAAGCCTCCTGCCAGGAGATTATCCGCAGATACTACAATACCCTGTGCGAAAAGCGCCAGGGCAGTGCGGATGACGAACAGATTTTGAAATTGGAACTGCTGATGAAACAGGCCGGCATCACAGTGGACGACCGCCCGGTGGTCAGCGCCGCCAAGGTCAAGGCTGCCGCCACAGGTAAGCCCGCCACAGCAATCCAGCTGCCGGACGGCCGGATTATCACCGGCAAGACCAGCGAGCTTTTGGGGGCCTCCTCCGCCATGCTGCTGAACGCGCTGAAAGTATTGGCGAACATTCCCGACGAGGTGCAGCTGATCTCCCCCAGCACCATCGGACCTATCCAGGAGCTTAAGACGGAACATTTGGGCAACCGCAATCCCCGTCTGCACACCGATGAAATCCTTATCGCCCTGTCCATCTGCGCTTCCACAGACGAAACTGCCGGACAAGCCATCCGACAGCTCCAGAACCTGCGCGGTTCCGAAGTACATTCCAGCGTGATCCTTTCCCAAGTGGACAAGAATGTGCTGCGCAAGCTGGGCACAAACCTGACCTGTGAGCCGGAATATGAGTCGGGTGGGTTGTACCACACCTGACGGACCATTTCGCTTTACAGTTTCTTCAGATAATTTCCTTCCACATGTACCCCCTCGTTTATCACAATAAACGCCTGGGGGTCATATTTATGAACAATATTTCTCAGCTGATGTACCTCGTACTTGGACATCATAATGTACAGGATGTGGGACTCCTCGTGGGTGTAGGCGCCCACGGTCTTCCACTTGGTGATGCCGCGGCCCAGCTCAGAGAATACCTCTTTCTCCAGTTCCTGGGAACTGATCTTGGTGATCACGTTCACCTCCACATTAATATTTTGGGAGTGTAGCTTGTCTATAGCCACTGAGTACACTGCCGCATTGATTACGGAATAAAGCGCTGTCTCCACATCGAACAGGAACAGACAAGCACTGTACAGCACCAGGTTCATCGCCAGATTTACCCTGCCCACGCTGAAATCCTGTCTCCACTTCACCAGTATCACTCCCACGATATCCATACCACCGCCGGAGGCTCCCATGCGCAGCAAAATGCCCACTCCCGCGCCGCAGATAATGCCGCCGATCACACAGGCCAGCATGGTGTCCTCTACGATCTGGGTCACAGGTATGACAGCCATGCCAGCTGACATCACTGTCACACAGATCAACGTCTTCAACAGGAATTTTTTCCCCATCTTCTTATAGCCCACAACAAAAATCGGTATGTTGATTATATAGTAGATCATACCGGCGATATCCACACTGCCAAAGGACAGATGCAGATATTCCACCAGCAATGTACGCAGTATCTGGCACAGACCCATGACACCGCTGCTGTACAGGCCCGAAGGCACAATAAAGAGATTGGTGCCGGCGGCGTAAATCGCCGCCCCCAGCACCGCAATCAGCGTGCGTCTGCCCTCGTAGGCCAGCAGCCGCTTATCCTCAAACACTTTCATCTTCCCAGTCTCCGCAATTCTCATCTGCACTTTAGATATAAGCCTTAATCTTCTCCTCCAGCTCCGCCGCAGACATGCCGCCTATATGGGTGTCCACAGGCTGCCCGTTCTGAAAGAAAATAAAGGTGGGAATATTTCTCACCTGATACCTGTCGGAGATTTCCATGGCCTCCTCCACGTTCAGCTTACCTATTTTAATCTGACCCTCGTACTTCTCAGCCATGCGCTCCACCAGCGGGGCCATCATCTTGCAGGGACCGCACCAGTCCGCATAGAAATCCACCAGCACTGTTCCCTGCGCCTGCAGCACCTCTGTCTCAAAATTTTCCACCGTAAATTTCATATTCTCTCCTCCTATTCTGAAGTTTCTTGCTTTATTTTTCCCGATAAATAATATATTTATAAATAGGATTGCCCATGGCAGAAAACTTTTCCTCGTACTCCGTCATCACATTGCCTTCCATCAGCGCCGCGTCTCCGTGCAGATCATAGGTTATCAGTTTCGCCTGCCAGCCTGCGGGTTCAAGCTCCTCCACCGCAAAATCGAACAGCTCACGGTTGTCGGTCTTGAACTCCAGTTGTCCCCGGGGGTTGAGAATCACGTCATATCTCTCCAGAAACTGCCTGGATGGCAATCTGCGTTTGGCATGCCGATCCTTGGGCCAGGGATCGGAAAAGTTCAGATAAATACGGTCCACCTCACCCGGTGCGAACACCTCCGCTATCTCCTCCGCGTCCATACGGATCAGTTTCAGATTGGGCAGCTCCTCCTCTTCCATCTTCTGGACAGCCCGTAGCAGTACGCTGGAGTATTTCTCGATTCCCACATAGTTGTTCTCCGGGTGCAGCCGGGCCATGGTATAGATAAACTTTCCCTTTCCCATGCCGATCTCAATATGAATCGGATTCCCGTTTCCAAATATCTCCTGCCACCTTCCCCGACAGCTTAGCTCTTCATGCACTACATGTCTGCTGGCGGCAATCGCCTCCCTGGAACCGGTAATGTTTCGTAAACGCATATCTATCTGTCCTCACTTGTCTTTTCGCCGCTCGCGATACGTCTCCTTCGCCTGCAGTCTGCGCAGCTGAATATAATTCAATTCATCGTCCTCGCCGTGATCCCGGCGCAGCTGCCTGCGGCGGGCCTCTCTGATCTCCTGCCTGTGCTGCTGGCGGAAACTCGGCCCTGTGCTCTCCTCATTTTCGCGGCGCAGCTGCCTATGACGGGCCTCCCTGACCTCCTGCCTGTGCACCTGGTGAAAACTCGGCCCTGTGCTCTCCTCGTCCTCGCGGCGCAGCTGTCTTCGGCGGGCCTCCTTCACCTGCTGCTTGTGCAGTTTGATAACGCCGGACGTCTCGTCCTCCTCGTCCTCGCGGCGCAGCTGTCTTCGACGGGCCTCTTTCACCTGTCGTCTACGCAGCTGCTCCACACTCAGCTCAGGGCTGTCCTCATATTCTCTCGGACGGTGTTTGCGGCGTTCTTTCTCCCAGCTGCGGCGGGTGTTGGTGCGTCGAACCGGAAAATGAAACTCCTTCAAAAGATGTCTCAGTCCCATAAACACGAGCACTGCCACCACTGCGATTCCCGCCCACATCAACACTTTTTTCACATTCACAAAAACAAGAAGCGGAGTCTTTTCACTGTCCACAGTCTCTTTCTCTCCCAGCAGACCGCTGTCAAAGCTGTATCCGCTGTCGCTGGGCAATGCCAAATCCACCGACACGCTGCCCAGATCCACCCCCTGATAGCTGTAATGTATGACAGCCGCCTGTCCCTCGGACACGGTGTCATAACTGATTGTGGATACCGTATCTGAGAAATCCACTGTCTTTGGCAAGACGATACAGTCCTCCTGATTCAGGGACAACAGCGGCCTGGAGCTGCCGAAAATATCGTGTTCCCCGTAAAAAAAGCCCGTATTGTCAATGTTGTACTTGGACTCCATCTGGGAGACATTGACCTTGGAAAAATTGCTGAATCCATAGTTGAGCAGCGCTATAGTGTCTTCATAGTGATATGGAGATTCGTCTCTGAGCACCACGCAGATCAGTTTCAGCCCGTCCCGCTCCGCGCAGGATACAACGCTGTAGCGGGCCGCGTTGGTATAGCCGGTTTTCACACCCACCAGATCATCATAGCCGTAGGTTTTTCCCGGCAGCAATTCCACCTTGGAATTCTCCAGTTTTTCGTAGGGCATATGGTCGTTGGGCAGAATGTGCAGCCGCGGTGTGAGACTGATCCTGCACAGCATTTCATTGGCAAAAAAAGCCCGGCCAATCATGGCCAGATCATATGCGGAGGTATAGTGATTCTCGTCCGGCAGACCGTTTGGATTGACAAAGTGGGAATCCACACAGCCCAGCTCCTCAGCCCTTCTGTTCATAATATCCGCAAAGTCATGCCAGCTGGTGCCAGTGATATGCTCCGCCACCGCAAATGCCACTTCGTTGGCGGACCGGATCAGAATCGCGTTCAGACAGTCCTCCATGGTCAGCTGCTGTCCCACATCCATTGCGATATGATTGCTGTCCGAGGGAGTGTCATAGATGGCATCCCTTGAGAAAGTGACCCATTCGTCCAGGGAGCACTGCTCCGCCGCGATCAATGTGGTCAGGATCTTGGTAGTGCTGGCCGGATACTGTCTGGCATGAATATTTTTGGCATACAGAATGGTGCCTGTCTCCGCCTCCATCAAAATGGCTGACTGGGCTGTGACAATGGGACCCGTGGGCCAGCCCGGCACCTCATTGCTCTCCACAGTCATACCCTGCTGCTCCTGAATGCGCTCCTGAACGGTCTCCGCCGACGCAGGCAAGCCACAGCACAGCAGAGAAAATCCGATCAGCCAGGCACATATGCGGCGACGCCCTGCGGCTGTTGACGGTAACAATATTTTCATGAGATATATCCTTTCAGACGACCGGCCTTGTCCGGCGCTTTCTCGGAGGTTCTCCGGGAACGGCTGTGCATCCTGCGGGCATGGTCACGCCGCTCGATCAGTTTTTCCACGTCTTCCGGAGAGATAAAACGACTGGTTTTTACCACATATATCTGTCCGTTCTCCGCCTTGCGAATACGTATTTTACATTTCAGGAAACCGTGCTTTTCGCAGACAGCCACACAGTAGTAATGGCGTGCGTTGGGAGAAAACCATTTTATCTTCTTTCGCAGATTCCGGTGACAGAGGTAGCATTTGCTGGAGCTGACCTCCCGGTCCGCCAGCGCCGCCGCCTTGTCCGGAAATGTGCGGGAAATATATTTGAAATACGTGTCGAACTGTACCTTGATCTCCTCCTCCCGGCAGGAGGGGGGATTGAATACATCATAGGACACGTTTTTCAGCACCTCCTCGTCCCGGATCGCCGCCAGCACCTTGGCCGTGTAATAGGCATCGCTGAAAGCCCTGTGAAAGGGGATATCCTTCTCAATCTCAAGATAGTCCACCGCCCATTCCAGCGCCCGTCTGCTCTTGCGGTCCTCATAGGCAATGCTGAACAATTTCTGCACGTCCAAAAAGGCTATCGGGCCTTTTGCGAGAGGCTCCATGCCATAGTAGCGCAGATTACGCTGCAGCTCCGTCAGGTCCAGCGGTCCCCAGGTGCAGAATATATAGTCCTCCCCACACCAATGCAGGAAATCCTCTACCACCTGTGTAAAAGGTTTCCCTCTCTCAAGCTCCTCCATACGCATATGAATCAGTTTGCTGGTGATCCTGTGCATCCGCCGGTACACAGTGGGCCGGATCAGCTGACTGAACTCGCTGACCATGATCCGCTCATGATTTAGTTTGATCGCTCCAATCTCAATGATCTCAAACGGCAGTGTCGCCACCTCCGGCTCCTGCCCTGTGCTGCTTTGATTCCACTCCAGATCCAGAATAATATAATTCACTGTGTTCTCCCGTGTCTGCCTGTTACGGATACCATAACGCCGCAAGTTACTGGGCAGTGCATTTCGCTCACTGCCCCTTTGCGGACATTATAACACATCCTGGCCGATTGGGGAAGAGCCAGTTATTCTACTTCTATATCTCCGCTGCCGGTGGTGATTTTCACCTGACAGACGCCGCTGCCATAGGAGAGACTGGATATCTCGTATCCCCGTATACTCCTATCCCCGCTGCCGGTATGAGCCGCGATGGTGGCGCCCTCTACCCGGCCCATGTTCAGAAATACGCTGCCGCTCCCGGCATCCAGGCAAATCTGCCTTGCCCCAGAGCCCGGCGTCACGTCTATATCACCGCTGCCTGTCCTGACGGCAAAGGTCTCCATATCCGCCTGCAACTCCACTTCGCCGCTGCCAGCCTCTGCGCTCAACTCTTTTCCCTGCATATTCCGAGCGTCTATATCGCCGCTGCCGGAGCGCAGAGCCGCTCTTTGACACGTGACATTCTCCAGCTCCTGCTCGCCGCTGGCGGTATGGATCAGCAGCTGCTCTGCCTCCAGCTCCTTCACGCTCAGATCGCCGCTGGAGGTCTGCATGCGAATCCTTGCCGCCGCCAACCGCCGTATTTCCATATCTCCACTGGTGGTACAAAGCTCAATCTCTGTATCCTCGCAGACATTCATGGACACACCGGACACCTCCATGTCTCCACTCTGAGTTTTGCCGTTAAGCCTTTTACAGGCGACGTCTTCAATCTGCAGATCTCCGCTGGTACACCGGGCCTCCAGTTCCTGCGTCTGTATCTCCCGGATATCCAGGTCGCCGCTGGAGGTATGAACCTTTATCGCCGGAATTCCCGCCGGAATTTCTATGTGCACTTCAATATCGCCGCTGGAACGAACTGGGATATGAGAGAACACATTCCAAATAGATCCGGAACCGGCATCCCCGCCAAAGTCCGCACTCCTGTGCTCCCTCACTCCGGCATAGAATACGCCGTTTTCCTCATATTGGTAAAATCGATAGCGCAGTTTCTGGGACTTGCTGCCTCGGTTTTCATAATCAATTCTGAGCTGGTCATCCTGTGATCTGCGTACCTCCACATCCGCCAGCAGACCCTCTATCACCACAGCCCGATAGAGCTGCTCGTAGATGTTGCTCTGACTGGCCTGACTCTCCACCGCCTCCAGCTCCTGTTTCAGATCCTCCTCTGAAAACTCCTGCAGCATATCCTCAATATTGCCCAGCTCTGCAATGATCTCCTCCTCCGTGCGGCCCTCCGCCAGACCTTCCGCAAAATGCTGCTCATAATCCTCGAGAATCTCTGTCTCCAATGCCCTGTTGTAACGCTGCAGCTTTTCCCGCAATACGCTCATATATTCTGATTTTGTCATAATTACTCCTTTCCTGCATATCGCAAGCAGTGCTTGCGATACTGCGTTAATCGGTATTTGAAACGCTAGTTTCAAACTTACTCCTTTCTGGTTTTTACCCCTTCGCCAAGCGGTTCACCGCCGTCTGAAACTGCTCCCATTCCTGCAGCATCGCCTGCTGATACTCCTTTCCCTTCTGGGTCAGTTGATAATATTTCCGGGCCGGCCCTGAGTCCGACTCCACCAGATAAGTGGTCACATAGGCATCTCCCTTGAGCCTTCGCAGAATCGGATACAAAGTTCCACTGGCGATGGACATTTCCTCTGAGATTCGTTCTGTCAGTTCATAGCCATATTTATCACCGCTCACCAGCTGGGACAGTACGCACAGTTCCAAAACGCCCTTCTTCAGTTGTGTGTTCATAATACTCCTCCTTTCCTGGCTTGTTTTTTAGTTTTTATCTTTTTATGTAGTTGAGTATATCACAAGCTATTATATATTGCAAGATACTAAATCAAAAAATTATATCAGGCAAGGTCTTCCGTCAGTAAACCTTGCCTGATATGTCAGAACTATTTTATCTTTTTTAGCGGTCAGACGGAAAACAGTCCCTCCAGCCATGTGTGAGCCAGATCGACCCACCCGGCGCAGTCTGGCTGAAAACAGCCACCGTCCGCGGTCTGTGTGAGAGCCGTGGCCAAAGCCAGACCATGACCTCCCCGAGGATACATGTGAAACTCTGTGGGAATGCCTGCCCGGCGCAGAGCGCTCACCAACAGCAGGGAGTTTTCCACCGGCACCGCCTGGTCCTCATAGGTGTGCCAGACAAAGACGGGGGGCACGTGACTGTTTACCTGGTTCTCCAGGGAGAGCTGTTCCAGCAGTTTATCTTGCTCCGGCAAATCCCCGATCAAGTTATCAAAGGACCCCCTATGGGCGAACTCACCCGAAGTGATCACCGGATAGCACAGCAGCAGACCGCCCGGCTGCAACAGCCGGTGCTCCGGATCGCTCTCCAAAATCCCCGCTCTCTCCCGAAACCAGTCCTGATTCCAGAACATGGCATATGCAGCGGCCAGGTGTCCTCCCGCAGAGCATCCCTGAATCACCAGCTTGTCCGGCGCCACATGCCACTGTCTCGCACGCTCCCTGATCAGCCGCACGCTGGCGGCCAGCTCCAGCAGCGCCGTGGGATACCGGGCGGGCGCACAGGAATACCGCAGCACTGCCGCATGGTATCCCATGGCCAGAAACTGCAGAGCTATCGGCTCCGCCTCTCGGTCCGAGGTGTAAGCGTAGCCGCCCCCGGGACAGAGCAGCACCAGGGGCCTTTCCTGTATCGCCATGGCCTCCGAATATTCTTGAATATAAGTCACCAGCCGGGCGTCGGGCTGAGAACCCTCCACCTGCAGTAAAAACGTTTCGTGTATCATATCCCCTCCCTCTGCCCGTTTCAACGGGCACTCAAAATTGGATTGAAAAATGCAAGACTTGCTATGCAAGTCCTGCATTTTTCGAGTGTGAGATTAGAAGTTCTTTGCGAAACAGCCTTTGCTGTGAGCTGGACTTGCCCAGCAAGTCCCTAGAACTTCTTCTCACACTAGTATGCCTTGCCCCAATACACCATCTTCTTGGCCGGTTTGCCGCAGCAGACACAGGTGTCTGCCAAATGCTCCTGGGAAAAAGGCATGCAGCGGCTGGTCACACTCATCTTTTCCTTAATTATATCCTCACAGCTCTGATCGCCGCACCACATGGCTTTGACAAAACCTGTTTTCTCTGCGAATATTTTCTGGAACTCCTCAAAATCCCTGGCCTCGTAGGTGTGTGCATCTCTGTGTACTCTGGCCCGCTCCAGCATTTCCTTCTGAATGGTCTCCATCAGCTCCCCGGCCTTTTCCTCCAGCTTATCCAGCTCCACCTCCAGCTTTTCCCGGGTATCGCGGCGGCAGATCACGCATTTTCCGGCCTCGATATCCTTGGGACCGATCTCCACCCGAATGGGATAACCCCGCATCTCAGCCTCGGCAAACTTATAGCCGGGAGATTTGTCCGTGTCGTCTACCTTTACCCGGAAATTCCCCTTGAGGCGGTCGCGCAGTTCATATGCCTTATCCAGCACTCCCTCTTTTTTCTGCTGAATGGGAACAATGCAAATTTGAATGGGCGCCACCCTGGGCGGCAGCACCAGTCCCTCGTTGTCGCCGTGCACCATAATGATGGCGCCGATCAGGCGGGTGGTCATACCCCAGGAGGTCTGGTGTACATATTTTAAGGTGTTGTCTTTATCTGCGAACTGAATCTCAAAGGCGCGGGCAAAGCCATCCCCGAAATTATGGCTGGTGCCGGACTGCAGCGCCTTGCCGTCATGCATTAGTGCCTCGATGGTATAGGTAGACACCGCACCGGCAAATTTTTCCTTCTCCGTCTTCTGTCCTCTGACCACGGGAATCGCCAGCACCTCCTCGCAAAAGTCTGCGTACACATTCAGCATCTGAATGGTTCTCTCCTCAGCCTCCTGGGCGGTAGCATGGGCGGTGTGCCCCTCCTGCCACAGGAATTCTCTGGAGCGCAGAAAAGGTCTGGTCTCTTTCTCCCATCGCACCACGGAGCACCACTGGTTGTAGACCCTCGGCAAATCGCGATAGGACTGGATATCGTTTTTATAGAAATCGCAGAACAGCGTCTCCGAGGTAGGACGCACGCACAGGCGCTCCTGCAGAGGCTGCAGACCGCCGTGAGTCACCCAGGCCACCTCCGGCGCAAAGCCCTCCACATGGTCCTTCTCCTTCTGGAGCAGGGACTCAGGGATAAACATGGGAAGATATACGTTCTGCACCCCTGTCTCCTTGAATCTGGCGTCCAGCTGCTGCTGGATCAATTCCCAGATCGCATAGCCCGCCGGCTTAATCACCATACAACCCTTGACGCTGGTATAATCAATCAATTCCGCCTTTTTCACCACGTCCGTGTACCACTGCGCGAAATCCTCCTCCATGGAAGTAATCGCTTCCACCATTTTTTTGTCTGCCATAATTTGCGTCTCCTTTTCTCATTTACTGCTGCGGCCAACACTCACAAAAAGGGTGGTACGCCGCAGATTCCATCCCCGTCAGGGACCGAATGCTCGGCGGTACCACCCTTATTAATGTTGAGTCCTGCCCGGATATCCCCGCAAGATACAACATTCTGCTTCTCCTACCGTTAACGCCGGTGCTGCGCTGTATTTCCCTGCCATGCTTTTCTCTCCCGGGAACTTTCGCCATGTCAAGCTCATACAGGACTCTGAGGCAGGTTCCGACAGCTTTGCACAAGAGCCTCTCACCTCCGGCTCTCTCTCTGGAGTGCTCCCCATGTCGTACTATTCCTCTTCATCGTCGATATCATATTTATCTTACTTTTACACGATTGTAGTGCATGTAGATGTGTTTGTCAAGCCTAAAATATCATGCTGTTTCCGCCGCTCCAAGTCTCTCCGGGTGAAAGCTCCTGCGTATGAGGCCGCTCTGACAGTTCTCCCGCATATCCGGCATAGTCGCAGATGCCGTACCAGGGTTCCAGACATACATAGCCCGCTCCGCTGTCGGGGTGGCTCCAGATTCCCCACACGGGAGCGTCGCACTCCACCCGCACATACTCCCGGTCCTGTGCATCGCACAGCGCCGCCGCTGTGATTCCGGCCCGGTCGAAAATGAGCGCGTCTCCGTCAAACAGCCCCTCCGTGATCTCAAAACAACCCTTATCCAGCTTTACCAGCCAAAATTCCTCTGTTATGACGCCTCTGTCATTGAGCCGCAGACTCTGGAGTTCTGTCTTTTCTCCCACTCCGTACAAGCGTATTTTCTGGCCCACTCTGCCGCCTTTTGCGCCCTCCCGCAGCGGCGGGCAGGCAAATGCCGCATGGCCGCCCACGGAGAAATACATAGGCTTGTCGCCGGTATTTTTCACATACCAGTTCTCCCGGATACCGTCTGCCTGTAACATATAGACAATCTCAAGCTCAAAGGAAAAGGGATATTTTTCTCTGGTGGCGTCAGTGTCTCGTATGCAAAAACAAATTCTGTCCGCAGTCTGCTCTGTCACCTCATACTCTACCCTCTGTCCAAAGCCATGCTTATCCGCCGGAAATACCTTCCCCTCATAGATAAACCGCTCTTTTTCCAGTTTTCCGATAAAGGGGAACAGAAACGGCGCCGTCTTGCCCCAGTAGGCGGGGTCTCCGCTCCACATATGTTCCAGCTCAAGCTGCTTATCCCACACGGACTTGATCTCCGCTCCCATGCTGTCCAGAACCACCTTGAATCTGTCATTCTCCAGTGTATATCTCATATTTACCTCCGCTTTCCCACCGGGGATACCCTGTCTACTCCTCCTCCGCTTTGAAACCGTCCCGCATCATCGCCATCATGATCTCGGCAAACTGTGCGTCAAACTGAGTCCCCCGGCCTTTTTCCAGCTCGTGATAAATCACCTCAGGGTCCATGGACTTCTGATAGACGCGGGTGGAATCCATGGCGTCATAGGCGTCTGCCACCGCAATAATCCGGGCGTACAGCGGAATCTCCTCCCCCTGCAGACCTTTGTTGTAGCCCCTGCCGTCATAGCGCTCATGGTGATACAGCGCCCCCACAGCCGCCTCCGGCACCAGCGTAAACTCTTTTAGGATATCGCCTCCGATGGTGGGATGCTGTTTGATAATGGCATACTCCTCATCCGTCAACTGGAAATGTTTGTTCAAAATCTGATCGGGAATGCCGATCTTGCCTATGTCATGCAGCAGCGCCGCATAGCGCAGCTGCTCCAGCTGTTCTTCGGTAAGTCCGAAACGTCTGCCGATCTCCACGGCGTAGGCTGCCACCCGGTGGGAGTGGCCGCTGGTGTATTTGTCCCGGGCGTCAATGGTCTTGGCAATAATGCGGATAATCTGATCCGCCGTATCCCGATACTCCCTCTGTCTCTGCAAAATCCGCTTTCGGTTTAGATGCTGCACAATGACCAGCACCACGATCAGCAGCAGCAAACCGCCGATAATGACCCACAAAATGATATACTGCCGCTCAAACGGGCTCTTTTCCTTGACGATCCGGAAAGTCAAATCCTCGCTCACCGCACCGTCCGCATTGTACCCCTTCAGGTGGAAGACATATTCCCCGCCCGGCAGGTTGGTATAGTTGATCCGCCCATTGCTGCCGGAAATCTGAATCGGGTATTTGTCAAAGCCCTCCAGATAGTACTCCAACATACCGTCTCCCATCCCGAAACTCAAAAGATCCAGCTGCAGCGTGATACGCTGGGTGTCCGCCCGCAGTTCCATATCCTGGGGTCTGTAATAGATAACCGTATCTGTGGACATGCGCCCCACAGATACCCTGGGCGGCACGTTGTTTTGATACATATCCTTCAGGTCAATATAGTACACTCCATTGCCGGTACACAGATACAGTACGCTGTCCTCATCCATGTAATTCCATGAGTTGGCTGTGATACCGCTGGTCAACCCGTCCTTACGGCTCAGAACCTCATATTCCTGCATACCGCCCGTCAGAGATTCCCGGCTGATTCTGATCAATCCATAGGATTTCATCAGCCAAATATAGTTGTCCGTCACCTTGATGTCAAAAACGCTGCCACTTCCCGCATTTACATTGGGAATCTGCCGGATTCCCTGGTCGTCCCACAGAGCCAGCTGGGAGCCGTTGCTGATCCAGATTCCGCTCTGCACGTCGGCCACCATCCGCAGAATGACTCCCGACTGCAGCCCGTCCGCAGTAGTCAGGTTGCGCACCTGCCCGCTTTCCCGGTCAATCTCATATATTCCATTGCCATCGCTGCCCGCCAGCAGCTTATGATCCGCACTCTCCTCCAGACACAGAATCCACTCGTTCTGTATCCCGTTTTTCTGATTATACACCTCTGTCACCTGGCCGTTTTGCAGAACTGCGACGCCGCCGTTGGTAGCCGCCGCAATGCTCCCGTCGGACAACTGCATGGCCGTCCGCACCTGCTCATGGGGCATGCCCTGCTCTGTGCTGTAGGATACGATTTCTCCCGTGGCCGGGTCATAATGTACCAGCCCATAGGTTCTATAGGTAGAAATCCACAGGGTATTCTCGCTGTCCTTGAACAACCCCCTGACACGAATGCCGTCCAGCATGGACGTCAATTCGTTTTCCATCTTCTCCCCGTCGCTGCCCAGTATCGCCAGACCGAAGTCTCCGCCGATATACATACAGTCGTCCAGAACCATGGTGGCATTCACCGTCTGATTAGTGATATCCGCCTCATAGGCCAGATTTTTGAACTTGATCCTCGCCAGCTTAAGACATCCTTTTCTGGATGCAGCAAACCACAGATTGCCTTCATAATCCTCGCACATCTGGCTCATAATAGAATTGTTGTTCAAACTATTTACTTTATAAAAATTGTCTCGGTCATCAAAATATCCCGGGCCGCTGTCCGTACACACCCACAGCCGCCCTTGGCTGTCCCGCAATATGTAATTGACCTCATCCGCACCGCCAGTAGTCAGCAAGTCCCCTGTAAAATACTGCTCCGACCAAATATTTCCTGTATGCTGCAGCCGTATCACACAGCCGTCCGCAGTGCCCAGATAGACCCTTCCATTATCCTCCACACACAGGCCATAGGACAGGCTCTTTCCGAAGAAATCCTCTCCCAGCATCAGAATCCGCTCTCCGCCCTGCAGGACGAAGAGCTGGCTGGCCGAGGTGGTCCCCCAGATACGGCCCTGCCTGTCACAGGCCAACGACTCCACTGTCGTCCCCTTGAGCAGGCCGTCCTGGGTCTGTTCCAGGGTCATGGAATCATCCACTCTCCACAGGCCGCTGGTGGTCCCCAGATAGATACCGCCCTCCGAGTCCTCCACCAGACTGCGGACGGACAAAGCAGCTGCTGTCTGCAGCAATTCGCTGTCTGTGGTCGCCGTGATATGCCTGAAACCGATATCGTCATACAGATAGAGTCCCGCGTCGTTGGTGCCAATCCAGATTCTTCCCCGGCTGTCCTCCAACATACATCTCACCCCGCTGGCCGGAGCGCCTGACCGGGTTCTGCTGATATCCTCAAACTCTACACCGTTAAAACGGCTCAGTCCGCCATAGCTGCCCACCCAGATATAGCCAACGCTGTCCTGTATGACCACGTTGGCCTCACTGGTCGTCATGCCGTTGCTCTCGTCGTATAGCGTTTCCACATAGTCCTGCAGCCCGATCTGGTGTATCGGGTTGGAATTCTGAGCAGCCTGACAGTATATCACAGGCGCCAACAGGCAGGAGGCAATCAGGCAAATTCCCCAAAACAGCTTATATCCCCTCATACATCCCCCATTCTATCTACTCAACCAGCTCCTGCAGCTGTCTCTTCACCTCAGAGGAGGACTCAAGAATCTTCTCATTGGAGGACGTGATCTGTGCAGAGATCGTTGCCAACTTATCCGTCTTTTCGTTGATACCTGTGACAACCTCCGCCAAATGCTGAGCCTGACTCTGCACCTGGGATATAGCCTCCAGAATCTTGGATTGCGTATCGCTGCTGCGGGACGCCGTTTCCTTGGAGTCCGACGCCAGCTTGTTGATCTCACCAGCCACCACCGCAAAGCCTTTACCCGCTTCACCGGCTCTGGCCGCCTCTATGGAGGCATTCAGTGCCAGCAGATTGGTCTGGGTTGCCACGGCCACCACCTCGTCATTGTTGGCCGAAAGTTCCCGGATCAACGCATTGATACTGAGCATGGAATCATTCAAACCGCTGCAGAAATTCGCCACCTCCAGCACACTGCCGGAAATGGACTGACACTCCTTGGCATTGGTCTCATTGCCTTTAGCCATCTCATCCACTGCCTGATATACCATATCAAAACGATTGTTGATGTCGTCAATAGTTTCCACGATCTTCTGATGCTGTCTGGCTATTGTGTCTTTCTCCTCCTCCACCTGGTCGGCCAGCTGCAGCGCATTGTTTTTCTCGCTCTCCACCTGATCCTTCAGATAATGGATACAGTTGTCCTTATAGTTAAACCCGTTGTAAATGGCACAGGCCATCTCCTCACAGGTCTGGTATCCGCAGCAGGAGCAGTTGATCTTGCGGGAGGCCGGGGAATCCTTGCCCATCTCCAGATAAATGCGGTCCAGTTCCGCTGAACTGGGCGTTTTCGGTAAAATATCAGCAGATTTGTCTGTGTAGTCACACAGATAATCCTCCAGTTTCAACTGAGAAAACTGCTTATTCAGCGCCTTCAGCCTCTGGGCGGGAGTCAGCCGACGCGACCAGGTACTCTTGAAATCGTTGTTCTTGCAGGCTGCCTTGATCCGCATCATCTCCATCAGCACATCATCCGTAGCGTTCTTTGCCTCCTCCGTGCCGGTACCGTACAGGCATCCCTGGGCACAATTCAGCGCGTCGATAAACAGATAGGAGGTGCTGCCCTCCGCGATACGCTTTTTATTATGCTCCAGATAGTGATACATATGGCTCTCGCCCTCACACTGCCGGATATAAGCGTCCTCGCCCAGGAACCAGTACACGTTCTCCTTCAGACCGCCGGGAGTGGGGTAGATGGAACCCAGACCATATTCGATCTCGTCCTTGCAGGAGGGACCGGAAATGTTGTGGCTTCTCACATACTGCATCAGGTGGTCAAAGGTCACATTGTAGGAAATCAGTCCTTTTCCCCTCTTTGACTCAATCTCATCCTTTTTGGCAATGCAGGGACTGATAAACGCCAGCTTGTCCTGCACCTTCATCTCCTTGCGCACATACACCGCCGCGCACATCATAGGGCTCTGCACCGGCATCAGCTTGGGCAGCAGCTCAGGCATATAGTGTTCGATATAATTGACCACCGCCGGACAGGGCTGGGATATTCCGCCCAGGAAATGGTAGCTGTTTATGTAATTTAGGTAGGCCCAGGTGGTGATGTCCGCACCGAAGGATACGCTGATCAGACGGTTGACTCCCATCGCCCTCAGGCCGCCCAGTACGCTCCCGTACTCCTTGGGATAATTGGCCAGAAAGGCCGGGGCAATCAGAAGGGATATCCTCTCTCCCCTCCCCAGCGCCTCGAAAAATGCCTCCGTGTCATCCACATACTCTCTGGCATTGTGTTCACAGGCGTCAAAGCAGGCGCCGCAGGCCACACATTTTGAGCCGTCCACCTCGATAACATTCCGCCCGTCCGGCTCCCGGTGAGCCACCATGGCTCCCATGCAGCTGCAGGCACCGATACACTTGTTACAGCCCACACAATTTGCGTTTGTCCTTACCAAACCTTCTTTTGTCATTTTTTCTCCTTTCCTGCATATCTGTAGTTGGCAAAGCCAACTACTGCTGTGCTTGCGATACTGCGTCAATCAGTATTTGAAACGCCAGTTTCAAACTGGCCTCCTTACACATGGCAGATCTGTTCCGCCGTGCCGATTCATATTTGAAACTGCCATCAAAACCTTTGGCACTCTACCTAATGGCAAAGTATCTGCCCTCATGTATTTTCATCAAATTGTAGGCAGAATATTTTACTTATTATAACATATTGCATAAAAAAAATAAAGATTTTTAGAATTTTTCTTGACCATTACCCTACGTCATCCTGTATGATAGGGATATGGATATCCGTAGAAAAGAGGTAAATATGGACAACAAATACTACACTGCCGGGGAAATTGCCCGGATTGCGGGGGTTTCCCTGCGCACAATACGATACTACGACACGAAGGGACTGCTGCCCCCCGTATCCCATCTGGAGAATGGTTACCGCTGCTATGACAAAGGTTCTCTGGCTCTGCTCCAGCAGATCATGATGCTGAAATATCTGGGATTCTCCCTGGAGCAGATTCGGCACATGATTGCCGCCCAAAAACAGAACGCTCTGGACCAGGAGACCATATTGGCGCAGCAAAAAAACCTGTTGCTGGAGCGAAAAGCGTTGCTGGAACAGCTGATCTCCACCATTGAGCTGGCACAGCACAGCGCCCAGGAGGACAAGTGGCAGGTGCTGGTGCGGTGTCTGAACCTGCTGACCAGCGAGGAAAAGGTCCTGGAACAGTACCAGGACCCCAAAAATCTGACACGCCGTATCAATATTCACACTTACTCCACCAGTCCACAGGGCTGGATGGAATGGGTCTATGAGCGGCTGTCCCCGCAGCCGGGGGAGACGATTCTGGAGCTGGGATGCGGCACGGGACTGCTCTGGATGGAGCGCACAGACCTGCTGCCGGAGGGACTGCATCTGATCCTCACAGACCGCTCTCGGGAAATGTTGGAACAGACCCGTCAGAATATGGCTCCCTATGAAAAGGAGCTGGCAAAGCGCGAGGTTCATATCGAGTATCAGGTGTTGGACGCAGACGCCCTGGAGCTGCCTGCCTCCTCCTACGACCGCATTATCGCCAACCACATGCTGTACCATGTATCGCACCTGGAGAACTGTCTGGCTGCTATCGCCCGAGGGCTTAAGCCAGAGGGCACTTTCTACTGCAGCACCGTGGGAGACACCCACATGCGGGAGCTGCACCAGCTGGTCACGGAGTTTGATTCCCGGATCGAGATGCCTTTTCAGAATCTGACGGGAAGTTTCCATCTGGAAAACGCAGAGCCTAAGCTGCGCAGACATTTTGCCCATGTACAGCGCCAGGATCAGGACAACGACCTGATTGTGGACGACCCCCAGGCCATCTACGACTATATCTACTCCTTCCCCGGAAACGCTCCTCTGATTCTGGAGCAGCGGGGAGAGGAACTGCAGGCATTGCTGCGGGATAAACTGGACCGGGAGGGCGCTATGTTCATCCACAAGTCCACGGGTATGTTTATCTGCACAAAGTAATCCCGTTAGGCAAAACTCTTTGATGTCACTGCGGAGCAACCCAAATCGGGGGAGAAGAATGCCGGTTTTCCGGCATTCTTCTCCCTCGATCTACTCTTCCGTATCCTCCACCCGGAAAGTCACTTTCCAGTTGCCTTCCAGAGGGTCTTCCGTCTTGGAGAAAAGGCCATACAGACTGGCCCCCTCCAGCTCCTCAGGAGTACATGGCAGATAGTATTCATAAAAGACCAGACGTTTGTCCCCCTGCTTTTCGCCCCACGAGATACTAAACCAAAGACGACGCTCGGTGCCGTCCGCCAGTTTCAGAAACACTGGAAACACATGTCGGTCTACATGAGTACAATCCCCCCAGCAGATTTGCAGACGAATCACATTGTCCTTGTATTGCAGCCCAGTGATGGTGAAATCGTCCACCGCGCACTCCGACACGGGAATACCGTCCAGTACCCGGGCGGAGGGCCAAGGATCGCCGGGCGTACTGTACAATCCTTCTATAAAAGCCATAGGTTCCTCCATGGTCAGGCCACACAGCTGCGCATAATCCTCCCAGTCAGTGACACCGCGGCCAGACATGGTCACATACTTTGTGGGCATATCTGCAGAAATATCTGCAGATATTTCCGTCATAGGAATCTCTCTTTCCTCCTCTTCATGGTGCAGCAGCAATTCCCTCACCCCAAAAGTCAACTTGCTGCGCTCATAGGCTATATCCGAACTGAGCTGAATCCGGTAATACGCTTTGCCCGTCTCCTGGTCATAATCGACATAACTGCACCCGCCTACCACCCATGACGCATCCTGGCTGTTTAGGCTGGACAGGTAGTAGCTTTCAAAGAGGTCCACCGGACCCTGTATCCGATCCCCCTGAGTATCCTGAAAAGAGATCAAAACCTGAGCCGTCTTGTCCCCATCCTCCAGATAGATCGCCTCCACCTCCATGCAGATACCGGCCTTGGTGCTGGACTTCTGTATCGGCACAAACAGGTCTGCCAGCTCCGGGGAAGTTCTCTCGATAATCCCATAGACATAACCCACATTCCTTGCCATCACGGAAGTGCCGCCAAACAGCACAATTACCCCCAGCAGCACCACGGCAATGGGCCGCAATACTGCGTACTGTATCCACTTGCGCCGTTCTGTCCGGGCATCCTCCAGCATATCCTCCACCAGTTCCCTGTCCGGGCGGACCTCGTCATAGCTCTCCTTATATATCTGCTTTAATGTTTTCATATAATGCCCCTTTCTTCACTCCAGATCCGCAGCCTCTGTATACCCGCAGCTCACCAAAATGCCCTTCAGCTGCTGCCTGGCCCTGACCAGCTGAGTGCGGACAGTGGAGGCGCGCCTGTGCAGCAGCCGGGCAATCTCCTCCGTGGACAGTTCCTCATAGTAGTACAGGTGAATCACCAGGCGGTACTGCTCCGGCAATTCCTTCATCCTGCTGCGCAGCTGCTCTCTCTTCCAATGTTCCTGAGCCTGCCGGGCCGGATCACCGTCGGACATATCGGCCTCCACCTTTTCCAGTATATTATAGGAATCTCCGTTCCCGTCCCGTCTCTCCAGCGGCTCCATGCGCCCGTCCGCCCAGGGAGATTTCCAATGGTTTTTGCAGCAGTTGGCCGTGACTCTCAGCATCCATGCCCGGGCATGCTCCGGGCTGTGAAATACCGGCTCCCGCCGGATATAGCGCAAAAAGACCTCCTGGTATATATCCTCCGCATCACTCTGGTTCTTCATCATCGCATACGCCAGACGGTAGACCATATCGGAATATGTGTTGATAACATGTTGTACAGTGTCAGTTGTCCCGGACCCATTCCCGCGGCGTCTGTTTCCGGCCACCCTCATCACTCCTTCTCACTCTCTTCTCTTTAGCGCTTTCAATAAGATATACCATGAATCACCACAAAACGCTACAATATAAAAACACTTTCTGCCCTTAAAAGACAGAAAGTGTTTTTATGTCAACCCTTCGCCGTAATTATTGTACCAGATCCAAATGCTGTACGGTGCCCACATTGCCGTTCTCATAGAGAAAGATTCCGGTGCTGCGGATATAGCCGTTGTCCCTGTTGTTATTGCCCTTTAAAGCAAAATCCGTAGCCGTATTCTGCAGACAGATAGCGCCCAAGCCCTTTTCACCCAAAGTGTAAAGACTGTCCGTACCGTCCGGATTTTTACACCATATCTTGAGTTTGGACCAAATGCTGTCGCCCTCATCGATCCAGCCGTTGCCGTCCTCGTCGTAGGCCGCCAGATCCTGGAATCCGTTGCCGCTCTGGGGTCCGAAAAGCTCGCTGCCGTCATTGATAACGCCATCGCCGTTCTTATCCAGTGCCAGATAACCGCTGCCCGCTCCCAGCATGGAAATGCTGTCCTCCTGACCATCCGCGTCCACGTCAAACATGAACTTCTGATCGCTCAAGGTTGCCGTGGATGCATCAAAGTTAATAACCAGAGGATCACAGGTCTTCTGCAGAGCTGCCAGATTCATTTCCTGCTGATAGGTCTGAGTAAAGCTCCTGCTCATGGCCAAATCCACGTTGAAATTGATCTCTCTGCCGTCTGCCGTCCGCACTGTACCCACGGAGGAAAACAATGTATTCTCCTGCTCGGTATAGTATTCCTCCGCGCTGAAGGACAGGACCTTCATATTGAAAGGTTGCAGCTGCAAAGTTGTGTTGCCGCTCTGATCACCTTCATCCGCAGGGACAAGGTTTTCATCGTCCCCCCAGATATTGCGCATTTTGCTCTCGCCAAAGAGCAGCATGAAAATGTACCTCGCAGTATAATGGCGCATGGTGCCCACCGTATTGCTGGCGCTGCTGCGCAGCTGTATTCTGCCGGTCCTCATGCTCTCTACCCGCTCCCGCAGCTCAGAGATGCTGTCCGTAGTCAGGACGCGATTCTCCCTGCTATCCTCCTGATTCTGGCTCTGATTCTGTGAGGTCTCCCTCTTCATGTTTCCCATTCCCAGCTGCTGCCCGGCCACACCTGCGCCGGTACTCGTTCCGCCCTGCACATAATCCTTTAGCGCAAAGCGGTTATAGCTTGTTCTCGAAGCCTTATAGCTTCTGGCGGAATCCATTCCTATTGCACTTGATTCAATTCGCAAACGCCCCTCGTTTCCAGTTCACTTCTTTGCCCGCACTTCCCTGATATCCAGCCGGCATGCGCTTGCCGGTGATGCGCCGCAGCGCATAAGCAAAAAAAGACGGCACGACACAAGGATCTCCATATCCCCATAACTGTACCATCCGTGGTGACTATATGTTAGATTTTACAGATGCTTTGGCCAAAAGCATTTGTACTATTCTTATCGTCACAGCGTATAAATAATTTACCTTTCAGTGGAATTTTCGGCCATCATTGCACGAAACGACTATCGGATCACCGAACAAAAAGACATAAAAAAAGAGCGGCTGATGGGAATCGAACCCCACCAACCGCTAAAAATCCATGTAGAAAGGCACTTTGTACATCTTCAATTAAAAATGCAACCAACAGTATAACCACTATGCCTTTTCAACAACGTAATTACCATATTATACTTTAATTCAGATGTCAAACAATTTATGAATCTGAATTGTCGCACTTTTACTCACAGGTGCTTGATTTCTATTCGCTGTGTATTTATAGTGCTTAATAACTCTTACCAAAACTTGTATAGTTCAAAATCTGCTTTTGCCGCCCTCCATACTTCGGGATTCTTTCGCATAATCTCACAAATGTGTTCTTTTGCAAAATCGGTAAGAACATCATAGTTTTTATAATCATGTGCATAACTCTCTAAAATGGCATAATCAGGTGTATTTCTAGGTTCAAATTCCATTTCCCGCTCCTCCTTATTTTCTGACACAGGTTCCACTGATATCTGTAATCATAATGTTTTCAACTCTATAGTAAGAAGTATGAGGACCAGATGAGCTTTTTTTTGTGTGCTCGAACTCCACAATCAATATTCCTTCATTACTCAAAGAATATAGTTTGGATGTTCCTATGCCACCTTTTCCAAAATATATGCTGTCATAATGATGTGTTCCATCACTAAAACCGCTTACGTCCTCACCAATGCAAACTTGTACATCCTTAAACACATAATCATTTGATATTGGCGATACTGTTACAGTATACCAGTCATAATTTTCTCTGTAATGACCGCTTCCTTCAATATGCCTATCATTATCATCACGATAGTATGTTATATCTTTTTCCACAACATATGTTACCGTCAAGAAATCATCGACATTATCCATTGTTAATTGAATTTCCCGCGAGGCTCCGCACATTGAGCAAATACCGTTTTCCTTAAAATTATGAGATGCTATTTCCCCCACTATTTCCCCACATATACTACAGGTCTTTGGTGCTAAACAGGTGGCATCTATCCATACATGGTCTCCTATATTTCCTTCTGTTGTCCAACATATACGGCAAGTTTTTGGATTGAGGCAATTAGCTTCCTGCCATTCATGTCCTAACGCCTCTCCTTCTGTTTCTCCGCATACGGAACAAGTCTTTGCCTCTGTACAGGTAGCCTCCTGCCATTTATGCCCTAATGCTTTTCCTTCTGTTTCTCCGCATACAGAACAAGTCTTTGCCTCTGTACAGGTTGCTTCCTTCCATTCATGTCCTAATGCTTCTCC
>JAAUZI010000093.1 GCA_014804645.1 Lachnospiraceae bacterium | reverse complement strand
CTTAACTGTTCACAATGAAATTGAATATTTGCTCAAGGCTATGGATATAGGTGTTGATGGATATATATTGAAAGAGTCTGAGTTTTCTGAGTTAAAAAGAGCTATTCATACAGTTATTTCAGGTGAGACTTATATTCAACCTAGCTTGATACCTATTTTGAATAACCGCATGGTATCACGAGATAAGGATAAAGATAAAATTGAGGAACTTACTAAGAGGGAGTTGCAGGTTCTTATTGAAGTTGCTAATGGAAAACTTAATAAGGAGATTGCTAATGAACTTAAAATTAGTGAACGGACAGTAAAGAATCATATATCTAATATCTTTAAGAAGATTGATGTAAGCGATAGAACGCAGGCGGCAGTATTTGCTATTAAGAATGATTTAATTAAGTTATATTAGGAAGATTGGGTGCAGGGAAATGTTTCACGTGAAACATTTCCCTGTTTTGAAATATAAAACACAAGATAATGTTTCACGTGAAACATTTTGACACAAGATTTTGTGATAAAAAGTGTGAAACATTTTTTATTTAGGTGTGAAACATTTAGTTACATGGGACACACTGCGGGACGCCCTGTGGAGAGGTGGTATGCCCCGGGGTGGGGCGGCTTCTTCGGGGGATTTTACTAAGGGAGCAGGGAAGGATTATAGCAAGTGCCGGGTCAGCGATAACGCACATCCATGTGCGGTATCGCTTAAAACGGCCATCCGTGGCCGTTTTACCCTAGGGGTTGGACTGCTCCCTAAGTAAAATCTACCCTCAGTCACAGCCCCGCTCCGGGACATATCACCTCTCCACAGGGCTGACTTGCGGCAAGTGTATAGAGTGAATATCTAATTTTTCTTTACGAATTGTATCACAGGTATCTATTTGATTCAATAACTCGAACAAAACAAATCAAAAAACATGAAATTTTCTATAGATATATACCCTCATTAGTGATATAATGAAAAACATACTACGAAAAAAGTTACATTATGAGAAAGGTAATACTGATTTATGGGTAGAATTATTGCGATTGCAAATCAAAAGGGCGGCGTGGGAAAGACCACCACATCTATTAATCTGTCGGCGGCTCTGGCGGCCAAGGGCAAGAAGGTTCTGGTAATTGATACAGATCCACAGGGAAATACCACCAGTGGATTTGGTATTGATAAAAATAATCTGGACGAAACAATTTATGAATTGATCTTGGAGGAATGTACGATTTATGACTGTACGATTGCAGACGTCATTCCCAATGTATCTGTGATTCCCTCCAATGTAAACCTGGCTGCTGCAGAGATTGAACTGATCGGCATAGACAGGAAGGAATTTATACTGAAGAATGCAGTAGATTTTGTAGTGGACAAGTACGACTACATCATAATCGATTGTCCGCCCTCATTGAATATGCTTACTATCAATTCCATGACCACGGCGGATTCTGTGCTGGTGCCTATTCAATGTGAGTACTATGCGCTGGAGGGACTCAGTCAGCTGATTCACACGGTAAATCTGGTTAAGGAGAGATTGAATCCGGAACTGGAGATGGAAGGCGTTATTTTCACCATGTACGATTCCCGCACAAATCTGTCTATGCAGGTGGTGGAAAATGTGAAGAGTAATTTGACACAGTACATATTTAAAACACTGATTCCCAGAAATATCCGCCTGGCGGAGGCGCCCAGCTACGGACAGCCAATTACTGTCTATGATCCCAAGTCTGCCGGTGCAGAAGCATATATTGATTTGGCAGAGGAATTGATTCGGAAAAATTCATAATAATATAAGGAAAGGAAGGAACAGGCTATGGCAACACCGAGAGGACTGGGTAAAGGTTTGGATGTAATGATTCCGAACATTGTCGGGGAAACAAAAGAAAAGAAACAGAAAGCGGAAACAAAAGAAAAATCTGCTGAAACAGTTGTAGCAATTACAAAGGTAGAGCCGAATAGAAAGCAGCCCCGCAAATACTTTGACGAAGATGCTCTACAGGAGCTGGCAGATTCTATCAAACAGTTTGGTTTGCTGCAGCCCATTCTGGTCCAGGACAGAAAAGAATATTATGAGATTATTGCGGGAGAGAGAAGATGGAGGGCTGCCAGGCTTGCCGGTCTAAAGGAAGTGCCTGTAATTATCAAAAATTATTCCGATCAGGAGATCGTGGAGATTGCCCTGATTGAAAATATTCAGAGAGAAGACTTGAATCCTATCGAGGAGGCCCAGGCTTACAAGCGTCTGTTGGAAGAGTTTAATTTAAAACAGGACGAGGTCGCAGAGCGTGTGTCCAAGAGCCGTGCGGCGGTGACCAACTCCATTCGACTGCTGAAACTGGGTGACAAAGTGCAGCAGATGGTCATTGACGATATGATCAGCACAGGGCATGCCAGAGCGCTTTTAGCTGTGGAGGACGAGGAAGAGCAGTATGCTTTGGCACAGAAAATCTTTGATGAGAAACTCAGTGTCAGAGAGATTGAAAAGATGGTAAAGAACCTGCATAAGCCCGCAAAGGTAAAGAAACTGGATGACAAGGCGCTGCAGGCAATCTATCTGGATATCGAAGAAAAATTGAAACAGAGATTGAGCACTAAGGTAGCAGTGACCTCTAAGGGAGAGGGAACGGGTAAAATTGAAATTGAATTTTACAGTCACGAAGATCTGGATAGGATTCTGGAGATGATTGACAGGTAGAGGTAGATATGAATAACGCAGGATACAGTGAATTTTTAAATACCATCGGCTTAGGGAATATAGATATCGGATACTTTATTGTCGGTATGGCGGCATTGACCGTGATCTTATTGATCCTGACAATATGCTTAATTGTAAAGACACAGAAACTGAAACGGCGCTTAGACAAATTTGTTCTGGGCAAAGACGGCCTCAGTCTTGAGCAAGATATCATTGCCCTGTTTGAGGATAACAAATTTCTTAAGATTAATACGGATAAGAATAAAAAAGATATCCGTACTTTATACAAGCGCATGGTAAGCGCCTATCAAAAGATGGGGCTAGTCAAATATGATGCATTCAAGCAGATGGGCGGACAACTAAGTTTCAGTCTAGCGCTGCTCAACGAAAATAATGATGGATTTATTATCAATTCTGTTCACAGTACAGATGGCTGTTACTCTTATACCAAGGAGATAATTGCCGGAGAGTGTTCCATCACTCTGGGAAAAGAGGAGGAAGAGGCTCTGGCAATAGCTATGGGTGAAGAGAAATAAGAGACAATATCATAGGCAAAGCCCATGATTGCAGGGGTATGGAAATGATTGTCAGAAAAGTTGAAGAGTTGGAAGGAAATGAAATATTAGCCAGAGTTCTGACTACCTGGGACTATCAGATTGTATTGCCGGAAGGGGCTGTTATCCGCACAGAATATATTGATAAGTTGAAGGACCTTGGAATCAAAGAGGTATGTATCTGTGAGGGAGAGGAAATTCATGAGAGTCTGATTCTGAAAACAGATATCGAGTCCTCTATCAAGGAAAAGGTCAAGGAGATTCTCGAAAAGCATACCTATAAGCATGACGGAAATCTGGAGGAGCTGAGTAGGGCAGCCGATAACATTATCAACAATATTCTGGAGGAAGAACAGGTAGTCGAAAAGGTGTATGACATTAAACAGAGGATCGCAGATGTATATGAGCATTCCATCAGCATCTGCTCCCTGGCAATATTGACAGCGCTTAAGATGGAACTGTCTGCCAAGAGTATCCATGATATTGGCGTGGCATGTCTGCTCCATGATATAGGCCTGCGATACCAGACCTATGATTATTCAGATAAAAATCTGGATGAATTGTCTGGTTATGAGCTGTCGGAATATAAGAAACATCCAATCTACGGTTACTCCGCCCTGAAGGAAGAAGATTGGCTGTCAGATACCAGCAAGGATATTGTTCTGCTCCATCATGAGAGAATAAACGGTTCCGGCTATCCGCTAAAGGTTCGGGAGATACCGTTGGAATGCCGGATCGTCAGTGTTTGTGATGCCTTTGATGAGTTGATATGCGGCATTGGCTGTAAACGAATCAAAGTATATCAGGCCATTGAATATATGAAATTTCATAGGGGTAAAAAATTTGACAGCAGAGTGGTGGATGTATTTTTGAATTTTACAGCAGTTTACCCGGTGGGCACACATGTACTCACCAGCGAGGGTGAGATCGGTATGGTGGTGGAACAGAACAAAAATTTTCAGGATCGTCCCATACTGCGGATTATTCAGGATCGAAACGGAAACAGTGTCAAAAAGGAAATTATAAAGGACCTGATGAAGGTTCAAAACATTTTCATTGAAGAAGTGGTCAGTTGATAAAAAGTGCCATCGCTATGCGAGAAAGGAGATAAAATGATAGACATTAAATTTTTGAGAGAAAATCCGGAGATTGTAAAGGAAAATATCCGCAAGAAATTCCAGGATGAAAAGCTGCCGTTGGTAGACGAAGTGATTGCGTTGGACGCTGAAAACAGAAAGACCCAGCAGGAAGGCGACGACCTGAGAGCCAGACGAAACAAGATTTCCAAGGAGATCGGCGCGCTGATGGCTCAGGGTAAAAAGGAGGAGGCAGAGGCTAAAAAAGCCGAGGTGGCTGCCGGTGCCAAGAGACTGGCGGAATTGGAAACTCTCGGGGCGGAGCTGCAGGAAAAGGTTACCAAAATAATGATGGTGATTCCGAATATCATAGACCCCTCCGTTCCGGTTGGAAAGGACGACACCGAGAATGTGGAAATACAGAAATACGGCGATCCTGTGGTGCCTGATTTTGAGGTTCCGTATCATGCGGACATACTGACCAGTATCAACGGTCTGGATAAAGATTCTGCGGGCCGTACCAGCGGTAATGGATTTTATTATCTGATGGGAGACGCCGCCCGGATTCACTCCGCGATGATCAGCTATGCCCGGGATTTCATGATCGATAAAGGCTTTACCTACTGCATCCCGCCTTTTATGATCCGCAGCAGTGTTGTAAATGGGGTTATGAGCTTTTTCGAGATGGAGTCCATGATGTATAAGATTGAGAATGAAGATCTATACCTGATTGGCACCTCCGAGCATTCCATGATCGGTAAGTTCAAGGGGGAGATGGTGCAAAAGGATCAGCTTCCCATTACCATGACTTCCTATTCTCCCTGTTTCCGTAAGGAGGTAGGCTCCCATGGCATTGAGGAGAGAGGCGTATACCGCGTACACCAGTTTGAAAAGCAGGAGATGGTAGTGCTGTGTGAGCCGGAAGAGTCCATGGATTGGTATAATAAAATGTGGTCCTATACCGTAGAATTTTTCCGTAGTCTGGATATTCCCGTGCGCACACTGGAGTGCTGCAGCGGCGATCTGGCGGATTTAAAAGTGAAGTCCTGTGACGTGGAGGCATGGAGTCCCAGACAGAAGAAATATTTTGAGGTAGGTTCCTGTTCCACGCTGGGAGATGCGCAGGCCAGAAGACTGGGTATTCGCACCAAGGGCGAAAATGGGACATACTATGTGCATACATTAAACAATACGGTTCTGGCAACTCCCAGAGGACTGATTGCGTTTTTGGAAAACAATGTGCAGGCGGACGGCAGCATTAAGATTCCTCAGGCACTGCGCATGTATATGGGCGGAAAAGAGATAATCTATCCCAAAGAGAAATAATTATCAGTATATAAGCAGGCAGCAGGGAATCCTGCATGTACATTTATAGACAGAAAGAAGGTGAGACCTTTGCATAAATTCATGAGAGCGATCGGCTTTAGTGAATATACAGATCGTGCAAAATTAAAGGAACTATTAAAGGAAGTGATATTGACGGCGGATCAGCGCGCTTATACCATCAATGACGAGGATGTGATGCTGGGTGAATTCAGCAAAGGTTTTGCCGACAATATGGGTATTACGGTCTGTGGGGAATTTGACGAGGAAGACAAATTTGTCTATGAATATTATTTTCCATATTTAAAGGGCAGAGGAGTTACCAGTACGGAGGATGTCTCTGTAGAACGCCATGCCTTCAGAGAATCCTATGCAGGCGTGTGTGATGACATCAAAGTCGGCATTTCGCTGATATTTTACCTGCAGAATCGGATTCCCTATGTGAAAGCACATTTCTGTGGGGAACTGCCCATTCGTGGAACCAGTCTGACCCTGTCCGGACTGTCCACCCAGGGCAGTGTGTTGATGCCTATTGAAAAGGACGAAATGCAGAAACAGAGAATTATGCAGGACTCTGTGAAACGCACCAATCTGATTGCCGCAGCGCGCAAGGGTGACGAGGACGCCATTGAGATGTTGACCATGGAGGATATGGATATGTACAGTACCATATCCAGAAAGATACAGAAAGAAGACGTGTTCAGCATTGTGGATACTTACTTTATGCCCTATGGCGTGGAATGCGACCATTATTCCGTGCTGGGCGAAATTACAGAGTGCAGTAAGATACGCAATGAGATCACAAATGAGGAAATATATTTGTTAAAAATTTGCTGTAACGAATTGACATTTGATGTCGCAATCAATATAATAGATATGTTGGGAGAACCCCAGATAGGCAGAAGATTCAAAGGAAGTATCTGGCTGCAGGGTTTTATCAATTTTCCTTAAGTTGGTGTAGCACAGTGGATAGTGCAGCCGCCTCCTAAGCGGAAGATCGGGTGTTCGAGTCACCTCACCAACGCCTCAAAGCATTGAAAATAAATTCAATGCTTTCTTTTTTGTCTGTTTTTAACATTAAAATAACCCCCAATGTCATTTTAGTAATCGTAAATCATACATATTTCACTTGACAATAATTGTATATATTTTTATAATATAGTTAATATGAAGAAATAGTTAAAATTGATCGAAAATATAAATTTTAGAAAAACGAGGCTTATTAAGTGAGAAAAAAAGAAAAAACAAAATTTACGTGGAAAAAGGTAATAAAGTCCACTATTTACAAGATTATATTTTGGGGATTGTTCATATATATAATGCTGGCCCAAGAGATATATCCGGAAGCTTATGGAAGGATGTCAGAGTCTGTTATTCTTTATAGCAGAATTACCGCTTTAGTAGGAATGATTATGGTTATTTTACATAAGGTCCGCAACTATGATTTTTTCGGGGATCTGTACAAAGAGCTGTTGCCTCTTCAGGCCATAGTGGATGAAATAGACAGAAGGAGATATGAAAAAGGTAAAGGGTTTTTCTTTAAAGTTGCACTGTATTCTCTGATGATTATCACTTGTCTGGTGGCATTGATTAATGAAATGGCTTTCTGGATTTTCTTCTCACTATTTATTATTGTCCTTGTTGCAAAATTCATCGTATACGTATATGTCTGTATAAAGTACTAAGCAGATTTTACTTTTCATAAAATATCCGGATATTTTGTTTTTTATAATCTCTCAAAATCTATAGATGCATCATTTTTTTGGTCTTTCCAAAATCAGTCAATTATGTAATAATATAGCTACTACACATATGTTTTTAAAGAAGGGAGAGCTGTCCCATGAGATACTATATTGCGGACATGCATTTCTTCCATGGGTCCTTGAATAAACGAATGGATCGTCGGGGATTTGCAAATGCAGAAGAGATGAATGAATACATGATAAGCAGATGGAACCAAAAAGTCAGGGAAAATGACGATGTGGTCATCCTAGGAGATCTATCCTGGGGAAATGCGGAGATCACCAGCATGCTCCTTAGGCGGTTAAACGGCAGATTATACCTGATTCAGGGCAACCATGATCATTTTGTATCCAAAACTACTATGGATATGAATCGTTTCGTATGGGTAAAGCCATATGCGGAGATGTATGATAACAAGCGCAAGGTTATTCTGTGCCATTATCCCATCATGTGTTACAATGGACAGTACCGGCTGGATGAAAACGGGAATCCCAGAACTTATATGCTTTACGGCCATGTCCATGACACTAGGGATCAGAGACTCATAGAGCAGTTTCAGGAGATAACCAGAGCTACCGTCAAAACGGACGGGCAGGGCAATGAAAAGACGATTCCCTGCAATATGATTAACTGTTTTTGTATGTATTCTGATTATCAACCGCTGACATTGGACGAATGGATCGTCTGCGACGCGAAACGGCGGGAGAGATGTGAAGAGTAACGGCAACAGAGATTTATATTACAGGTATAATGACAAACCGGAAAAAGAGTGCTATAGTGATTACAGATTAAGAAAGCGGGCAGAAAAGCCCGGAAAGGAAAAGCCATGAAAGTATTTGCCTATTATCTGCATAGTGAATATTATTATGAAACACTGCACATGGAAGAAAATGAGCAGGGTAAAATTGTGATACACTCATGCGAGATAGGGAAAGGGCAAAGGGCTGTGTGATCCCGGAGAGTCATATACAGACCGGGCTTTAGGAAACAGGATTTGAATTTCTGTACCGCTTATCTTGTATGATAGGCGGTATTTTTGTTGGGTCCTCTAGTCTAAAGGTTAGGACATCGGCCTTTCAAGCCGAAAATGCAGGGTTCAAGTCCCGTGAGGATCATTTACAAATAAGGCTTCTTAGTCTAAAGGTCAGGACGTCGGCCTCTCAAGCCGGAGATGATGGGTTCAAGTCCCACAGGAGCTACTGTGACTATAGGACAATGGAAGTCCGGCAGATTGTGGCTCTGCTTATGGGGGTTCGATTCCCCCTAGTCACCCTAAGGACGGGTATGCCTAGCGGCGAGGGCAGCGGACTGTAAATCCGTCACAGAGAAACACCGCAGGTTCGATTCCTGCCCCGTCCACTCTCTTTAATACAAGGCCTGTGCTTTGCGGCACAGGCCCGTAGTCTGTAATATATTGAAATGGATTGTTATGGGAGGTAAAGACGTGGTATAATCAAATTGGTTATTTAAACGAGAAATTAGGAGGTATGACAGATGATCGACTACAGCATTCGGAATAAAAAAGCATGGGAATATGATGCCTACGATTTTTGGGTAAGGCAGTCCGGGACTCCCCGGGAAAGGGCCCAAAAAGACCGGGAAAATCCTATAGGAATGTTAAAGAAATATGCTGCTTACTTCGACAGATATGAGGGTATCAGAGTGGCAAATATATGTGGTTCCTGCGGGAAAAAAGCAGTTCCCCTGGCGATTTTGGGGGCGGAGGTCACTGTCTTCGATATTTCGGAGGACAATAAGAGATACGCGCTGGAGGTGGCGGCCGCTGCAGATGTGGAGATCAGCTTTGAAGTGTGCGATGTGCTGGAAATCGACATGGATCGGTACAAAGGGTATTTTGACGTGGTCTTTATGGAAGGCGGCATACTCCATTATTTCCATGATATTGATGAATTTATGAATATCATGTACTCTCTGTTAAAGCCCGGCGGAAAAATGATATGCAGCGACTTTCATCCCTTTCAGAAAATATCTGATATAATGAATTTTGAGCAGCCTGCCATGAGTTATTTTTCTACGGATGTTTTTGAGGGAGAGATGGCGCATGCCCGCTTTTATGAGGAGGAAATCCGAAAGGAGATGCCCAAGTGCAGTTACCGAAAATATACTGTCAGCGAGATCATCAACGCCGTCATAAACTGCGGATTTGTCCTGAAAAAATTTGACGAACATCCCGCGTGGACCAATGAAAAAGTACCGGGAGAGTTTACTCTGATTGCAACAAGGGAGTAAACGAATAGCGATAGGATGACAAAGTTTATATTGCTGAATAATATAGCCCCGCAGCAGAGTTATAGAATATCTGCTGTGGGGTTTTTTGCATATGTCAATAATTATAGCTTGTGCACTCGCAGAGCACGGATGGCATTCAGCACGGCAAGCACGGTGACGCCCACGTCCGCAAAGATTGCCAGCCACATATTGGCGTAGCCCACTGCGCCCAGCAGGAGGCAGACAAATTTAACCGCCAGGGCAAAGACAATATTTTGGTAGACAATGGAAAGACATTTTCGGGAAATCTTGATACCCTTGGCGATCTTCATGGGATCATCGTCCATCAGCACCACATCCGCAGCCTCGATGGCGGCGTCAGAGCCCATGGCACCCATGGCGATACCGATATCTGCCCGGCCCAGCACCGGCGCGTCATTGATACCGTCGCCTACGAAGACAAGTTTTGCCTTGGGCGCCTTATCCGCCAGCAATTTCTCTACCTGTTCCACCTTGTCTCCCGGCAGCAGTTCACTGTGAACCTCATCCACGCCCAGATCGGCGGCCACTTTTTCCGCCACAGATTTGGCGTCTCCGGTCAGCATAATAGTCTTGCTTACGCCCGCTTTTTTCAGTGCGGCGATGGCCGCCTTGGACCCCGGTTTTTCAATATCGGAAATAACAATATGTCCGGCGTAGCTGCCTTCAATGGCAATATGAATTATTGTACCTACACTGTGGCAATCGGCGTAGTCCACACCCTGTCGTTTCATCAGCTTGGTGTTGCCCACCGCCACCTCCGCACCGTCCACTTTGGCGATCAATCCCTCGCCGCTGATCTCCCGGATATCCGTGACTCGGCTGCGGTCGATCTCTTTGCCATAGGCCCGCTGCAGGCTCTTGCTGATAGGGTGGGAGGAGGAGCACTCTGCCAAAGCCGCATATTCCAGCAGCCGGGCGTCCTCCATCTCGCTGTGGTGAATACCGCTGACCACGAACACACCCTGGGTCAGAGTGCCGGTCTTATCAAAGACCACGATTTTGGCCTGGGACAGAATCTCCATATAGTTAGATCCCTTGATTAAAATACCTTCCTTGCTGGCGCCGCCGATTCCCGCAAAAAAACTCAGGGGAACGCTTACCACCAGCGCACAGGGACAGCTGATAACCAGGAAGGTTAGCGCGCTGTATATCCAGTTTTCCCAGTTTGCAGTATGCCCCATGAGCAGGTTGCATACCGGAGGCAGTACCGCCAGCAGCAGGGCGGCGATACACACCGTGGGAGTATATATCTTGGCAAAGCGAGAAATAAAATTCTCTGAACGGGATTTACGGGAGCTGGACTCCTCCACAAGCTCCAGAATCTTGGAGACTGTGGATTCCCCGAATTCCTTGGTAGTCCGAATCTTTAAAACGCCCGTCATATTGATACAGCCACTGATAACCTCGTCCCCCGCATGAGCCTCCCGGGGCAGGCTCTCGCCGGTGAGGGCGCTGGTGTTCAGATCGGAATTTCCCTCCAGAATCACGCCGTCAATGGGAACCTTTTCCCCGGGCTGTACCACGATGACGCTGCCGATAGCTACCTCGTCCGGGTCCACCTGCTCCAGCTTACCGTGCTGTTCTATATTGGCGTAATCAGGTCGGATATCCATCAGCGCGCTGATATTTCGACGGCTCTTTCCCACCGCATAGCTCTGGAAAAATTCTCCCACCTGATAGAAGAGCATAACGGCGATGGCCTCATTGTAATCGCCGCTCTTCGTATAAATCGCCAGGGCGATAGCGCCGATAGTGGCTACGGTCATCAGAAAATTTTCGTCACACACACGGCCATTTAAGATGCCCTTACCGGCTTTTTTTAGGATATCGTAGCCGATAATTAAGTACACTGCCAGATAAAATGCCATTCGCAGTATTCCGGTGATGGGCAAAAAGTTTAGAATGACCAGCATCACGGCCGAGACAATAATGCGGGCCAACATTTTTTTCTGTTTCTTATTCATAATTACCTCTTTCGTACCCTCGATTAAAGCTCAATCTCGCAGTCTGGCTCCACTTTTTTGCAGGCCTTTAGAACTGCCTTCATGACCTCTTTCGGGTCCTTGCCCTCTTCAAACTCCACATTCATTTTCTGTGTCATAAAATTAACGGTGGCAGCGGCCACACCCGGCGTCTTGCGGGTGGCGTCCTCCATTAAATTGGCGCAGTTTGCGCAGTCAACCTCAATCTTATAAGTTTTTTTCATGATAATGTCTCCTTTCAAACTGAATTATTAATTCAACAATTAAATAGTTGTTTAATTGTATATCAGTAGTATAGTATGGATGAAGAAAAAAGTCAATAGGATTTTACGAATTATAGGGAGTAAATTTAAAAAATTCCTGGTCATCAAAAGACAGGGTGATCGTGACAGTTTCTTCTTCATTGTGTATAGAGGGGCCGGTGATGATAAAAATATTTTCCTGTGAGTCATATTTTTCCGCAATATTTCCGACCGGTCCCATTGTATCCATAGAATATTTCGTTTCCAGATAATACCCATCAATATGAATGTATCCCTCTTCGATCGCACCGTCATGAGTACGATAAATAAAGACTCTTTCTGCGCCGTCACCGTATTCGCAGTTGGCGATAAACTCGGTGATGCCGTCGCCGTCGAGATCTGTGCTGTAAGCATCGGGAAGATCGCGGAATCCAAACGCCTCGGCAATGCATTGTGTTTCACCGTCAATCTCCGCATAAAACCGCCAAATATGAGGCATGCCTTCTTCCACGGTTACATGATAATCCTCATAGCCAAGGATATCGGAAAAAGGATGCAGATCGGTCTGTTGTTCCGTCTCCGGCTCTGGCGTTGCCGTGGGTTCCGGCATTGGTGTTGGCGACGGGGTCTCCTCCAGCAGGGCGGTTGCCTGTGGCGTTGCTGTGGGTTCGGCTTCTACGCCCGCAGTTGTCCCTTTTCCGCAGCCACATAAAATGCCGGTAATCCATATAATTGAAAACAAAATTACAAATATCTTTTTACGCATCTTTACCCCTCTCTTTATCTACCGTGTATATATATCCATTTTTTTCAGTTTATCACAGAACTGTATAAATAAAAATACTGAAAACAGTGATCTCACAAAAAATTGTAGAGAGGTTGTCACAAATTATAAAATGGGTTACAATAACAAAATAAGGCAGGTCATTTTTGGAAAGGAAGTGTTCATAAATGGAAAAATTTGCATTTCCGCACCATCACGGCGAGGGAGAGACAGAGGAATATTTACGAGAACAGTTGGGAAATCCGGAGACTTTTCAAAGAGTGGCCGACACGTTCCGGCTGCTGGACGACACCAGCCGGGTCCGTATATTTTGGCTGCTGTGCCACTGCGAAGAGTGTGTAATCAACATATCCGCCATGGTGGATATGACAAGCCCCGCAGTGTCTCATCACCTGCGGCAGCTCAAGGCCAGCGGCCTGATTGTCAGCCGCCGGGAAGGTAAAGAAGTCTATTACAAGGCGGCTGACACAGAAGAAAGCAGGCTGCTTCACAAGGCCATAGAACAGATTATGGAGATATCATGCCCTGTGAAATAACATATTATAGGGAATTACGATTTTTTTACGGGAATCCAAAGTTCACAGAACAGACCTTCTTCTCCCGTTTCAAAATAGATCTCGTAATCCGTATCATCGGTCTGTGTATATCCTGTCTGAGGAAGAAATTCCTTGTAGAATTTGCTCCAGGTTTCGCTGATACAATCTCCGTCGGTTCCAAAGCATTTGAACACGACATAGTCCATGGGCTTTGTCTCCCAGAGGACATAGCCGTCGGCCAAAAGCTTATCCAGCTTGGAGGTATCGGTCTCATCATCCACGAGCACACCGATCCCATAGTTGAAATGTGTTTCATTTTTCGCGGCGGGACTGCACAGTCCATACAGATCGCGCTTTCCCTCCGGGCGAAGGGATTTGAGAGGCTCTATAAGGTTCTTTTCCCAGCACTGTCCCCAAAAATCCGGAACGCTGTGGTCGCTGTCGTCGTTTATGATCTCGTTGGAGAATGCCTTGACGACGGCAATAAATTTCTGACTGCTCTGATTTTCAATTCTGTAGTTCATAATGCTACCACCTTCCATAGTTATTTTGATTACAAGGGGATTGAATAAATGAAGTTCCGTGCCTTTGCGCTTGGCCTGTTTCGGGGTTACTCCGTGAAAGCGTGAAAAAGCTTTTGAGAAACTCTCCGGCGTGTCATAGCCATATTTGTAAGCGGCATCAATCACGGATATACCGGTTGACTGCAGCTCCTGCCCCGCCAGCGAAAGGCGCCTGTTTCTGATATACTCGTTGGCGGTCATACCGGCCATAATACTGAATGTCCGGTGGAAATCGTAGCTTGACATATATGTGCTTTTCGCCACATCCTGGTAGTTGATATCCTCAAGAAGATGTTGCTCCATGTAACATATGGCTTGTTGTAAGAGCTGTATGGATTTCATATGCAACCTCCCTTGTGTTTACAATATACCGGATTTGCGTCGGAAAATCCGGTCCCCGTTTGCTCGAATATGTCCAGTTATTCTGATTATAGCAAAAAAACCGTAAATCCGCATGGAAGATTTAGAAAATAAAATTTATATCTTTGAATAAACCCAAAGTCGATTTTGACGACTATATATATAGATAACGATATACGAAAGGAGTCCCCAACCTTGAACAGGAAAAAGAAAACCAACGACAACCCGCTACATACCGAATATGGAATTTTCAAAAACGCCATATATGTCCTGGGTAAAATCAGACAATACCATCCGTCACAGCTTTTTCTCATGTGCATCGGTGTAGTTACAGGCTCACTCATGTATTACCTGTGGAGTTTTATCGGCAAGTTTGTGATCGATCTGGTTCAGATTCAGGCCGATAGCCCCGAAAAAGATATCTCACCGCTGATTCGCCTGATACTGACGATCATGGCAATAGAGCTTTTCAGTCTGGTGCTTGATACCATTGTCAACAACAGAATATGGTATCAGTTTATCTATATCCGTATGCATGTAATCACCGAGCGCGTAAAAAAAGCGCTGACTATGGACTACCAGATGCTGGAGCAGCCGGATATACTGGATATGCACAGTAAAGCCATGGAGAGTACCGGCGGCAACAATAACGGCATCGAGGGTCTGATGCGAGCGGTATATGATTTCGGAATTCAGTTCATGATTATGCTGGTGACTTTCACGACGGTGATAGCGCTGGACTGGCGAATGCTGATTATCATTGCGCTGCTCTCTGTGGTACAGTTCTTCTTTTTTAGACACACGATAAAGAAAGACAAAAAAGAAGTGTGGGACGTCCTGGCCCCCACATGGCGAAAGCTCAACTATATGGAGCGCACTACCCAGGATTTTGACTATGCCAAAGATATACGGCTCTTCCACATGCAGGACTGGCTTTCGGGCAAGCAGCATGATTTCCTGGCGGACAAGCAGGAAAAAATGGTTCACAGCCGCAACCTGTGGATCATCAACAGCGGTTTTGCTCATACGATAGCTATATTCTCCACAGCCGTCGTATATGGTGTGCTGATCTACAGTGTGATCGACAGAAATCTGTCTATCGGCGATTTTACCCTCTATCTGGGCCTTGCCACAACCTTCACGGAAACGCTTACCCGCTTTCTCAACTCCATCGGCGGATTCAAGCAAAATTCTCTGCAGGTTGACGATTTTCGCTCATTTATGGACTTGAAGACTGAGGAGACCGGGGAGTTTCTTCCCGTCCCCCAAACAGACCGCTATACCTTTACCTTTGAAAATGTCTCTTTTCAATATAAGGGTTCGGAGGGCTATGCTTTGAAGAACCTGAATCTCACCTTTGAGGCGGGAAAAAGACTGGCGGTGGTGGGAATCAACGGCGCAGGCAAGACTACGTTTATCAAACTGCTGCTGCGGCTCTATGATGTGACCGAGGGCCGGATTTTGCTGAATGGTACGGATATACGGCGCTTTAGGCGGGAGGAATACCATCGGCTGTTCGCTCCAGTCTTTCAGAATGTGGAGCTGTTTGCCTTTCACATGAGTGAGAATGTCTCCATGGATTCCCCCAAGGCCACAGACAAAGAGTTGGCGAGAGAGTGCCTGATACAGGCGGGACTGGCAGAGAAACTGGAGAATCTGGAGAAAGGCGTTGACACCCAGCTGCTGAAGGTGATTCATGATGATGGCATCGATTTGTCGGGAGGAGAGAAACAGAAACTTGCCCTGGCCCGGGCACTGTACAAGGACGCTCCCGTGATCGTGCTGGACGAGCCTACCGCCGCCCTGGACGCCCTGGCGGAATATCAGCTCTACAGAAATTTTGACGAAATGATCGGGAAAAAGTCAGCGGTGTATATCTCCCACCGGCTCTCATCCACCCGTTTCTGTGACAACATAGCCATGTTCCGGGCGGGGGAGATGATAGAGTATGGCACCCATGAAGAGTTGCTGAAAAAAGGCGGCGCATACGCTGAAATGTTCGAGATCCAGGCGCAGTATTACAGAGATCATGAGGAGGCAGAACAGAAAACAGGAGGGTGGGACAATGGCAGATAAGAAGAAAAACAGCATTCATACCATTTTTAAGACCGCCAAGTATTTTTTCCCTATAGTCTGGAAAACGCACCGGGAGTTTTTCTTTCTCTGCGTGCTGAGAACAATATTGGCCGCCGTCCAGCCCTTTGTGAGGATCATGCTGCTGCCGCTGATCATCGATGGACTGCTGGGCGGCAGAGATATACGAACGCTGCTGCTGTATGCCGCTGCGCTGGTTCTGGGGCAGAACCTGTTATCCTTTGCCCTGTCTTTTACAGACACGACCTTGGAAAAATATGACTACCAATTTCAAAATGAATTTACGGAGATCATGAGCCGCAGAATCATGGAGCTGGATTTTCAGCTCACCGAGGATAAGACGGCGTTGGACCAGATAGAGCTGGCCAGGGAAGGCATGTCCTGGTACTCCGGCGGCGTATACGGCATCGCTATACAGTTTTTCTATTTGATCGCTAATGTTTTAAAGGTAATGGGAACTGTGGCGCTCATTGCCATGAACGCTCCTCTGCTGTTTGTCATAACCGCCGTGCTGCTTGCGGGTCATACGGTGATTCAAAGCATGCAGAACAAGATAGAGATCGAATCTTTTAACAGGCTATCCAAATTCAACCGGATATTTGGCTATCTGGGGTATGGGCTTATGGATCTGCGCTATGGCAAGGATATACGTCTCTATCATGCAAAGGATATGATGGTGGACAAATGGGAGGAGTACACAGACGGCAGCCTGGAAAACTGGAAATGGCAGGCCGATAAGAGACTGCCGTTGAATCTCATAAAGACGCTGCTCAGCGTTGCTTATGACACTGCTCTGTATCTGTATCTGGGCGTGCGGGTCATATGGGGAAAGATTACGATAGGCATGTTCTCCCAGATGCTCTCGGCGGGCAACACTTTTAATGAATCGCTGCAGGGCATCGTGTGGAATATACAGGAGCTGATCAAGCGTACCAACTATGCCTATGAGTATGTGAAATTCATGGAGTATCCCGCCGCGATTCAAAAGGGCAGCAGGCCCGTCAATAAGGGGCCTCATACTCTGGAATTTCGCAACGTCTCTTTTGCCTATCCGAAAAGCGAGACCAAGGTTCTCGACCGGATAAACCTCACCCTCCGTCAGGGTGAGCATCTATCCGTGGTAGGGCCCAACGGCGCGGGCAAAACCACCTTTGTGAAATTGCTCTGCCGACTTTACGATCCTACAGAGGGGGAAATTCTGCTGGATGGTGTAGATATCCGAGAGTATGATTATTCCGCATATATGTCGCTGTTCTCTCCAGTGTTCCAGGATTTCAAGCTCTTTGGTTTCTCCATCAGGGACAATGTGGCCCTGGATAGTGTGTGCAGCGATGAAGAGATGGAAGGGCTTATGAACCAGGTGGGGCTTTCCGACAAGATTTCTTCTCTGAAAAATGGGACGGATACCTTACTCTTCAAAGCGTTTGACGAGGAAGGGATAGAGCCATCGGGCGGTGAGCAGCAGAAGATCGCTATAGCCAGAGCTTTGTATAAAAAGGCCCCGGTGGTGATTCTCGATGAGCCTACCGCCGCTCTGGACCCGGTGGCGGAGTATGAGATTTATCGCCGGTTTGACGAGCTGGTGGGAGGAAAGTCCGCCATCTATATTTCCCATCGCCTTTCCAGCTGTAAATTCTGTGACAGGATAGCCGTATTTTCCCAGGGCAGGATCAGGGAATACGGCACCCATGACGAGCTGGTATCTATGGCGGGAGGGATCTATGCCGAGATGTATGCGGCTCAGGCCCAATATTATCAATGATAGGGAGGACAAAACCAATGATGCGTGACCCACAAAAAACTATCGGCAACCTGATTGACAAGCAGAAAGTTTCCTTTATTGCCTCTATCTCCGAGGAGGGCTTTCCCAACATGAAAGCCATGCTCGCCCCCCGCAAGAGGGAGGGCATAAAAGAGTTCTGGTTCTCCACCAACACATCCTCCATGCGGGTGGGACAGTACCGGAAGAATCCCAACGCCAGCATCTATTTCTATGATAAACGCTTTTTCCGGGGCGTTATGCTGGTAGGAACCATGGAAGTGCTGGAGGATGATGAGAGCAAGCGGATGATCTGGCAGCATGGAGATACCATGTATTATCCTAAGGGGGTGACAGACCCTGACTACTGCGTGCTGAAATTTACAGCGCAGAAAGGGCGCTACTATGCCAATTTCCACTCGGAATCCTTTGTGATCGAATAGGGGAGATTTCCAATTTACCTGTTACCTTACAAATTTGTAAGCTAAATCCATAAAATTTCGATACCATGTCCCTTGAGTTTCCTGTAATATGGATATTGTCACAGACGTATTTGGCTGTTTGAGCCTGTAACACGTTCATACATATAAAACGGACAAGGAGGCAGTATCGTATGCTGGAAGTTAAAAACATAGAAAAATATTACGGCAGCAAGAACAATGTGACTAAGGCCCTAGACCGGGTAAGTTTTCGGGTGGAAGACGGGGAATTTATCGCCATTATGGGAGCTTCCGGAAGCGGCAAGACCACATTGCTGAACTGTATATCCACCATTGACACAGTGAGCGCCGGGGATATTCTGTTAGACGGGGAGAATATTGCGGAGCTGCCCTCTAAAGAGCTGGCCCGTTTTCGCCGGGAGAAACTGGGTTTCGTATTTCAGGACTTTAATCTGTTGGATACGCTGACCATAGAGGAAAACATCGGACTGGCACTGTCCCTGAATCATGTGGATTCCCACAAGGTACAGGAACAAGTAAAAAAAGTGACGGAAAAATTGGGTATAGCAGATATTTTGGACAAATTTCCCTACCAGGTTTCCGGCGGACAGAAACAGCGGGCCGCTTGTGCCCGGGCCATGGTGGCAGGCCAGTCCCTGCTGTTGGCGGATGAACCTACCGGGGCGCTGGACTCCAAGGCGTCCAAAAATCTGTTGGAGATTATGACGCAGATGAACCAGAGCATGGGAGCCACCATTCTCATGGTTACCCATGACGCCTACAGCGCCAGTTATGCCCGCCGTGTGCTTTTCCTCAAGGATGGACGGCTTTTCAATGAGTTGCTGCGGGGAGACCGCACCCGGCAGGTATTTTACCATGAGATACTGGATGTGCTGGCTTTGTTGGGGGGTGATATAAGTGACGTACTTTAAGCTCTCTCTCAGAAATGCCCGGCGGCAGGCCAGGGACTACCTGGTGTACTTTGCTACGATCGTCATGGTGGCGGCATTGATCTATGCCTTTAACGGACTGATTTTTTCCCGGGAGATACAGAGTCTGTCTCAACAGATGCGGACACTTCCCATGATGATCGTCATGGCCAGCATTGTGGTAATCGGCATTATCAGCTGGCTGGTATCCTACACTATCAATTTCATGTTGGAACGGCGCAGCCGGGAATTGGGCCTCTATGTGTTGATCGGCTTGGAGAATCGGCAGGTGGCACAGCTCTTTTTTCTGGAAAATATCGTGGTGGGCGGGTGTGCTCTTGTGTTGGGAATTCTGCTGGGCAGTCTGTTTTACCAGATTTTACGGGCCATTGTTTTGACTCTGTTTGGCGTTGCCTATACCTTTTCCTTTTCGTTTTCCCTGCCGGTGGTGGGATTGACGCTGCTCTGCTTTGCGCTGATTTACTTTTTTGCCCAGCTCAAGAGCCGAAAACGTATCCGTTCCATGAAGATTCACGACCTGATCTACTTTGACCGGCAGAATGAAGGCATGGTAATCCAGACCGGCAAAAAGCGCCGCAGAGTTTTTACCCTGTCCCTGGTGCTGGGATTTGTGGGCACGATACTGTTGATGTTGGGAGATGTGCTACTGGGGCTTATCGGCGCGGGATGTATTATCGCCTTTCTCTACAGCTTTTTCCTCAGTTTTGCCTCCGGAGTCCCCGCTTATTTTGAGAAACGTCCATGGCAGAAATACCGGGGGCAGACCCTGTTGATATTCCGTGCTCTCACTGCCAAGCTGGCTACCATGGGTGTAGTTATGGCCACGATCGCTCTGCTCTTTACCGCCACGCTGATCTCCGAGGGCTGCGGACTGATTTTTCGAGGATTGTTCTATGGGAGAGCCAGGGAGAATTCCTGTTTTGATATCATGATCGGCATATCCGATCTGCAGCAGGACCATGGGGATTATCTGGAATATATTCGTGACAATATTCCCGTACAGTCACAGTATCAATATGCGGTCTATCGGGGAGAAAGTGCCCAGGTGAGGGATTACTTGATGGAAAATACCACCTATTATGCTTATCATGACTGTGATCTGGTGATGGCTTACAGCGACTATGCCTCCCTGCGCAGGATGCTGGGATACCCGGAGATAACTCTGGAACCCGGGCAATACCTGATCCACTGCAGGACGTATTTGGAGAAACTGCTTGAAAAATATACCCAGTTCATTCCGTTGGATGGGCAGACTTTGATACCGGGAGGCGTACATTGCGAACCTCTGGGGCAGTATGGCTGGGATGTCAACGGGAGCGACTATATTTTGGTAGTGCCGGACGTTCTGGCGGAACATTGCCCGGTCAAGCATTATCTCTATGTTGCCATGACGGCAGAGCCGCTGAGCGAATCTCAATACGATGATCTGAGAAATATCCGAAGGAGTCGGGCACAGAATCATGATTACGACGACATAATCGTCAGATCTCAGGAGGAGAGGGACGCCGCCACCTGGACGGCCATGATGGTCTTTCCCCTATATTATCTGGCTCTGGTGCTGACCATGACCTCCGCCACCATACTGACCATCCAGCTGCTCAGCGAGTCAGGGCGCTATCAGCGTCAGTTCCGGCTGCTGCAAAAGCTGGGTATGGACCGGCAGGAGATGGCCGGAGCGCTGCGAAAGCAGTTTACCGTGTATTATGCCATGCCCGCCATACCGCCTTTGCTGATCGGTATACCCTTCATCTGGCACATGTCTCGGATACCGGAGCCGGGCATTCTGGTAGGGACCTCTGGCCCTGCTGCCATCATAGGCGTTGCCGTGGGGTTATATCTTTTGATTTACCTAATCTATATCCTTCTGGCATACACCAGTCTGAAACGGAATGTGCTGTCGGAGTGATATTTTTGTCTGTTACGCATACGGGGAAACCGGACCTTTGGCGGGAAAAGTGACTGTGGCTGTGGTCCCCACTCCCTCCGTGGAGGCAATCTGCAGATCCATCTCCAGACATTCTGTGAGCTTGCGGCACAAGTACAGTCCCATTCCCGTGGAACCTCCCCGGCTGCGGCCATTGCTGCCGGTAAATCCCCGGTCGAAGATACGGGGCAATTCTTGGGAGGGAATTCCCATGCCATTGTCGTGTACCACCAGCTGTACCTGTTGCCCAAGTATCCGGGAGGTCAGAGTAATCACTGGCTCATCGCTGTGATAGCGGGCGGCATTCTGCAGGAGCTGTCCCAGAATGAAAACGGCCCATTTGCTGTCGGTATATACAGTATGTTCCAGGTTTTCCGTCTCCACTCGGACACCGCTTGATATAAGCAGAGACCTGTGGTGGCTTATGGCCTGGGAGACAATGTCCGCAAGGCTTGTCTGACGGATGATAAAATCTTTTTCCGGGCTTTCCGCCCGGGCGTAGAACAGCGCCCGTTCTACATGAGCCTCGATCTGAGCCAGCTCCGGAGTGAGCTTTTGCCGCAGGGAAGGCTCAGCGCTGCGGCAGATCAACCCTGCCGCGGTGATGGGCGTCTTGATTTCGTGTACCCAACTCTCCACATACTCTCGGTATTCCCGCTGGGCGGCCTGGGCCTCGGATACCGTCTCGATCATGGACTTCCCGGCTCTGCGAAACAATTCCATCAATCTGCGCTCATAGGCGTTGGAGGTCTTGGGAATACATTCGGAAAACAGGTACTTCCGATCCAGTCCCTCCATAATAGCCTCCAGCTCCTTAAGCCTGCTGCGCAGCCGAAAATAATTTACGAACTGCACACATAGAAGAATAATAAGCCAGGTAATCAGCAGTATTGCGACAATTCCGGCCTGTGTGCCGGTGGACAGCAGAAAAACCGCCGCAGCCGCCGCAAAAAGGAGTTGCAACACGAGCCCCCTCATAGCTGATACCCCATTCCCCTGCGGGTCTTAATTATCTCCCGCAGTCCCAGTTCTTCCAGTTTGCTGCGGAGACGAGTTACATTGACGCTGAGGGTATTGTCGTCTATATAGATCTGGTTGTCCCACAGCGTTTCAATCAATTCCGTGCGGGAGATGATCTCGCACGGACGGCTCATCAGGCAGGCCATAATCTGTAATTCATTGCGTGTCAGCAGGATCGTTTTTGTCCCATAGGATATCGTTCCCTTTGCCAGGTTAAGCCGCATCTCATTGGTCTCAATAATCTCCGTCTCGGAGTTTCGGCCGTTCCTGCGCAGGGCGGCCTTGATCCTGGCCAGCAGCACGGGAATATTGTAGGGCTTTGTGATATAATCGTCTCCGCCCAGACTGAGCGCCCGTATTTCATCCAGGCTGGAATCCCGGCTGGTGACAAAAATAATGGGCACATTCACAGATCTGCGGAGACCGGCACACAGGGAAAATCCGTCCTGCTTAGGCAAACCGATATCCAGCAGTATGAGATCCGGGCGGTTTTCGGCAGCCTGTTCGGCAATATTTGTAAAATCCACTATCGGCAGAGGGTGATATCCCTCATTTTCCAGCAGCAGAGTCAACTCGTCCCGTATGGCAGGGTCATCTTCAATAATCATTATTTGTTGCATTTTGTATATACCTTTCTGAGCGGGAGTCTATAAATGTACATTCAGTAGAGTTAAATGCGGAGCATTTTACTCATTATACCATGATTACATGCGCTTCAGCGCATATTCAAATCAGTAGAGTCAAATGCGGAGCATTTTACTCATTATACCGCCACAGTAATAAAAACACAACGAGAAGTAAATTAAGTGTTTACAGAGTAGACAACATGTGATATGTTTATACTGTAAACAATCTTTTCCCAGTGGGAAAACGGACGAAAAAAGAAAGAGGTAAGTTTGAAACTAGCGTTTCAAATACTGATTAACGCAGTATCGCAAGCACAGCAGTAGTTGGCTTTGCCAACTACAGATATGCAGGAAAGAGGTAAATATGAGAGAACTAAGTACAGCCGAGTGGCATGTGATGGAAAGCCTGTGGGCAGACAGTCCCAAGGTGGGCAGCCGCATTGTGGCAGATCTGAAGGAGAGCGTGGGCTGGAGCCGCAGCACCACTCTGACCATGCTGAAACGCATGTCGGACAAGGGGCTGATCGCCTGTGAGGACGGGGAGAGTATGAAGGTTTACCGACCCATGCTGGAGCGGGAGGAGGCAGCGCAGAAGGAGACACGGAGCTTTCTGGACCGGGTATATCACGGCAGTCTGAGCATGCTGGTAAATCATTTTGTGGAAAAAGAGTCTCTGAGCCAGGAGGAGATTGCGGAGCTGCGCAAGATTCTGGATCAGGCCGACGGAAAATAGAGAGACAACAGGGAAACGGAGAATTATGTAGTCATGTATAGTATACAAAGAAGGAGAACAAGAAAATACGGGGTGGCCATACTGGCTCTGACAGCGCTGGTTTTAGGGGCCTGTGGGCAGCAGGGCGCACAGACGGAGGACGGCGGGAATGGTATGCCTGTGGGCATTCCGATCGTGGACAGTGAAACGCAGGGAGACAATCCTGTAGGCGGCTGGGAGGACAACCCGGAGATCAATCCGGAAAAGGATATGGAAAGCAGCCCGGAGAACGATCCGGAAAACAGCTTGGAGAACATTCCTGAAAGCATGCCCGAAAGCAGCGATATATTGCAGCCCGTTTATCTGGGTGATTGGGAGGTAGTGGAATACCGTTATCCCACCTCGCCTTGCGGCCTGTCTCAGGAGGAAGTGGATGCCCTGACAGGCGGCGTCATCACTTATACGGACGAATATTTGTACTGGAATCATCAGATTGTCCAAAGTGAGGCATTTGGATACGATTTCACTTTTTATGAGAGCCTGGCAGAGTATGAGCGGGAGTACAACGCCTCCATAAGCGACTGGTTTGCCGATGGGGATACCGGCAGGTTGGTAGACGGTCACTTGGCTTTAGAGGAAAATCGGTTCGGCTGCTATTTTGCCTATATGGACGAGCAGCCGGATAATATGGTCATCATATACGAAGGCGTATTGTTCCTGGCGGTCAACCATCAGGCGGAGCCTGCCGTGACGACGGGCTCTGCGCGATATGACGCATATCTGAATGCATTGAAGGATATGTTGTTCTATCTCAAGCTGCCTCTGTGTGAGTCAGAGGAGTGGGAGTATTTTCCGGTACCAATTTATTTTGCTCTGCAGGATATTGATCTGGATGGAAGAGAGGAACTGTTGATAGACCATCAAGGGTCCATTATGGCGACTGTATGCGAGATGGTATATGACTACGATGAGGCCAAGGACCAGGTCTATGAGGAGATAAGTAATTTCCCACAAATCAGCTTTTATACCAATGGCTATGCCCGCGCGGATTGGTCCCATAATCAAACTCGTTCTGATTTTTGGCCATATTTTCTATATCAGTATGATCCTAACAGCGACCGGTATGAATATGTAGCCATGGTGAGAGCCTGGGACAAGGAGCTGTCAGAGACAAATGAGGAGGGCAGCGTTTTCCCGGACGAGGTGGATAGCAGTGGTACGGGCCGGGTATATCTGATTGAAGATCTCAGGACAAATCAGGAGTTGGAGCCCATGGATGTGACGGAATATGATAAGTGGTATACGGATATGATCGGACAGGATACTCTACAGGAGATTTCCATTGAATGGCAGCTGCTGGACGGGGCCAGTCTGAAAAGTCTGCAGTCCCGGTTAATGTTGAAGGAATAAAGGTGGCAAAATGTTGGAGTGGATTATATCGTCAAGTATACTTATAGCGGTGATAATCGTCGGCAGGCGTTTTTTCAAAGGACATGTGAGCTGCCGGGTGCAGTACGGCCTGTGGCTATTGGTCGTTCTGCGGCTGCTTGTACCGATATCGCCGGTTCAAAGTTCTCTGAGCATTGCTAATTTGCTGCCGGAGGGCCTGGCAGAGCAGAGAGTGGAAAATCAGAATGCAGGAGGAGCTTTTGCGGTTTCCCATTTTGATGAAAGTACACATATGGACCCTATAGCCGACCAGCCTCTTCAACCGGCAGAGTCTCCATATTTGCAGCAGTCAGGCGGTCAGGATTTCCTTCCGGATGCGGAATCCGCTTTGCGAACGCCGGATAAGGAGCCTCTGGATGCCAATGGAAAAAATACGGAATCGGCGGCATGGTCCGCCGCAGAGGCAGCAGGGCGCATATGGCTGGCCGGAACCTGTATTTTGACTCTATGGTTGGCAGCCGTCAATGGGGTATTCCGATTCAGGGTGTGCAGAGATCGACAAATACAGGAAATACCGGAGGAACTTTTAAAGGATTTAAGCGCTGCCAGCGGACGGAAAAAGCGAAGCAGAAATCCCGGAGCTGACACAAGAGAGCGGAGAGTGCTGCCGGTATATATGACGGATCAGGTGGGCACACCCTGTATGTATGGCCTGTTTTTTCCGGCCATATATATAACGTCTCAGGTGGCGGAAGACCCTTGGCTGTTTGCCATGGTACTGCGCCATGAACAGATGCATTACCGGCAAGGGGATCATATCTGGGCGGTGTTGCGCACTCTATGTTTGTGCATTCACTGGTATAACCCGCTGGTGTGGCTGGCGGTGGCATTGTCCCGACAGGACGGGGAGCTGGCCTGTGATGAGGGGGTATTGCGCCAGCTGGGTGAGGAGAACCGCAGCAGTTACGGAGAGGCGTTGCTGGTATTGTCGGCAGGGGTAAAACCCACACTGCCCAGAGCCATGAATCTGGCCACCTCTATGTCCGGTACCAGGCATCAGCTGAGAGAACGGCTGTCCGCTCTGGTGGCAATGCCGCGGATGGCAGCAGGTACGGTGATACTGGTGGCATTGCTGTCTCTGGGGATAGCGGTCTGTACCTTTACCGGCAGGGCGGATGCTCAGGAGGAGAATCCGGCAGCAGGCAGAGCAGCGCCGCAGCTGTCTGTGCGGCATGGTGTCAGCGCGGACGGCACGGGCGGTCAGGATATGGGAGCAGAAATAGATGCGGAATTACTGCCTGAGAGCGGAAAAAGCCCGCAGGATGCGGAGGAGTCGCACTGGCTGCCATGGGTGCCATGGGTGCTGGCTGAGGAATATACCGGATATCTGGATGAGTGTGGGGTGGCATACGGAGAAGGATGGGAGGCAGGATATAAGAATCAGGATTATGACGGAGACGGCCTGATTGACCGGATTTATCAGGATGTGGAGAGCGAGCCGGGAGTCATGAAGATGCGGGTGGAATTTGGCAATGGGGAGATTCTGACCTTTGACACTTATGAGAACAGTCCCCTGGTGGTGCAGTCCATGGATCTGGATGAGGATGGCAGTCCGGAGCTGCTCTTTACCAAGCCCAATGAATTTTCCACCAATCCCATGAGTATTCCCACAGATATTCTGCTGTTTACCCGGCGGGAGGACGGCTATCACCAAGTGGATACTTCCCTGGAGAAAATTCCGGCGGACCATCTGTATAACACATGGCCGGAAACCTATTGCGTTCTGGCGGTATCCTACAGCAAGGCCGACGACAGCCATATCCGGGTGAACTGGAAAGTACCGGGGGCGGGGGGACAGCTGGGAGAGGTCCAGGAGTATCTTCGTCAGGTAGATGAAGTGGAGAAGGAATACTTTTACGTTGATGGCCGTTTGGAAGATTTGGGGGACTATACCGCGGCATACCAGGCGGAGCTGATTCAGGAGCGTTATGCCTTTTTGCGGATTTATTTTGAGGGCCTGGGCAGAAGCGGCGACAGGCTGTGGGTGGATTTGACGCTGGGAAGTGATGGACTATCTCCTATAAGCGCCAGTATATATGACATAGGACCGGAGGAGAGCGCAGCAGCCCCGGAGGAGATGGAGCCAGTATATGACAGCTGGGATGTGCAGATTCTGGAGTATCGCAATGAGGAAGGCTGGCCTGTAGCGGAGATTTTAGGGGAAGAGACCATGATAAAGCTCACCTATGTGGAGACAGCATGGTCCCTTGGAACTGAGGAGGTACAATATTCCCGGGAGATATTATACTGGGCCTGCCAGGCGCTGCAGGAGCTGGAGCAGTGGACGGGGACCAGCGTCACGGAGGTCTGTTACAGCGTGACAAGTTTTGGGGATTTCTATTTTTCACTGACGCCGGGAGATATGCAACACAGCCGGGTTTTTTACGACAGATGTTACGGCTTTTTGTTTGGTGATGATATCATTGAGCAGATTGGCTATGCCACTGACATGGCTGTATGGTTTTCTCCTGTAAAACAGTATGTCACGCCGCCAGGATATGACAAGATGACGGCAGAGGAGATCCTGACCTGGTATTTCGAGCGCTCGACCATTGCCTATGGCAGCAGGGTGGAGGAGATAACTGAAAATTGGGAGGGAGATTATGTCATTTTAACGGACCAGGGGACATATTATGAGTTCATGTTTACGGAGAGAATAAACGCTGCGGGCAAGGGTATGAGTCTCCTCGGACCCTATGACAGTTATCCGCAGCACTGAGAGAGATGGATTTAAATTGTGGCAGGGCCGACAGGGGCTATCTCCTGTGGGTCCTGTTTTAATGTCGGATGTGAACGACGTTATTCTCGAAATATTAGAGGTCATTCTGAAAAATTATGCAATACAAATCTGTCTGTTTCTGTTACAATAAATAAAACATTCGGAGATAAGGAAAGGAGTGCTGTTGTGGCTCAGATACATTTGCGGATCGCGGATCTGCGACGACAGAAGAAAGTTACCCAGCAGGAGCTGGCGGACCGGGTTGGGGTGTCCTACCAGACGGTGAGCCGGTGGGAGACAGGGGCGGGGGAGCCGGAGCTGTCTCTGTTGGCGATATTGGCGGAGTACTTTCAGGTGTCTGTGGACCAGCTGCTGGGTCTGACGCCTCTGGAGGGGGAGATCTATGTGCCGGAGAGGACGGGCACAAGGGATTTCTGGAACCAGAAACGGGAGTATCTGCTGCGCACCCGGAAGGGCTATTACAATGAGGATTATGTGGAATTCCTGGTCAAAAGGGTCTGGAAACTGGAGGGTCCGGTATCTCTGCTGGACTGCGGCTGCGGTTACGGATTTCTGGGGCTGCTGCTGATGCCTTATCTGGCGGAGGGCAGCACTTATACCGGTATTGACTTTGCCGAAGAACTGATTGCCACGGGCCGGGAGATTTTTCAGGATCGGGGACTGGAGGGCGAATTTATTCAGGGGGATGTGTTCGCCTATGAGGGCAGACGGCAGTATGATGTGGTAATCTGCCAGGCGGTGCTGCGTCATTTGGACAATCCGGAGGAGTTTATCCGAAAGATGATACAGCTGACAAGGCCCGGCGGTTATGTGATCTGTATTGACGCCAACAGAGAGTTTGAGTGTGACGGCTTGTATATCGACGGCATGGATTATCAGGTGCTGTGCAGACATGACGGTCTGGAGAAAAAGTGGCGGATGGAGCTGGAAAAGCAGGGAAGGGACTATGCGGTGGCTATCCGCACGGCCCATATTATGAGGCGGCTGGGGCTGCAGGACGTGGATGTGCGCATGAATGACCGGGTGGAGCTGGTGACGCCGGAGAAACCGGAGTATGAGGAAAAAAAGAGGGACTTTCTGGACTACAATGACTGGAATACGGGGCTGAATGACGAGGAGAGGGAGCAGGTAATTTTGCATTTACTTTCTCATGGCCTTGACCGGCGGGAGGCCCAACAGTACTGTGACCGCAATCGGATTATCACCGGATTTTTCCGGGAGAATCAGTCCGCCGGTTACACTTTTGTAAAGGGGCATATGATTACCTATGGGAAAAAGAGTGCTGTTGATTGACATGTATGGCGTGATTATCAAAGAGAGCAAAGGAAATTTTATTCCCTATACCCTGGCCCATTTTCCGGAGGCGGAACATGGGCGGCTGCTCAGGGCGCTGCGGGAGGAACAGCTGTTTACTCGGGCAGGGAATGGGGAGTTGAGCTCGGAAGATTTTTTAAAGAAGTTGGGATATGCAGATCCGGTGGAAACCATGCGGGATTATCTGGAGCATTATCTCACGCTGGATGCAGGGTTCAAGCCCTTTGCGGAGAGGCTGGACAGAGAAGGCTATGATTTTGTATTGCTCTCCAACGATGTGGCAGAGTGGAATACTTACCTGATGGAGCTGCATGGTCTGAATGCATATTTTGAGGATATGATTGTCAGCGGTCAGGTGCGTATGCGAAAGCCGCAGGAGAGTATCTTCCGGTATACCTTGGACCGACTTGGCTGTGCTGCTGAGGAGTGCGTTTTTGTGGACAATTCAGCGGCTAACCTGCGGGCGGCGGAGAAACTGGGAATTCGGACAGTACATTTTAACCGGGACGGCGAGGATTACAAGGGACGTCAGGTGGGGAATTTCAGGGAACTGGCGGAGGTGCTGGAAGAACTTTAAACAGCATGCCTTAGAAGTCTTAAGCTGGACGGTAAAGTCGCGAAGGCGCACGAGAGGAACTTTCATGAGTGCATTTTCAAATGAAAGTTTCTCTCATGAGGTGTGTGCCGAAGAAGCTTTACCCTTTAGTGCCGTCGCGCAGCGACTGGGAGATCAGAGGATCTCCAATAGGAGGAATGATATGGCAGAGATATTGTGCTCTACAGGAGCATTGATTGGAAAGGCAAACAACAGAGATTACCATTTGCTGCAAAAACTGGCAGGGCAGCTGCAGTGCGATGGGTATGAATTCATGGTGTACAGCTCCTGGTATGAGGAGTGGGAGATACTGGCGGACTATCTGGCCGGGCTAAATTTACATATTCCAGTAGTGCATGCTGACAAACGTATTGGAGAGTTCATCAGCCAGGGGGAAGATGTGGCACAGGCAGACGGTGAGGCCGCGGTGAAATTTCAGATCAATTGCGAGCTTGCCCGGCGAATCGGCGCCAAAGTCCTGGTGATTCACCTGTGGGGCGGCATGGCATCGGATCGGGATTTTGACAATCATCTCAGGGCCTATCCAATATTGCGGGATATCGCCGATGGATATGGGTTGGACTTGCTGGTAGAAAATGTTGTATGCAATCGGGAAAATCCCATGAAACATCTCTGTCAACTGGCAAAAGAAAATCCCGAGATCGGTTTTGTGTGGGATACCAAGATGGCGGCGTTTCATCAGGAGGAGACCCTGTTGTACCAGCAGGATTATGCCTGGCTTTGGCAGCAGGGTCATATCCGCCATTACCATGTAAACGACTATGGCGGAGGCTATATGGACTGGGGCAGTACAATTGGCAAGGCCGTCCTACCCATGGGGGCGGGGCATATCGACTTTGACGCTTTTTTTCGGTTTATACAGCGCACGGGGTATGACGGCAGCTATACGGTGGAAGCTACTGCCTTTGATTCGGACGGTTCTGTGGATGTGGAGATGCTGAATCGATGTTTTGAGCATATCCGGGAGGGGATTACAAAAAAATTTAACAAGCAGATTTGACGGATCGGAAAGTAACCGGAAAACAGATAAGCATAAAGAAATGTAATTGGATTTAAAAAGTGGAAAAATTGTGATAATCTCCTGAATTTGTCGAAATATACTTGTAATTCCGAGGTGTGTACAGTATAATGAGAACCGCATTAGTGTTATTAAAAGGTATAATCATTTGGCGGTTGGTTCAACAAATTTATGAAGGAGGGTTTTGACATGGATTATAGGTGAATACCTCTCTGGCATAACACAGAGCCTATGAAGAAAAGGACCTGTTGACAAACTAAATAAAGAATTAGGACCTTCTGTATGATATAATTATTATATCGATTACAGGAGGTCACTTTTATGATGGGTAAACAGAACAATCAAATTCAGATAGTTATACTAGATATAGACTCAATGATTCCACAAGACCATCTTCTGAGACGGATCAAGAACTGTGTAAACTTTGACTTCATATATGAGAAAGCAGCTCCCTACTACTCCGATGTTGGAAGAAAGTCTATCGATCCGGTTATACTGATAAAAATGCTCCTGATTGGATATCTTTATGGAATAAAATCTGAAAGACGGCTTGAAGAAGAAGTTTCCCTTAACCTTGCATACCGTTGGTTTTGTGATATGGATCTTATGCAGAAAGTTCCTGACCATTCTACATTCAGTCAAAATCGAAGATGACGTTTTAAAGATTCTACGATATTCAGGGAAATCTTTAATGAAATAGTACTACGATGTATGGAACTTGGAATTGTTTCTGGTGAGACCGGTGTTGCGGATGGTTCATTTCTTCCTTCCAATGTTTCATGGGAAAGCCGATATGACACAGTGGAAACAGTCAAGCGTTCTACAATAAAATATATGGATGAACTGGAGAACGAACTTTCTTCCATGCCCGGTTATGTCATGCCCGAAAGTGTAGAAACAGAGAAAAAATCTCTGAAAAGCCATACAGATCCAGAGTGCGGATATATCCACCAAGCAAGGAAGAAAGGACTTGGATATCTTACAGAGATGACCGTTGATACAAAACATGGCATTATTACTGGGGTAGACTGTTACCCTGCCAATAAAAGAGAGAGTGATATAATTTTAAGGCATTTAAAAGACCAAATATGTGATTATAAGGAAATTGCTTTAGATGGAGGATATGATATAGGCGCAGTACACAAGGGACTGGAATTATTGGGAATTGACGGATACACCGCAATACGGGAATATCAGAATAATGCAATGAAAAAAGGGTTTTGTTATGATGAAGGAAACGACCGTTTCATATGCAAGCAAGGGAAATATTTGATATTTCAGAAACTGACATATAAAAAGTCTACGCAAAACTATTACCGACTGTACGGCCGCTCAAACAAAGAATGCAAGAAATGTGCATATTTTTCATCCTGTGCAACAGACCTTGGAACAGTAAGGATTAATGCCAGTGCTTATTATCCCTCTTTTTATCGGAACAGCCAAAAAGTTGGGAAGAGCGATTACCTAAGGGTAATGCGTCTGCGTCAAATATGGGCTGAAGGCACGTTTGCGGTTCTAAAGCGTGAACACAAACTAAATAAAATACAGAAGAGAGGGATTCAAAAAGCAACGGAAGAATGCCTCTTATCCGCAACGGCATTAAACCTAAAAAGGTTAATAAAAGCAGTATAAATATGCTGTTTTGTCACCTTTTTAGCTATTCAAAAAAGAGAGAATCAAAAAAGTTAATGTTAAAAATAGAGTTTGTCAACAGGTCCGCAGAAGGTGTGTAAACAAATCTTCTTCATACATCGGCATCACCTTCCCATAATTTTTAACGTCCCGCATTATTGGAATGTCATATGCAACTCCTTTATTTTTCCGCATGTTAACCACATGATCTATCCTAAATGAGTCAAGATGATCCGTAAATTGCTCTCCAGACAGAACCTTTCTTAAAGGAACAATGATAAGGAGCAAAGCCGAGATCAAAGGAGCTAGCATTACAATGCGGGCAAGCGCAAGAACCATCCCCTTAGTCATAAACGCATTTATTTCTATCCCCATGATCGGAATGGCGGTTAGCTGATATATTGCAAACCATAAAGACTGGAAGAGCGTCAAAAGGGCATTTACTATGCAAACCCAAAGTCCCATGCGCTTTATCTTGGCGTAGCTGAATTTCTCGCACATTGTAGATAATGTCCACAGCACAAACGGCATTGTCACAGCCAGCAGCAAATAAACTGCATTATTGGAAATGATTTGATAACCCACTGTGAACAAAGCGTATATATATCTCGCAATAAGCAAAACCATATGTATCGCAAGCAAAGCTAATGGAAAAATATATGTGTTCACACTTTTCCAATCGATTACTACCACGCTTTTCCATGCTCTTTTTATGATGGAAAAAATAATTCCATGCATACATCCGGCAGTTATTCCTCTTTTCTTAGTCATTTTTCCTCCTTCATAACCAGTATTCCAGTTCCTTCAACAAAAACTAACACTGCAGAATTCATTAGTTGTCTTCATAAATACAGATGCCAGGTTTATTACCAGTAGGTACAAAAAAAGAGCTCCAGCAACGCACACTTAGCCTATGCGTTACCAAAACTCAGGAAATTCAGAAAAAATTATGAATGGATTATACCATAGGCCCTGCCCTCATAACAAAAAGGAGCCATTACTTCCGTAGATTATTTATCTACTTTTGCAACAGCTCCCTGCACCAATCCATATTTGAGCGGTTCATTTCTAAACCTCACCTAAAACATTTCAACTGCCTGTGACAGACAAGGTTTCCAAATCCGAAAAACATATTGTGATATACAAAAAAGATGAAACTCTGTATAGTCTCATCTTTTTCTAAGGCATATTTTTCTCCACCTTTCACTAAACTCATTTAATTTTTTCTTTATTCAATATCCTTCTATGTCCATACTAAGTGCGCATACTCAATACTCATCTACAATACATTTTATTTCATCAACTACCTGCTGAACACTTTTATTGTCTGTGTTAATAACATAATCGCCCTCACAGGGAGCTAAATGAAGCCAGAAAAAAGAACATTCATTCTTATCCCCTCGCTTTTTATGGCGCTTGAGTAAGGTATCTTCTGAACAAGTCAAAGTAAATCCTAGGACAGAATATTCGTTTGCAGTCACATCGTTTAATATTGCCTCTCGTGTTTCTTTATAAGCGGCAACTACAGATGAAAAAAATACATAGTCAAAGCATGAATTTAAATATGTCGAAAGTGCATACGACATCGTCTTGTTACCATTTCGTAATCTTGGATCATTGATTGAAAACGGATTAACACGCCATGCCCAATCACCATCAAAAAAGGCGCTGTTTTCATAAGCAGTGAAAAGTTTTTCTGCCACAGTTGTTTTCCCCACACAGGGAGAACCTGCTATAATGACCAATTTTTGTTTTGGTATTCTTGTCATGTCCATAGCTTTATCCTTCCTTACACTTTTACAAATATTAGATATTTCCCTTATATACTGGAACTACAAAGACATTACTATGTCATTATGCATCCATTTCTAGGTATATTGTTGAGCTTAGATACTTTTTTATGAGCAATATCGACCTGGAATTGTAAGAAAATAATCTTCTTTTACTGCAAAGCCAATCTTCTTATAAAATCCCACAGCCATATCCGTTTGTACTAACCATTCTGAATCAGGGCAGACATCTCTGCATTTGCGCACCAGTTCTTTTCCAATACCCTTGTGTTGGTACTCAGGCAAAACCGCCAAATCATATATAATGGATCGAAAATGCATATCGCTAAGAACTCTTACGCAACCCACCAACCTATCATTATCCCATGCGGAAAACACAATGGTAGAGTTGATAAATCCTATATTAAAATTTTCTAGCATCTCCTGTGTCGTTATAGATTTATCTGTCCAACCCACCGCCAAAAATAGCTTATATAAAGCCTTACAAGGCAAATCCTTTCGTGTTTTATAGACAATATTCATCTGGAGTATATCACTCCATCCCGAAAGGATCTCATCGACCGATACCTCTAATATATCAGCTAATTCTACCAAGATTTCCACATTTGGTATGGTTCCGTTTTCCCATTTTGAAACCGCCTGAAATGATACCTGTAATCTCTCTGCCACATCATTTTGAGTCATTCCTAATTTTTTTCGTCTGTTCACAATAAACTCTGCTATCTTTTTTCCATCCAATCTGTTTTTCATTTTTAGAAACCTCTCATTTCATTTTGTAATTCTATTATATTTCACACACATATGTCACACAATAACTGAATATTGGAATTTTATAATAGAACTCAACAATCTGTTGAACTGTCACCCATTTTATTCCATTTCGTTCAACTTGCTCAAGTGTATCACCTGATCCGCAACAGTCAGACTATTTTGAGGGATTTTGGAAAGCCGCAGATGACGAGGGTTTCCGACCAGCGTTCAGCGGAAAAAAACTACAAGTAAATATTTTCCTGAGTTTCCGCAGTTTTCACCTCAGGAACAACTGAACAATAATCAACTAAACAACATACCAGAGGAGTATCGTCCCATTAGCATGTGGGGTTATTTTGGATATGAACTTCTCTTTTCCATCCCTTGCGTAGGCTTTATTCTTTTGCTGGTATTTTCTTTGGGTGGGACCAGGAACATAATTCTTCGCAATTTTGCTCGCTCCTATTTCTGCTTTCTTATTATTGTGGCAGTGCTGGTGGCAATCCTTGCCATTTCCACTGGTATTTTATCTGCCCTGAGTTGAGTATCCCCGCCGCCAGAAGTTTCACCAAACGGATCTCGTGTAAAGTATTGATGAATCCTCCGCAGCTTGCTGCGGGGGATTTGACGTATTAATCTGCTTGGGAGAATAATTCCATCAGCTCCTCCAGAGACATTTCCCCAGTTTCCTGTCCCTGTGTCGGGGCATCCCTCCATCTGACGGACACGGTATGGTTGTGCTGCTCCTTTTCCCCTACAATGAGTATACAGGGTACTTTGTCAGGCCTCCCGTATTTTGTAGCCCAGTTTTTCGTCCCGCCGGTCAGTCTCCGTGCGGATGCCCTGCTTTTGCAGATGTTTTGCGACTTCTTTTGCGTAGTACAGATATTTGTCGGAAACGGGCAGTACTCTGGCCTGGACGGGGGACAGCCACAGCGGAATCAAAATACCGATAAAGCGCTCAATGGAGCAGAAAATTACCCTGTTTTACTGATAAACACTCAAAATACTATTCCCTAACATCCCTACTACATCCGGCAAATATACTGTTACCGCAAAAGGGATTCTTACACTTCTACCCTCCCTTCGTTAAGTTGGCACAGGTCCTCCAAGAGCAAACGCAAAAAACAGTAGCAGGCAGATTATGAGTGGAAATAGCAACGCAAGTATTCCTAATATTAATGTAACAAAACAGCTTAATTTCATTCTACGTCTGTGAATACTAAAAACAATCAGTACAATCCCTATCGCCAAAAACACAAACGGCATACATACAAAAATAAATAACTCCCAATGCATCAGGTCAATTAAGAAAATCAGGAACACAATGGATGTGACAGATATGACACTGATAAAAATATTTCTTCTCTCTATTTCCCGGTGATATACTACCAGACTAATCATATTGTCTACCACCTCAGTAGCCTTATTCTTTGGTATCTCTTCTTGAGGTTCCTTTTCTGACTGCATTATTTCTAATACACTGACTTCCAAAGCATCAGCCAACGGTTTTATAGTGTTAATATCTGGAAATCCCAGTCCCCGTTCCCATCGTGAAACTGTCTTATCCGTTACATTTAATTTCCTTGCCAGTTCTGCCTGCGTCCATCCCTTCTCCTTCCTCATTGTTGCTATGAATTCTCCAAACTTCTTGCTATCCATACTTTCCTCCTCTCTCAGCACAACTATATTTTAAAATATTTCGGTATTTTATCAACCGATGAATCGTAGAGTTCTCTCTAAACAAGTACAATTATATGATTTGCAATATATTTTTTGACCGCTTTCTACTTGTACTTTCCATTACAAGCAATATGTTTTGATTCGGACGGTTCTGTGGACGTGGAGATGCTGAATCGACGTTTTGAGCGAATTAGGCAGGGCATTGCTCAATAATATAGACCGGGCGGCTGATACTGTCGGTCGCCCGGTCTGAAAGGGGTAAAGGGTCAGGTTTATGGAATATCATAACCCGTTTGAGCGAATAATTTTGTCAGCTCCTCCAGAGACATCTCCCCAGTTTCCTGTTCCTGTGTCGGGGCATCCCTCCATCTGACGGATACGGTATGGCTGTGCTGCTCCTTTTCCCCTACAATAAGCATACAGGGTACTTTGTCCATCCGGGCCTCCCGTATTTTGTAGCCCAGTTTTTCGTCCCGCTGGTCAGTCTCCGTGCGGATGCCCTTCTTTTGTAGTTGCTTTGCGACCTCTTTTGCGTAGCCTAAATATTTATCGGAAACGGGCAGTACTCTGGCCTGGACGGGGGACAGCCACAGCGGGAATCTTCCGGCGTAATGTTCAATCAAAATACCGATAAAGCGCTCTATGGAGCCGAAAATCACCCGGTGTATCATAATGGGGCGGTGTTTTTCGCCGTCTGCTCCCATATACTCTATGTTAAATCTTCTCGGCAGCTGAAAATCCAGTTGGATGGTTCCGCACTGCCAGGTTCTCCCGATGGAATCTCTCAGATGGAAATCCAGTTTTGGACCGTAAAATGCTCCGTCTCCCTCGTTTATCGCGTAGGTCTTTCCCATTTTACTGACTGCATCCGTCAGCGCCTTTGTGGCAAGCTCCCACTCCTCATCACTTCCGATGGAATTGTCGGGCCTGGTGGACAGCTCAATCTCGTAGGAGAAACCAAACTGGGCATACACTTCGTCTATAAGTCGTATAACCCCCCGGATTTCATCCTGCACCTGCTGCTCGGTCATGAAAATATGGGCGTCATCCTGGGTAAGGCAGCGCACCCGCATCAGACCATGGAGCGTCCCGGATTTTTCATTTCGATGCACCAGCCCCAGTTCCCCCATTCTTATGGGCAGATCTCGATAGGAACGGGGCTTTAGTTTATAGACCAGCATCCCGCCGGGGCAGTTCATGGGCCGGATGGCAAAGTCTGTCTCATCGATTACGGTGGTATACATTTTGTCCCGGTAATGCTCCCAATGGCCGGAGGTCTCCCATAGCCTACGGTTCATAATCATAGGGGTGGATATTTCCACATAGCCCTCCCTAATGTGTAGTTTTCGCCAATAGTCAATCAGCAGATTTTTCAGGATCAACCCTTTGGGAAGTAAAAAGGGGAATCCAGGCCCTTCGTCCAGCAGGGTAAACAGTTCCAATTCCTTTCCCAGCTTGCGGTGATCCCGGGCCTTAGCCTCCTCCAGCCGCTGCAGATATTCCTCCAGGTCGGCAGCCTTTGGAAAGGAAATGCCGTATATTCTGGTCAGCATTGGATTTTTTTCACTTCCCCTCCAGTAGGCTCCAGCCACAGACAGCAGCTTGACGGCCTTAATAGGACTGGTGTTGGTGAGATGAGGACCCGCGCATAATTCCGTATAATCTCCCTGCCTGTAAAAAGTGATTTCCTCGTCGTCTGGTAATTCCTGAATCAGTTCCAGCTTGAAGTCTTCCTCCCGCTCTTCCATGTAGGACAGGGCTTCTTCCCGGGATATCGTCTGTACTTGGAGAGACAGAGATTCCCGTGCAAGCTTTTTCATCTCCTCCTCCACGACCTGCAAATTTTCTTCTGCAAAAGGGAAAGAAAATGCAAAATCATAGTAGAATCCGTTGTCCGTCGCCGGACCGATGGCGCATTTCGTGTCAGGGTACAAATGCTTTACCGCCTGTGCTAGCACATGGGCGCTGGTGTGCCAAAATGCTTTTTTCCCTTCCTGCTCATCAAAACTTGATACCGTGATCTCTCCGTTTTTGTGTAGAACCTTCATTGTTTGTTGCTCCTTTCTTATTTTGAGTTCCAATTATAGGGTTACAACAACATAAGAAAAGCACCCACAAGACTAGAGTACATAGTCTTAAGGGTGCATCTGCACGGTTCCACCTTAACTTTTCACTTCAGATTCCAATAAATCCTATCCTTTAACGCAGGCATACGGCAGCACTTACATATGTTTTCGGCGCTGCGGCTCGGGAATGGTTTTCGTCCATGGTCCTCATAAACAGCTCCCACCAAAATGCCGTTCTCTCTGGATGATTCGTCATAAACTACTTTTTTCCGTCATTGCTTTTCTTATGTTATTGAAGATAGGCTACCAGAAATCGGATGAATTGTCAACATAAATTAATTGAAATTTGAAAGTGCGGCATTTAAGCTTTCCCTGAATGCGTCAAAGCTTACAGAACGCGCTGCCAACTTGAGCCACCGGCGCAGAATCTGGGTGTTTTTCTCCTCCTGAATACGGGTATGTATATCGTTGGGAATATCTCCCAGATCCTCCAACAGATCAAAAATACTCTGTCGGCTGCAGTTGAGTTCACCCTGTTCCAGGCCCTGTTCCAAAGCCATCTCCATAATACATTCCGAAAAATTGCACATAGTATTTAATCTCCCTTCCAGTTCCATTGTCATAACAATTCCATATTCTTTTTCCAGAATATTCTTTTTCTCCGCCACGCTCCGTCGGGAAAACAACACCTCCAGCATAGAGATTAAGGCGCAGGAGGAAACAGTTATATTTTCTCCGATTCTAATATTGATAATAATGCCCTGTACCAAGTCTAAAGTATGCGGATCTCCCTGACGGCCGAACACAGTATTTCTGACAAGATGAATCTCTTCTATGGAATCGCCGTCCTTTTTCCTGTTCATACAGATCCAGATACTTCGCACCTTTTTCAAACTGTCATAATCCGAGTGCCAAAATTCTGTGTTCTTTTGAGCCGAGATCATCCGGGACAAGTAAAATACAATCCTGTTTTCCAAATGGTAATGCAGGTCTCCGAGGGTTGAGGATTTCTGCGCTTCCATATTGATGAGGAGTTTGACCCCTGCCTTTTGGGGGTAGGCGCTGAAACGGATGTCAAAAAAGATGGTACCCTCTCCCGGCACATTGTCCTCTGTGCGGGTTTCCCGAACACGTCCCAGGTTGGTAAGTCCCGGTTCGATCGGTGTGTTGCCCACCACAATGTCCTCGCCGATGCAGGCGGTAATATCTGAAATTGACATATCCCGAAATTCGGCGACAGTATACCGGAGAATCCATGCCAGTATTTGCTTGTCTGCCAGCAATGCCCTTGCAAGGGTATCATAAGTTTCGACACCTGCTGCCATATGCAGCGTTTGTGCCAGATAGGTTTCTGTTTCATTTCCACTCATTAGTCTGTTCGTTACCTCCTGCCATGCAGGGGACAACAAATAGGGTACACCTCTCCGAAAATCTCCTGCTTTTTAATTGTATAATTTGAATTTAAAGCATAGATTTTCCGAAATCTTGAAAAGTGATTTGCCTTGTCAAAAGTGAAAAGAAATATATGCTTTAAAAGCATACTAGCATATGTGGTGCAGGAAAGCAACATATTTTGACAAAAATATTTTATGCTTATAAAAATTCCCCTTCTTCCCAGAAGATATATTTTGTGGTAGTATAAATACCAGTACTTGAATTTTATAAGGAGGGCAGGATTATGTTGGCAGTGAAGGCACCTATGGGATGGAACTCGTGGAACACCTTTGGAAAGGATATCAACGAGCAGCTGATCATGGAGATGACGGACGTCATTGTGGAAAAAGGCTATAAAGACGCAGGCTATGAGTATGTGATTATCGACGATTGCTGGTCGCTGAAGGAGAGAGTGGACGGAAAACTGGTGGCAGACCCGGCCCTGTTCCCCCACGGGATGAAATACCTCTCTGACTATGTGCATTCCAAGGGACTGAAATTCGGCATGTATTCCTGTGCGGGTTTCATGACCTGCGCAGGGTATCCCAGCAGTTATGGGCATGAGTTCGAAGATGCAAAACAGTTTGCGGAGTGGGGCGTGGACTACCTGAAATACGATTTCTGTAACTTCCCCGCCAGCGGCAATGGTAAAAATGCCTACCTGACCATGGCTATGGCACTGCGCAGCAGCGGCAGGGAGATCCTGTTGGCCGCCTGCAACTGGGGTGTGGAGAACCCTTCCGGCTGGATGCGCTCTCGTGGCGCGCACAGCTACCGTTCCACAGGGGATATCTTTGATGTGCCCAAGAGCTACAAGGATATTTTTAAAAGCCAGGTAGAGAATATCGAGAATAACGGTCCCGGCTGTTACAACGATATGGACATGCTGATCGTGGGAATGCATGGCAAGGGAAACGTGGGGCTGGACGGCTGCAGCGATACCCAGTATCTGCAACATTTCGCCATGTGGGCCTTTATGGGTTCTCCACTTATCATCGGCTCCGATCTAAGAAATCTGGATGAAACCAATGAAAAGACACTGCTCAGTAAAGGGCTGATCGCCATCAACCAGGACGAGGAGTGCAGACCCGCTTTTATGCTATGGCACAATGGGGAAAAGACCTACACCATGGCGAAAATCATGAGCGGCAACCGTATCGCCCTGGGCTTTTTCAATCTGGATGCCGCCAACGAGTGGGAGAATGCCATGAGCATTTCCTTTGATGATCTGGGCATTCACTCGGAGTCCGGCATTGCACTGAAACTGACAGATGCTGTCACAGAGGAAGACCTGGGGATTTTCAGGGATGGATACCGCTGCAGTGTACCCTTGGATGAGTGTAAGATCCTGATCGGGGAACTGGTTCGTGGATAAGCAGGAGAAGTGCAGAGAATGTGGCAGGCTGCTGACCCGGGATGAAATCGGGCTTCACAAAAAGCTCTTCAACCGGGCAGCAGCCTCCTTTTTGTGCATTTCCTGCAGCGCGGAATACTTTGGCGTCACCACCGAACTGTTGGAAGAAAAAATCCGGCAGTTTAAGGAGATGGGATGCACACTGTTTGAGTAACGCCGAGATTCACATCTGCTCCATGATTTTTCTGTCTGACAGACATTGCCGGAGTCGGTCATTCATAAAATCTTTCCCCGGTTTCCAGGCACATACAGGCCAATCTGCCGCCTGTAAAACCGCAGCCGCAGTCCATCATATACACGTTGCCCGCGGCATTATGCCAGATGGAGGCTCCCTGTTCATCACAGTAGTCTCCTGGGAATGCGGACAAATTGCTGGTAGGCTCATGACCACAGAAAGAAATATAACCTGGGATGCCCTCCATTACAAACTGGTCATAGTACCAGTCTCCCATCAGAAAATAACCGGCCTTTCTCCATTTATCCGGGGAGGATGTCATAGCATGGGCAAATAAATATTTTTTATCCAGTTCCAGTTCGGCATGCAGGGGAAGACTGCGGATGAACTCCTCAAGCTGGTGCAATTCTGCGGGTGTGAGCCTCTGCTGCAGCAGATAGAAGGAGTTGTACATATAGGGTGTACAGCTTGGTTTTTCCCCTTCTGAGAGTGAATCATATTGGTGGATATAGTCTGCCAGCCAATGGTCATGATTGCCCCGCAGAGCGGTACATTGTTCCCCTAACTTTAGAATCGTTAAGTAGACCCCCACCGGATCGGCATCGTCCCCGCCCCGGTCAAATAAATCACCGAGGATATAGACATGGTCGTCCTGTCCGAAAGAAATTTGTTTCAACATATTCTGGAGCTTTCTGTTATTGTTGTGAACATCGCCGATTACATAGTGCATGTGGGGGACGACCTCCATTATAAAGGTTTGGATGATTTAGAAATCTATCACAAGGGATCAAGTTTGTCAACCATAAGATATCCCGCATGACTGTTCTGCCGCCCGGCGGTGCTTGACAGAGAAAATGCGGCAAAATATAATTGCTAATAAAGAGATAACCAAGTAAAAAGAAGACATGCCAGCAAAGGAGAATCGATATGTTGAGAGCAGCGGCGGTATTCAGCGATCATATGGTATTGCAGAGGAACAAAAAAATATGTGTGTTTGGCGAAGGTGACACGGGCAGAGAGATTGCGGTGACGCTGGGGGAGGATCGTGTCCTGACCAGATGCCGGGACGGGAGATGGACGGCCTATCTGCCGGAGCGGGAGGCCCAGGAGAACCTGTGCATGGAGATCAGCGACGGACAGGAATGTATTCGTTTTACAGACATTGCTGTGGGCGAAGTATGGCTGGCCGGAGGGCAGTCCAACATGGAGCTGGAGCTGAAGGATGCGGAGGGAGGAAAAGAAATCCTGCAAAATGGGGATTTTCCTCTGATACGTTTTTATTACACTCCCAAGCAGGCTTATAAGGGTGCGGATTTTGAGAAAGTGGAGAGAGACTCTCACTGGAAACGCTTTGGAGAGCAGGATGCGGCAAACTGGTCCGCAGTGGGCTTTTATTTTGCCCAGAAGCTGGCCCATAGGCTGCAGGTTACCGTGGGCGTTATCGGCTGCAACTGGGGCGGCACCTCCGCAAGCTGCTGGATGAGCCGGGAGGCCATACTGGCTCGGGAGGCCACCCGCAGTTATGTGGAAGATTATGAGAGTTCCGAGGCCATACAAAAATCGGTGGCAGAACAGATCGGAGAATATCAGGATTATCAGGCTTACCAGGAGGATTGGGATAAGAGAGCGGCAGCCATCTATGAGAAGGAACCCATGATGGCGTTTGACAAGGTGCAGGAGCTGATTGGTCCGTGTCGGTATCCCGGCCCTATGAATTGTGCCAATTTCACCAGACCGTCGGGCCTGCATGAAACCATGTTGAAAAGGGTGGCGCCATACACGCTCAGGGGATTCATCTATTATCAGGGGGAGAGCGACGACCACAGGCCCCAGGATTATTATGCGCTGTTTACCGGCCTGATAGAACAGTGGAGACAGGATTGGGGAGATGAGCGGCTGCCGTTTCTGATGGTGCAGCTCCCCATGCACAGATACCGGCATGACCCGGACACCAAGAGTTGGTGCATCATACGGGAGAGCCAGATGCGGGCGTTTCAAATGCTGAGAAATACCGGTATGGCAGTAGCCATCGACTGTGGGCAGTTCCACGAGATTCATCCCAAGAACAAGAAACCCGTGGGAGAGAGGCTGGCGCTGCAGGCGCTGTGGGGCGTGTACCATGTGATCGCCGAGAAGGAGGCATTTGGCCCCATATACCGGGATTTCCTCTACCGGGACGGAGGTATGGAGCTGTCTTTTGACCATGCACAGGATGGCTTTGTCTGCCGGGGAGAAGAGATATCCGGCTTTGAGCTGGCGGGCAGCGACGGCGTGTTCCGGGAGGCCCAGGCCGCCTTTGAGGGCGACAGAGTGTTCCTGCATTCTCCGGAGATCAAGGAGCCTGTCATGGCCAGGTATCTGTGGACAAACTATGGAGAAGTGACAGTCTTTGGCGCAAACGGTCTGCCTATGGCGCCCTTTCGGACCCACAATTTTTAAGGACCTTGGGAGAGGAGTGGAGCGATGGCCTCATGGATGATACATCTGCGCGTGGCGCAGGGAATATATAAACAGCTCGGTTTAAAGCATGTGGATGAGTTCATCCTGGGGAACATTGCGCCGGACAGCGGTATCCCCAAGGCGGACGGTTCCGGCTATCTGCCGGACGCGGGGGTCTCCCACTTTCGCGTTGTGGACCAAAACGGAATCAAGGAGGTACATGAAGAGCGTTTTATAGAGCGCTTTTTCACCGACGTGCTGAGGGAGAGCTATGACGAGGAGACCTATGCTTTTTATTTTGGCTATCTGACACACCTTTTGACGGACAAGCTGTGGGCCGAGGAGATTGGATATGGAGCCAAAGACAAATTCCCTGAGTTGTTTGACAGGGACCGGACGGCTTTCTGGAGCCAGATCAAGCGGGACTGGTACGATATGGATTTTATGTATCTGCGGAAGAACCCGGACTTTGAGGCGTTTCGGATATATGAGAACATGGAGGAACTGCTCAACAGATATGTGGATTTTTTTGCGCCGGACGCCTTTGAGAAACGCAGGCAGTTTATCACGGCGTTCTATCGGGACGGGGCGGCAAACGTTAAGGTGCGTGAAACCTACCTTTCCATGGAAGAACTTGACAGGTTTGTCATATCCGCCGTGGAGGAGATACTGCGGCAATGTTCGGACTATGTTACTATAAAATCCAAAAAAGATTGACTTTCACACATGCAGATGTTATTCTGAGTTTATCAGTTTATTAAGTGCAGGAATACAGGGAAAGGCGGTGGTTAATATGATGAGAACAAGTGCATATGCGGTAAATGTCATATTAGCCATTCCTTTCTATTTTCATATACAATAGGTCAACGCGGGCATTCCCCCGGGAACCACGATGGAATTAGAATAAAATCAGAAGGGCTAAGACATACGACGCAGGTATGTCTTTTTCTGTCGTGCAGAAATACCGGTCGGCCGCACCTGTCTGTTCTCCCACGCAATCTGCATTATCCTGCCGGACAGTGTTGTATGAAAGCGCCCGCAGAAACGGGCAGAAAGAGGAGAACCTAAAATATGAATGAATTTAAAAAAATCATGACACAGAGCCACACACAGAACAAGGACTGCCTGCACAAGCTCTACACAGACAAGCAGATTTATATCAGCAAGCTTAGCAGCAGCGAGCAGCCGATAGAGGACGAAAAGATCTTTTACTATCGGGGAATTTCCTTCACTTTTGCGGGCACGGGATTTCGCACGCCTCAGCGGGTGACGCTATATGTGTGGGTACCAGAGGGATTGCTGGACTGCGAAAAGGAGCTGGCCTGGGGGCGGATTGCCTGTGAGGACTGGCTGTTGAGAAACCTGTCGGCTCCGGTGAACGCTGTGGGAAAATCCCTGCAGAACGACCGCAAGGACGCCCGTGAAAAGCCGGATTTCTCCATGCAGGAAACGAATGCCGCAGTTCGCAGGCGTTTCGGCTGCCTGTATATGGAGGAGCAAAAAGCGTTCCGACTGCGGATTGCTTTTCAATTTCCTCTGATAAACGGCCACAGCGTCAACGGCAAGAGCGGCTACAAGGGTGTGAAACTGCTGCTGGATACCCTCTGTGACAGCCTGGAGAGCGCAGACAGAGAGAGCCTTGGGGAGCAGCTTAAGCTGTACAAAAGACAGCTGGAGATACGAGAGTATATGGAGAAAAACGGTCTGCTGGCCTTTGTGGCGGACGGCAGTATTCTGCCCAGACAGGGAGATACCGAGAAACCTCTGGAGGGGGCGGTTCCCTTTCAGTCGCCGCCCAGTCTGCGGGTGACAATCCCCTTTGAGGATGGGGCCGCGCTGAACGGGCTGGGCATAAGAAAAGGGATTACTGTCATCACGGGCGGCGGCTATGGCGGCAAAAGTACACTGCTGGACGCGTTGGAGCAGGGGATATACCTCCATGTAAAAGGAGATGGCAGGGAGTATGTGCTTACCCGGGAGAGCGCCTGTAAGATTTATGCGGAGGACGGCAGATATGTCCAGCCAACGGACCTTTCTCCCTTTTTCTCCTATTTGCCCGGTGCGGGTGGCACACACGCTTTTTCTACCATCCATGCCAGCGGCAGTGTATCTCAGGCCGCCAACATTGTGGAGGCGGTATACGGCGGCAGCAGCTGTCTGCTGATAGACGAGGACACCAGCGCCACCAATTTTATGATCCGGGACCGGCTCATGCGCAGGCTGGTGCGCAAGGAACCTATCGTCCCTTACACCGACAGAATCCGGGAGCTGAGTGAGCGGGGCGTCTCTACTATTTTGGTCATCGGCGGTTCGGGGGAATATCTAAAATACGGGGACTGTGTTCTGCTGCTGGAGGATTACCGGGTGTACGACAAAACTCCGGAAACCCGGGAGCTGCTGTCTGAGTGGGAGCCGCAATGCGGAGAGGAAACCTGCGGGGAAGTCCACAAGTGGATGGAACAGAAAAACCTGCCCATTGAGCCGCAGCTCGGAGAAATACTCCGGGGCCATATCGTACAGATCAATAACAGTCGCAGCATCCGGCTGGGGGAGATCACGGCGGACGTCTCCCGGCTGACGGCGCTGGACGCCCAGGGGCAGCTCCATACTCTGGCATGGCTCCTGGAGAAACTGCTTTTGGGGGACCGGCAGCAGGAGGAGGACTTGAGGGTCTGCTGCGAAAGACTGATTCGGAACCTGTTTGAAGGCTCCTCCGACATGACATTGAACGCCCACGTCCACGAATATGAACCCTGGCTGGAGGAGGTGCGCTGCCTGGATTTGCTGATGGCGGCAGCCCGGCTCAGAAAGCCTTGATAAACCCGCCTGTATAGTGTTAAAATAACAAAAGAAGTGATTTATTTGTGGAGGCTGATATGGAAATTGTATACACGGACATAAAAAAGTATTCCACGGAGGATCTGCAGTCTTTGTTCCGGTCGGTTGATTGGTTGTCCGCCAACTACCCGGAGAGATTGAAAAAAGCGCTGGACCACTGTGAGACAGTGATTACAGCCTGGTCCGGCGACAGGCTTGTGGGACTGGTTAACGCCATAGATGACAGTGAACTGACGGCCTATGTCCATTATCTCTGTGTGAATCCTGAGTATCAAGGTATGGGCATAGGCGGTGAACTGTTGAGACGTATCAAAGAAAAATACAGAGATTATCTGTATATTATTCTGATCGCGGAAAACGAACCTCTGATAAAATATTACCGGCAAAACGGATTTGAACTGATTGAGGGAAGATATGTCATAGAGCTGCTAAATCCATAGAACACTATTCTTTTGTTGACAGGGGGCCGGACGATTGTTAAAATTATAGTGGGTAGATAATTGATTACAGACATATACATACAAAATGTCGCAGCACATGGGGGAAAAGCCAATGTATCGTTGTCATACGCATATTTATCTCATAGGCCGCCAACCGGATCTTTGGAGGACGGTCAGGGAGATGGCTCCGATGGAGTCATTTACCCACACTTTTCTGGAGAGTGGCGATCCCCAGAAGGAGCCGGCAGCAGGAGCTGATGTGATTTTCGCTGACCTGCGGGATATGGACGCAGCCTGTGCGGCAGGGGAGCTGATCTCCTGGAAAAGACCGGAAACAGAATTGATTCTGTTGGCGGAAAGAGAGCAGATGGATGTCCTGTCGGATTGTCTGCCACAGATACAGGATATATGGATATTGCCCATGTCTGACGAGGAACTGAGATTTCGTTTTCTGCGGTGGCAGCAGTCCTACAAGCAGCAAAAGGACTACTGGGAGACCAGCCAGTATCTGGAGACCACAGTCAACAGCGTTCCTAATCTGATCTGGTACAAGGATAAGGACGGCGTTCATGAGAAGGTGAATGACAGTTTCTGCAGCGTGGTCAACAAGACCAGACAACAGGTGGAGGGCCACAGACATGCCTCAATCTGGGATGTAGAGCAGGACGACCCCGCCTGCATTGAATCGGAGCGCATAGTCATGGAAGAGAGGGCGACCCGTGTGGCCGGAGAATGTATCCAGACACAGGAGGGAACCAGACTGCTCACCACCTACAAGTCTCCGTTGTTTGATGTGGACGGCAGCGTTATGGGTACAGTGGGCGTGGCGGTTGATGTGACCAAGGAGCAGGAGTACGCGCAGGAATTGATTAAAAAGACCCAGACGCTGGAGGCAGTGTTTACCTCCATGGACTGTGGAGTAATGTGTCATAGTCTGGACGGAACGCGCATTGTCCGTATCAATGGGGCAGCGCTGCGTATTCTGGGCTATGAATCCCAGGATGAATTGCTGGAGGCAGGTTTTGACATGATGGCGGCCTCTGTTCTGGAGGAGGATAGGCTCAAACTGCGGGAGAGTCTGCGGACATTAAGGCAAGAGGGGGATAGTGTCACAACAGCCTACCGCGTAAAGCATGCGGACGGTGATATTTTACATATTATGGGCAATATTAAGCTCATACGGGAAAACGGAGAGCTGCTCTACCAGAGATTTCTTTTGGACTGCACCGCTCAGAAACGGTATGAAGAGAGAAAGCAGATGGAGAAGGATCAGCACCAGAAAGAGCTGATTCATGCGCTCAGTATCGAGTACAACCTAGTGTGTTTCTTTAATCTGGACACCGGAGAGGGCAATGCCCTCCGAATCGGGGAATGTCCGGGCAAAGTGCTGCAGGAGGTCTTCTCCGGGGAGCTGACTCTGGAGGAATGCATGGGGCGTTATATAGAAATCAGCGTGTATCCGGACGACCGAGAGAATATGAGACAGGCAGCATCCGCCCAATGGCTGGGAAAAGAACTGTCGGAAAAGAAGATGTGCTTTGTCAATTATCGCATAAACTGCTGTGGAGAGGTACAATATTTTCAGATGGTGGCTGTGCGGGCCGGTGAATGGGACAGGTACAGAGGGGTTGTATTGGGACTGCGCAGTGTAGATGAGGAAACCCGCAGTGAGATGAAGAAAAAGGCGTTGCTGGAGGACGCGCTTTCTCAGGCGAACCGCGCCAATGAGGCTAAGAGCGTGTTTCTCTCCAATATGTCCCATGATATCCGCACTCCCATGAACGCCATTATCGGCTTTACAACGTTGGCTCTCAGTCATATTGACCACAAGGAACATGTGGAGATGTATCTACAGAAGATTATGACGTCGGGAAACCATCTGTTGAGCCTGATAAACGATATTCTGGATATGAGCCGCATTGAGAGCGGTAAGATGCATTTGGAGGAAAAACCTTGCAATCTGCCCGATATCCTGCACAATCTTCGCAGTATTATGCAGGCGGATATCCATGCCAAGCAGCTGGAGCTGTATATGGATGCTAAGGATATTCGGAATGAGGATATCTACTGTGACGGGCTGCGGCTGAATCAGGTTCTCCTAAATCTGTTGAGCAATGCGGTAAAATACACTAATCCGGGCGGAAAAGTAATTATAAAAGTAGCTGAGAATGAGGGTGCGCCTGAGGGCTTTGCCAATTATGAGTTCCATATCATAGACACAGGTATAGGCATGAGCGAGGAGTTTTTGGAGCATATATTTGAACCCTTTGAGCGGGAGCGCAACTCTACGATCAGCAAGATTCAGGGAACCGGGCTGGGTATGTCAATCACCAAGAATATTGTGGACATGATGCAGGGTTCCATAGAGGTGAAGAGCAAGAAAGGCGAAGGAACAGAGTGCATTGTCTTCCTCACTTTCCGTCTGTATCAGGGAAAGAAGGAGTCCGGAGTTATTCCCGAGCTGAAGGATCTCAGGGCATTGGTGGTGGATTCCGATTTTAACGCCTGCGATAGCGTATCCAGTATGCTCCAGCAGATCGGACTGCGGGCGGAGTGGACTATGTCCGGAAAAGAGGCAATCCTGCGCACGCGTCAGGCGATTATGCGCAAGGACAATTACCAGGTATATATTATAGACTGGCCGCTTCCCGATATGAATGGAATTGAGTTGGCTCAGAGAATACGGCAGGAGTCGGGTAAGGATAAGCCCATTGTGGTGCTGACTGCCTACGACTGGTCCGACATTGAGGATGAGGCTCTGGAGGCGGGTGTCACCGCGTTTTGCAGCAAGCCGCTCTTTCTGTCGGAGCTGAGAGGATGTCTCAAATCTATTCTCAATACGGAGAAGAAGGGCAATGTCGGCAGTGACAAATCCCGGGAGCTTTATACGGGCCGAATACTGCTGGCGGAGGACAATGAACTCAATCAGGAGATTGCCGTGGCCATTCTGGAGGGAGCGGGATTTACCACCGAGGTTGCGGAGAACGGACAGGTGGCGGTGGATATGCTGAGCCGTTCCCAGCCGGGATATTATCAGATGGTGCTGATGGATGTACAGATGCCGGTGATGAATGGTTACGAGGCCACCGAGGCCATCCGAAAACTGGAGAATTCTGAACTGGCGTCAATCCCTATTTTGGCCATGACTGCCAACGCCTTTGAGGAGGATAAGCAGCAGGCGCTGAAGAGCGGCATGAACGGCCACATAGCAAAGCCCATCAACATCGATATTCTGATGAGGGAGCTGGATGAGGTGATAAAGCGTACATCCAAATACTGATTAGGGCAATATGCAGGAAAGAGGAAAATATGAAGATTGCAGAGTATGTGTCAAAACAATCGTCGGACATGATATATTGCAGCACGTCTATTAACAAAGAGTATATGGTTTTAATGGGAGATGAGTATTTTTATCATTTTCAGGGAAGAACCGTAGGTATCTGTATGTCCGACTGTATTCACCCGGATCTGAGAGAAGAGTTTTGCAACATCTGCGACAGTTTGGAGATGGGGCAGTCGGTGCGGATTTTGACGGCCATGCGGGGAAAGGAAGAAGAGGAGTACCAGCAGGTAGATATGACCATCAGCAACCAGGGACGCACGGTAAATGGAGAGTCGGTGTTGGATCTGATGATTTACAATCTCTTTACCATTGAGGAAAGATATCTGCAGGCATCCAATGATTCCAACAGGTACAGGGCGTT
>JAAUZI010000092.1 GCA_014804645.1 Lachnospiraceae bacterium | reverse complement strand
GACAGTGTCGTATCCATTGTCAACAATAAAGTGATACAGCTTTTCCGCATAGAGAGTATTGGCGTAATACACCGGAGATTTACGTCGAGAGGAAGTAATGGCCCTTCCCGCTCTGTAAGCGCCCTTGAATACTCTTGTGGCTTTCACAGTACTCCACACATAAATCCGCTTTCCATAGCTGGCAGCCTTCTCGGACGCAAACATCAACGTGTCCGCCATATCGCAGGAAATCCCCCGCTTTTGAAACTGCTCCAATACAGCCTTGCCTGCTGAATTGTGTCCCTCGCCTGTACCTGTAGACAATATCAATACTTTCATATTAATCCCCATGCATATCGCAGACCGTGTCTGCGATATTGCCCAAATAGAAAATTTCCTCCGGTCTTTGCACCTATAAAATATCATGTTTTTCCCGCGATTGCAAGACAGGATATTTCCTATCTACTAATTTTACATAATGCTGTTGACCGATATGGTCCCATTTCTCTTTTCTGCAATTTTATATGCAAAAAGCGGTTTTGACAGCTAAGGTGAATTATTTGTCATATTTACGGCATTTTGGAAGATTAATCCACCGTTTCCACATACTTATCCACATATACATATTCGTCACTGCCTCCCATCAAGGCGTCAAAATTGCAAAAATCGAATGTCATATTTATCAAATTTCTATTTTTCAAACATACATTTGGTTTACATAATGTTCCAACAATGCGCATATCTCGGCGTAAAAAAAGAGAACCCTGTTTTGTAGGGTTCCCTTTTTGATTATGATTACAGCCAGGAGTCCCAGAACCGCTCCACTCTCTTCGCAATACTGTTGTGATTCACCCGCTCATAATTGGCCCACTCTCTGGGAAACATGCGCAGATAGGTATACTGCAGAAAGCGCTCATCCAACAGAGCCACGATACCGATATCCTCCACCGTGCGTATCACGCGCCCGGCGGCCTGCAGCACCTTGTTCATTCCCGGATAGCGGTATGCATAGTCAAAACCGTTCTGCCCATTCTCATCAAAATACTGTTTCAGGAGTTCACGCTCATAGCATACTTGGGGAAGACCAGTACCCACAATGACAGCGCCGATCAGACTATCTTCCTTCAGGTCAATACCCTCGCTGAAAATTCCGCCCATAACACAGAAGGCAATCAGCGTCCTCTCCTCCTCGATCTCAATATCCATGTGGATGGACTCCGCCAGGTCACAGTCCGCATTGCCCTCGAACCGGGCCAGAAATGCCTCGCGGTCCAGTTCGCTCATATATTCCGACTGCAGGATGCACTCCTTGGAGTCATCCGCAAAATGCTCCGCATATCTCTCGTAAATCTCACGCATAAAGGCGTAGGAGGGGCAGAACACCATATAGTTGCCATGTCTGTTTTTCACGATCTCATCTATGTATCCGGCTATCCTGTAAAATTCCCCGTCAGAGCGCCTGGTGTACTTGCTGGTCACGTCCTCCGCAATAAATAACGCCCGTTTCTCTGGGTTGAACACTGAGTTGGCATAGACCTCATAGTCAGATCCCTCTCCCCCCAGCAGACTCTTGTAATACTGAATGGGCAGAAAGGTGGCCGAGAAGAGAATACTGCTCCGCCCCCGTTTCATGCACTCCCGCAGATTGTTGGAGGGGTCCACGCAGAAAAGCTTGAGCAGAAAAGTGCCGTCCTCGCACAGCTGCGTGTATTTCACATATTTTTCGTCCAGCAGTTCATAAATTTCCAGAAAGTGAACCAGGTTGAAATAGAACTCCAAAAGCTCCTCCCGCTCCGGCAGCGCCTCCTCTTCCTGTTCCTCCAGATAGGATTCGACCGTGCCCTGGAGATGCAGCAGCAGTGCAGTCAGCGTGTCTATCTTATCCACCACCCGGCAATCCTCGCACTCACGTTTCAGCGCCAGCATCTCCTTGTTGCAGTTCTCCAGCTGCCGTATCATGCGGGCGGCAAAACCCCGGGACACCAGGGCGCTCCTTCCTCGGCTCCGGCCGCCCGTCTCGACGGCCAGGGATTCCGCCTCCTCTGTATAGTCCTCCAGAGCAAACAGTTCCTCTTGTTCCTGAGACTGCTTTCCTCGCGCCTTTTTCCTGCCTTCTTCCGCCGCCTGAAGTTTCTGCAGACTGTTTTTAAGAGCCAGTATGTCCTCCTTGATCAGGACGGCGCTGTACATCTCCCGCCCCCGCTCCAGCAGATTGTGGGCTTCGTCAATCAAAAACACATAATTGCCCTTGGTTCCATCCGCAAAAAAGCGTTTCAGATACACATGGGGGTCAAAAAGATAGTTGTAGTCACAGATGATTCCGTCCGCAAACAGACTCATATCCAGACACAGCTCAAAGGGACAGACCTGGTGTTTCCTGGCATATTCCTCCACGACTTCCCGCCCAAAACTCTCCTCGTGGGTCAGGAGATCATAGATTGCGTCATTGACCCTGTCATAGTGCCCTTTGGCATAGGGACAGTACTCGGGATTGCACTCCGTCTCCTCCATAAAGCAGGTTTTTTCCTTGGCCGTTAAAATCACACTCTTGAAACTCAGCCCTTTTTCCCGCAGCAGACCAAAGGTATTCTCCGCCACCGTTCTGGTGATGGTCTTGGCAGTCAGATAGAACAGCTTTTGTCCCATGCCGCGCTCCATGGCCTTCACCGCAGGAAACACGGTGGATATGGTCTTACCCACGCCGGTGGGGGCCTCAAGGAAAAGCTTTTTTTCATGGTAAATGGTCTGATACACATAAGTTACCAGCTCTTTCTGCCCCTCCCGATAGGGAAAAGGGAATTCCAGCTGCCGAATAGAGGCGTCCCGCAGACGTTTCCACTGAAACTGATAGTCTGCCCATTTTAGATATGAGCGAATCAGATCACCAAACCACTTTTGCATTTCTTCAGACCTGAAATCATACTGAAAATACCGTATTTCTTCCGTCTCCAAATGGCAATAGGTCATCTGCACGTGGATCTGGGGCAATTCTCTATCCCGGAAATTGTGCAGAAACATGGCGGCGTAGACCTTGGCCTGGGCCAGATGTACTGCCACCGGCTCCTTCATATAAGCCAGTTCCCGGTAGGTTCCCTTGATTTCATCCACGGTCACGCCCCCGGGGGTGTCTATAATGCCGTCCGCCCTGCCCTCCAGCACCAGGCGATAATTCTCGGTCGGATGGATGTAGCGCAGAAACACCTCCGCCTGATAATCACTGCCCATGCGGCGTTGAATCATCCGGTGAATTCGACCGCCCTCCTGCATGGCCTGCTCCGGCGAGGCGTGATGACGATTGTCGATATCTCCGCTGCGCAGCACAAATTCCACCAGCTCTCGGACAGATATACGGACCTCTTCCCTGCTCTCTTGCTCCACTGTGTTCTCCTCCATTGGCGTTCTCACCTCCCCGTCCCGGTATTGTCACACGCTCCACACTTCTCTTTTCTTCCAGTATACTTCCCACAGCGTCACAAGTAAACCACTTTTTCCGCCGCCGGACAGACACAAAAAAACTCCCCGGATGCGGGCAGATATCGTCCTGCCCCGGGAAGTTTTATAACTTTTGTTCCTCTGTCAATATCGTTTTCGCTAACAGGCCACTGCCATGCTGCCCAGCATCTCCTCCAGCTCCTCGTTGTATCCCTCATAGGATACCTCCAGCGCCTTGGAAAAGTCCAGTCCGTACACGCCAAGAAATGATTTGGCATCCACTATATATCGGTTATAATAGATGTCAATATCAAAATCACATTTGGATGTCACGCTGACAAACTTCTGTACCTGATCCTGTGTAAGTCTGATCTGCCTTACCATATTGCATCCTTCCTTTCTCAAAACCGTCCCACAGACCATACAGGGTACATATCCCTGCTCTTTGTCCGCAGGAAAACCACATTTACGCCAGTTACGTTACGCCCCATGAAAACACGGAAACCGTTTTCATGTTGGATATACAATACTATATGCGAAGTCAAAAGTAAATTGTCGTTTTTAACAATTTTATAGATCTTTGGCAAATTCTATTGTGTATTTTTGGAAGCGTTTGGGCATCATCTGATTCTGCAGACTGATATTTCTCCGCTCCTTAATAGCTATCTTATGGCAGAACCAGCAAAAGAGTTCCTCGTAGGCCATCTCCCTGGAGGAGAGGGCCGCCTGTCCCAGGGCCTCAAGCAGCTCCCGGCTGTCTGTCAAATACCACTCCCCGCCCGCAGGGTGGACCCCCAACAGTCCCCTTCCTATATCCCTTATGGCAAAATCCTCCTGTGGAAACCGATCCGCAAAATGTACCATCAGGTAGGGAAGCACATGGTTTTTGGGCTGATTCTCCGCATACAGAATTCCTCGCTCCAGCTCCCGGAAACGGAGAAACTGTTTCATCTGACAGCACTCCCGACCAGCCTTCCTGGCCAGCTGAAAGGTCTGCAGCACATAGGAATCCGTCTGGTGGTCCAGCAGATGCCCCAAAGGCGCCCCTGCCTGCAGGCCATATACTATGGTTCTGTACACCGCCTGGGCCTTGTCCGGGTCAGGCGTAATCAGAGCCATGCACAGGTCCTCGTAATTCTCCTGTCCAAAGCGTCTGCGCAGTGTCCGCAGTACTTTCTCCGCCCTCCCCAGGTCCGTCTCCACCGGAATATATTCCCCGAAAAGCATCAGTTCCTCGTCCACCCGAATCCAGGTGTCCTGGTGCTCCACATGATCCTCGTAAGCCCGGTATATGGCCGTGCAGACCCCTTCCAGGCTGTCCTCACACTGATAGACTCGCATTCTCCTTCGCCCTCCGCTCTCTCGGCACTACGGCTCCGCTGCCCAGCAGTTCTCCCCGGCTTACTGCCCCTCCCGCGGACCGTGGCTCACAGCTGCCCGGTGATTGCCCGCCAGACTCCATCCGGTTCTGGCTGCAGACTGTAGTGTCCGTCGTCAAACAGACTCATCTGCTGATAGGTCATGCCATCGTTTCCAAACTGTACCCGATCCTGCCCGCTGGTCAGATTCCGCACGATATAATTCTCCTCCAGCTTGGTGGGATACATCATCTTCCCTCCACAGGTGATAAAGTACAGCGCCCTCTTCAGCACCACGCCGATACGGCGCAGATCCTCAAAGCGCAGCCTGGCACTGCGGCGGGCCGCCACAATCCTTTTAGCACTCTTCACTCCGATACCTGGCACCCGCAGCAGTCTCTCATAGGGAGCGCGGTTGATCTCCACCGGAAACTGCTCCAGATGACGCACCGCCCAATCCTCCTTGGGGTCCAGCATGACGTTGAAAAAGGGACGGCTCTCATCCAGCAGCTCCCGGGCCTGAAAGCCGTAAAAGCGCAGCAGCCAGTCCGCCTGGTACAGCCGATGCTCCCTCTGCAGCGGCGGTCCCCCCGGCAGCGCCGGTAGAGACTTGTCCTCATTGACCCTCACAAAGGCCGAGTAGAACACCCGCTTTAGCTCAAACCGCTGATACAGGCTCTCCGCCACATTCAAAATCTGATAGTCGCTCTCCCCGGTGGCGCCAATAATCATTTGCGTGGACTGTCCGCCTGCCACAAAGCTGGGGGCCTGGCGGTACACCGCCAGATCATGCCGGTTGACCTGGATACCATTCTGTATCTGGCGCATGGGAGTCAAAATATTCCGGCGGTGCTTGTTGGGCGCCAGCTCACGCAGCCCCTCCGCGGTGGGCAGTTCCAGGTTTACGCTCATGCGGTCCGCCAGAAAGCCCGTCATCTGAATCAGCTCCGGAGGCGCGCCGGGAATGGCTTTCACATGCACATATCCGTTAAAACGATACTGGTTCCGCAGCAGATATAGGGTTCGATAAATCAGCTCCATAGTTCTGGCTGGACTTTCCACTATCCCCGAACTCAGAAACAGTCCTTCAATATAGTTGCGCCGATAAAACTCTATGGTCAGCCTGCATATCTCGTCTGGTGTGAAAGTGGCTCTGGGCACATCATTGGACTTCCTGTTGATACAGTATTTGCAGTCGTAGATACACTCGTTGGTCATCAGAATCTTCAACAGAGAAATGCATCTGCCGTCGCTGGAAAAGCTGTGACAGATTCCCGCCTTGACACAGTTCCCTAAGTCCCGCCCGTTTCCTCTGCGCTCCACACCGCTGCTGGTGCAGGCCACATCATATTTGGCGCTGTCGGTCAGTATGCCCAGTTTCTCCATAAGTCCCATGGGGCTGCCATCCCGCACGGCTATATTTACTCTTTCTCCCACAATCCCCTGTGTGTCCATAAGTCATCTACTCCTCGCGCATTAAGAACGTTTGTTCGATATAAATATAGCACATACGTTCGTAAATTGCAAGAAGATTTTGCCACTGTTTATTAATGCCAAAAATAACAAAAAATACACAATATAAACTTACATTTTTACACCCAAAATCTAGAAAAAACACTTGCAACGCCCAAATGCATATGATAAACTATATCTATAAAAGTGGGAAATTGTATTCTAGTCGATGAATGGATTTGTTGGCAATACAATTATTTTCCCAGGGATTAATATTTTCGTCTGGCTTATTTCATGGAAGAAAGGAGGCAGGGCAATGAGTAATACTATTCTGAATACTCTATACAATAATTATCTGACCGCTTACGCGCCGTCCAGCGTTACTCGCTATGACACGCATAAGAAGAGTGAGCTTCGTGCCGTATACAATT
>JAAUZI010000091.1 GCA_014804645.1 Lachnospiraceae bacterium | reverse complement strand
TGATCTACAGATTGCTGTATTATTATAAACAAATAGATAAAATCAAAACAATAATGAAGAACCAAACGTATATATTGGTTGATTACTATAAATATCAACATAAGTTTCCTGCTCCATCGGATTCATTTGAAGAGGCAATGGAAATTGAAGTAGAGGGAGATGCGGTAAACTATGATGTGGCTGCTTTTTGGGGATATTATTTATTGTTAGTAAAATATTTTGACTATGGAGAATTGTTTGGAGATATTAAAAATTTTTTGCAGATTGATCTTGCAAAGGCATCAAAATGTGTGTGGTTTTTGCGTAAAAATGAAGAATTGCTTTTTTATGAACCATATGCAATGAACTTAGCAGGAGAAGGTATTGAGATTAATGTTGAAAAAAACTTTGAAACATTTTCTGCTAAAGTAGAATTTATTGTGCAGCAATACGAGAATGAGATATTTTCGTTTGATGAGTATTCATTTGAAAACTTAGAAGTAATAATCTGCCGTTATTATGGATACATACCAAGAGTAAAGTTTAAAATGCAAGAAGAATAAATTTATATTTGGTGGAGGATAGTATATTATTGTTTATTGATAAGGAAAGGTTTGTTGCAGGAAAAGTAAGGGTAAGAAGGTATCGAAATTCTAAGATAGGTAATTTTGCTTTGAATGTATATTATTTATGTGAGTTTTAAAGTACGGAGTAAGGATGATGAAATTATTTGATTGGTCGAAATTTGATTCCTACAAGGAGGACCATCGCAGAGAGGTAAAGAAAGCTGAAGGCGGACTTCCTAACAGTCTATGGGATACCTATTCTGCACCGAGATTACAAGAGCAATTTAGGTATTTTCGGTCATAATACATATGACAGTATGTTGAGCTGTTGTTCTTTTTGGTATTGGACTGAATTTCATGCACGTTATAAAGGAACATGCCAGATGCTTAACTATGTAAATAAGATGCCAAATGATGAAAGAAGAAAATATGAAACTGACATGATGGAAAGATTAGACTGCTAACTTGTTTTCATTAGATCTGATGCTGATAAAAAGATACGATGCTACCACTTTATGCATTTGCTTGGCGATATTGCGGCTTATAATGAAAAAGGATTTACTATTCAAAGTGAGGCAATAGAAAAGATATTTCCAGAATATTTAGGTTATATTGATTTTCTTAAATCCCAAGGTCAAATTGTTGATATTAATTTCCTTATAATATTGCAACATAATCTGGAGAATGAAATACACATAGAGTGGTGAATCATACTAAAAACCTGGTTATAATCAATAACAAAAATTGCAAGAAGAAAAATGGAGCATTGTATTACCAAAATAGAAATCAAAAATCTTTCATTTACGAATATGTAACAGGGAAAAAGGAGGTGCCTTGTGAGTCAACTGATTAAAATAGATTCAAACTATGCGAAGTGGATTCAAGACATCAGTATGCGCTTTCAGAGAATGCAGATAAAAGCTGCTACAAAAGTTAATCGCGAAATGCTCCTGTTTTATTGGACATTGGGGCATGATATTGTGGAACTTCATGCAGATAGCAAATGGGGAAATAAGTTTTATGCGAATTTAAGCAAGGATTTAGCAGAGGCGCTGCCTAATGTGAAAAGTTTCTCTGAAACCAATTTAAAATATATGAAATATTTTTATCAGTTATACAATCAAATTAGTCCACAGTCTGTGGACGAAAATGCAGGTGAAGAAATTCGTCCACAGCTTGTGGACGAATTATGCAAAATTCCGTGGGGACATCATCGCTATATTATTGACAAATGCAAAGATAAGCCAGAAAAAGCAATTTTTTACGTAAGAAAAACAATTGAAAATAATTGGTCTAGGGCAGTGCTGCTAAATTGGTTGGGAACAGATCTGTATGAACGACAAGGAAAGGCGATTACTAATTTTCGCAATCAACTTCCGGCGATACAAGGAGATTTAGCTCAGGAAATAACAAAAGATCCATATAATTTTGATTTCTTGACACTAACAGAAGGTTATAATGAAAAAGAGTTAAAAGATGCATTGGAAAATAATATTGTGAATTTTCTTCTTGAATTAGGAAGTGGATTTGCTTTTGTAGGTAGGGAGTATCGTTTGTTAATAGGGGAAACTGAAAAATTTATAGATTTGCTCTTTTATAATATTGGACTGCATTGCTATGTAATTGTAGAAGTAAAGACCGGAAAATTTGATTCAGCGCACATTGGGCAACTTGGTACTTATGTTGCAGCAACTAATCATATTTTGAAATCAGAGCAGGATAATCCAACGATTGGATTACTGATTTGTAAGGAAAAGGATAATGTTCTTGCGCAATATGCATTGGAATCCAGCAGTGAGCCGATTGGTATATCAGAATATGAATTATCCAAACTTTATCCGGAAGATTTCAAAGGTTCTTTGCCAAGCATTGAAGAGATAGAGCAGGAGTTAAGTGACAATAGATTTGGGAGAAAAGAGTAAAAGTTGCTACATGTAGCAACTTTTATGAAACGATACTTTGTGGAGGATGAACCATGAGTATAACAGTTACCACTGAAAAGCAATTTGAATCCGATATTGAGGCTTTTCTAATATCGGCCAAAGGCGGATACACAAAGGGAACCGGAACTTACAATCCTAAGCTGGGTGTATATCCGGATAAACTGATCTCTTTTATTAAGCGTACCCAGCCAAGGGAGTGGGCAGCGTTTGAGAGGCAGAATGACATAGACCCTGTGCGCAAGTTCTGCGTTGCCTTTAACAATGCCTGTGATATGGATGGAGTGCTTTGTGTTCTGCGCAATGGTTTTAAGCACAGAGGTACTACTTTTAAAGTCTGTTATTTTAAGCCCGAGTCTGCATTGAATGATACAGCGCAAATTCAGTATGCGGAAAATGAAACAGAGTGTTACAGGCAATGGTATTATTCTGCGGATACAAAAAAATCAGTGGATATGGTGCTTGTAGTAAATGGCATTCCTGTATTTGCGTTTGAACTGAAAAATCAGTACACAGGGCAGAATGTAGATAATGCCAAAACGCAATGGATGTATGACAGAGATCCAAGGGAGATATGTTTTCAATTTAATAAGAGAATTCTGGCATATTTCTGTGTTGATCTCACGGAAAGTTGGATGACTACGAAACTGGCAGGGAAAGATACATATTTCTTACCCTTCAACCAGGGTTCTAACGGAGCCGGTTCTGACGGTGGCGCAGGTAATCCCCCCAATCCGGATGGATACCCAACAGCATATCTTTGGGAAAATGTATTTCAGAAAGACAGTATGCTGGATATTATCCAGAAGTTTATCAATTTGCAGAAGAAGACATTGGTATTTCCTCGCTATCATCAGTTAGATGTTGTGCGGAAACTTGTCGCGGATGTGCGGACAAATGGAGCGGGTAAAAATTATCTGATTCAGCATAGCGCCGGATCTGGAAAATCCAATTCCATTGCGTGGACAGCATATCGTCTTGCCTCACTTTTTGACGAGAATAATAAACCTGTATTTTCCAGTGTGATTGTTGTGACAGACCGCACTGTATTGGATGCACAGCTTCAGGAGACGATTTCTGGATTTGACCATAAGTTAGGTGCCATAGAGACTATAGGCGAGGATAAGAATTCTCAGGACTTAAAAGACGCAATCAATGACGGAGTGCGTATTATTGTTACTACATTGCAAAAATTCCCCGTGATTTATACGGAGGTTGATAGGGCAAATGGCAGGTGCTTTGCGGTTATTGTAGACGAGGCCCACTCTTCCCAGACGGGCAGTTCAGCACTGAAATTAAAGACCGCACTGGCAGATACGGAAGAGGCCCTGCGGGAGTATGCAGAGCGTGAAGGTCTGGCGGAGGAAGAGGTTGACCCGGAGGACAGACTTGTAAAAGAAATAATTGCGCAGGGAAAGCATAAGAATTTATCCTTTTTTGCGTTTACTGCAACGCCAAAGGCCACCACGCTGGAGATGTTTGGACAGGAGCAGGAAGATGGCTCCTTCCATCCGTTCCATGTGTATAGTATGAGGCAGGCGATCGAGGAGAAGTTTATTCTGGATGTCCTTCAAAATTATATGACTTACAATACTTGTTTCCGGATTGCAAAGACCATGACAGACAACCCGGATGTTCCATCCAGCAGGGCGGCAAAAATTATCCGTAAATATCAGGAATTGCATCCCTATAATATCAGCCAGAAATCGCAGATTATCGTGGAAACATTCCGGGATACCACAAGGCATAAGATTGACGGTAAGGGAAAGATGATGGTGATTACATCGTCCAGACTGGCCGCTGTACGCTATTACCATGAAATCAAACGTTATATCGAGGAAAAGAAGTATGATGATGTGGATATTCTGGTAGCTTTTTCCGGTGCGATTGATGACAGGGGAGAGGAATATACAGAATCGAAATTAAATGTGCGTAAAGATGGTTCACACATTTCGGAGAATCAGACTAAGGCGGAGTTTCATGAAAATTTTAATGTGTTGATTGTGGCGGAAAAATATCAGACAGGATTTGATGAGCCGCTTTTACATACCATGATTGTGGATAAGAAACTAAAGAATGTGAAAGCGGTGCAGACTTTATCTCGGCTGAATCGAACTTGCGAGGGCAAGACAGATACTTTTGTGCTTGATTTCGTAAATAAAGCGGAGGATATAAAAGATGCATTCCAGCCATTCTATCAGGAAACATTTTTACAGGAAGAAGTGAATGCGGATTTATTGTACCAGACACAGAGGGAATTGCGGGCTTATGCTATCTATTCGGATGAGGATATAGAGGCCTTTACAAATGAGTATTACAAAAAGGGCAGGCAGGACGACAGGGCAATGGGACGAATGAGCAGCATTTTACTTCCTGTTTCCAACCGTTATAACAGAAAGACCCAGAATGAAAGATACCAATTCCGCAGACAGGTACGGAACCTGATTAAATGGTATGGCTACATATCACAGATTCTTAGGATGTTTGATAAAGAGCTGCAGAAGGAGTATGTGTTCTGCTCTTACTTGATTGGCCTATTGCCTAAAGACCCTGTGGAGCTAATTGATCTGGAGGGCAAGCTGAAGTTGGAGTATTACAAGCTGCAAAAGACATTCCAAGGTGAAATTCCTTTGGACGAAGCAAAGACTGTATATGTTCCGGCAAAACACAAGGGTGTCAAGGGAATGGATGAAAAAACCCCTTTGGATGAGGTGATAGCAAAAATCAATGAAAAGTTCAAGGGCAATTTCACAGAGGGAGATAAAGTTATCTTGTCAGCATTGAGAGATAAGCTGCTTTCTGACAAGAAATTAAAGAAAATGGCGCAGTCTTCTGATCCCCAGATATTTGTTGAAAGTATCTTTCCAAAAGCATTCGGTGCAGCGGCTCAAGATGGGTATATAGAGGCTCAGGAGTCATATCAGAGTTTGTTTGAGGATACGGCTAAGTATAATGCCATTATGAGTGCATTGGCAGAGGTTGTGTATCGGGAGATGCGGAAGAAAGAAACAAAAGCATTGGATGAGGCTGACACTTATACATATGAGAGGCCGCAGAGCTTGTCTATGGTGGCGGAAGATCCCGCATTGTATGGAGAAAATAGTTAATCTATAAAAATTATTTGAGGTCTTAGAGGAATTTTTCAAACTGAAAAAAAGCGGGCACACTTTCAGCGTGTGCGGAAAAGAGGGAGAAATGAACATACTAATCATAGACAGCCAGGGCGGAGGCATGGGAAGACAGCTGGTGAGCGCTGTCAAGGAGCAGCTGCCTCACGCCCATGTGACGGCGGTGGGCACCAACAGCACTGCTACGGCGGCCATGCTGAAAGCGGGCGCGGATGCGGCGGCTACCGGGGAAAACGCAGTGATTGTGGGCTGCCGTAAGGCGGACGTGATTGTGGGGCCCATCGGCATTGTGATTGCGGACGCGTTGTATGGGGAGGTGACTCCCGCCATGGCAGTGGCGGTGGGACAGAGCCAAGCTAAGCGCATATTGATCCCGGTGAATCACTGTGACAATATCATTGCGGGCGTGGCGGAGCAGTCTATGGGCAGTCTTGTGGAGAGCGCGCTGACACATATTAAAAGCTATTACAAATCTTAAGGTTTTGTAAAATATGTTTACAAAGTAGACAGTCTGTGATATGTTTACTTCGTAAACAGGGTTTTGTGGTATACGGACGGATCATTCAACTTTGTTTATAGAGCGTGGATTATACAAAAGCGAAAGTATTTTCAGATTTTGTGTCGGGAAAGGGGAGAGGATGAAAAGAGGATCATGGAATAAAGGGATTGCTCTGTGTCTGACGGTGGTTATGTGTATGGGACTTGCCGCCTGCAGCAGAAGTAATGTCGTTGGCAGCCAGGGCGGAGATATGGGAAGTGTCGAGGATACAGGCAGCGTCGAGGATACGGACGGTGCCGGAGATACGGGTAGCAACGAGAACGCAGGCAGCGCCGGAGATACCGGGAGTGTCAGCGATACCGGCAACGGCGGTGATTACAGCCCAGCCAGCGACGCCAATCCGTCCGGAAAGGAGAACGTATATTCCTTTCAGGAGCTGGATGTGCTCCGCAGCGATGACAATGTCAGCGGCATGTATTATCAGGACGGCAAGCTGTATTTACTGGTCGATAATTATTGGAATCGGTTCGGCTGTTATAAGGTCAATGTGGACGGCTCGGACAGCAGTTACCTGGAACTGGCATTGCCGGAGAGAGAAGAAAGCTACAGCCGGATTGAGTGCACTCTGCTCACACACGCAGGTTATTTTTATGCCGTCGAGAGCAGCGGCTATGAGAATCGATATTTTTTGCACTGCTGGGATATGGACGGCGTCCTGCAGTGGTCAAAGCGGCTTGACAGCGGCGATGCACAGGAGTGGATCTATTGCAGTCAACTGCTGGACGGCGGCGAGGGTAGAGCACTGGTCATCCTTAGCGGCGACAGGCGGGAGGCAGTGCTGTATTCTCCGCAGGGTGAGGAGAGCAGCTGCTGGGAACTGGACAGGGATATCTTTGACCGCACCAATATGATATATGCCGGAGACGAGGGCACACTGCAATTGCTGCTTTACGATGAAGAGTACACGAAAATTTTTTGGACCAGCTATGATCTTGAAACTGGTGCGCTGGGGGAGCAGTTTGAGCCGCCGCTCAACAATTTTTATACCATCAACAAAAGCAGCGGCACGGATTTGCTGCTTGTAGGCAATATGGGAGTGTACACCTGGAACGCCGGGGATGCGGAGCCTACAATGCTGATGAACTATGTGAATTCCGGCCTGTCTGCCAATGGGATTAACAGAGTGCAGATCATTGACGACCGACATTTTGTGGCGCTGTACAACGATCATGCCAGCTGGGAGCAGAAATGCGCTTACTTTACTTATGTGGACCCGGCAGATATTCCGGATAAAGAGGAACTGGTGTTGGGCGGAATGTATATCGACTATGAACTCAAGGACAAGGTGATTAAATTCAACAATGCCAGTGACAAGTACAGGATCACACTGCGGGATTACAGCGAATGGAACACCAACGAGGACTGGGACACAGTGCAGACCCGGTTAAACAGCGACATTATGGATGGCCGGATGCCGGATATAATGCTGCTGAGTGATCTGAACAGCTATGTAAACTATGCGTCCGAGGGTGTGCTGGCAGATATAGGCGCTCTGCTGGAAGAGGACCCCGAACTGGGCGAGCTTAAATATCTGCAAAATGTGTGGGACGCCTATTCTGTGGACGGGAAATTGTATGCGGTGGTTCCCAGTTTCAATGTATATACCATGATAGCCAAGAAATCTCTGGTGGGAGAGCCAAAGTCCTGGACCATGGCGGATGTGCAGGCAACGCTTGCCGATATGCCGACGGGGGCGACTGCCTTTGGCGATATAACACGAGGCGGCTTTATCTATCGGATGCTGAGTTTTGCGGGACGGGATTTTGTTGATGTCGAGTCCGGCCAATGCCATTTCAACTCCCAAAACTTCATGGATATGCTGGAATACGCCGCAGCTCTGCCGAGGGAACAAACGTGGGAATATCGGGATGACTATGATTCTTTTATATATGAAGAGAGTCAGTATCGTGAGAACCGTACTCTGTTGTATAGCCTGTTTATCATCAATCTGCCAAACTGCAAATACCAGATCAGGGGGGATATGGGTGAGGAGATCTCCTATGTAGGATTTCCCTCGGCGGATTCCAATGGCTCGATTTTGAGCGCAGGTGAATATTCCTTTGCTATTTCCGCCGATTCCGGGCAGCAGGAGGGCGCATGGCAGTTTGTCCGCTGTTTTTTGAGCCCGGAGTATCAAAGCAGTGCAGAGTGTGACGATATGCCGGTGCTTAAGTCCGCATTCCTGGCAAAGGCTCAGGAGGGCACAGAGCGCCCCTATTGGATAGACGAAAGCGGCGAAAAACAGTATTATGACGATATATGGATTATTGACGGGGAGGAAGTAAATGTAGAGCCGTTCACCCAGGACGAGGTAGATGAGTTCTGCGAGTTTATCTATACCGTGAACCGCACGGCATATTACGACGACCATATCTACGATATCATCATGGAGGAGGCGGAGGCCTTCTTCGCCGGACAGAAAAATGTGCAGGAGGTGGCGGATAACATCCAGTCCAGGGCACAGGCATTTGTGAATGAGAATCGGTAGGCGGCAGGAGTTTGGTTAAAGGAGGATTGTAAAAATGAAAAGAAGACAGTTTTTTGCCATGGGCATGATTATGGTATGCATATTGGGTGGCTGCGGAAATGTGGGCGGCTCGGAGGGGGCGCCGGAGGACAGCAATGTGGAATCCGAACAGTCGATTCCCGGCGACACAGAACCGGAGCAGTCGGTCGAAAATTCCACGGAAAGTTCAGTGGAAAGTTCCGACGGGAGTACGGCGGAGGAAACGCTGGTGGCGGAATCTTCCGTTGAACTGAGCGAGGACGAAAAGACCTTTTTTACAGATTTTATCCAGGAACGCGAAAATTATGGTTTTCTTTTGTCTGAATATGACGCGCCCGAGGACGTGAATCTCGGGGAGGTGCTGTACGGCGGCGCGGGATTTGGAGAGGGGATACCGGAGGAGGATATACCGCTCTATCTTGCTCAGACGCAGCAGGAGGAAGTGTACACAGATTGTACGAAGATGACGAGGCAGGACATAGAGGATTTCCTGCAGAGAAAGCTGGGCGTGGGGCTGGAAGATATGAGCCGCCCGCTGGAGATGGTGTATGTGGACCAGACGGACGCCTATTATAACCAGGCGGGAGATACCAATTATGCTCCGTTCGCATGCACGGGAGGGACCAGACAGGGAGATACCTATACGCTGCACTTTACTCCGGCGGCTGACTGGTTCACAGGATACGGAGACTGCGAGACAGTCCTTGTAAAAACGGGGGACGACTATCGGTTTATCTCAAACCGTGTTCTGGAATGACCAATGACAGAAAGCTTAGCGGAAAAACGTTTCTGGCAATTCCCAAGACAGAAACGTTTTTCTTGTTTGAAGGCGTAAAATAACGGTTGTAATAGCGCTTGTTTTTCGCTATAATACACATAAAATGTAACTTGTTGCAAAAATTTGTGTTGTTAAGCAGTATAGGCTGGAATTTATGCAAATAATTTACTGAAATGGCAAACAAATGGAAAGGTGAAGAAACTTATGAGCTTATTTGGTGACATCAATTTGAAGGAACTGTTCGATAATGATAGTGATTATGGGAATCAGTACAGATTCGATGCATTAACCGATGATATGATTAGTAGAGCAGAAAAAACATTAGGATATAAGCTGCCTAAGTCTTATATAGAATTATTGAAGATTCAGAACGGAGGATTGATTGATAATAAATATGATAGTTGGCTAACTGCAATATATGGTATCGGTCCAACTGAAGAATCTTATAATGGATTAGAGGATATGTTTGAAAACTGGAAAGATGAGTGGCAATATCCTGACATAGGAATACCTTTCGGAGAAACACGATCCGGTGGGCATGACATGTATTATATGGATTACGGGTCGGTTGATGAGAATGGAGAGCCTCGGATTGTAAGAATAGATAATGAAGGCGATATTTCTATTTATTTTGTAGCAGATAATTTAGTTGAATTTATAAAGATGGTGTTTAAGAATCAAGAAATTCAAGAGACACTCATCAAGAGAGAGTCAATAGAGCCAAATACCTTAATTGGCAGGAATGGTCCGAAACCTTCTATGAAAGAACAATTGAAGAGATTAATGTCGAAAGTACGCAAGAAGTGATGTAGGTGATCCGGTGGGGAGCGAACAGAGTGGAAGAAGGCTAGCAATAGTTTTTGGATAATGATATGCTGTGCATTTGGGCAAAAATGTTGGATGTTGGCGCTAGAGATGCTCAGTTCAAGGAGGAATGTTCAGAAAATATCTGGAAAAAACAAAGGGATTGATTATGAGCTTTATATAAGTAATACTTAGCTTTTAAGTTGAACTAAGAGGGTGGGGGTGGACATTTTCTTGGACTGGCTGGTTAAGCTACTAATCCAAGGCAAGAGAAACATTATCCATCAGCATCCCCCACTCTATTATTTCCTCATCTGCATATGGCACGGCGGTGCATATTATAAAGGAATAAGTCTATATATCATATCCTTTTTCGATAGAAGAATATTAATTATAAAAGAGGCTATTGCTCCAGTAGATAGTTCAATCTACTTTTGCTACAGCCCCGTATGTAAAAATAAATTTATAATCTTTTTATATATGTACACTACCTCTTGTATAAATTGTATTAATAATAGAATTTCGCATAAAAATTCCTCCTTTCTTTAATGAGTTTGTTAAGTAGTTACATAATATTTTTTAGTTTCCCATTTTTTTGTTGATGATAAAAATATCATCTCTCCTTTCTGAAAGTATCGTTTTTACTACACATATATAATACCATATTTGTATTATTTTGTAAACTCCCATTCAATAAAATAGTTATGTAATATAGTTGGACTCTTTATTTCGTAGGTATATCTAACTAAATTTCTTATTGTATCAGCATTAACATTTTCAGGTTCTTTTATACAAATATTTTTTCCTCGATCAGCGTAGATTGCCTTAGTAACATTTTTTATCATACCTTTTGGAGCAATAACTCTAATTATTAGTTTGTCAATTTGATATTTTACCATGAAGGAATACATCGGCATCATATCTAAGTTGTCGTCTATAACAGATGTTTCTGTTTTAAATTCGATTAAATCTCCACGTTTTTTTTCAGAATTAAAAATAATTGAATAACAATAAGGAGATTGTTTTCTGTCAGAATCAATTAATTCATATTCTCCATTCATATGAACAATTTTTGTTCCATTATAAGTTGCACCACTCCATATAAGATCTCTTTTTAGTTCTTTTGCGCTGTCTGTTAATACAATCATTTTATAATCAATTGTTGATGTAAGATTTTTCCTATTGTCATCAAATGTTAATTCTGCAATTACAGATGAAAATCTAAAATCAGTAGATATATTTGAATTATTATTTAAATCATCTGCTGTTTCATTTCTTTTCTTAGATTTCTTAATTGAGATAATACCAATTATAATAGAAGTAAGAGACAACAAAATACATAGTAAAATCAAAATATTTGATAGCGTTATAATGTTAGAATCTTTAGAAATGCTATCATAAAGAATATTTATTAGTTTAGTTCCTAATGGAATGATTGCTGCAATTGGAAACCAAATAAGATTTTTAATAATATGAGTTATTATTTCGTTTTTGTGTTCTTTTAAATCGTAATGTGACATTATAAACTACCTCACTTAATTCAAGAAATAATATATTTAATTACATTATATACTAATTATCGACATATGTCTACAAGAACATATATTCGAATGCTTTCATGATAAAAATGATAAATATTTTATTGACCTCAAAACAAACATATCACATAACGACCTTATCCCATCCTTTTGTCATTCTAAATGTTTTCTGATATTTTCAGTAGAACTTGTCCCAGACATAACATATTGCTTGTAGTCTTCATTATTTTCATATCCATTCAAAAACTCATTTATAATTTCTACAAGTTTTGTAAATGACTTCTTATCCTTAGTAACCCTATACCACGAAAATAGAATCATCGGTATAGAAGTCACGGGCACTTTCAATTCCGATTCAAATGCAGCATTGAACTTGTCCAGAGTTTCTCTCGGATTATTGGCTTTATCTTCTGGAATAGAACCGGAGTGGTCTGCCACAAATGTATCAATGTCTTTTGATCTAAATGAAGTATAATCTTCACCCTGGTTTGTCTGGATCGACATGTAGGTCTGAATGACTATATCTTTATCCGTTCCATTTTTCCGCTGTGCCTTAGTCATGAGCTTTCTCATAAAAGGATGATTTGCTAATTCAAACACCAGGTTGCTGAATTGATCAGAATGCTTTGTAATGCAATTGATACGTAATTAGGCTGGGTTGTAGATATACTGGAATTAGAGTAAAAACAATGCATATAATCAGAAAAACATATGGTTCCACATTACTGCGCAATGGTGTGAACATAAGTGCGGTAAAAGATATGCTCGGACATGCAGATGAAACGACTACCCTAAAACACTATATTTACAATACCATTACTAATCAATAAACAGGGCAAATAGTACTAGATGCGCTGTCTGATAATAAAGTGACCAAAATATCATCCAACTTTTAGACATGAAAAAAGCTGAAATCTTCGGTACCTCAAAGATTTCAGCCCATTAAAAAACCTGCAAGAGATGGGACTTGAACCCACACGACATTGCTGCCACCAGATCCTTAGTCTGGCCTGTCTGCCAATTCCAGCACTCTTGCTTATTGATAAATTCCCCGGCGGCACTCATTTCGCATGCATCTCTCCGAGCAGATATTATGTTACCATTTCGGATGGAAAATGTCAATCCTTTTTAAAATAATTTCCTTTTTGGTTGTCAGTCGGCAGGATGTATGATAAAATACTGATATATAAGATCTGTTTGAGCAGAAATAACAGGAAATGAGGTCAATTGAGTCAAAATGGATAATGAGAATATATTTATAGAACAGGCTATGAGGATTCCGCAGTTGGAGCAGCTGTTTGTGATATTCGGCGCAGGTACTCGGCTGCCTTTTGTGACCTGTGACGAAGAGGACTTCACAGATCAGATATGGACCTTTGTGGAGGAGGAGAAGGCAAAGCATTACGTGGACGTGCGGAGAGAGAATTTTCAGGACCCACTGGCGGTGGTAAAGGTGTCCAAGGAGCAGATGCTGCCGTTTTTCAGCAGTCTGTTTGCCTATGGCATTGACATTATCATGTTCCAGGAGGAGGAGCGTCTGACCAAGCTGCCGCTGGACAAGCTGGTCAGACACCCGGATATGTCCCAGATACCTGAGGAAAAGAGACCTTTTCTCAACCCGCAGATGCAGCTCTCAGGCATTCATTTCATGCAGGAGATGCACCGCAAAGAGCGCAATGCTCAGGCTCTGCATGAATATGAGGAGGAGATGGCGGCGAATATTGTGCGCAGCCGTTTTCTTGTGCCCCATGAGCTGGACGGAGATGCTCCTTTGCCGGATGGTTCCAACATCAGGATTCCCTGCGTGAAGAACAAGGAAGGGGATATGTTCCAGCCTATTTTTACAGACGGACAGGAACTTATCAAGTTTGACAGGGAGAAAAAGCTGCGCGCCAGTGCCATTGCCTTTGTGGATATTCAGAAGGCCATGGGCAAGGAGGTCAAGGGCATTGTGATCAATCCCATGAGCCTGAATATTATTTTGCTGGCGGATAAAATCCCTGCGCTGATCGAAAGGTTCAAGCCCGCAGAGCAGTAGATCAAAGTTTTAGAGGGGTGTACAGATATGCCGAAGTCAGATAAAATTCAGAATTTTGAATCATTTTGTGAAATTGCAGAGCAGTTTGCCGTATGTATGAACGATTATCTCTATGTGTATGATATAATCAATGACACTTTCTATATCACGGAGAGAGCGGCGAAACGTTTTGCCCTGCCGGGATGCCTGTTTCATGATGTGGTGGAAACCCTGAGAGCGTGTGTACATCCGGATGATTTTTCTATGCTGCAGGAGGATTTGCAGCAGTTGTTTGATGGCGTGAAGACGGAACATGAACTGCGCTATCGTTGGCTGGGAAAGGACGGCGTCCCGATTTGGATTATTTGTCGGGGGCGTGTGCTGCAGAATGAGGAGGGGCGGCCTTGGCTGATGTTGGGCTGTATCAACGAGATTGGCCGGAAACAGAAGGCGGACAATGTCAGCGGACTGCTGGGGGTGTCGTCCCTGCAGGAACATTTGAAACAGATATCCAATCTGCCGGAAGGGTTTGTCATGCGTATCGGTATTGACGATTTTCGGATGATTAATGAAAGGCTGGGAGTGGAATACGGAGACACTGTACTGAGGCAGGTGGCTCAGTGCATAGAGAGCCGTCTGCTGCCGGGACAGTATGTGTACCGGGTGATTTCAGATGAGTTTCTTGTGCTGGATGCGGTCGGCTGTGAGAGTGAGGAGGTCAAGGAATTATACTATAATATCCGTCAGGAGGTGGAACGGACCATAGCCAAACAGTGTTATGAGGCGGTCTACACCATATCCGGCGGCATTGTCAATACACGGGACATGCAGAAAGCGGACTATGAGGAGATAATGCGTCTCTCTGAGTTTGCCCTGGGACAGGCCAAGCGCCAGGGAAAGAATCAGGTCTGCGTCTTTGCGCAGGAGGATTATGACGCATTTCTGCGCGCCAGAGCGATCAGCAGAAGTCTGCGGAGAGCGGTGTCCAATGATTTCGTAGGCCTGGACCTGTACTTTCAGCCGCTGGTGTACGCCGACACGGAGGAATTGTATGGGGCGGAGGCACTGCTGCGCTATCAGATGCCGGACGGAGAGAGGATTTCCCCCATGGAGTTTATTCCTATTCTGGAGGAGAGCGGTTTGATTGTGCCCGTGGGAAAATGGATTATCCGTAAAGCGGCGGATATGTGCAGAGAATGTAGAAAAAGGTATCCGCAATTCCGGGTCAGCATCAATCTGTCCTACATTCAGATGACGAAAAGCCCTGTTTTTGCGGAAGTTATGGATGCTCTGAAGGAGACGGGGCTGCCGGCGGACGCTTTGATTATGGAACTGACAGAGAGCGGTTATCTGGAGAACAGTATCAATGTCCAAAAGGTGTGGAAGAAGTTCAAGGAGGCTGGTATCCAGATTGCTCTGGACGATTTTGGCACCGGTTACTCCAATCTGCAGAATATTGGCCGTTTCAATCCGGACATTGTGAAGATTGACAGGAGCTTTACGCTGAGGGCTTTGCAGCACAGCTACGAGCGGCAGCTGCTGAGTCATATTATCAATATGGTACATAGTATCGATTTGCGCATTGTTATAGAGGGTGTGGAGGAGAAGGAGGAACAGCAGCAGGTTATGCAGCTGGGTTCGGACTTTATTCAGGGATACTATTACAGCATGCCTTGTTCCAGGACGGAATTTCTGAAGAAATATAATGTAGAGTAGGCTGAAAAATACTGAGAGGGTCCGGCTGTTGTACAGTCAGACCCTCTTGATGTATAGCGCGGCGAATCAATCGTAATTTTTCAGAGCGCGCCGGACGCCGATTACCACAGGCGGAATCAGCACAATATGGCAGATAATGCCGGGAACGGCGGTGACAAAGGCTCCGGACAGGAACATGGGAAGGGTGAAAGCCGGACCCACGATCATGCCCAAGACAAAGCGGACAATGCCCCAGACAATGCGGCCGCCCAGCATTGCTCCCACCAGAGAGGCGTACAGACAGGGTAGCTTTTTGGGCAGCAGCTTTAGCAGAAGGCCGGAAATAGCGCCATAGGCGGCCAGCTCAAACATCATGGACAGGCCGGTGGGCATAATGGGGGGCATGCCGAACAGCAGAAAGCGCAGCAGCGGCGCGACAAAGCCTATCACCAGGCCGTACTGCCAGCCGCAGAGCAGGCCGCATATCAGCACCGGAATGTGCATAGGCGACAGGGCATTTCCAATCTGAGGGATCTGGCCGGTCAGAAAAGGCAGTACCATGCACAGAGCCAGACAGACAGCGGAGAGACAAAGATTTTTTAAATTATTTTTCATAAAGACTTCCTTTCTTATTTAGAGTTCCGCATATTCCCTGTCAGCACACAAGGCAGGTGCTCTATATCAGGCCGCCAAGCCGTCCAGATATAGAGCAGTGTGCTTTTCGGGAATATGCTGTTTTAAAGTTCCGCATAAGGACGCAAAAAAAGCACCCGTACCCTTCTGGGCGCAGATACCTTCCTGGTATACTAATTAATTGCTCCGAATATAATGCCATAATTTTCAGACTTCTGTCTGTGTGGCCGCTTCTGCGAAACCATGGCTAAGTGTAGCATATTAAAAGAAGAATGTCAAGAACGGCATGCCTGGGTTTCACAAATCTTTGCAATTTTTTGAAAGTTATGGATGATGAATTGTTTTAACTGAAGTTTGGGGAGAGATAGCGGCGAAAATTCGAGCAAGCTGGCATATGTTTGACAAACCTAAATTTGGGGGATACAATAAAAACACTATGGTTTTATTCGGATCAACATAATGCAGATGCACATGTACAAAAGGGGACTCTCTTCAAAAGAAGAGTGGTGGAAAAAATTGAGGGAGATAGGTTGAAAAATCAAAGATTTTTCAATTTTCTATTTGGGCAATATCGCAGACACGGTCTGCGATATGCATGGGGATTGATATGGAAAGACGATTTAGGCATGAATTAAAATACATATGCTCAAGAGCGGAATTGGAAATCATTAAAAGCCGAATCAAGCATATAGCCAAGAGTGATTCACATGTCTCGGAAGATGGCAATTATCTGATTAGGAGTATATATTTTGATGACTACTATAATAGTTCTTTTTACAATAACGAGTCAGGTGTAGACTCCAGAGAAAAGTGGCGGATAAGAAGTTATAACTGCGATAAAACGAGGATAAATCTTGAGTGTAAAATGAAAGAACATGGGATGATTCACAAAGAGGTCTGTGAATTGTCATTTGAACAATATCTAAGGATTACTGCTAATGACAGACTGGATATAAATGGTGATAATGCCCCTCTTCTCAATAAGTTTCTCACATTGAGAGAGACAAAATTACTTCGGCCGGTGGTAATTGTTCAATATAGAAGGTTTCCCTACATATGCAAAGAGGGAAACGTAAGAATAACCTTTGATTGCGATATAGCAACTTCTACGGATATATGTAACTTTTTTGATTCTGGAATGAGTACGCGTCCGGTTATGCCTAATGGAATGCAATTATTGGAAGTAAAATATGATGAATTTTTGCCGGACTGTATTTACCAGACAGTGCAGTTGAAAAATATGGAGCAGACAACTTTTTCTAAATATTTTTTATGTAGAAAGTTTAGCACAAGAACAGGAGGAACATTCAGATGACATTTTCAGATATTTTAAAACAGTCCTTTTTAGAAGGATATTCCACAATAGAGTTGAGTACGATGCAGATTATGATTGTGCTTATGTTTACCGGCTTAATATCAGTGTATATCTTTTTTTGTTATAGGGTACTTGTACGCCGGACTTTTTATTCCAAAACTTTTAATATTTCTCTGGTAGCCATGGCACTAATCACAGCCAGCATTATTTTGGCCGTTCAGTCGAGTGTGGTCATTTCCCTGGGTATGGTAGGCGCTCTTTCAATTATTAGGTTTAGAACAGCAATTAAGGACTCAATGGATTTGATCTTTCTGTTTTGGTCTGCTGGTGTTGGCATAATCTGCGGCGCCGGATTGGTAGAGATTGCAATTATTGTTTCATTATTTGTGACGGTTCTTGTCTTTTTACTTGATAAACTGCCGGTTGCTAAAGCTCCTAAAATTTTGGTTATCAACAGTACAGGCTCCGAGGAAATGGATGACGAGATAAAGAACATAATTACTAAGTACACAAAGAATTTCGAGGAGAAAACCAGATGTTTTACAGAGGGAAAACTTGATCTGGTTTACGAAATGCGGGTAAAGGATGGCCGTCAAATGGTTCGTGAGTTAAATAAATTAGATGGGATTACTTATGTCTCCTTGCTCTCCCATGATGGAGAGGTGACTTTTTAAAGGGAGTATAAGATGAGAAAATTAAGAAACGGACATAGTCTCTGGCTGATTCTTGTCTCTTGCTGCTTGGTCCTGCTTGCATTTTATGGATCTTCGCATGGACGAGAAAATTCTTCCATACATATAACAGAAATTTGTATAAATAATTCAGTGTGCGCATATGACGATAATGGAAATTATGGAGCGGATTATTTAGAACTATATAATGATTCGGACCATGCAATCAATATTGGCGGGTACAGTTTGTCGGACGACAAACATGATCTGTATAAATTTGTATTCGAGGATACAACCATCGAACCCATGAGTACAATTATTGTGTGGAACAGCGCCAATATTGATGACACCTCGCGATATCGTAATGATTACATTCCACAGGATGTTCATGGCCTCCCTTTTGGTCTGTCGGCGGGTGAAACTTTGCTCCTTACGGATGCCGCCGGAAATACAATTGAAAAAATAGCAATTCCTAACAAAATCCCGGAGGGAAAGGTATATGCGAGTACCTTGAAAAAGTTGAGTTCTTTTACGGTTTCTGATCCCAGTCCATATAGAGTTGAAGAAACTGTAACCAGAGAGACACTGACAGAGGATAGCGGGATAGAGCCGCCGGTGTTCTCAGTAGAGGGTGGATGGTATGTGGAGCCGATAGATGTAGTATTGTCTGCCCCCAAAGGAATAATCTATTATACCTTAGATGGCTCCGAGCCGGATGAAAACTCACTGGTATTTTCAGGTTCGATTCATGTGGCTGACAGGAGCTTTGAAGATAATATATATGCCGGTATTGGGAACATTTCATTAACCAATGGATATGTTCCATCGTTTAATGTTGATAAAGCGACG
>JAAUZI010000090.1 GCA_014804645.1 Lachnospiraceae bacterium | reverse complement strand
GGGACTGATTGCCGCCAAGCTGATTCCCATGATCCGCACGCTGGTATCTATCCCGGCAGGGGTATTCCGGATGCGCTTGGACCAATATGTGATCTGCTCCACCATCGGAATTTTTATATGGAATCTGTTTTTTGTGGGGGCGGGGTATTTCTGCGGGGAGCAGGTGCTTAACTGGTTTGCCTGACGCTTGCGGAGGATGCTCGGAACTTTGGATGAGAGGTGTGAAAAGATGAAAATAGCAATGATGACCAACAATTACAAGCCTTTTATCGGCGGAGTACCTATCTCCATTGAGAGGCTGACTAAAGCCCTGCGGGAGCAGGGGCACAGAGTGGTGGTGTTTGCCCCCAGGTACAGCCGCTTGGATACGGAGCAGGAAGGTGAGGAGGACGTGGTGCGCTACAGCACGCTGAGCCAGCGATTTTACAGCGACACAGTGTTGCCCAATCCTCTGGACCCGGTGTTGGACGAAACCTTTTCCAGAGAGGAATTTGATGTGATACATGTGCATCACCCGGTGCTGATCGGCAAGGTGGCGGCACATCTGTCCGCCAAGTACAATATACCTCTGGTGTACACCTATCATACCCAGTATGAGCAGTATCTGGACTATGCGGGCCCCATTCACTGGCTGAGCCGGGGAGCGGAGAAAGACAATCTGCTAGGGCGGCTCCGCAGCCGGGGCAGCCGTGCCATCAAACAGGAGCTGGCCCCCTGGTATCTCAGCGGCTTTATGCGCCGCTGTCATACAGTGATCGCTCCCACGGAGGGCATGAAGAGAGCTTTTGAACTGCAATACGGATATACCTATAACTGTCAGGCCGATCTGGCAGTGCTGCCCACAGGATTGACAGCGGAGAGCTATCACCCGGACGGCGGGGTGGCCGGGGAGATACGGCAGCGCTATGGCCGGGGGGATATGCCCCTGTTAGTTACCGTCTCCCGGCTGGGGCATGAAAAGAATGTGCCCTTTCTGCTGCGCTGTATGGCCAGACTCAAAAAAACTCTGCCGGATTTCAGACTGATGGTCATTGGAGATGGCCCCCAGCGGAAAGAGTATTTGGATCTGTGTGAACAGCTGGATATCCGCCAGCAGATATGCTTTCTGGGGAGTCTTCCCAATCGGGAGATTGCCGCTCATATGGCGGCGGCGGACTGCTTTGTATTTGCCTCCAAGACGGAGACTCAGGGGATCGTAATCCTAGAGGCTATGGCAGCCAGAACTCCCGTAGTGGCTCTGCGGGCATCGGGAGTGGAGGATCTGGTGGAGGAGGGAGTCAGCGGATATCTGTGCCCGGAGGAGGAAGAGGCATTCGCGGAGCAGCTGCTGCGTGTACTCCAGAGCGAGCCTCTGCGGGATAATCTGGGAGAGGGTGCTTTCAGGGCCGCCCTCAGGTATCGGGAAGATGCAGTTGCAGAAAGGGCCGTCAGGATATATACTGATACCTGTAGGCAATATGCAATGACCCAGGCCAGCGCCCAGATCAGCGTGTTTAGAGATCTGCGCGAGCGCTTGCGCCTGCCCAGCTAGTGGTGCGAGATTAGAACTGCCTGCAAATGAACAATGAGGGAGAGTAACGAAAATGAATCAGCAAGACTACAGCATTCTGGTGGTGGAGGATGACAGGGAGATACGGCAGGGGATAGAGATATATCTGCGCAATCAGGGATATCAGGTCTATCAGGCAGCCAACGGCCAGGAGGGATTGGAGATTGTCAAAAGCAGGGAGTTACATCTGGCGATTTTGGATGTCATGATGCCGGTGATGGATGGGATTACCATGCTGATGAAGACCAGGGAGCTGGGATATGAATTCCCGGTGCTGATGTTGTCCGCAAAGTCCGAGGAGGTGGACAAAATCATGGGGCTGAACATGGGAGCGGACGACTATATCTCCAAGCCCTTCACACCGTTGGAACTGCTGGCCAGAGTGAATTCCCATCTGCGCCGTTACAGTAAGTATATGAGCGCTGTGGGCGGCGGGACAGGGAGAGAGCATGTGTATACCCTGGGAGGACTGGAACTGAACGAGGACAGCGTGGAGCTGACGGTGGACGGAGAGCCGGTGAAACTGACCCCTATGGAATTTAAGATCGTGCAGCTTCTGATAAGGAATCCGGGCAGAGTCTTTTCCGCCGATGAAATCTATGAGCGGGTGTGGAATGAGAAGGCCGTCAACACAGACACCATTATGGTGCATGTGCGGAATATCCGGGAGAAGATAGAGCTGGACCCCAAGAACCCCAAATACCTGAAGGTAGTGTGGGGTGTGGGCTATAAGATGGAGAAACAGTAGAGCAGATTAATGCAGTATCGCAACACAGTCTGCGATATGCAGGGGGATTATTATGAAAAAAAGTAAGAAGAAAGTGCAAGTCATGCTGATAGAGCCCGGGGAGCAGACTACAAACGAACCAAAGAAGAAAAAATGGCAGAACATATGGCGGCTGGGAGTGGTGTTGTCCCTGGTCGGCGCGTTTATCATGCTGATGCGCTATATGGAGATTAGCGGATACTACAAGGTGGAGCCATCGGTGACAGACATATGCAATATGGAGGTTTGTCCCCGCTACAATTATGTGCTGTATCGTGACCTCTATAATGCGGTAAACGGAGGATATTACACCTTTGAGCAACTCTATGGTGAATCCGATGGGGAGGAGTGGGAGCCTGCTCTCAGCGATGATATGATAAGTCGAGGCAGAGCCATTCTGGCCGATGATAATGCGGACATTGAGACGGTACAGCTGCTCTGGAAGAAGGTGATGCAGAGCACTCTGACCAATATATATGCCAGACTGGAGGAACGGCTCAACAGGCTAAGCGAGAATATGCCTCAGGATATGGAGGTTTTCGACTACTGGATGCAGGATCGGGAAACAGGAATCATTGTGACCAACACTTTGCAGACAGAGAAGGGGCAGGAGTTCTCGGTGGAGGAATATGCGGTCTGGTTTCAGATGAGCTATGACGCTGCGGGGAATCTCTCGGTGAAGGCTGCGGCGGACAAGGATGTCAACAAGCTGACCAAGACCCTGTATGACAGCGCCCGCAGAGGATTGTACGACAGCTATATAGGGGAATCCAATATATGGAGCTATGTGCCGGAATCTGTATCCATGGCGGGGCTGGTCGAGGTCTATGACAATGAATATAGATATGTGCAGGATATAGCAGCGGAGGACTCTCTGCTTGTCAGTCAGCTGGAACAATTGGCCCATAACTATGGCGGCCCCAGAAACTGTACGGTATACTATGGCATCAAGCGCACCCAGTGGGAGACGCTGGTGAGCAATTACCACGGTGAAAATGATTATTGGAGTATATACCGGGAGTACTGGGCCAACGGTTTGGGCAGGATATTTATCTTCATTGCAGCGGCACTTTGGGGATGGGGCTTTTTCTATGGCAATCCCCGCGGGGAGGACAAAAAGCAGTTGAGGCATTTCTACCGTGCCCCGGCGGAGGCGGTAGTGCTGGGACCGTTGCTGTATCTGCTAAATTGTGGAGAGGTAATTGTGTGGGCAACCCGGCTGTATATGGCCAACAATCCTAACTATTATCTCCACACGGTATATTGGTGGACCTGGGGAGATTATTTGGCCTACGGGGGAAATCTGGCGGTGATGGCATGTCTGTTTTTTGCCGCCTGGTATTTGGGCTGCTGCCTTGGGGAGGTGCGCAGTCTGGGCATCAAGGGATATCTGCACAAGCGCATGATATGTTCCCGTGTCTGGAACTGGTGCAAGGCGCGGGTGCGTCGGTACTATCAGTCTCTGGTGAATCTGGATATCACCCAGGACTCCCGCAGACAGGTGATAAGGCTGCTGATTATCAACGCGATCGTGGTATTCCTGCTCTGTTCCATGTGGGTGGCAGGGTGGTTTGGCGTGATTGTGTATTCGCTTCTGCTGTACTTTGTGATAAAAAAATATATCAGCGACCTGCAGAAAAAGTACAGCATTCTGCTGCATGCCACCAACGAGATTGCAGACGGAAATCTGGAGGTAAGAATATCGGAACATCTGGGCGTGTTTGAACCCTTCAAGCCCCAGATCTATCGGATCGAGGAGGGCTTTCAGAAGGCTGTGGCGGAGGAGGTGAAGAGCCAGCGTATGAAGACGGAATTGATAACCAATGTATCCCATGATTTAAAGACTCCCCTGACGGCGATCATCACATATGTGAATTTGTTAAAAGAAGAGAATGTGACCGAGGAGCAGAGAATCCAGTATCTGCAGATTCTGGAGCAGAAATCTCTGAGGCTGAAAGCGCTGATCGAGGATCTATTCGAGGTCAGCAAGGCCAACAGCAAGAATGTCACACTAAATCTGGTGGATGTGGATATTGTGAATCTGCTGCGGCAGGTGGAGTTCGAGCAGGAGGACCGGCTGGGGGAGAGGAATTTGACAGTGCGGTTTCGGCTGCCGGAGGAGAAGGTCATGGTGCGGCTGGACAGTCAGAAGGCATACCGGATCTATGAGAATCTGTTTGGAAATATTATAAAATATGCCATGGAGGGCACACGGATTTATGTGGATATGGAGCGGACAGAAGGGGAAGTGACGGTGCGGCTGAAAAATATTACGGAGCAGGAGATCACGGTGAGCGGTGACGAGCTGACGGAGCGATTTGTCAGGGGAGATGCCTCGCGGGGCACTGAGGGCAGCGGCCTGGGCTTGGCCATCGTTCGCAGCTTTACGGAACTGATGGGCGGACGGTTTGAGGTGACGGTGGACGGAGACCTGTTTACCGCCAGCACCACCTGGGTTCTGGAGCAGAACCAGCTCACAAGATAAACTGGGATAAAAAGGCGTCCATGGCGGCGGAAGGCCTGGCAGACCGCGGATAGGCAAAACCGATACGGCGCGAGGGGATAGGCTCTCTGATGGAACATTCCACCAGGGAGCCTTTTTTTAGTTCATCCTGGACAAACTCGCCGATGACGCAGGCAATCCCCAGGCCGATGCGGGCGAAATCAATAAGCAGATCCATGGTGGTGACCTCGATTTGATGCTCCATGGTGACGTTCTGCAGAAGCATGTGCTTATCCATGTATTGGCGGGTCACATTGTTTTTGTTCAGCAGCAGAAAAGTGCCCTGGGATAGCAGATCCTCACTGCCGTCGGTCTGGCTCTGCAGCTTGCTCAGATATTCCGGGGAACAGACGAAAATATCATGGATCTCCCGGATGGGCAGAAAGTTAAGGTGACTGCTCTCCAGACGCTCGCTTTCACCCACCAGCCCAAGCTCCAGCGCCCCGCTTTCCAGGGAGGCTATTGTCTCGTAGGTGGACTGGCAGGACAGGGATACCTTGACATAGGGATTAGCGGCAATATAGTCCTGCAAATAGGGTAGAAGCACATATTTGCACAGTGTGGTGCTGACTCCGATGGACAGGCTGCCAACGCCCAGCAGATCGTTGCGGGAGATCATTTCCTCGCCCTGGCGGATGGCCTGAAAAGCGGTCTCCAACTGCTTATAGAGAAGTTTGCCGTTCTCTGTCAGAGTGACGCCCCGGGAACTGCGAATCAGCAGCGGGGAGGTAAAGGATTCCTCCAGCCGGGAGATGGATTTGCTCACGGCGGGCTGGCTGATATACAGCTTTTTGGCGGCGGCGGAAATATTGCCGCACTGGGCTACGGTATAGAAAATATGGTAAAGGTTCAGCTGATTCATGGCGGATACCCCCTATGGTTTTTGCACACTCTGTTCAGAAGAGTTAAACGCAATGCGTTTTACTCATTATATCATAACACACAGCTATGGCAAGTGCAAATATCATATCCTTTGGGAATAGCAAAAACGGTAAGCAGGCAATCAACTGTCGTTTGATTGAAGTTTTGCCTAACCCGGATAAACCGGAATACAAACGTGTAATTCATATGATTTTGCCGCTCACGAAACTGTGTGGGGCATATACAGAAAAAATCTTTTCCAGTGTCCCACATAACCAGGAAAATATGCTCTTTTTCCCGGTGACAGGGCATATATAGAAAAAATACCCTGCAAGATCCCCTTTTTTGTTATAAGCGGGGCACAGGGAGATAATTTTTTTGCATATGCCCCAACCCGGAACTGGAATCAAAGGTTTGTCATTTTGTGCAAGAAATTGTCGTTAAGCATCCAATGACTTGCTTAAATAAATGCAACATCCCACTGGGATGTAAGAGGCAATACATAACATATGGTTATGGAAAATATAAATATTATATATTTGAAGAATATCAAAAAATGTGTTAGGATGGAAACAGAGATCAAAACAGTGTCCCCGGAGTCTGTGGCTCCATGCATGGTTTTCCGGGACTCAAATCAGGAGGATGACGTTATGGGAATGACGATGACACAGAAGATTCTGGCAGCGGCGGCAGGTCTTAACAAGGTTGAGGCGGGCCAGCTGATCGAGGCCAGTCTGGACCTGGTGCTGGGCAACGATATCACCAGTCCGGTGGCCATCAAAGAGATGGACAAGATGAAGGTGCAGGGGGTGTTCGACAAGGACAAGATCGCCCTGGTGCCGGACCATTTCGTGCCCAACAAGGATATCAAGTCCGCGGAGCACTGCAAATGTGTGAGAGAGTTTGCCAGAAAGAATGAGATTACCAATTACTTTGAAGTGGGAGAGATGGGCATTGAGCATGCGCTGCTGCCGGAGAAAGGTCTGACGGTGGCCGGAGACGTGATCATCGGCGCGGACTCCCACACCTGTACCTACGGTGCGCTGGGTGCATTTTCCACCGGCGTGGGCAGCACGGACATGGCTGCCGGTATGGCTACCGGCAAGGCATGGTTCAAGGTGCCTGCGGCCATCAAGTTCAACCTCACCGGCAAGCTGCCCAAGTGGGTAAGCGGCAAGGATGTGATCCTGCATATCATCGGTATGATCGGCGTGGACGGCGCCCTGTATAAATCCATGGAGTTTGTGGGGGACGGCATTGCCAGCCTGTCCATGGACGACCGCTTTACCATCGCCAACATGGCGATTGAGGCCGGGGGCAAGAACGGGATTTTCCCGGTGGACGACAAGGCGCAGGCCTATATGAAGGAGCACAGCTCCAGAGCCTACAAGATTTATGAGGCTGATGCGGATGCGGTATATGACCAGGAGTACACCATTGATTTAAGCACCCTGCGTCCTACCATCGCGTTCCCCCATCTACCGGAGAATACACACACCATCGACGAGATCACAGAGGATATCGCCATTGATCAGGTGGTCATCGGCTCCTGCACCAACGGGCGTCTAGAGGATCTGCGGACGGCGGCGGAGGTGCTGAAGGGCCGCCATGTGCAGAAGGGCATGCGCTGTATTGTGATCCCCGCCACCCAGACCATCTATATGCAGGCCATGGAGGAGGGACTTTTGAAGACCTTCATTGAGGCCGGAGCTATCGTCAGCACTCCCACCTGCGGACCCTGCCTGGGCGGCTATATGGGCATCTTGGCGGAGGGAGAGCGCTGCGTCTCCACCACCAACCGCAACTTTGTGGGCCGCATGGGCCATGTGACCAGCGAGATCTATCTGGCCAGCCCCGCCGTGGCTGCTGCCAGTGCGGTGACAGGAAAGATTTCCAGCCCGGAGCAGCTGTAAGGTGACTCAATAATCAATCAAATAGGAGGCTTAATATGAAAGCAAACGGAACTGTCTTCCGTTACGGAGACAATGTGGATACAGACGTAATCATTCCCGCCAGATATCTGAATTCTTCAGATCCAGCGGAGCTGGCAACCCACTGCATGGAGGATATCGACCAGGATTTTGTGAAAAAGGTGCAGAAGGGCGACATCATTGTGGCAGACAAGAACTTTGGCTGTGGTTCCTCGAGAGAGCATGCGCCCATCGCCATCAAGGCGGCGGGGGTGAGCTGTGTCATTGCAGAGACCTTTGCCAGGATATTCTACCGCAACGCCATCAACATCGGGCTGCCCATCATCGAGTGCCCGGAGGCCAGCAAGGGCATAGAGGCGGGAGATCAGGTGGAAGTGGACTTTGACAGCGGCATGATCTACAACCGCACCAAGGGCACCCAGTTTAAGGGCCAGGCGTTCCCCGAGTTCATGCAGAAGATCATCGCTGCGGAGGGACTGATCAACTACATTAACAACAAGTAACATAGAAATCGGAAAGCAGCCAATGTCGTTGCTTTCCGATTTTTAAATTGATTTACCAATGCCGAAGTGATATACTTGCTAATGAAATTTATTACAGCATGATGCCAGATGTACGGCGGAGGATTTGTCATGAAAAATGTTTCAGTAAAAAAGAAAAAATATGAGATGGACATGTGCAGCGGCGCGCTGCTGCCAAAGATACTGTTGTATTCCCTGCCGCTTATGCTGTCGGGAATCCTGCAGCTTTTGTTCAATGCGGCGGATATAGTAGTGGTGGGACGATTTGCAGGCAGCGATGCGCTGGCGGCGGTGGGCTCCACCAGTTCGCTGATCAATCTGCTGGTCAATGTGTTTATGGGCCTGTCTGTGGGGACTAACGTGATGGTGGCGCATTTTTATGGCGCCGGACAGAAGAAAGAGCTGGAGGAGATGGTGCATACCGCCATACTCACCTCCATAGTCAGCGGTGTAGTTCTGATCTTTGTGGGTCTGGCCTTGTCCCGGCCTGCGCTGCAGCTGATGGATACCCCGGAGGATGTGATTGACCAGGCGGTGCTGTATATCCGCATTTATTTTGTGGGAATGCCTGTCATGATGCTCTACAATTTCGGCAGCGCTGTGCTGCGGGCGGTGGGAGACACCAGAAGACCGCTGTATTTTCTGCTGATTGCGGGAGTCGTCAACGTGATATTGAATCTGTTCTTTGTGATTTCCCTGTCCATGGGCGTGGCGGGTGTGGCGCTGGCAACGATTATCTCCCAGACTATTTCCGCCGCGCTGGTACTCCTGTGCCTGATGCGCACAGAGGGAGATTACCATGTCAGCCTGAAAAAACTGCGTATTGTGAAAGACAAAATGATAAAGATGGTTAAGATCGGTCTGCCTGCGGGACTTCAGGGAGCCTTGTTCTCCATCTCCAACGTGCTGATCCAGTCCTCGGTGAATTCCTTCGGTTCCATCGCCATGGCGGGCAACACCGCCGCCCAGAATCTGGAGGGCTTTGTCTACACAGCCATGAACTCCCTGCACCAGACCTGTATCAGCTTTACCGGGCAGAATTATGGGGCCAGGCAGTATAAGCGCATGGGAAGAATTCTGCTGATCTGTCTGGGCTGTGTCATTGTCGTGGGTGTGCTCATGGGAAACGGGGTCTATCTGGCGGGAGGAACTCTTCTGAAACTCTATTCCCCGGATGCGGAGGTGATCCAGTACGGAATACTGCGCCTTGCCTACATCTGTACCACCTATGCCCTGTGCGGCATGATGGATGTGATGGTGGGGGCGATTCGGGGCATGGGCTATGGTATCATGCCCATGCTGGTGTCTCTGACCGGGGCCTGTCTGTTCAGGGTTGTGTGGATCATGACGGTGTTCAAGGCCCACCATAGCCTGGAGGCGTTGTACATATCTTATCCCATCAGCTGGGCACTGACCTTTGCCGTGCATCTGCTGTGTTTTATGATTGTGTACCGCAGAATGCTGCGAAGGGCATCAAAAGAAAACACTTGAAACATATGTTCGATTGTGATAAAATGAACAGAAGAAAAGATGGCAGCCCAAGGAGGAGAGCCTATGTTTGCTTATGTGAAGGGAATCGTTATGGATATCACGCAGGATTGCTGCGTTATCGACGTGCATGACGTGGGAATCAATATACATATCTCAGCCCAGACGGCGGCCCGCATGCCGGGGATTGGGCAGGAGGCAAAACTGTATACATACACCAGCGTCCGGGAGGACGCATTCTGGCTCTATGGTTTTCTCTCAAAGGGTGATTTGGAGATGTTTAAGCGCTGCATCACTGTCAGCGGCATCGGGCCCAAAGGGGCTTTGGGACTTTTGTCCGTCATGGATGGGGACCAGCTGCGCTTTGCGATTCTGGCCCAGGACGTGAAGGCCATCTCCAAGGCCCCCGGTATCGGCAAGCGCACTGCCGAGCGGCTGGTGCTGGAGCTGAAGGACAAGCTGGACTATGAGACTGCTGATATCTCACGGGAAATTGCCGATGGGAGCGCTGGCGGCGCAGGAGCTGTCATGGACCATCCCGGCAAGCGGGAGGCCGTGGAGGCTTTGGTGGCGCTGGGATACGGACAGACCGAGGCCATGAAGGCGGTGAGCCAGGTGGAGGGAGCGGATGATATGGACTCCTCCGCATTGCTGAAACAGGCGCTGAAAAAAATGTTTTAGGCGGAGGAAAATATGGCAAAGAGAATGATTGAGACCAACCTGACTGAGGAGGACGTAAAGATCGAAGGTTCCCTGCGGCCCCAGGTGCTTGAGGATTATATCGGACAGTCCAAAGTGAAGGAGACTCTGAAAATATATATTGAAGCGGCGAGACAGCGGGGGGACGCCCTGGATCATGTGCTGTTTTACGGCCCACCGGGTCTGGGCAAGACCACGCTGGCGGCCATTATCGCCAATGAGATGGGAGTACATCTGAAGGTGACCAGCGGCCCCGCCATCGAAAAGCCGGGGGAGATTGCCGCTATTTTGAACAATTTGGAGGAGGGGGATCTGCTGTTTGTGGACGAGATTCACCGACTGAACCGCCAGGTGGAGGAGGTGCTGTATCCCGCTATGGAGGATTACTGCATTGATGTGATGATCGGCAAGGGCCCCACAGCCCGCTCCGTGCGTCTGGAATTGCCCCGATTCACGTTGGTGGGGGCCACCACCAGAGTGGGACTTTTGACGGCGCCGCTGCGGGACCGGTTCGGCATGATCCACCATCTGGAGTTCTATTCCGTACAGGAGCTGAAACTGATTATTCAGCACTCCGCCCAGGTGCTGGGAGTGGAGATTGATGAGAAAGGGGCGGTGGAGCTGGCTCGCCGCAGCCGCGGAACGCCCAGACTTGCCAACCGTATCTTAAAACGGGTCAGGGATTATGCTCAGGTAAGACATGATGGCAGAATAACCGAAGAGGTGGCAAAAGAAGCCCTGGATCTGATGGATGTGGACAAGCTGGGCCTGGATCATATCGACCGCAATATCTTAAATACCATGATCGAGAAATTTCAGGGCGGGCCTGTAGGCTTGGACACCCTTGCGGCCGCCATCGGGGAGGACGCCGGGACCATAGAGGATGTGGTGGAGCCATATCTGCTCAAAAACGGCCTGATTAACCGCACTCCCAGAGGCCGGGTCGTGACGGAATACGCCTACCGGCACCTGGGACTTGAGACCTTATAGAAAATCCCGCGGGCTCTTTCCGGTGTACTGAAGCGCTATGCGATTTTCCGGGTTGGTGTCTGTCAGATACAGTACGATCAGGAAAAACCATTCCAGAGGTTTCATCAGAAAATAGATCAGATCCGCTGTGTACTGGGAGTGGATCAGCTTTGCCACGGGAAATCCATAGGTGTCGTAGATATGCCTTATTACCCTGTGGAGTCCGGGCGTTTTTTCCTCCAGTATCTGTTCAAAGGCATTTGCCACACAGAGCTGTCTGTTTACAATCACCTCATGTCCGTGCCGCACGCCGAGACGCAGGGGTTTTACAATTCTTTTGTGTCCGCCTGCGGCCACGGTGCAGAGATAATGTTCGTCATAGTAAACATTCTGAGGGGCCACTCTCTGAGAAAGGTTCCAGTCCGCCGTCTCCGTGAATGCCTTTATGACGGCGTCCGGTCTCTGACCCACTAAGAGCAGCAGTACGATCAGGATTCCCAGCAGCGGCCACATCAGCAGGAATGCGGCAAAGGGCCAGCGTTTCGACCGCATCAACAGACGATTACAGGTCTGTATCAGCGAATTGTCCTCCTGAATTTCATAGGGTGTCTGTTCCCATTCCCACACTTTGTGCCGCACTGTTCTGGCGGTGACGATTATGCAGTTTACGGGAAACAGAAGCAGATAGATGTCTGTGATTATGAGGCTGGGCGTATACACCTGTATGCCCCAGAGAATACTTTCCGCCGTTCCCAGATACATGGCCGCCATCCCCAGCACGGGCACAAGAGGAGGCACCTTTTTGAGAGATAAGAAGTTCACGATTAGATACCCTGCGTATCCCACCAGCGCCAGTGTCCATATGGTGGTCATAGACTGCGTAAAAATAGGCGTATGTGTCTGTGCGTTGTACAGGACCTCATGCCAGTCCTTGCCAAATTCAACGCTGTCAAACAGCCCCAGGTAGAGGATGCTGTACAGTACTCCCAAAGGAATGCCGACCACATCGAAAATTCGTCCCCCTCTGTAAACTTCCTCACGGCGGTGGCCGTAGATTGTCAGAAAGATTTCCGCCGCCGTCAGAACCCAGGGATAGATTATAAAACCGCCCACTATAACAGCTCCTTCTAACAAGAGACTGGGCAATTCATCCAACTCGCATTCCCATATAGGCTCCGCAATTACCGGGGGGATTATTCCGGCAAACAATGTCAGTGCTGTCAATATAAGAAATAGATGTCGGATCACCAGTGGGCTCTTTTTCCCGCGTGCACTTTCGTTTCCTGTCTCTGGAGTAATTTTATTATCCATATTAATATTTTCCTCCTGCATTTCTTCCTGATATTCCCAATATATCACCCGGATGATTGAAAGTCAATATATTTTTATTGAGATTCGATAAAACAATATTCTCTCAGGAAAAGGTCAGGAAAAGATTTTGCAGAAAATTGCACATTGGGCTTGTCTGTACGCCGGTTCTGATATATAATAGGAACAATAGATATTGTGTTTTGATAGTACAAAGGAGCGTATATGTTGTAGTCTGGCATCGGATATCGAATGGAAAGGATGGAAAATATGTCTTCCAAAACAGATACAGAGGTTATTATCGGCGGAAAAGTTTTTACATTGAGCGGTTATGAAAGTGAGGAGTATCTGCAGAAAGTTGCCTCCTATATCAACAACAAGGTGAATGAGTACAGCAAGGTGGACAGTTTTCGCAGACAGCCACTGGATACCCGGAGTGTATTGCTGCAACTGAACATAGCGGACGACTATTTCAAGGCCAAGAAACAGATTACCGTGCTTGAAGAGGAGCTGCAGCGCAAGGAGAAGGAATTGTACGACCTGAAACATGAGCTGATATCTTCTCAGATCAAGATGGAGAACATGGAAAAGGATTCCAGAGAGATGGAGATTCAGCTGCGAGAGAAGGACAAGCAGATCGAGCAAATGGAGAAGGAACAGAAGAATAAAAAGCTGCCGGTATAGGGCAGCTTTTCTGTTACACAAAGCAAACGGGAGCGGCAGAGCATGGGAGAGAAGGAACGGAGAACGCGCAGTTCGTATATAGTGAGTGGAAATGTGGAGCTGCTTGCCCCGGCGGGCAACAGGGAGGCTTTTTATGGCGCCGTGCACGCGGGAGCGGACGCCATCTATCTGGGCGGAGAAAAATTTGGCGCCAGGGCCTATGCGGACAATTTTTCCGGGGAGGAGCTGGCCGCCTGTATCCGTTATGGACATATACACGGCTGCAGGAGCTATCTGACGGTAAACACGCTGATGAAGGAACAGGAGCTGCCGGAGATGGTGGAGGCGCTGACACCGCTGTATGAAGCGGGGCTGGACGGCGTGATTGTGCAGGATATAGGGGCTTTGCGGGTGATACGGCGGCATTTTCCGGGACTGGAGCTCCATGCCAGCACACAGATGACCGTCACCGGACCGGCGGGAGCCGAGCTGCTGCGAGAACTGGGAGTGACCAGAGTGGTACCGGCCAGGGAGCTGAGTCTGCGGGAACTGACACAGCTTAAGGAGGAGAGCGGACTGGAGGTGGAGGCATTTGTCCATGGCGCCATGTGCTATTGCTATTCCGGCGCATGTCTGTTCAGCAGTCTGCTGGGGGGACGCAGCGGCAACAGGGGAAGATGCGCCCAGCCCTGCAGACAGCCCTACGAGACGGACAGCCCCGGAACGTCTGTCCACAGACAGGAATACTATCCCCTAAGTCTGAAGGACATGTGTACGATAGAGCATTTGCCCGAATTGATAGCGGGCGGCATCGACTCCTTCAAGATTGAGGGACGCATGAAAAAGCCGGAGTACGCAGCGGGGGTGACGGCTGTCTACCGGAAATATATCGATCTCTGTCTAAATGCTCCGAAGGAAAAATATTGTGTGGAAGAGCGGGATCTGCAGTTGCTGTCCAAACTGTATATTCGCAGCCAGAGTCAGGATGGGTATTTTTTCAGGCATAACGGACGGGAGATGGTAACGCTGGACAGCCCCTCCTACACAGGCAGCGACGAGAACTGTCTGGAGCAGATTCGGCAGAGCTATATTCTGGAGAAAAAGCGGATAGGAATATGGATAGAGGCGAGCTTTGTATGCGGCAACCAGGCCCGGATTCGGATAGGAACCGGCAACTGCCAGGTGGAGGTGACAGGGGCGGCGGTGGAACCCGCCCAGAGCCGTCCTGTTCTGGAGGAGGATATCCGCAGACAGCTGCAAAAGCTAGGGGAGACCTGTTTTGTGGCGGAGCGTCTGGAGGTACACGCGGATGGGAGAGGTTTCTATTCCCTGAAGGAGATCAACGCCCTGCGGCGGGAGGCGGTCTCGCGGTTGGAGGAACAGATCATAGCGGATCACGGGCTGCCGGTCAGGCGCAAAGTGGAACCTGTGTACCCACAGCCAGAGGAAAGGGCGGAACATGTAGATGAGACCCCCGGACGGAGAATGCGGATTCATATATCCACAGAGGAGCAGCTGCTTTATCTGGCAGAACATTTTTGCAGTCCGAAAATGAAAGACAGCGGCCGGACAATGGACAGGCTCTATGTGGAGAGCCATCTGCTTTCAAAGTTTCGGAGCGGTGGCCGGACCCAGGGCACAGACAGAGGGCAACAGGCACTGCGGCAGCTGCGGGAGACGGGGATCGCTCTGTGGGCGGCCCTGCCATATGTACTGCGTGACAAGGACTGGGAGATCATGGAACATGCCATGGAATGGTATCTCGGGGGAGAGATACAGGGATTCCTGGCGCGCAATCTGGAAGAGTACGGGTGGCTGTGGCAGAGAGAAAGCGCCCTGACGCAGGGAAAAAAGCTGCCAATACAGCTGGATCACACGGTCTATGTATGGAACAGTGAGACGGCGGCATTCTGGCGGCAGAGGGGCTGCGGACTGACCTGTCCGCTGGAACTTAGCGGCAGGGAGTGGAGCCGCCTGCGCAAGCGGATTCATTCCCTGACAGCGGAAGGTGGGGAGGCGCCGGAGAAACTGGTCTACGGGCACATTCCCATGATGGTGACGGCAAACTGTATCGCCAAAACCGCCGGAAAATGTCTGCGGGGACAGCAATGCCGGGCCGAGGGGACGTTGACGGACCGCTACCGGGCAAAATTCCCGGTGGAAATATGCTGTGACGTATGCATGAATGTGATCTACAACAGTGTTCCCCTCTCTCTGCACAGGGAATTGGAGCATTGCAGGGAGGAAAATCTGCGTCTGTCCTTCACTGGAGAGAGCGGCGGACAGATGGGGCGGATCATTGAATTTTTTGTGGACTGCGTCTCCGGAAATCCGGGCGATTTACCCTATAAGGACTACACTACGGGCCATGAAAAAAAGGGCGTACAGTAGATAATTATGAAGCAGGAAGAATATGGCGCACAATTTTTTGATTTTTTGGTTGCTATTCCTGTCCATTTCGTCTATACTTACTTTAGTCATATGACACACCGTTTCGGAGGGAATTGCAATGATCGAAGCAACGAGCTGTGGTGGTGTGGTAATTTTCCGAGGCAAGATTTTACTCTTGTATAAGAACTACAGGAATAAATACGAAGGCTGGGTTTTACCCAAGGGCACTGTGGAGGAGGGCGAGGAGTACAAGGAGACGGCCCTGCGGGAGGTCCTTGAGGAATCCGGCGCCAAAGCGTCCATCATCAAATATATTGGGAAAAGCGAATATACCTTTGCGGTGCCGGAGGATATCGTGACCAAGGATGTGCATTGGTATCTGATGATGGCGGACAGTTATTACAGCAAACCACAAAAAGAGGAGTTTTTTGTTGACTCAGGTTTTTACAAATATCATGAGGCCAGTCACCTGTTGAAATTTGCCAACGAAAAGCAGATTTTGGAGCGCGCCTACAGCGAATACCTGGAGCTGAAAAAGAACAACCTGTGGGGAAACAAAAAATATTATTAGGTTCGATGAAGGTGAGCCTCTGTCCGGGGAAAATATCCCCGGATTTTTATACTCACTAACGAAACGTTAGTCAGTATAATTCCCCTGCAAATATCATTTCCTTTTTCTTCATATTTGTGTTATACTAGGATGCATGAATGGTCTTTTGAGATCCAAACGACGGGCCGCTGCTCGGGGGAGGAACGCATGCCGCAGCTGGAATATTATCCCAGGCTCTATCTGAGTGAGGGCATAAACAGGGAAAAGCTGGAAAAAATAAAAAAGAGTCTGTCCGCCAGACCCCATAAAGCGGGAGTGTATCTTCTGACGCTGCCGGGGAATGCGTCGGACCAGCTGGATATCTATGAGTCAAAATATCTGCGGCAGAAATATTATGACCGGCATCCGCTCTATGTCATCGGAATCGCAGAGGACTATGGGGCGGCCGTGGGCATAGTGGAACAGATCGCGAGGGAAACCTGGGCTGCCAGAGGAGACGCCGGACTACGTGAATACCTTGCGGCGGGCATGGAGAGTGCAGATGTGGAGTGTGATATTAAAAATACTTAGTATATTGGGAATCATTCTGCTATGTCTGTTGGCTTTCGTGTTGCTTACGGTGCTGCTGGTTCTGTTTTGCCCGGTTGTGTACCGGGGCGGGGGCACTGCGCGGCCGGGGGAATATCAGGCGTGGTTTCGGTTTCGGTGGCTCTTTGGCCTAGTGCGGGGAACCTTCACGTACCCGGAGGACGGGAGACTGCGGGTTAAGGCGCTGTGGTTGACGGTCTACGACAGCGGCGGAAAGCATAAGGCCGAAGAGTCTTCGGAGGAGCCGCAGCCGGAGGAAAAAAGCCGGGGGGAACAGAAACCGCAGGAATCTCAGCCGGTGAAGAAAGACCAAGAGGAGCAGAAACCGCAGGAATCTCAGCCGGTGGAGAAAGACCAAGAGGAACAGAAACCGCAGGAATCACGGCCGGAGGAGAAATTCCCGGAGAAACAGAGTTCCGCAGACGGAGAGCAGACGCCGCAGTCACAGAAAATATCTGACCTGAAAGAAAAGCTGCAGTTCTATTTGGGGATTGTGCGGGACGAGGATAATCAGGAGCTGGTAAAGCATGCGCTTGACCGTTTGTGCAGCATGATAAAGAGTATCCGTCCCCGGTATCTGCGGGCGGAGGCTGTGGCGGGGCTTGGCGAGCCGGACCTCACCGGGTATGCGTACGGGATATATTGGGCCGTAAAACCTTTTCTGGGGAAAAAATGCCGTGTGGATATTACGCCGGATTTTGAACGGCGGATTTTGGAGGGTGAGGTTTTCCTGAGAGGGCGGATTACGGCGGCAGTGCTCTTGTACCATGTGTGCAAGGTGCTGCTTGACAGACGTCTGCGTCAGCTGTTAGATCAGCTGAAGAACAAATAGGAGGATAGAGAGCAATGGCGGATAAGGAGACGAGAGGGAGAGAGATGTCGAACAGAAAAGGCGCTCCAGGTGTAGTGGAATCTCTGCTTCAAGGGATGGACAGCGTGCTGGCGGCCAAGACGGTGGTGGGACAGCCCGTACAGGTGGGGGACGTGACGATCGTGCCTCTGGTGGATGTCAGCTTTGGCTTTGCCGCAGGAGCAGGCAGCAATTCTGAGAAATTCTCCGACAGAAACGGCGGAGGTCTGGGCGGAAAAATGTCTCCCAGTGCAGTGCTGGTAATCAAGGACGGCACCACCAGACTGGTCAATGTGAAGGATCAAAATACTGTGACCAAGCTTTTGGATATGCTGCCGGATCTGATAGACAAGTTCACGGAAAAAAAGGAGACAGGCATGGACGACGCGAAGGCCGTGGACATTGCCTTTCCCGACCGGAAAGAGAAAGAGTGAGAATTGGTTCCGAAACCAAAAGCTGCCGCATATAATAGCATAAGGGCTGTTTGTGTGAAGGAACGGGTATGAAACTATTTAAACTGATCGGACTGGCTGCCTTTTTTATCGCATTGGGCATGCTGATTATGCTGTTTATGACCAGCAGGCTGATGGGATTGTTTTTGATTGCGTTGTTGCTTCTGCTGGGATATTGCTGCCTGTGCTGCGACCTGTGAGGAGTATATTTCGCGGCATTATAAAAGCGTGTGACATCGGAAAAAGGGCAAAGTGTAAGGACTGTAGGAACATGGAGAATGAGATTAACTGGGAGGAAGTCTATAAGGCACAGAGCGAGGAGGAACTGCGGGACATGAAACTGTGGCTGTTTCAGGAGAATATCCGTCTCCAGAACGAGCGCAGTGAATTGGAGAACATGCAGGACAAGTTTATCCAGGAGCGGGTGCGTTTCAGAGACGAGATGGACACCCTGAGCCGCAGGATGGTGATGGAGCAGAAGAGGCTGCGGGAGGAAAATCTTTTCTTTGACAAGAAACTGGCGATTCTGCAGGACGGTTTTCGCAAGCTGGAGGAGGACCGGAAAAGTTTTGAGCAGGAGAGGCGCAGACTGGAGGGTAGGAAATCCCAGCGGGATAATGTGGAGCTGCTGGGTCAGGGTGAGGAGATCGCCCACATATTGTTTCGCAGTGCCGGAAATCCCTTGACGCTCCGCAAGAGATACCGGGATCTGCTGAAGATTTTTCACCCGGACAATTACTGTGGGGACGCGGAGCTGATGCAGTATATCAACAGGGAATTCCAGCGCCGCAAGGAAGAATAGTGGTGTAAGAAGAAGTTCTAGACGGCCCGCGGAGGGCGGCCCGCCAAGAACTTCTAATCTTACACCTAAAAAAACCGATTCCTGAGAATCGGTTTTTTTACACTTAGTCAATTTTAAGTATTTTTCCGGGCGGTTATGCGCGCTCAACTCTGCCGGACTTTAAGCATCTGGTGCATACATGCAGTCTCTTGGCAGCGCCATTTACCATGCACTTCACATTCTTAACGTTGGAATTCCATATTGCATTGCTTCTTCTATGAGAATGGCTTACGTTATTACCGAAATGAACGCCCTTACCACAAATATCACATTTAGCCATCTTGACACCTCCTCGACCTAAGCTCTTTTCCTCGTAATCATTGCATAAAAATTAGCAACATTGATATATTAACAGAAAAAGTGTGGAAAAGCAAGTAAAAAAATGAAATTTTTATTTTTTGTTTTTGGGGTGTTCCCTTTTCTTCCAAAAGCATGTATAATGATGGTTAATTAGAGTGTAAAAAAGCAGTGCAAAGCTCAACCAATAAGGAGGTACTACGCATGAAGGGTTCTTCTATGAATACACATATGGGCAACATTGTGATAAACAACGAAGTTATCGCCCAGTATGCCGGAAGTGTGGCCGTAGAATGTTTTGGAATTGTGGGAATGGCGGGAGTCAGCATGAAAGACGGCATGGCCAAGATTCTGAAAAAGGATAATCTGTCCAGAGGAATCAACGTGAGCCTGAACAACAACAGACTGACCCTGGATTTCCATGTGATTGTGGCCTATGGCGTGAGCATTATCGCCGTTTCGGACAATTTGATCAGCAGCGTGAAGTATAAGGTGGAAGAGTTTACCGGCATCCATATCGAAAAGATCAATATTTTCGTGGAAGGTGTCAGAGTGATTGATTAAACAATTAGGAGGATATATCGTGACTTCAAATACTATCGACGCTAAGATGCTGTCAAAAATGTTCTTAGCTGGCGCAAAAAACCTGGAAAGCAAAAAAGAGTGGATCAATGAACTGAACGTATTTCCCGTGCCCGACGGCGATACGGGCACCAACATGACCATGACTATTATGTCCGCCGCAAGGGAGGTATCGGCGCTGGAAGAAAATGCCGGGATGGCGGCTCTGTGCAAGGCCGTTTCCAGCGGTTCCCTGCGGGGCGCCAGGGGGAACTCCGGCGTTATCCTGTCCCAGCTGCTGCGCGGTTTCACCAAGAGCATCAGCGGCAAGGAACAGCTGGGCATTCCGGATATGGCGGACGCCTTTGAAAAGGCGGTGGAGACTGCCTACAAGGCGGTGATGAAACCCAAGGAGGGGACGATTCTGACAGTTGCCAAGGGCGGTGCGGAGAAGGCCAGAGAGCTGGCAAACGGCGGTATGGAGGATATGGAGCAGTTTTTTGCCCAGGTGCTTGAGCACGCCAGATATGTGCTCAGCCAGACGCCGGAACTGCTTCCGGTACTGAAACAGGCGGGTGTGGTGGATTCCGGCGGTCAGGGGCTGGTGGAAGTGATGAGCGGCGCCTATGACGCGTTTTTGGGTAAGGAGATCGACTATACCATATCGGAGGCTGCTCAGGAGAGCCGCTCCGGGAGTAAATCCTCCGGATATCAGGCCCAGGCTGAGGCGGAGATCAAGTTCGGCTATTGTACCGAATTTATTATCATGCTGAACAAGACTTTCAATATCAAACACGAGATGGATTTCAAGGCATATCTGGAGTCCATCGGTGATTCTATCGTGTGTGTGGCGGATGAGGACGTGGTCAAGGTACATGTACATACCAATGACCCCGGTCTTGCAATTCAGAAGGCATTGAAGTATGGACAGCTATCTAATTTGAAGATTGACAACATGCGCCTGGAGCATCAGGAGAAACTGTTTAAGATGAGCGAGAAGGAAAAGGCACCCCAGACTGCAGCCGCTCCGGCACAGCCTCCCAAGCCTGTGGGCTTTCTGGCTGTGTCCGTAGGCGACGGCGTGAACGAGATATTCAAGAGCCTGGGCGTGGATCATATCATTGAGGGTGGTCAGACCATGAATCCCAGCACGGCGGATATTTTGGACGCTGTGGATCAGGTGAATGCGGAGACTATTTTCATCCTGCCTAACAACAAGAACATCATTCTGGCGGCCAACCAGGCGGCGGAGCTGATGACAGACAAGAATCTGCTCGTGATTCCCACCAAGACCATTCCCCAGGGTATCACGGCGGTCATCAACTATGTGCCGGAGCTGTCCGTGGAAGACAACGAAATGACCATGATGCAGGAGATCGGCAATGTCAAGACCGGTCAGGTGACCTATGCCGTTCGAGATACGGTGATTGACGACAAGGAGATCAAGCAGGACGACTACATGGGTATCGGCGACGCGGGAATTCTGTCCGTGGGGCAGGATATGCTGCAAGTAACCAAAGAGATGGTAGAGGCCATGGTGGATGAGAGCAGTGAGCTAATCAGCATTTATTACGGCAGCGATGTGAAGGAAGAGGACGCCCAGCGGCTGCGCGAGGAACTGGAGAAGGCCTACGGAAACTGTGATATTGAGCTGCAGTATGGCGGACAGCCCATATATTACTATGTGATCTCTGTGGAATAGTGAAATAGGAGAAAAGTATGCGGGGCGGGAGCTGCCCGAAAGCGGCTGCCTGCCCTTTTTGCAGTTTTAAGGAGCAGGAGGAGCGGCATGGACGACGGCACTTCCATTCTGGAGTTAAAGGGGATCGGCGAGAAATCCCAGAAATTGTTTGCAAAGGTAAATATCAAAACGGTGGGGGAACTGCTGCGTTACTATCCCCGGGATTATGAGACCTTCCGGGAACCTGCGCCCATAGCTCAGGCCAAGGTCGGAGAGGTCTGCGCTGTCCTGGCGACGGTCTGCGGCACGGTGAACGTGAAAAAGGTGCGGAGTCTGACCATATTGAACGTGCTGGTTCGAGATTCCTCTGGAGGCATGCAGCTGACGTTTTTCAACATGCCTTTTCTGAAAAATGTATTGAAACCCGGCAGCCGCCATATTTTCCGGGGCAGAGTACAGTCCAAAGGACCGGCTCTTATCATGGAGCAGCCCAGGCTGTACAAGCAGGAGGAGTATAACAGGTATCTGGCCTTTATACAGCCCCGCTATGCGCTGACAAAGGGGCTGACCAATCAGGCGGTGCAGAAGGCCGTAAAGCAGGCGCTGACCTGCTATGCCTTTGGCAAGGACCCTTATCCGCAGCAGCTGTGCAGAGAGTATGACCTGATGGACCGCCGGGAGGCCATGAACAACATGCATTTTCCCATCAGCTACGAAGAGTTGGTGAAAGCTCGCAGACGGGTGGTGTTTGAGGAATTTTTCTCCTTTTTGTTTTTCCTTCGGGAAAACAAGGAGCAGAGCCGCCTGCTGGAGAATGAATACCGCATGATCGAAACTGCGGATACCGGGCGGCTGTTGGAGCTGTTGCCGTATAGGCTGACGGGAGCGCAGACAAAAGCATGGCAGGAGATTTGTCAGGACATGTGTTCCCCCTGGTGTATGAATCGGCTGGTACAGGGGGACGTCGGCTCCGGCAAAACCATTATTGCGGTGCTGGCGTTGCTCATGTGCGCCGCCAACGGGTATCAGGGAGCTTTGATGGCTCCCACGGAGGTGCTGGCAGCCCAGCACTACGAGGGTATCTGTGAGTATGTGAAAGAGTACCATGTTGCTTTAAAACCCGTTCTCCTGGTGGGCAGCATGACCGCTAAGGAAAAGCGGGAGGTCTATGAAAAGATTGCCTCCGGGGAGGTCAATCTTGTGGTGGGTACTCATGCTGTAATACAGGACAAGGTACATTTTCAGAAACTGGCGCTGGTGGTCACTGACGAGCAGCACCGTTTCGGGGTGCGTCAGCGGGAGATCCTGGCCGAAAAGGGCAGTAACCCTCATGTGCTGGTCATGAGCGCGACCCCCATCCCCAGGACATTGGCGATTATCTTGTACGGGGATCTGCAGGTATCCGTCATCGATGAACTTCCCGCCAATCGGCTGCCTATAAAAAACTGCGTGGTGGGCACTTCCTATCGCCCTCAAGCCTACCGTTTTATCGAGAAGGAGGTTCGAGCCGGACGCCAGGCGTATGTGATCTGCCCCATGGTGGAGGAGGGGGAGATGGACGAGCTGGAAAACGTCATGGATTATGCGGAGAAACTTCGCAGCGCCTTACCGGCGGATATTCAGGTCGCCACTCTCCACGGCAAAATGCGGCCGTCGGACAAGAACCGCATTATGGAGGAATATGCCGCCCGCAATATTGACGTGCTGGTATCTACCACGGTGATCGAGGTGGGAATCAATGTGCCGAATGCCACGGTGATGATGGTGGAGAACGCGGAGCGTTTCGGACTGGCCCAGCTCCACCAGCTCAGAGGCCGGGTGGGCAGGGGACAGCACCAGAGCTACTGTATTTTCATCAGCGCTCAGGACAATAAGGAGACCATGGAGCGGCTGGAGATTTTGAATCGATCCAACGACGGTTTCTTCATCGCCTCCGAGGATTTGAAACTCCGGGGACCGGGAGATCTCTTCGGCATCAGACAGAGCGGCGAATTCGCTTTTCAGACGGGAGATATCTACACGGATGCGGAGATACTGAAGCAGGCCAGCCAGGCCGTGGAGCAGGTCAGAGCGTCCCAGGGGGAGCAGTATGGGCCACTGATAGAATATTTGCGCAGTCAGAGTCAGCTGCAGGTTGACTTTAGAACCATTTAAGGGTATACTTTTTATGATGTGCTAACATCTAATCACTCTAGGAGAGGAATGGATAAATCAATGTCGAAGGTTGCCGTTATCACAGATAGCAATAGTGGAATTACACAGTCACAGGCAAAGGAGATGGGTATTTTTGTGCTGCCCATGCCGTTTTTTATCAATGACGAGACTTATTTTGAGGATATCAGCCTGACGCAGGAGCAGTTCTATGAGATGCTCAAGGGAGGCGCGGATATTCACACCAGCCAGCCCTCACCGGACTCGGTGATGCAGCTGTGGGATGAGGTGCTTAAGGAGTATGACGAGATCGTGCATATTCCCATGAGCAGCGGCCTTTCCAGCTCCTGTCAGAGCGCCATTATGCTGGCCCAGGAATACGAGGGCAAGGTACAGGTGGTAAACAACCAGCGGATATCCGTGACCCAGAGACAGTCTGCACTGGATGCCAAGCTCTTGGTCTCCAAGGGAATGAGCGCACTGGAGATCAAGAATTTTCTGGAGAAGGACAAATTCAACAGCAGCATATACATTATGCTGGACACCCTGTACTATCTGAAAAAAGGCGGTCGTATCACTCCGGCCGCGGCTGCGCTGGGCACTCTGCTGAAATTAAAGCCTGTGCTGCAGATCCAGGGAGAGAAACTGGACGCTTTTGCCAAGGCCCGCACCACCAATCAGGGCAAATCTATTATGATAAACGCAATCAAAAAAGATATCGAGACTCGCTTTGGCGGCATGACGGAGGATAAGCACATCTGGCTGCAGATCGCCCACACAGCCAATGCGGAGGCGGCAGAGGCCTACAAGGCCGAGATTCTGGAGCAGTTCCCGGGCTACGATATCCATATCGATCCGCTGTCCCTGAGTGTGGCCTGTCATATCGGACCCGGTGCGCTGGCATTTGCATGCTGCCGCAAGATAGAGGTATGAAATTACATTATGTGACAGATGAAATCCTGCCGCCGTTTGAAGGTTGCAGGATTTCTTGCATAATTAAAAAAATTGGCGCAGATATAGTAGTTTTTTCTTCCATTGCCACAAAATCTATGTTATAATATTTGTGGCAAAAAATTACAAATGCAAGAGAAAATGCACAAAAACGCCGGAGCGGAATTTTGTGTGTGTTTTTTGCACTTAAAGATATGCAGAAAAGAGGAAGTTTGATAGTATGGCAAAGGCAAGCAATTATGGAGCAGAGAGCATAACCGTTTTGGAGGGTCTGGAGGCAGTGCGCAAGCGCCCGGGCATGTATATCGGCAGTGTGTCCACCAAGGGATTGAATCACCTGATCTATGAGATCGTAGACAACTCTGTGGACGAGCATTTGGCGGGCTATTGCGATACTATCCGGGTGACGCTGGAGGCGGACGGCTCTGCCACCGTCAGCGACAACGGGAGGGGTATTCCCGTGGGTATGCACGAGAAGGGAATCAGCGCGGAGCGGCTAGTATTTACCACGCTGCATGCGGGAGGAAAGTTTGACAACAACGCATACAAGACCAGCGGCGGTCTCCACGGCGTGGGTTCCTCGGTGGTAAACGCTCTGTCCAATCGACTGACCGTTACTGTCAAAGTGGGCGGCTGCGTCTATCAGGACCAGTATGAGAAGGGCCTGCCGGTGGTGGAACTGGAGAATGGTTTGCTGCCGATTATCGGTAAGACCCGGGAGACGGGGACCACCATCAATTTTTTGCCAGATGACACGATTTTTGACAAGACGCGTTTTAAGGAAGATGAAGTCAAGAGCCGTCTTCACGAGACCGCTTATCTGAACCCTGAACTGACGATTGTCTTTGAAGATAAGAGAAAAGAAGAACCGGAGCAGATCACTTTCCATGAGCCGGAGGGGATCACGGGCTTTATCAAGGACATGAACAAGGGCGATGAGCCTGTCCACGAATGTATTTACTTTAAGGGTGAGGCCGAGGACATTGTGGTGGAGGTGGCGTTCCAATATGTGAATGAATTTCATGAGAATGTGCTGGGATTCTGTAACAATATCTATAACTCCGAGGGCGGCACTCACCTGACAGGGTTTAAGACACAGTTTACCAATGTGATTAACACCTATGCCCGGGAACTGGGAATTCTGAAGGAGAAGGATGTGAACTTTACCGGGGCGGATGTGCGAAACGGCATGACGGCGGTGGTGTCCATCAAGCATCCTGATCCCCGTTTTGAGGGACAGACCAAGACCAAGCTGGACAACCAGGACGCCGCAAAGGTGGTGGCGAAGATCACCGGCGAGGAGATCGTCCACTATTTTGACCGCAATCTGGAAGTGCTGAAAAACATTATCGGCTGTGCGGAGAAGGCGGCCAAGATCCGCAAGACGGAGGAGAAGGCTAAGACCAATATGCTGACCAAGCAGAAGTTCTCCTTTGACTCCAACGGAAAGCTGGCCAACTGTGAGTCCAAGGATCCCTCCAAATGTGAGATTTTTATTGTGGAGGGAGATTCCGCAGGGGGCAGCGCCAAGACAGCGCGGGACCGCAGCTTTCAGGCGATCCTGCCGATCAGGGGAAAGATACTGAACGTGGAGAAAGCCAGTATTGACAAGGTGCTTGCCAACGCGGAGATCAAGACCATGATCAATGCCTTTGGCTGTGGGTTCTCCGAGGGGTACGGAAATGATTTTGACATTTCCAAGCTGCGCTATGACAAGATAATTATTATGACGGATGCGGACGTGGACGGCTCCCATATCTCCATGCTGCTGCTCACGCTGTTTTACCGTTTTATGCCGGAGCTGATCTACGAGGGACATGTGTATATCGCCATGCCGCCCCTGTACAAGGCCATGCCCTCCAAGGGCAAGGAAGAGTACCTCTATGACGACAAGGCGCTGGAGAAGTACCGCAGGAGCCACAAAGGGCCTTTTACTCTGCAGCGGTACAAGGGTCTGGGCGAAATGGACGCCCAGCAGCTGTGGGAGACCACACTGGACCCGGCCACCCGATTGATGAAACGGGTGGAGATCGAGGACGCGCGGCTGGCTACGGACCTTACCAGCACGCTGATGGGGACGGATGTGCCGCCCAGAAGGGCGTTTATTTATGACCATGCTACGGATGCGGAGCTGGACTATAATGCGTAGCGGACTGGAGTAGTCTCGTCCTGGGCGGGCAATATGCCCATGCGGAGACCGTTGTGAGCCGTCGGTACTTATACTGACTAACGTTAAGATTTTCTAATTTCCGCGCAGCACATGTCGCATAATCGGGCAACATGCACTGTGCGGAAAGGAAAATCTAATCGTTAGTGAGTATAGCGAGCGTACTTTGCTCGCTTATGTACCGCTATGGTGAACACCGAGCGAAAGCGTGTCGCAGCAGGGGCATATTGCCCGCCCGGGACTCGGGACTTTCGCAGGGCAGGTGATTTTGGAGTATGCCGGAAGTGGATAGACTGTGGATGGGATAAACAGAGGGAGAAAATTATGGCGTCCAGAATAATACATTTGGCGATAGCAAATATTCTGTCCGGGATGTACGAATTTAAGGATATAAACCGGCTGAACATAGGTGTAACGCTGCCGGATGCGGCGGCTGTGGGTAAAAGTACAGAGGGCAGCCATTTGAAGTTTCAGATATGCGGCCTGACCAAAAAGACCTATGACCTAACCCGATTTAGGAGGGAATTTGGACAAAAGATGAGGGAGGATGATCTGTATCTGGGTTATTATCTTCATCTGGTTCAGGATATTTTGTTCCGGTACTTTATGTATGAAATACATCACTGGGATTCAAGAGTTCCGGGAAATGTGGACAGACTTCACAATGATTATGCGCTGATCAACACCTATGTCGTCCAAAAATATCATCTGCGGAATGATATTGTGATCCCGGATGATTTTGCCTCCGAGCCGATTCATAAGCTTTATCCGTTTGGATTTGAAGGCTTTTATGAGGAGATGCAGGGGGATTATGAGCCCTATCGGGAGGGCAGTCTTTTCTTTTTCACGGAGAAGAAGGCGGATGACTTTATCGATATGGCGGTGGAATTCTGTTTAAAAGAGTTGGACGCGCTAAAGCAGGGACAGCCCGGTCTCGACGAATACAAATGGGGCTGGAAACAGGGGTGGAAGGTTCCTCCTCGCAGCCTTTTAAACACTACTCTGAACACAAGGGAGCTGGGAGGCTACAGAATCCAGGGTACGGAATGCTATACCCGCATGGACAGCGTCTGGAGAAGTGACGTTCAGAATCGGCCTGATGAGGGTGATCTTGCCCTTTTGAAGGAGCATCATATCACCACGGTCATTGACATGCGGGGAGAAGAGGATGTGCGCAGAGCGCCCAGCGGATTTGAGAGGGCGGAGGGCTTTGTGTACTGTCATGTGCCCATCGATGAAGGAAGCGGCATACCGGAGAGCCGGGAGGCTGTTCCCCGCACCTACATGGATATTGCCATGGCGAAAAATATGCCCCTTGTCTTTAAAAAGATAGCCGCCGCCCCCGGCGGTGTGATGATAAACTGCACTGCCGGTAAGGACCGCACGGGAGTAGTCAGCGCTATTTTGCTGAAACTGTGCGGAGTCAGCGAGGAGGATATCGTATACGACTATATGCTGACCCGGGAGTGTAATCAAAAACGTTTTGAACAGATCCATCAGAATTACCCTGAGGTGGATATGAGCATAGTGATACCGGATGACGGATATATGAAGGAATTTCTGAGGCTCTTTCAGGAGCGTTTTCAGGACGTGGAGAGCTATTTTGAGGCGGTGGGAGTCACCCGGGAGGAGACGGCGCTGATCGCCAGGAAAATGTTACACAGACTATGATAAGAACGGAGTTGACCAATGAAAAGCATCATTCTGGTTGTAGACGATGACAAAACCAATTTGACCCTGGCTCAGAAGATTCTTTTGCCGGAGTATCGCTTTGCGGCATGTAATTCCGGCATGGCGGCGCTGAAATATCTGGAGAATAATCATCCCGACCTGATCCTGCTGGACATCAATATGCCTGATATGGATGGTTTTGAGGTGATGGAACAGCTGCGCCAGAAGGAGGAGACCGCATCCATTCCGGTCATTTTCCTGACGGCGGACAATCTGACCCAGACGGAGATAAAGTGCTTTCAGATGGGAGCGATGGACTTCGTCACCAAGCCCTTTATGCCGGATATTTTGTTGAGCCGGGTGAGCAAAACGCTGGAGCTGGAGCATTATCGGCACAATCTGGAGGAAATGGTAAAGGAACAGGCGGACAGGATCACCGAGGATGCCAGACGCTTGAGCAGGATTCAGGAATCCGTGATCGTGGGAATGGCAAACCTGATCGAAAGTCGGGACGGCAGTACCGGAAAACATGTAAAGAACACGCAGAGATATGTGAGGATGATTGCGGAGGAGCTGCACAGGAGAGGACTTTTTGCGGAGCAGCTGACGGAACTGTTCATAGAGGACCTGTGCAAGGCGGCGCCGCTTCACGACGTAGGGAAAATCAAGGTGCCGGACGCAATACTGCAAAAGCCGGGCAAGCTTACCACGGAAGAGTTTGAGACGATGAAAATGCACACTACATACAGCCGCAAGATCATCCATATGATTATCGGTGACGTGGAGGATGAGCACTATGTGACGATTGTGGAGGATATTGCCATGTACCACCATGAGAGATGGGACGGTACGGGATATCCCACCGGACTTTCAGGGGACAGCATTCCCCTGGCAGCGCGGATCATGTCAGTGGCGGATGTGTTTGACGCCCTGTATGAGGAGCGGGTCTACAAGCCGCCCATCCGCCCCATTGAACGGATTATGCAGATTATGTCGGAGGGCAGGGGAACCCAGTTTGACCCGGTAATCATGGACGTGTTTGTAGAAATGCTTCCGATGCTGAAGAAGGCGCTAAACATAGTTTGATAGGGAAGGAACGGTAACTTACTTTGGAAAACAACAGGATGAAAAACGAAGCAATAAGCAAAAAAACAGAGCGGATCGTACTGACAATATACACAGTTTTTATGCTTTCCATGTTTGTCTCCTCCTTTTTGCTCGGCTGGAGTCTGATTGAAAAGGAGCTTATTATTGTGACGTTGCTCAGCTGCTGGTTTGTCCATTTAAAGCAGTTTTGGAATCATGAGGTCCGCACAAAATGGATTGCTGTTATGGTATGGGTGGATTTCAGCATTTACGCAATACATGCCGTCAGCTTTACTTCCCTGCTGGCCACCATGTCAGCGCTGGTCATACTGCTTGGCATCTTTTATATACCGCAGATCGTCTACATGGGAATCTTTTTTTCCACCCTCATCATCCTCTATCATGGATTTGTAGCGAAGACTATTGCGGCGAACACGGCCAACGACGTTCTTCGGATGGCCTTACATATTATCTCCTCCTATGCGGTTCCGGCAGTTACCCTGTTTATGATATCCGCGCAGAGGGAAACCCAGGAACAGATGATAGAAAATATAAAAGAATTGGAGATTGCCGAGCGGAGCAAGGATGACTTTATCGCGAATGTCTCCCATGAAATCCGCACCCCAATCAATGCCGTATTCGGTATGAGCGAGGCGATCCTGCAGGAAGAACTTCCGGTCAATGTGAGAAGAGACATCATCGATATTCAGACCGCAGGCAGAAATCTTCTGTCCACAGTCAGTAATATCCTGGATTTTTCAGAGTTGGAGAGCGGCAAGGTGGAGCTGGCCGAGGAGAGCTATAACATTACCTCCACGATCACGGATATTATCAATATGACGCTGACCATGTACAACGGCAAGCATCTGGAGCTTATTGTTGACTGTGACGCCGATCTCCCCAGCAATCTGCTTGGAGACGAGCAGAAACTCAGGCGTGTCATTATGAATTTGATGAGCAATGCCGTCAAGTTCACCCGTGAAGGCGGTATTGTACTGCGCATCAGCAGCAGAAAAGAGGAATACGGGATCAATCTGATCGTCAGCATAAAGGACTCGGGCATAGGTATGGAACTTTCCGATATGGAAAATATTTTTGCCAGTTTCAGTCAGGTCAATTCCAGACGCAACAGAGAGGCGGGCGGCGTCGGGTTAGGACTGCCGATCGCTCGCTCCCTGATCATGAGTATGGGTGGTTTCATCACTGTAAACAGCACACCGGGGAACGGAAGTGAATTTCAGTTCACGATTCCGCAGAAGGTTCTAGATGAAACACCTATTGTATCTATCAAAAATAAAATGCAAATTCATGCTGCGTGTTATATCAATATGGGTAAATACAACTATTCCATCATTCGTGAAGGGTATGAGAGCTGTATCCGCCATATTACAGAACAGCTCGGCATTCCGATTATAGCCTGTAGGAATCTTGTGGAGCTACAGCGCCGCCTGGAGCGTGGCAATTTCAGCCATGTATTTATCAGCTGGGATGAGTACTGTGAAGACAAAAGTTTTTTTGAAAAGCTGGCGAAGAAGATTACCGTTGTACTGGTTCTTGAATATGGGCATGAGACTCAGGCCGGCAGCAACATGCTCCGGATCTATAAGCCGTTTACCGTATTGTCCATAGCGTCGGTGTTCAACGGACAGAAAATCGTGCAGGGCGGAGAGTATCAGAGCAGCAATGAGGTTCGCTTTGCGGCTCCCACAGCCAAAGTCCTTATTGTGGATGACAATGCCATGAATCTCAAGGTTATGGCCAGACTTTTACTGCCGTATCAGATCAACGCGTATATGGCGAGCGGCGGCAGAGAGGCATTGGACAAGATAGAGGAAATGGAATTTGACTGTGTATTCCTGGATCATATGATGCCAGAGATGGACGGTGTGGAGACTCTTCACAGAATCCGCCAGAAACCGGGCGCATATTACCAGAAACTCAATGTGATTGCGTTTACGGCCAACGCCATAGGCGGCGCCAGGGAAATGTTTATCTCGGAGGGCTTTAATGATTTTATCGCAAAACCCATAGAACTCAGTGTGTTGGACCGGATACTGCGCCGTTATATTCCGGCACGGAAACAGGTCGCCATAACAGGCAGTGAGAATGACAGTGTACAGTCCTATATCGGCAGTGAGAAGAAAACGGATGTCGTGAGTGCGGGAAATGGATTGGGAAAAGCCCCGTCAGACAGAGAGGATTTCAAAGCCCTTGAGGAACTAAGCAAAGCCGGGATTCATGTGAATCAGGGGATTACCTACTGCGGCGACAAGGAGGGATTTCGCGAGATCGCCGGTATTTTCCATGCGGAGGGCGCCAAGCGGAAGGCTCTGCTCCAGCAGTATTTCAATGAGCAGGATTGGAAAAATTATGTGATTACGGCACATGCGCTGAAGAGCAATTCCAAGGGAATAGGCGCGGATGATTTATCCGATCTCGCTCTGAAACTGGAAATGGCAGGCAAGGAGAACCGCATTGACTATATTTTGGAGCATCACAGGGAGTTGTTGGACGCCCATGACACCCTGTTGAATATCCTTGCAGGTAATTCCTTTATTTATCCCGAGGGAAATGCGGATGACAGATTGACTGAGGAAACCGGAATGGCGGGAGATCAGACGGATCAGGCTGTAAGGGGAACCGGGGAGGAAGAATCTCCGAAAACGCCCCGGGAGCTTGACGGGCAGGAGGTAACAAGACTGACGGCACTGCTCAGTGAAAAACTTTCCAGCTTTGAGAGCGAGGGCTTGAGCGATATTCTGGATGAACTGGCAGAATACCAATATCACGGAAATCCGCTCAGAGAATTGGCGGAAGAAATCAGGAGTCTATCAAATGATTTTGATTATCTTGGCGCATCCGAGGTGCTGGAGGCATGGCAGAGGAAGAACGGCGAAAGCGCATTGTGATAAGCAGAAAGGTCAGGATACATAATTATGATCAGGAAAATAAATACATTAATACAGGCACTGTTCAGCAAGGAGTTAGAACTGCAGGAGCGGCTTGTCCGAATGGTTTTTGCAATGGCGTTTATAGCGTCTATCATTGGAATGGGACGCATATTGCTTGGTGCGGACTGTATTGTGTTGATCGCACTCATACCCATGTGTATTGTCTCCGGTGCGTCCCTGTGGATTACCGTTAAATCTCATAGAGTGAGATTTGCCTCATGGCTGTTGGTAGCGACAACCAATGTGATTCTGCTGCCGATGGTTTATCTTCTGAGCAGCGGCGTGGAGAGCGGTACACCGATTTGGTTTGTACTGGGTTTAGCCTATGTCTTTCTGCTGTTTGAGGGACGGGAATTCGCTGTGGCCCTGTCAATTTCATTGGCCTCATTTGCCGCTACATACTATTTTTCCTACAGATACCCAGACTATCTGCTGCCGGCGGCCGGACGCTTTTACACTCTGGGGGATTCCTTTTCCACGCTTGTCTGTATCAGCTGTTTTGTCGGCATACTGCTTAAGAGCCAGATTGCAACCTATGACAGGGAGCGGCAGCTGATTGAGAGACAGAAGGAGGAGATAGAGCGGATCGCCCACTCAAAGGACGCCTTTTTTGCCAATATGAGTCATGAGATCCGAACCCCCATCAACACGATTATCGGATTGAATGAAATGACGCTGCGGGAGGATATTTCCGATGAAATCGCCGAGAATGCCATCAATATCCAGAACGCCAGCAAGATGCTGTTGACTACAATTAACGATATTCTGGATTTGTCAAAACTGGAATCCGGCAAAATGGATTTGGTTCTGTCCCAGTATGCAGTCAGCACCATTTTTAGCGACCTGGTAAATCTGATCTGGATACGGGCGCAGCAGAAGGAGCTGGAATTTATAGTTGATATTGATCCCGAAATTCCCTCCATGCTGTACGGCGATGAAATACGAATCAAGCAGGTGATCGCCAATCTGCTGACAAATGCGGTAAAATACACGGAGACAGGTTCTGTCATACTGTCCGCGAAGGGAGAGCGCGTGGAGACGGACGTGATTCTTCTGCGGATATCCGTGGAGGATACCGGCAAGGGACTGCGCAAGGAAAGTCTGGAGAATCTGTTTGACTCCTTCAAGCGATTTGACGAGAAGGAAAACCGCAATGTAGAAGGGACTGGACTGGGGCTTACCATTGCCAAACAGCTCATAGAAATGATGGGCGGAAAGATTTATGTGGACAGCGTATATCATAAAGGTTCTATCTTTACGGTGGAGATAAGGCAGCACATAGTAAATCCAAAGCCCATTGGCATTATTGATTTTGCCGCGCAGAATCAGCTGGCCAACCGCACGAAATACAAACAGCGCTTTGTGGCGCCTGACGCCAGAATACTGGTTGTGGATGACAACGATATGAACCGCATGGTGGCAATCAAGCTGCTGCGCAGCACAAAGGTAAAGGTTGACACGGCGGCAAGTGGAAAGGAATGTTTGAAAAAGACGGCCGAGAATGCCTATCATGTCATTTTGATGGACCACATGATGCCGGAGATGGACGGAGTGGAGACATTAAAGGCTGTGCGGGAGCAGACAAAGGGTTTCTGTCAGAAGACGCCGGTGATTGCCCTGACTGCCAATGTGATGTCGGACGCAAATCAGGTCTATCAGGGAATGGGATTCGACAGTTATCTTGCCAAGCCTGTCAATGCGGCGCTGCTGGAGACCAGTCTGCTGAAATATCTGCCGCAGGAGCTGGTTGAATACTTTGATGACGATAATTCTTCCGATTCGGAGGAGATAGGAACCATCAATCAGCTAAACAGCGCCAGAAAAAGAAAGATTGCCATCACGGCGGATTGTATCTGTGATCTGCCCCGGGAGCTGCTTGACAGGTTCCAGATCAGGCTTATGTATACCTATGTCCATACGAAGGAGGGACGTTTCTGCGATCTCTCGGAAGTGTCCTGTGACAGCCTGCTTGAATATCTGCAGACAGAGGGGAATTATGCCCATTCTTCGACAGCGCCATCGGCGGAATACGAATATTTCTTCGCCGATACATTGGAAAAAGCGGAGCATGTCCTCCATATCACTGCCACTGTCAGCCTGAGCGGGGCGTATCCCAATGCATTGCAGGCGAGTAAGAGCTTTGACAATGTCACGGTGTTTGACTCAGAACACATCAGCAGCGGCCATGGTCTCATGGTCCTGTATGCAGCTACCCTGGCGGAAGAGGGAAAGAGCATCCCTGAGATATGTAACGCATTAAATCAATTCAAGAACCTGGTATGCTCCAACTTCCTGGTGCCCAACACAGCGGCCCTATACCGCAATGGGAAACTCGGCAGTGCGGTTCATAGGATCTGCAGCAGCCTGAACCTGCATCCTGTTCTCAAGATGTCACAGAACAAATTGAAACTGTGGAAGATGGAGACAGGGAATATGCGGCGCATGGACAGAAAATATGTCAAGGCCCTGCTCCGAAACAGCGGACAGATAGATACACGTCTTCTGTTCCTCACCTATGCCGGATGCAGTGTCCGCCAGCTGGATGAAATTCTCGCGGAGGTGGAAAAATATGTGAAGTTTGACAAGATCATTCTGCAGAAGGCCTCCGCAACGGTTTCCAGCAACTGCGGTATCGGGATCTTTGGACTGATGTTTGTCAGGAAAAGGGAGTTTTAAGTTTATTGAGGATGATTTGAATGATTGATTTTGTGAAAAGGTGTGTTAAGGTTGTTTTTCTACTGTGCTGTGTCTTTCTGTTACTGATGGGAACACAGGGTGAGAAAGAGTCTCGGTCGGACGGGCAGGTTCAAACGGGACAGGGAGATCAGGAAAAAGCGGATGCGGAGGTTGTAGTGGAGGAGCCGGAATGGCCCCCGGAGGAGCCATATGCCCAGGCTTACTATGACTTTTTGCTGGAATATATTTCCGGCAAAGAGGCGGCGTGTGAAGACGAGTTCGGCCTACTTTTTATTGACGAAGATGAGATTCCTGAGCTGCTGATTTTACATGACAACGACAGCGGTACAACAGGGGCTAAAGTATATTCCTGCCGCGAAGGACAAGTGGCGGAGCTGGGAGAATATGGCTATGATGGCATCTTTGGAGAAATGCTTTTTCGTGAGAGAAGCGGCGTAGTTATCGATCAATTTTTGGAGAAAGGGCCGGATGGAGGGGAGCATTTCTATTTTTACGAGATAGAAAGTGGAACAGGCAGGGAACTGTGTCATTTATACTCCGGCTATTTTTTCTCAAAGGAGGATGACGAGTATATACCATTTTGGGAGATAGATGGCGTTTCTGTTCAAAGAGATACTTTTGACGCAAAATGGAATGAGTTTTCAGATAATCACTACAATGTCTTTCATGAGAAATCCTACTCTCTGGAGGAGGCGGAATTTCTGCCCACATTTACCCGGGCCATAGAAGATATACGTTCGGCTTTGGCAACAGAACAGCTGCTGTGGAAAAGGGATTCTGAACCGGTTTTGGAGCAGATTTCCCGGCAGGCGGAGGTACTGGCCGCCTATGAGACAGTTTTGGATGATCTCGCACAGAAATGGAGTGACACAGGGAGATTTTCTCTGATTTATCTGGATGATGATGAAATACCCGAACTGGTGGTTCTAGGAGATACCATGCCCCGTAACTCGGTAGACGTCTACACATATTACCAGGGAGAACCTGTCCTTGTGGGTAATTACGCAAGCGAAGGCCTTTCCACCTATTGGGAAAAGCAGGGGATTATTTTTAACAGGTATGCGGGAGGAGAAAGGGAGGTTTATGGTGTGCATGAGGTGGTCGGCACCGAGGATACTCTTCTCCAGACCTTTCGTTGGTGGTGGGAATATCCGATTGGGGGAGAAGAACACCGGGTATTCATGGTAGATGAAGAAGAGGTGTCAGAGGAGCAATATAAAGAGGCACTGCAAAAATGGGATAAGGCCAATGAAAAGAACCTGGATGACTATGACACATCTACTCCCATAAGGGATGCGGACATCGGACAGGTTCTGAGAGAAGAGCTGCAAACCCTGATCCTGACCCAGTACGACACCCTGAAGAGAAATCTGCTTATCAAGGCAGGCGTGGAGGAGGACGCCGTTCTCCTGATGGATTACGATGATTATGACGGCGACGGCATATATGAGGCGTTTGCGTTTCTGGGGGAAAGTCATGAGGACTATTCCGGAGCAATTAACTACAATGGCCATTTCTGGTTTGTAGGAGCAGATAGGTGTATGTGGCTGCTGGGCAAGCATGGGTCCGGATACCGCATGATTGACGGACTGATGAGGCTGGGCAATAAACAAAAATATCTCTATTACCACTCTGACTATTGTCTTACTGCCAATATCAGCGGGATTTGGACAGTGGAGAACGGAAAGCCGATGGAAGTTTATCTGCCCCAGAGCGGAGAAGTGTCTTACACAGGAGACCCTTATGAATTTGTATTATGGGTAGACAGCTATAACCATTATTATGAACCGGACGGAGATTTCTGGACAGGACATACCTGGAGACCTTACTTTTATCACTATGACTGGAGAACAGGGCAGCTTAAACCGGACGAAAGAGAAGATCTTTCCGCAAAAGAGTTAGAGAAACTTTGTGGGTTTGACCTTGCGGCAGAGGTGGAGGCGGAGGGCTATGAGGTGACGGCCATTGTCAGGTGGAAACCCAGTAATATTGTGACGATCAACTACACGATCCCGATTAACGAGTATGGAGAAATTACTTACGAAAATATTGTCTGGGACTGTGATACAGAAAATTACTGGAGCGGTACCGACTCCTGGTGGAATGCAGGATATGGCGGAAGTATATAGAGGGACTTAGTGTGAGAAGAAGTTCTAGGACTTGCTGCGCAAGTCCAGCTCACAGCAAAGGCTGTTTCGCAAAGAACTTCTAATCTCACACTTGAAAAATGCCGAAAATAGGCATTTTTCAACTTGATTTGAGTGCCCGCTTAGGCGGGCAGATGGGGATTATTATGAAAATAGTAAGCTATGAAGGTCTGCCTGACGAGGCAAGGCAAATCAGACAGACGGTGTTTGTGGAAGAACAGGGATTTTGCGAAGAGTTTGACCGGACAGATGACGAGGCTGTACATTTTATCGTGTATATGGAAGGTTCTCAGCCTGTGGCAACCTGCCGGGTATTCTGGAATACTGATGTAAATGGATATGTCCTTGGAAGATTTGCGGTACTCAGGGAATACCGGGGTAGAAACATAGGTGCCGCCATGATGAGGGAAGTGGAAAAGTATGTGCAAAAAGCAGGCGGTAAGAGTCTCGCTCTGCATGCCCAGTGCCAGGTGAGCGGCTTTTACCGCAAACTGGGATTTGTGGAATATGGCGAAGTGGAAGACGAGCAAGGTTGTCCACATGTCTGGATGAAAAAGGAGATATACCGTGATCTGGATAGCGAACAGGCCAAGCTAATCATTCTGCGGGGCAACTCCGGCAGCGGCAAAAGCTCTGCGGCAAGGGAATTGCAGAGGAAATTCGGTAGAGGAACACTGGTCATTCCCCAAGATACGGTGCGCCGTGAACTGCTGTGGGTCAGGGATGGCATAAATACAATGGCGCTGCCCCTTTTAATCAATTTGCTGGAATACGGGAGGAAAAACAGCGCCGTTACGATTCTGGAGGGCATACTGTATTCCGACTACTACGAGCCGCTGTTTCGGAGAGCGATTGAGGAGTATGGCCCAAACATATACGCATACTATTACGACCTGCCCTTTGAGGAGACTGTGCGCAGACATGACACGAAACCAAACCGTTTTAGTTTCGGTGAGGAGGATATGCGGAGATGGTGGCGGGAGAAAGACTATATCGGCATTATCCCTGAGAAAATTATCACGGCGGATGTGAGTCTCGCTGAGGCTGTGGAACGGATTTACCGGGACGTAACCGAAGTTTAGTTTTTATTCCCGCGAGCAATGAGCCAAGTGCCATGCCTGCATGAGCATAAAGCCAGCAAGCTGACTTGGCGAATGTACGGTGGGGTATTTGACTTGAGAACAGGCGGCTCATGTGTTATAATCTATATATTTGATAATCAGTTCATATATTGGAGAAGAACGAAATGATTTTACTGGTAATCGATACGCAAAAAGGTATAACGGATGAAAGACTGTTTGCGTTTGAGCAATTCAAAAGCAATATCAAGCTGCTGATTTCCGAGGCGAGAGAGCACGGAGTGGAGATCGTGTATGTCAGACACGACGACGGCCCCGGCACAGGATTTTCCGTGGGGGATGAGGAGTTTCAAATATTTGAGGAGTTTGCTCCCAGAGAGAATGAACGCATTTTTGATAAGACGGTGAACAGTGCATTTCACAGTTCTACAGGTTTAACAGCATATCTGGATGAGAAGGGCGAGAGGGAGATCATGATTGTGGGTCTGCAGACGAACTTCTGTATAGACGCCACCATCAAGAGCGGTTTTGATCATGGCTATGAGATGTATGTGCCGGAGTACGCCAACTCTACCTTTGACAATGACTATATGAAAAAGGATGTGTGCTATCACTACTACAATGATTTTATCTGGCCCCAGAGGTATGTGCAGTGCATCTCCATGACGGAAGCTGTGGACAGGATCAGAAAGTAAAATATATATGCAGAAAAGAGGTAAATATGGAACAGGGATTTTTAGAACGTGAGGCGAAACGAGCATACAGAAAAAACAGAAAGTTATATTTTATTCTGTTATTGGTATTTGTCCTTCTTATTGGGTTTATTGGTTTTATGGTAAAGGATTCCATAGACTTAAGCGATTATAGAACTAAAAAAATATTGGTCTATCTGGCTATTCTCGTGGGATTTATGCTCGTCAGCGTGGTGCTGGGCCTGTTTCTCTCCGGCCGGGCGGCTGCGGATGCCAGCAAGAGTTTGCTGCTCCCCTTTAAGGACAAGGCGAGAGAGGCAGTGGCGGAGATTATCAACCGGGAGATTGCAGAGGGAAAGGTTCAGGTGGACGAGTATATTGCGACTTTTCCCGAGGGCAAAACGCCCCGGGGAGGGCGGATCATTCTGATTCCCTCTTATCTGCTTCGCATTAACGATATTGGACAGATTCTGGTAATTCCCCGGGATAAAATCTATTGGGTATGTGCCCAGGTGGGCCGCAAAGGGTATTCTTCCTTTCTCGTCCGTCTGTTGATCTTTACGGAGGCCAAGACTTCTTTCTATATGGATGGAGACGATGTTAAGCATGTAAATGAGATAGTGGATAAGCTGTACCAATACATACCCAATGTTTTCAGTGAGTATGATCCCTTTGTGCTGTCCTATGAACTGGAAAAGCTCTTTGACAAAAACCGGGCGGAATTCATTAAATTCTATGAGAGTGAAAAGATGAAACATTAAATTTAGTCTGTGGAACTTTGATGTTAGAAAGAGGAAAAAATGGAAGACAACAGCAGAATCATCAGAACAGAATATTCGGAGGAGATGCAGAAGTCCTTTATCGACTATGCCATGAGCGTCATCATCGCCAGGGCGCTGCCGGATGTGCGGGACGGCTTAAAGCCTGTGCAGCGCAGAACTCTCTACGACATGCACGAGCTGGGCATACGGTATGACAAGCCTTACCGAAAGAGCGCCCGTATCGTCGGCGATACCATGGGTAAATATCACCCCCACGGGGACAGCTCCATCTACGATTCCCTGGTGGTCATGAGCCAGGATTTTAAGAAGGGAATGCCCCTCATCGATGGCCACGGCAACTTCGGCAACATCGAGGGGGACGGTGCCGCCGCCATGCGTTATACCGAGGCCAGGCTCCAGAAAATCACCCAGGAGGCATTTCTGGCGGATCTGGACAAGGACGTGGTGGACTTTATGCCCAACTTTGATGAGACCGAGAAGGAGCCTACCGTGCTGCCGGTAAAAATCCCCAATTTTCTGGTGAACGGCTCCGAGGGCATCGCCGTGGGCATGGCCACCAGCACACCGCCCCACAACCTGGGGGAGGTCATAGACGCCATGAAGGCCTATATGCTGGATGAGAATATCACCACCAGGGAGTTGATGCGGTATATCAAGGGACCGGATTTCCCTACCGGCGGGATCGTGACCAACAAGGACGAACTGCTGGAGATCTACGAGACCGGCACCGGCAAGATCAAGATTCGGGGGAAAGTGGAGTACGAGAAATCCAAGGGCGGCAAGACCAACGTGGTCATCACTGAAATTCCCTATCCCATGATCGGCATGAACATCTCCAAGTTCCTGACAGACGTAGCGGCATTGGTGGAGAGCAAGAAGACACAGGACATAGTGGACATTTCCAACCAGTCCTCCAAGGAGGGCATTCGCATTGTCATTGAACTGCGCAAGGACGCGGACCCGGAAAATTTTGTAAACCTGCTGTATAAAAAGACCCGGCTGGAGGATACCTTCGGTGTCAATATGCTGGCGATCTATAATGGCAGGCCGGAGACTCTGGGGTTAAAGGCTGTTCTCAAGGCAGTGGTTGATTTTCAATACGAAGTGGCAACCCGCAAGTATACCAATCTGCTGGCCAAGGAGATGGACCGCAAGGAAGTGCAGGAGGGATTGATCAAGGCCTGCAACGTGATCGATCTGATTATCGAGATTCTTCGCGGGTCCAAGGATCGGAATATGGCAAAGGAATGTCTGGTAAACGGCAAGGTGGACGGCATCAAGTTCAAGTCCAAGGAATCCAAGATCATGGCGACCCAGTTGATGTTCTCCGAGAAGCAGGCAAACGCCATTCTGGAGATGCGCCTGTACAAGCTGATTGGTCTGGAGATCGAGGCATTGATCAACGAGCACGAGGAGACCATGGCGAACATCTACCGCTATGAGGATATTCTTGCCCGCCGGGATTCCATGGCCCAGGTCATTATGAACGAGTTGGAGGAGATCAAGCGGGAGTATGGGCGTAAGCGCCGCACTGCCATCGAAAATGCCGAGGAGGCCGTCTACAAGGAGAAAGAGATCGAAGAGATGGAGATCATGTTCTTGATGGACCGTTTTGGCTACGCCAAGACCATCGACATGGCTACCTACGAGCGCAATAAGGATGCGGCGGACGCCGAGAACAGATATATTTTCAAGTGTAAAAACACCGGAAAGGTGTGCCTGTTCACGGATATCGGCCAGCTGCACACCATCAAGGTCATGGACTTGCCCTTCGGAAAATTCCGGGACAAGGGCATACCCATTGACAATGTGAGCAACTACAGCTCGGACAGGGAACAGATCGTGTTCCTGACCAGTCAGACAGAGTTGAACTTGTGTCAGGTGCTGTTTGTGACAGCCCAGTCCATGATGAAGGTGGTGGACGGAGGAGAGTTTGACGTGAGCAAGCGGACCGTGGCGGCCACCAAGCTCCAGGAGGGGGACCGGGTGGTCAGCATCGTCTGTCTCCACGAGCAGAAAAATATTGTACTTCAGTCCAGAGAGGGATTTTTCCTGCGTTTCTCCATTGAGGAAATCCCTGAAAAGAAAAAGGGCGCCGTAGGTGTGAGAGGCATGAAACTGGGTGAAAAGGACCTGGTTGAGAGCGTATATTATATTCAGAATGCCGTGGAGGCGTCCATTCCCTACAAGAGCAAAAACCTGGTGTTGAACGGCTTGAAACTGGGCAAGAGAGATTCTAAGGGTGTGAAGGTCAGAGCCTAGTACAAGAAGAATTTCTAAAGTCGGCCCACAGAAGGTGGCCCGACAAGAAATTCTAATCTTGTACCGAAGAATTGCCGGAAATGAGGCAATTCTTCATGTAGATTTCAGTTGTTACATGGGCGTTTCGCAAAGAAGTTCTAAATCTTGCACCCGAAGAATTTCTAAAGTCGGCCCCCAGAGGGTGGCCCGACAAGAAATTCTAATCTTGTACCGAAGAATTGCCGGAAATGAGGCAATTCTTCATCCAGATTTGTTGTATAAGCGTGAGCGAAGAAGTGGGGGAGAGATTATGCGAGTGATAGCGGGCACGGCCAGGAGTCTTCCGTTAAAGACTCCACAGGGACAGGAAACAAGGCCCACCACGGACAGGATCAAGGAGACGCTGTTCAATATTTTGCAGAATGACATTCCGGGCTGCGTGTTTGTGGATATGTTCAGCGGCAGCGGCGGCATCGGCATTGAGGCCCTGAGCAGAGGAGCGAGAAAAGCCTATTTCATTGAAAATGCCAAGGAACCCTTAAGCTGTATTTCCCATAATCTGCAATTTACCCGTTTTGAGGACCGGGCCGTCGTTCTGAAACAGGATGCGGTGGCTGCCCTGTCAGGCATAAGGGAGGAAGAGGTAGACCTGCTTTTTATGGATCCTCCCTATGGGCAGGAACATGAGAGACGGGTACTGGAGGCCCTGCAAGATATGCGTTTTGTGACGGAGAACACTCTGATTGTGGTGGAGGCGTCTCTGGACACACATATGGATTACGCGCATGAACTGGGTTTTTCTGTTGTCAGAGAAAAACTTTACAAAACCAATAAACATATTTTTATCAGAAAAGAGGTAGATACCCTATGAAGAGAGCAGTGTATCCGGGCAGTTTTGATCCCATGACCTTAGGACATCTGGACATTGTCAAGCGGGCGGCATCCATGTTTGACGAACTGACGGTGGCAGTTTTAAATAATACGCAAAAGACACCATTGTTTTCTGTGGAAGAACGTGTTAATATATTAGAGGAGGCAACTAAAGAACTGCCCAATGTGAAAATTGACAGTTTCAGTGGATTGCTGATTGACTATTGCAAAGATAAGGGATTTCAGATTGCGGTCAGGGGACTGCGGGCCATCACGGATTTTGAGTATGAATTGCAGATTGCCCAGGCCAACCGCCAGATGTCCAAGGATGCGTTGGACACCATATTTTTAACCACCAGTCTGGAATATGCTTATCTGAGTTCCACCAGTGTGAAGGAATTTGCAAGCTTTAACGGGGATATTACCAAGTGTGTTCCTGAGTGGGAAGCGGAGCTGATCTATCAAAAATATGGTTACCGCTGACCGAGATGCAGGGCATGGCTCTGTGTGCCGGGAAGAAACACCTGCGGCATGCAGTATTGGTAAATATGGAGGGTTACATGAGTAGCAGAATTGAACAGTTAATTGATGAAATCGAGGAGTACATTGACAGCTGTAAATATCAGCCTCTGTCCAGCACCAAGATTATCGTGAACAAGGAAGAGATCGATGAACTGTTGCGGGATCTGCGGATGAAGACGCCGGATGAAATCAAGCGGTATCAGAAGATTATCAGCAACAAGGAGGCGATCCTGAATGATGCCCGTGCCAAGGCAGAGGCGCTGATCAATGAGGCGACGGTACATACCAATGAGCTGATTAACGAGCATGAGATCATGCAGCAGGCTTACGCCCAGGCCAACGAGGTGGTGACGATGGCTTCCCAGCAAGCCCAGGATATTCTGGACAACGCCATCATAGAGGCCAATAACATGCGTACCGCTGCCGTTCAGTATATGGATGACATGCTTTCCCATCTGGAGAATATTATCTCCTCCACAAGTCAGTCGGCCAGAACGGGATATGAGAATCTGATTGGTTCCATGAACCATTACCGGGACATCATCCAGTCAAACAGAAACGAACTGCATCCGGCGGATGAATATGAGGATGTGGTGCTTCAGAATGTTGAGGTTGCAGATGAGGAGCTTTAGGAGAATACAAAACCGGTTTCAGCGAGAAACCGGTTTTTCTAACTTTATAAAGATTGCTGCGGCCATATTGCTTATTGTCGGAATGTTTGTCTCTGTGGCGCTGCCCGGGGAGGCGGCGTACTATTTTCGCCAGCAGGGCAGGGACATTGTGGTGGTGATTGACCCCGGACACGGCGGATCGAACGAGGGGACCACAGAAAATGGATTCTGTGAGAAGGAGATGACTCTGACAACGGCGCTGGCGCTGTATGACAGACTGACCCAGTATGACGGCGTAACCGTGTACCTGACCCGCACCGATGATACAGAATCAAGTCTCGCGGACAGGGCCATGTTCGCGAAAAGCGTGGAAGCCGACTATCTGTTCAGCATACATTACAATGCGTCGGAGAACCATGAGCTGTTCGGCTCGGAGGTGTGGGTGCCCTTGACAGCTCCCTATAATGTCTACGGCTACCAGTTCGGATGTACTCTGCTCTCAAGATTGCAGGAGAAGGGGCTGTTCATACGGGGTATCAAAACCCGTAAAAATGACAGGGGAACAGATTATTACGGCATTCTGCGTGAGGCGGTGGCGCTGGAAATCCCTGCGATTCTCATTGAGCACTGCCATGTGGATGAGGTGAGAGACTATCCCTACTGTGACACCAAGGAAAAGCAGGAGGCTTTCGGCTATGAGGATGCGGAGGCCATCGCCAGGTTCCTGGGACTGTCCAGTGAAAGTCTGGGGATCGATTACAGCGGGGAGCCGGAGGACGCTTTTTTACAGAAGGTGTATGCCATGGATACAAATACGATAGTAGCGTCCACGCTGCAGGATACCACAGCTCCGGAGATTTGCAGCATTGAGCGCATATCGGAGGATTATGGGGGACTGGAAGCCGTGATCCAGGTGGCGGCGGCGGACTATGACAGTCCGTTGATGTACTATGCGTACAGTTTGGATGGCGGTTTGACCTACTCTCCCAGACAGCCCTGGCCGGGCAGTAACACTCTGACCGGTGAGTATCAGGATGTGTTTCAGGTGGCGCTTCAGATTCCGGAGGAGACCATGCCCCGCATTTGTGTCAAGGCATACAATCAGTTTGAGATGACAACAGAGAGCAATGTGCTGGAAGGATACATGATCTTCCGCAGGCCGCAGGAGGAAGTGCAGGAGGAAGTGCCGGAGAGCGTGGAAACGCTGGGAACTGCCGCAGATGCCTCAGAAGAATCCCCGGAGAGCCAACCGGCGTCCGCCGGTGGATGGCTGGACAGCCGGGGAGAGCCGGAGGCGGAAAGTCCCGAATATGGAGTTCGTATTCAGGATTTCCTTCTGGTGAGTCTGTTGGCTGCCGCCGCCCTGGTGGCGCTGATGCTGGTGATTCAGATACTGCGCTCCGCTGGACAACACCGAAGACGTCACAGAAGGAAGTGATGAGGGAACAGGCATTTCCAGGCTAGATAATAAATGGTGGTCAGTGCGGTCAACAGGAGTTTGTGGATTACATATTCTCCCAGCGGCAGATCGGTGTCGTGAATCATGCTGTAGGTCTGGGCGATGCAGGAGAGACCGCCGAAGGGCAGGAGCAGCAGACTGTACAGAGGATAGCTCTGTCCCAGCCGGTGCAGTCCTCCAGTGATCTCCAGTAGAGGGGAGAGCATACTGTCTACACCGCCGGGCAGGAGGAGATGGGGCGCCAGATTCAACAGATTGAATAGAATCATATAGCCGCACAGGCTGAGTATACCCTGCAGCCCGGACTGCACCGCATCGTCCAGATGCGTCAGCAATCCGGCGGATACATTTTCGGCCGGGGGATCGAAAACCGTGGTGCGACGGAGTTTTTTGGAGGAACTTGGGGGCTGGGGCAGCTCCCTGAACATGGTTCTGCGCAGAACCATTCCGTAGAGCAGCGGTATCCCGTACATGCCGACTATATAGGGCCAGATCATCTTGCGCCCCAGCAGGGGCAGCACAAAGCTGCAGAGATATACCGGACCGATATTGTTGCAGAATGCCAGCAGAAAACGGGCCTCCTGCCGATTGATTTTGCCGTCCCGGTACAGCTGGGCCGCCACCCGCGCCCCCATGGGAAAACCGCAGAGAAATCCCATTATTACCCCATAGTTTACCTCCGACCGACAGCGCAGCAGAGGTTTCAATACAGGCTGTAACCATTTTCCCAGTCTATGGGACAGTCCCATGCGGATCATCAGTCCAGACAGGATCATAAAGGGCAGCAGAGAGGGGATCATCTTGGAATACCACAAAAGAAAACCCTCCGCAGCATAGGCGGCGGCCTCCGAGGCATGGGTTAGAATCAAGATGAACAACAGCAGAAAAAGCAAGGTGTATGTCACGGTATGGCTTTTCCTTTTTCATATTTCGATAAAATATATGCCGGAAAGAAGAAATTATGATGATACGACTGGACAAACTGCTGGCGGACGCCGGGGCGGGCACCCGCAGCCAGGTAAAAGAATATATCCGCAAGGGACTGGTCACGATAGATGGGCAGCTCTGCAAAAAGCCGGAGCAGAAGGTCAGCGGCCAGGAGCAGATTTGCTGCCAGGGACAGGCGGTGGACTACGCCCGCTATCGCTATTATATGCTGCACAAGCCTCAGGGCGTGATAACTGCCACGGAGGATATGCGGGAGCGGACTGTGCTGGATCTGCTGAACGGGGTGAATACGACAGATATCTCGCCGGTGGGGCGGCTGGACAAGGATACGGAGGGGCTGCTGCTGTTGACCAACGACGGCGAGCTGGCCCACCGCCTGCTATCTCCCAAATATCATGTGGACAAATGTTATCTGGTGCGCACGGCACGGCCGATGGAGGCGAAGGCGCTGGAGGCTCTGGAACAGGGAGTGGATATAGGGGACGAAAAGCCCACTCTGCCCGCCAGAGCACAGATGAATGCGCAGGGCGAACTGCTGCTCACAATCCGGGAGGGACGGTATCACCAGATCAAGCGGATGCTGCGGGCCGTGGGCAATGAGGTGCTGTACTTAAAGCGCCTTTCCTTTGGCAGTCTGACTCTGCCGGAGGATCTGGAGGCGGGAGCCTTTCGTCCCCTGACAGCCGAGGAACAGGAGAAACTGCGACATGATATTTCAAGATAAAAAAGCCTTTCTATTTGATCTGGACGGCACTCTGGTGGACTCCATGTGGATATGGAAGAAAATTGACATTGAATATCTGGGCCGCTTTGGCTTGGAACTGCCGGATAATCTGCAGGCCAGCATAGAGGGCATGAGTTTTTCGGAGACAGCGCTGTATTTCAAGGAACGTTTTTCCATACCGGACTCCCTGGAGGAGATGAAGGCCGACTGGAACCGCATGGCCTGGGAAAAATATACGCGGGAGGTGCCGCTAAAGCCCGGAGTCAGAGATTTTCTTACATATTATCGCGCCAGGGGCGTGAAAATGGCGGTTGCCACCAGCAATTCGCAGGAGCTGGCGGAGGCGGTGCTGGCTGCCCACGGTCTGACGGACTTTTTTGACACAGTTGTCACCGGCTGCGAGGTGGCTCACGGAAAACCTTGGCCGGATATCTATCTGGAGGCGGCGGCAAGACTGGGGGTAAACGCCGGGGAATGTCTGGTGTTTGAGGACGTTGTGGCCGGTATCCAGGCGGGCAAGAGCGCGGGCATGAAGGTTGCCGCCGTGGAGGACGCCTACTCTCTGTATCAGAAACTACAAAAACGGGAGTTGGCGGACTACTATATCACCGACTACAATCTGCTGCTGACAGAAGAGGACGGAGGGGCGTACAATGTGGAGTGAGGCATTTTTACCCATATGTAAACAGGACCTGGAGGACCGCGGGATAGAGCAATTGGATTTTGTCTATGTGATCGGGGACGCCTATGTGGATCACCCCTCCTTTGGACATGCCATTATCAGCAGAGTGCTGGAAGCACACGGCTACAGTGTGGGTATTATCTCTCAGCCGGACTGGAAGGACGAGGAGAGCATACGGATACTGGGCAGGCCCCGGCTGGCCTTTCTGATTTCCGCAGGCAATATGGACAGCTGCGTCAATCACTATTCTGTGTCGAAAAAAAGGCGCGCTACCGACGCCTATACTCCCGGCGGCATCATGGGAAAACGGCCTGACCACGCCACGGTGGTCTATGGCAATCTGATACGCAAAAGCTACCGGGATGTGCCTGTGATTATCGGCGGTATTGAGGCCAGTCTGCGGCGCATGGCTCACTATGACTACTGGACGGACAGCTTTAAGCGTTCCATACTGCTGGACAGCCAGGCGGACCTGATCTCCTACGGCATGGGGGAAAAATCCATTGTGGAGATAGCGGACGCCTTAAGCAGCGGCATTGCGGTAAAGGACATCACCTTTATCCCGGGAACGGTGTATAAGACAAAGGATATCAGCGGTCTGCGGGACTGTATCCGACTGCCCTCCTATGAGGAGATGAAGGCAGACAAGACGGCCTATGCCCGCAGCTTTGGCATACAGTACCGGAACACGGACTTTATCAACGGCAAAACACTGGCGGAAGCTTATCCCGGTGGGAGCTATGTGGTACAGAATCCGCCCCAGCCGCCTCTGACCATGCAGGAGATGGACGATGTGTATGCGCTGCCCTATGCCCGCACCTATCATCCCTCCTACGAGGAGGCTGGAGGCGTACCCGCCATTGCGGAGATCAAGTTTTCGCTGATAAGCAATCGAGGGTGTTTCGGGGGCTGCAGCTTTTGCGCCCTCACCTTTCACCAGGGCAGGACCATACAGGCCAGGAGCCACGAGTCCATTTTGGAGGAGGCCCGGCTGTTGACGCAGGACCCGGACTTCAAGGGCTACATTCATGATGTGGGCGGTCCCACCGCCAATTTCCGGCAGCCCTCCTGTCAGAAACAGCTGACCTGCGGGGTATGTCAGAATAAGCAGTGTCTGTTCCCGAGGCCCTGCGGCAATCTGACCGTGGACCACAGCGACTATCTGGAACTGCTGCAAAAGCTCCGCAGTCTGGAGAGAGTAAAAAAGGTCTTTGTGCGCTCCGGTATCCGTTTTGACTATCTGATGGCGGACGCGGACGATACTTTTTTCCGGGAACTGGTGGAGCATCATGTCAGCGGTCAGCTGAAGGTGGCGCCGGAGCATATCTCCGACGCGGTGCTGCGGCGGATGGGAAAGCCTGAGAACGCCGTGTATGAGCGCTTTGTGCACAAATATGAAAAACTGAACAGGGAGCTGGGCAGAAACCAGTTTCTGGTGCCCTATCTGATGTCCTCCCATCCGGGTTCTACTCTGAAGGAGGCCATAGAGCTGGCGGAGTATCTGCGGGATCTGGGGTATATGCCGGAACAGGTGCAGGATTTTTATCCCACGCCCTCCACCATATCCACAGTGATGTACTACACGGGGCTGGATCTGGATTTAAAACCCGTGTATGTATGCCGCAATCCCCATGAAAAGGCCATGCAGCGTGCGCTGATTCAATACCGCAATCCCAAGAATTACGACTTGGTCTATGAGGCGCTGACCCGGGCGGGCAGGACAGACCTGATCGGCTATGACAAAAAGTGTCTGATCCGCCCGAAAAAAGCAGGGCAGGGAGATAAGCGCAGAAACGTACCTCAGGGCAATGCCGTGCAGGAGAGAGACCGGACTTCCAAAGGAAACGGAAAAAGAAAGACAATTCGCAATATTCATAAGAAAAAAGGCGGATAATATTATAAAAACTGTCTGGCAATGTACTTTGCAGGGGTATATGCGGAACTTCAATATAGAAAGGAAAAACAGATTATGTCCAAAAATATTGTAATTATCACAGGGGCATCCTCCGGAATCGGGATGGAATTTGCCTTACAAATTGACGCCCATCTGCGCAAGACGGACGAGATCTGGCTGATTGCCAGAGACAGACAGAAACTGAAAACTCTGGCGGAGCAGATGCGCAATAATACCCGTTTGCTGTCCATGGACATCACCATCCCCGCCCAGATCGACAGACTCCGGGATATGCTGCGGGAGCAGCACTGCCGGATCAGGATGCTGGTAAACAGCGCCGGTTATGGCATTATCGGGGATGTGGCAGAGTTAAAGCTCCAGGAGCAGACAGGCATGGTACGGCTGAACTGTGAGGCTCTCACCGCCGTCACCCGCTGCTGTCTGCCCTTTATGTGCAGAGGAAGCCGCATTATCCAGATGGCCTCCAGCGCCTCCTTTGTGGCTCAGCCGGGATTTGCGGTCTATGCTGCCACCAAGGCCTATGTGGACAGCTTTTCGCTGGCACTGCGGCAGGAGCTGAGGGGACGGGGAATCTATGTGACCAGCGTATGTCCCGGACCGGTGGATACACCTTTCTTCGATATCGCAGAGCGGCATGGCTCCACCCTTTCCATTAAGAAACTGACGCTGGTAACACCGGACCGTGTGGTGAGCCAGGCCCTCCGTGACGCCTGTTTAAAGCGCCCCCGTTCTGTGTGCAGCCTACCCATACAGGCATTTGAAGCAGTCTGCAAGGTTTTGCCCCACACATTTATTACTGCGGTAATTCGGACATTGAAGGGCTGAAATCTTGGCAATGAAGAGATTGGAGATCCGGAATGTTTAGAATAGAAACATATATAGAAAGCTTGACGACAGAGCTGAAATCCTTCTTTGGAGACCGGCTGCTGTATCTCGGCCTGCAGGGGAGTTATCTTCGGGGCGAGGCGACGGAAAGCAGCGATATTGACATTATGGTTATTTTGGAGGATATGACGGCGGCGGATCTGGAAAGCTACCGGGAAATATTGGTCAAGGTAGGTGACTATGACAGATCCTGCGGCTTTATCTGTGGGAGGGAGGAAATGTTGCACTGGAACCCTCTGGAGATATGCCAGCTGCTGCACACCACGAAGGATTATTATGGAAAGTTGACGGATTATATGCCGCCATACACTGCCGAAGATGAGAGAAATTATGTGAAACTGAGTCTTGGCAATCTGTTTCACGAGCTTTGCCACCGCTATATCCACGCCGATCGGGAACACAATATTTCCGCTTTCCCTTATACCTGTAAATCTGCGTTTTTTATCCTGCAGAATATGCATTATCTGAGCAGCGGCGATTTTCTGCTCACAAAGCAAGAACTGCTTGGTGCGCTGCAGGATGAGGAGGACAAAAAGGTACTGGCCCTCAGCATAGCCTTAAAGGGCGGCGGGGATTATGATTTCGACAGCGCATTTTCCACCCTGTTTGAGTGGTGCCAGCATGCGCTGCTGCGGCTGCCGGAATAAATGAGAGGAATGACAAAAATGAGTAAAAAGAACGGTATCAAAAGTGTTCTCCGTCTGTTTTCGGGAGAGGGCTATAAGGGGAGCAAAGACTATATCCACACCCAGAGAGTGTATGAGATTCTACGGACAGTACTGTACTTCGGGATCGCGCTTGCCCTGTTTGCGGCGGGCTATATCGCCACGGGAGATAAGCTGAATCTGCTGACGGTGGTGGCGGTGCTGGGCTGCCTGCCCGCCAGCAAGAGCGCGGTGAGCATGATCATGTTTCTTCGCTACAAGGGACTCAGCCGGGAGACAGCTGCGGAGCTCGCGCCCTGTGAGGGGGAGCTTTCCTGCCTGTATGACATGGTATTTACCTCCTACTCCAAGACCTTTGAGGTGGGACATATGGCGGTGAGGGGCAATACGGTCTGTGGCTACAGCGAGAAAAGTGAGTTCCCCGAAAAAGACTTTCAGACCCATTTGGAGCCGATTTTAAAGGCGGACGGCCATAAAAATGTGACGGTCAAAATTTTTACCGATCTGGAAAAATATAAGGAAAGGCTCCGGCAGCTGCAGGCGCTGGAGTCGGAGACAGGCAATACGGAGGGCATTGTCCAGACTCTGAAATCGGTGGTGTTGTAAAATGGTAAGCTTAGAAATCGAGACCAATCAGGCAGGGCAGCGGCTGGATAAATTTCTGGTAAAATATCTGCCCGGAGCGCCGTCGGGTTTCTTTTATAAAATGCTCCGCAAAAAGAATATCACGCTGAACGGCAAAAAGGCGGAGGGCAGGGAAATCCTGCAGCTGAAAGATCAGGTGATCCTGTGGCTGGCGGATGAGACGATCCTGAAATTCGGCGGCTATCTTCCCGGACGGGATGAGAGGGCAGGAGAGGATGTATACCGCCAGGCGTACAGGCAGCTGCAGGGCGTGTCGGTGCTCTATGAGGACGCTCATGTACTGATTCTGAACAAGCCTGCGGGTGTGTTGACCCAGCAGGCAAAAGCTGGGGATTTAAGCCTCAACGAGTGGATGATCGGCTATCTGCTGGATACGGGGGCCATGAGTTCTGGACAACTGCGGCTGTTTAAGCCCTCAGTTTGTAACCGGCTGGACCGCAATACCAGCGGCCTGGTGCTGTGTGGCAAATCCCTGCCCGGCAGCCAGGCTCTCAGTGAGTTGATCCGCAGCCGCGGGGTGCGGAAATTCTACAGAACCGTCTGTGTGGGACTGCCGGGGGCGGGAGATATGGGAGAAATTCAGGGCTATCTGCAAAAGGACTCCCGCACTAACCGGGTGACTGTCAGCTCTCGGGGACCTGGAGACTATATACGCACTGTCTGCCGTCCGCTGGGACAATACTGCATTCCCGCAGAAAAATTGTCTTTTACGGAGCTGGAAGTTGAGCTGATTACCGGCAAGCCCCATCAGATACGGGCGCATTTGGCCTCCACGGGACATCCTCTGGTGGGAGACCATAAATACGGTAACGCCCGAGTCAACCGAATATTTCAACTGCAGTTTGGTTTGCGCTGGCAGCTGCTCCATGCCTATAGGCTGGAATTTCCGGCCCTGGAGGGAACGCTGGCGCCGCTTGGCGGCAAAAGCATACAGGCGCCGTTGCCCGCATACTATGAATCCATTCTGGCGGGGCTTGAAACTTTAGGAGAGGAAAAATAATGGCTACATGGAATTCCCGGGGGCTTAGAGGCTCTACACTGGAGGATATGGTCAACCGCACCAACGAGCGCTATGCGGAGGGGAGACTGGCGCTGATACAGAAGATTCCCACCCCCATCACGCCCATTAAGATGGATCAGCAGACCAGGCATATAACCCTGGCCTATTTTGAACAGAAGAGCACGGTGGATTATATCGGGGCAGTCCAGGGTATTCCGGTCTGCTTTGACGCCAAGGAGTGCGCTGTGGACACCTTTTCCCTGCAGAATATCCACGAGCATCAGGTAAAGTTCATGGAGCGCTTTGAGCAGCAGGGCGGCGTGGCTTTTTTTCTGATTTTCTACACCCACAGAGATCAGCTGTACTATCTGCCCTTTGCGGATCTGCAGCGGTTCTGGCAGCGCGCCAGGGAGGGCGGCCGCAAGAGCTTTCGCTACGAGGAGTTGGACGAACATTTTTTCCTGCCTAAAAAGCACGGGATACTGGTGCCCTATCTGGATATGCTGCAGCTTGATTTGCAGCGGCGGGAAAATGAGGAAACTTAGGGGTTGACAGACCTGCGGGTTTTAGGTATACTACAAGAAGTTTAACTCTTTCACATGCTACCCAATTAGCACTGTGAAGTGATAAAGTGTATTGACTTACAGGAAAAGAAAGGTCACAGACATATGAGTAAAAGACTGCTGCACACGCCCGAGGGCGTGAGAGATATTTACGGAAAAGAATATGCGGGCAAGCTGTATGTGGAGCAAAAGCTCCACGACACCATAACTGGCTATGGCTACGAGGATATCCAGACGCCCACCTTTGAATATTTTGACGTGTTTTCCCGAGAGATTGGAACTACACCCTCCAAGGAATTGTATAAGTTTTTTGACAAGGAGGGCAATACGCTGGTACTACGGCCAGATTTCACTCCCTCCATTGCCCGCTGCGCCGCAAAGTATTTCATGGAGGCAACGGAGCCTATCAGGTTCTGTTATCTGGGCAATACTTTTACCAATACCTCCAATCTGCAGGGCAAACTGAAGGAGGTCACGCAGATCGGGGCGGAGCTGGTGGGCGAGGACAGTGTAGAGGCGGATGCGGAGATGATCAGCCTGGTCATCGAGGCACTGAAAAACACGGGCCTTGAGCAATTTCAGATCAGTGTGGGACAGGTGGAGTATTTTAAGGGAATATGCCAGGAGGCTGGGCTGGATGCGGAGACGGAGGAACAGCTGAGGGAGTATATTTCCGGGAAAAATTATTTTGCGGCGGAGGAACTGCTGGAGCAGAGAGGGGTTCCTGAACCCTACCGCAGTACGCTGCTTAAGGCGGCGGATCTGTTCGGTTCCACCGATTCCCTGAAGGCGGCCCGGGAGTCTGTACATAACAGTCGTTCTCTGGCGGCGATACAGCGCCTTGAGTCCATATATGAAATTCTGAAACTCTATGGCGTGGAGGAATATGTGTCCTTTGACCTAGGGATGCTCAGCAAGTATCACTATTACACAGGTATCATTTTCAAGGCCTACACCTACGGCGTGGGTGCGCCCATTGTCAAGGGAGGACGCTATGACACACTGCTTAAGCAGTTCGGAAAGGACGCTCCGGCCATAGGTTTTGCCATGGTTATCGATGATGTGCTGGAGGCGGCGCAGTACCAGAAGGCTCCGCTGCCCCAGGGCACAGAGAAAAAGGTGCTGACCTACACGGCGGAGGATTACGCAGAAAAACTCCGGGAGGCCAGAGAGAGCCGCAGACAGGGAATCCCCACATTGCTTGTGCGGCGGTGACATTGATTGAAAGCGTGCGATAATATGGGTTTGCCCATGTTACACGGATAGAGGTAATTATGAGTGACGAGAGATATTTGACATTTGCGCTGGGGAAGGGCCGTCTGGCCAGCAAGACCCTGGAACTGCTGGAGCAGATCGGCATTACCTGTGAGGAGATGAAGGACAAAAGCTCCAGAAAACTTATTTTTGTCAACGAGGAGTTGAAACTGCGCTTTTTCCTGGCGAAGGGACCGGATGTGCCCACCTATGTGGAGTACGGCGCAGCCGACATCGGCGTTGTGGGACGGGACACCATATTGGAGGAGAACCGCAATGTCTACGAGGTGCTGGATCTCGGTTTCGGCAAGTGCCGCATGTGTGTCTGCGGTCCACGGAAGGCCGAGGAGCTGTTGCAGCATCACGAGAGAATCCGCGTGGCCAGCAAGTATCCCAACATTGCCAGGGAATACTTTTACAACAAAAAACATCAGACGGTAGATATCATAAAGCTGAACGGTTCCGTGGAGCTGGGGCCGCTGGTACAGCTGTCGGACGTGATTGTGGATATTGTGGAGACCGGGGGCACACTGAAGGAGAACGGCCTGGAGGTGCTGGAGGAAATCTGTCCCCTGTCGGCCCGGATGATTGTGAATCCGGTGAGCATGCAAATGGAGACGGAACGCATTAAGGAGCTGATCTACAAAATGCGGGAGCAGCTCTCCTGATGCGGAACTCAAATAGGAGGTATATATGAGAATTGTGGAACTGACGGAAGGCACCCGCAAAAATGTGCTGAATGATCTGTTAAAGAGAAGTCCCAACAACTATTCTGAATATGAGGGGACAGTGAATGAGATTTTGACTGCCGTAAAGACAGGCGGCGACAAGGCTCTGTTTGAATACACATTGAAATTTGACAAATACCGGCTGACACCGGAAAATATCCGTGTGACGGCGGAGGAGATTCGGGAGGCATACGACCAAATGGACCCTGCGCTGGTGGAGGTCATTCGGAAGTCTGCGGCCAACATTCGTGCTTTTCACGAGAAACAGCTGCGCAACAGTTGGTTTGACTCCAAAGAGGACGGCACCATACTGGGCATTCGATTCACCCCCATAGGACGGGTGGGCGTGTATGTGCCCGGCGGCAAGGCGGCCTATCCCTCCAGCGTATTGATGAACGTGGTGCCCGCCACGGTGGCGGGAGTGAGGGATATCATTATGACCACGCCGCCCGGCGCGGACGGCAAGGTGAATCCCGGAACTCTGGTGGCGGCGGATATCGCAGGCGTGGGCGCGATCTACAAGGCCGGCGGGGCGCAGGCCATCGCCGCCATGGCCTATGGGACGGAGTCTGTCCCCAAGGTGGACAAGATCACCGGTCCCGGCAACATCTTTGTGGCCCTGGCCAAAAAGGCGGTGTATGGACATGTGAGTATTGACTCCATCGCCGGACCCAGCGAGATCTTAGTGCTGGCGGACGAGACCGCCAATCCCCGGTATGTGGCGGCGGACCTTTTAAGCCAGGCGGAGCATGATGAGCTGGCCAGCGCCATACTGATCACCACCTCCCGCGAGCTGGCGGAGCGGGTGTCCGAGGAAGTGGACGGTTTTGTAAAACAGTTGTCCCGCCGGGCGATCATTGAGAAATCTTTGGACAACTACGGATATATCCTGCTGGCCGAAAACATGGAGGACGCCATAGATGCCGCCAACGATATAGCCTCCGAACATCTGGAGATTTTGACAGCGAACCCCTTTGACACCATGACGCGTATCAAAAACGCCGGAGCAATTTTCCTGGGAGAATACAGCTCGGAACCGCTGGGGGACTATTTTGCGGGCCCCAACCACATTCTGCCCACCAACGGCACGGCCAAATTCTTTTCGCCGGTGAACGTGGATGATTTTGTGAAAAAGACCAGCATTATTTCCTATTCCCGGGAGGCGCTGCAGGCAGTACATAAGGATATTGAACTGTTTGCCGAGAGCGAGGGATTGACCGCCCACGCGGGCAGCATTCGGGTTCGGTTTGAGGAGTGACAAAAATACATTGCGGGAGTGTGGCCGCGTCAGATTGCGGAACGCACGGAAAGGAAGAATATGGAACGGATCGGCAGGGTAATCCGCAAGACGAAGGAGACAGAGATTGAGATCACATTGAATTTGGATGGCAGCGGAAAAGCGGAGGTACACACTGGCATTGGTTTTTTAGACCATATGCTGGAGGGGTTTGCAAGACATGGTTTTTTTGATCTGACGTGCAAGGTTAAGGGCGATCTGGAAGTGGACGGACACCACACGGTGGAGGATACAGGAATTGTGCTGGGACAGGCGATCCGGGAGGCTGTGGGGGACAAGGCGGGTATTTGCCGCTACGGCTATTTCATTCTGCCCATGGACGAATCTCTGGCTCTGTGCGCCGTAGATCTGTGCGGCAGACCCTATCTGCAGTTCGACTGTGAATTTACCGCAGAGCGGGTGGGAAATTTGGAGACTGAGCTGGTGAGAGAGTTTTTCTACGCGGTATCCTACAGCGCAGGGATGAATCTGCATCTGCGGATGCTGCAGCCAGGCAACAACCATCATATGATCGAAGCCATGTTCAAAGCCTTCGCCAAGGCCCTTGACCAGGCCACCGCCCCGGAGCCGAGGCTCTCCGGAGTGCTCAGCACCAAGGGCAAGCTGTAGGAGGAGACGATACATGCACATGATATACGAAAATCCCGGACAGAAAATGGACTGGACCGCCGCTCTTGCCTGGGATGACCTGAAAAAGGATTCCCAGGGGCTGGTGCCGGTGGTCATACAGGATGCAGAGAACGGCGAGGTGCTGATGATGGCCTATATGAACGAACAAGCCTACGGTGATACGCTGCGCACGGGCATGATGCACTACTACAGCCGCAGCCGCAGGGAGCAGTGGCTGAAGGGGGAGACCAGCGGCCATTATCAGTATGTGCAGTCTCTGACAGCAGACTGCGACAAAGATACCCTGCTGGCCCGGATTCATCAGGTGGGAGCGGCCTGTCATACCGGCTCACGCAGCTGCTTTTTTCATAAGATTGTGGAAAAAAGCAACGAAGAGGAAAAATAGTGTTAGGCGCACGATCTTTCTCATACAATGAATTAGCAGGCAAATGGGAAAGGCGGGAGCGATTATGGGCGATTTCTCCACACAGCAGAAACTGCAGCTGACGAGACAGGTCAGGGAGCGATATCAACAGGACAGGCAGGATCTAGGCCAGCGGGAGCAGCTGCTCTACGGCCGTACTCTCAGCTATTTTGAGGAGGAGCCGCCCTATTCCTATGACGATGAGGCAAATTACAGTGGTATGGGAGATAAATCAAGCGGAAAGGGCGGCACTTTGGGGCTGCGGATTCTGCTGGCGGCCATACTGGTGTGCCTGCTGGCTCTGGCCGACCGCAGGGGGGATACCCTGTTTGGGTTGACCAGCGGACAGATTTTGGAATATCTACGCTATGACTGCATACCCAGCCCGTGATGGACATAAAGAATATACGCGGCACCGCATAAGCCAGATCGACAGGGTCTATGCGGTGCCATTTTTTGCGCGGGTGTTTGACTTGCTTTTATGGGGCGGATGCCGTATACTGAATAGTATAGGACAAGTGACAGGAAAGGAATTAGGACGAATGACAGCAGAAAGATTGGCCCTGTCAGATGATATTCTGATGAAAATAGAGAAGCCTGCCAGATATATCGGCAACGAGGTAAACGCGGTGGTAAAGGATAAGTCCCAGGTGGAGGTTCGCTTTGCCATGTGTTTTCCGGACGTGTATGAGATCGGCATGTCCCACCTGGGAATCCAGATCCTGTACGATATGTTCAACAGCTGGGAGGACGTGTGGTGCGAGCGGGTCTATTCCCCCTGGGTGGATCTGGACGCCATCATGAGACAGCAGAAAATCCCCCTCTTTTGCCTGGAGTCCCAGGAGCCTGTAAAAAATATGGATTTTCTGGGTATCACCATACAATATGAAATGTGCTATACCAATATCCTACAGGTGCTGGATTTATCGGGGATACCGCTGCTGGCAGAGCAGAGGGGAGAGGACTGTCCCATTGTCATCGGCGGTGGTCCTTGCGTCTACAATCCGGAGCCTATTGCGGATTTTTTTGACCTGTTCTATATCGGAGAGGGGGAGACCCAGTACCGCAGTCTGCTGGATCTCTATAAATCCTGCAAAAAAGAGGGCTGCGGGCGGGTTGGATTCCTGCGCCGGGCTGCCGGACTGCCGGGTATATATGTTCCCCGGTTCTACAGAGTGACTTACCATGAGGACGGCACCATCGAGAGCTTTGAGCCCACGGAGGAGGGAGTTCCCCGAACCGTATTAAAAGAGGTGGAAATGCAGGTGTCGGATACTTACTATCCCATGAAACCGGTGGTGCCTTACATAAAGGTGACGCAGGACCGGGTGGTGCTGGAGATTCAGCGGGGCTGTATCCGGGGCTGTCGTTTCTGCCAGGCGGGGCAGCTGTACCGGCCGGTGCGGGAGCGGGATGTGGAGATGCTGAAAAAATATGCTCTGGAGATGCTGAAAAATACCGGGCATGAAGAGATTTCCCTGAGTTCCCTGAGCTCCAGCGATTACAGCCGCCTGCCGGAGCTGATCGACTTTCTGATAGAGGAATGCACAGAGAAAAAAATCAATATTTCCCTTCCATCCCTGCGGATCGACGCTTTTTCGCTGGATGTGATGAGCAAGATTCAGGATATCCGCAAGTCCTCTCTGACCTTTGCGCCGGAGGCGGGCAGTCAGAGACTTCGTAACGTGATAAATAAGGGGCTGACCCAGGAGGATATCCTGCAGGGCTGCACCATGGCTTTCCGGGGCGGCTGGTCCCGCGTCAAGCTGTATTTTATGTTGGGACTACCCACGGAGACAGAGGAGGACATGCGGGGGATTGCCGAGCTTTCCAACGAGATTGCCGCCGCCTATTTTGAGGAGGTGCCCAAGGCGGCCCGAGGGGGCGAGAGAGTACAGATCGTCACCAGCACCTCCTTCTTTGTGCCAAAGCCCTTTACCCCGTTCCAGTGGGCTGGCCAGTGCACCAAGGATGAATTCATTGAAAAGGCATATTTTACCCGAAAATGTATCTCCGAGCAGCTGAATCAGAAGAGCATCAAGTACAATTACCATGAGGCGGACACCAGCGTCTGGGAGGGAGTGCTGGCTCGTGGTGACAGACGCCTGTCCCAGGTGATTCAGGGCGTTTATAAGAAGGGGGGCTTTTATGACGCCTGGAGCGAGTATTTCCGGAATGATATCTGGGAGGAAACCATGGCCGAGTGCGGTCTTACCACGGAATTTTACTCTCACAGGGAGAGAGGACTGGATGAGATATTCCCCTGGGATTTCATCGACTGCGGCGTGACCAAGGAATTTCTGAAACGGGAATGGCTAAAGGCTCAAAGCGAGCAGATCTCGGAGAATTGCAGGGTCAGATGTCAGGGCTGTGGCGTGACGCGGTTCGGCGGCGGCATATGCTTTGAACCCAGGGATGAGATGGCGCAGATGGGAGAGAGCGACATATGAAAGTGCGTGTAAAGTTTCGCAAGTACGGACCGGTTCGTTTTATCGGACATTTGGACGTCATGCGTTTTTTTCAGAAATGTATCCGCAGAGCGGAAATAGACGTGGCTTACACTACGGGGTACAGTCCCCACCAGATCATGACCTTTGCGGCGCCGCTGGGCGTGGGTCTGACCAGCGACGGGGAATATATGGATATCGAGTGCAACAGCGTCACCGACTCCCGGGATATGATAGAGCGTTTCAATCGTGCCAGTGTGCCGGGAATTGAGATTGTGAGTGTGGTTCTGCTGCCGGAGCACTCGGGCAATGCCATGGCCAGCGTGGCGGCTGCCAGCTACACGGTCAGATTCCGAGAGGGAAGGGAGCCGTCCTTTGACTATCTGGAAAAGCTTGTGGATTTCTATGCCCTGCAGGAGATTCTGATCACCAAGGAGACTAAGAAAAATACCCTGACCGTAAATATCAGACCGGGAATCTATGAACTGTCGGCGGACCGGGAGAATGGGGCAATCCAGATGACGGTGGACGCCTCCAGCGGCGGCAATATTAAACCCTCCCATGTTCTGGAGGCATACGCCGCCTGGCAGGGAGAAAAGCTTGCGGAAAATGCCTTTACCGTCCATAGGCGGGACACCTATATGAACCTGGCAGCGGATGGAGAACCCCCAAAGCTGGCGCCCATGGATGCCATAGGCAGTCTGATTGTTAAGCCCATGGTAGACGAGGAGCGGATTCGGATTGCCATGGAAGCCCGTCGCCGCAAGGAAGAGACGCTGGCTGAAAACCAGCGAATCCGCAGTGAGGCCATGGCGGCCATGGAGGCGGAACGCCGGGAATGGCAGGCGAGGGAGAAAGAATGAGCAGAGACATAGGACAGAGCGTTGTCCGGCCCGACAGAGAACAGCAGCAGCGAGAGCGGGAGCGGGGAAGACTGTTGATAACGTCCTGTCCACCTGGACTTATCCGAAACGGCTCGGACGGGTCGAACCGGTCCTCCGAACACCTGATTGCAGCGCTGATAAAGCAGGACCGACTGGTTGCGGCCCAGACTTTTTCGGCCCGCAGTCAAAGCCGTATCGGTGCGGTCTATCTGGGCAAGGTCAAAAAAATCGTTAAAAATCTGAATGCCTGCTTTGTGGAAATATCCGGTCACGAGCAGTGTTTTTTGCATATGGACGAGCTGGAAAAAGCACCCCCTTTTCTGATTGGCAGAGCTTATGACGGCAGACTGCTGGAGGGAGATGAGTTGCCAATACAGCTGGAAAAGGAAGCAATCAAGACCAAACAGGCGACTGTGACTACCCGTATCACCCTGCAGGGAGAGTATTTTGTGTTCACCGTCGGGGCAGCCAGGGTGGGAATATCCAAAAAGCTGGATCAATCTCGGCATAAGCTCCTGAGAAAACTGCTGGAGGATTGGCAGATTACGGACGAAAGCGGCGCGCTAATGCAGGAGGAGGGCGTGCCGCCTTTTGGGCTGGTGGTGCGGACTCAGGCCGGGCAGTTTTCGGAGCAGGAGCAGTACGGCGAGAACGTTCTGCGCCGGGAGTATGAGGAGCTTCGCCGTCGTTTTACGACTCTTTTTCAGCAGGGGGCGCATCGCACCTGCTATAGCTGTCTGCTGGAGGCGGGCACGGCGCTGGAGGAGACACTAAAGTGCTTCCAGCCCAGCGAGTATGAGGAAATAGTGACGGATCTGCCCCAGAGGTATGAGGAATTGCTGCAGCTGCAGCAGCGCAGACGACTTTCCACAGAAGGTCTGCGTCTATATCAAGACCCGGATTTTGCCCTGGATAAACTCTATGGCTTGGAGGCAAAACTGGGGGAGGCTCTGCGCAGGACGGTATGGCTCAAATCCGGCGCCAACCTGGTGATAGAGCAGACGGAGAGCCTGACAGCCATCGACGTAAATACCGGGAAATGCATAAAACTCACCGGGGACAAAACCCCGGAGGACACTATGCGGCGGGTGAATCTGGAGGCGGCCCGGGAGGTGGTGCGCCAGCTGCGTCTGCGCAATCTCTCCGGTATCATCATTGTGGATTTCATCAACCTTTCCACCCTGGCCCAGGAGGAAGAATTGCTACAGGAGCTACGGGAACTGGCCAGGGAGGACCCGGTGACAGTACAGGTGGTTGATATGACGCCGCTGGGACTGGTTGAAATTACCCGCAGGAAAATATTTCCTTCACTGAGGGAACAGTTTGGATTGACAGGCGAGAGGATATAAGAAAATGAAACTTTTGAGAATGGAAAAGGTAGGAGATGGCAGATTTCTGAAAAAATATGAGCTTACCTACCTGAATAAGGCAGGCAGGGAGAAAAAATACGAGATAGTCAGCCGCCGGGAGTTGACCTCCCCGGAGGATCTGGGGCAGAAACCCAGCGGAGTGTCCATTGTGGCGATCTGTCAGGGGAAAATGCTGTTGTTGCATGAATTCCGCATGGGAGTAAACCGGAGCGTATACAATCTATGCGCGGGCATGCTGGAGGAGGGAGAGTCCGTGGAGGACTGTATCCAGCGCGAGCTGTACGAGGAGACGGGGCTTTCTGTCAGAAAGATTCGGGATATACTGCCCGCTTCCTTTGCGGCAGTGGCTTTTTCTGATGTCACCACCTATATTGCCATTGTGGAGGCGGAGGGAGAAATGCAGGACCACACTTCGGAAAATGAGCAGATCGATTCCCGTTTTTATACCAGGGAAGAGGTGAGGGAACTGATACAGACAGAGCAATTCAGTTCCAGGGCACAGCTGGCGGCGTATTTTTTTGCGCAAGGCGCACTGGTGTAAGAAGAACTTCTAAAGTCGTGCCACATGAGGTGGCACGCCAAGAAGTTCTAATCTTACACCTGAAGAATGC
>JAAUZI010000089.1 GCA_014804645.1 Lachnospiraceae bacterium | reverse complement strand
TGGTTCATGTGGGTCAGATGGCAGAGCTCGTGTACAACTACATAGTCCAGTACTCTTGGGGGAGCAAACATGAGGCGGTAGTTGAAAGACAGAGTACCGGTGGAGGAACAGCTTCCCCAGCGGGTCTTCTGGTCCCGTATGGTGATGCGGGTATAGTCTGCGCCGGTAAACTGCCGGTAATATTCGCAGCGCCCGGCAAAATATTCCCTCGCCGCCTGTCGGTAGCGTCTGTCCATGACCTCCATGCGCTTGATCGTCTCTGGGGGATAGGAATTCGTAATGTGAGACATGGTTTCTCCTTTTCGGTTACTCCTTTTTTGCTGCGGCTCTTGCAATCACCGCCAAATTCTGTCATAATTACAGCGGATATTGGAAAATCTTAACGTTGGTCAGTATAGCGCAAAACAGAGAAAAATGCAAGAAAAGGCAGATAATATTTATGGGAACACAGACAGGAAAATGTATTATCGTGGCGGCGGGAGATCTGACCGTGTCAAAGATTGAGGTCTCCCGCGAGGACCTGCTTATCGCCGTGGACGGGGGGCTGGACTACTGTGGACTGCTGGGGCTGGAGCCGGACCTGGTGTTGGGGGATTTCGACTCGGCGGGGGAGACGCAGCTTGCCCAGGTGGCCCTGTGGGAGGAGCAGAGCCCGGAACGTGTGATAAGGCTGAAACCGGAGAAGGACGACACGGATACCCTGGCCGCGATACGAGTAGCCCTGGAGCGGGGATACACTTCTTTTTTGCTCTATGGCGCTACGGGGGGCAGACTGGAGCACACCATAGCCAATATTCAGTGTCTGCTTTTTCTGAAACATCACGGCGCTGTGGGGTATCTGATGGACGGGCTGGGAATGTGTTTTGTGATGGAGGACGAGGAGGTGCGTTTCCGGGCCTCCATGGAGGGCTATCTGTCTCTGTTTTCCCTGGGTGGAAAGGCCCTGGGTGTGAATATCCGGGGAATGAAATATGAGCTTGAGGACGCGGAGATCACCAATGATTTTCCTGTTGGGATCAGCAATGAGTTTATCGGGCAGGAGGCCGCCGTCAGTGTGCGGCAGGGCCAGCTGCTGGGGATCGTGACTTATTAGAGTGATTCAGATGGATGAAGTCATGAAAAAATACAGTTGCACGACCCGGAAATAAAGTGTATAATTTCCACGAAAAGCCAAATACTGAATGAACATGCTCGCATGAGCGGAAATGGAGGAAATATGAGCAAGAAACCGGTTGTATTAATGATCCTGGACGGTTACGGCCTGAATGAAAAGCAGGACGGCAACGCCGTGGCCCAGGCTAAAAAGCCCAATATGGATAAATTGATGCAGGAGTGTCCCTGGGTGCGGGGCAATGCCAGCGGCATGGCCGTGGGTCTGCCGGAGGGGCAGATGGGCAACTCGGAGGTGGGCCATCTGAACATGGGCGCAGGCCGCATCGTGTACCAGGAGCTGACCAGAATTACCAAGGAGATTATGGACGGCACTTTCTTTGAAAATCCCGCGCTGCTTAAGGCGGTGGAGAACTGCAAGAAGAACGACAGCTCTCTGCACCTGATGGGCCTGTTGTCCGACGGCGGCGTACACAGTCACAACACCCATCTGTACGGACTGCTGGAGCTGGCCAAGCGCCAGGGTCTGGAGAAGGTGTATGTGCATTGTTTCCTGGACGGCAGGGATACGCCTCCCGCCAGCGGCAAGGGTTTTGCCGAGGCGCTGACGGCGGAGATGGAAAAGATTGGCGTGGGTAAGATCGCCACAGTGATGGGCCGTTACTACGCCATGGACAGAGACAACAATTACGACAGGGTAAAATTGGCCTACGACGCCATGACCAAGGGAGAGGGGCTGACTGCCGCCTGCGGCGTCTGCGGAATCCAGCAATCCTACGACCGGGAGGAGACGGACGAGTTCGTCAAGCCCACGGTGGCAGTGGAGGACGGCAAGCCCGTGGCTACCGTGCAGGATGGGGATTCTGTGGTGTTCTTTAACTTCCGTCCGGACCGCGCCAGAGAGATCAGCAGGGCATTTTGCGACGACGATTTCAAGGGCTTTGACCGCGGCCCCAGAAAGGATATTACCTTTGTATGTTTCAGCGACTATGATCCCACCATTCCCAACAAGGAGGTGGCGTTCCACAAGGTGGCGGTTACCAACACCTTCGGCGAGTGGCTGGCGGCTGGCGGCATGACCCAGGCCAGAATCGCGGAGACCGAGAAATATGCCCATGTGACATTCTTTTTCAACGGCGGCGTGGAGGAGCCTAACCCCGGCGAGGACAGGGTGCTGGTGAACTCTCCCAAGGATGTGGCAACCTACGATTTGAAACCCCAGATGAGTGCCTATGAGGTCTGCGACAAGCTGTGCGAGGCTATTCGCGGCGGCAAATATGACGTGATTATCATTAATTTCGCCAACCCGGACATGGTGGGACACACCGGTGTACAGGAGGCTGCGGTAAAGGCAGTGGAGGCAGTGGACGAGTGCGTGGGAAGAGCAGTGGAGGCCATCCGGGAGGTGGGCGGCGTCATGTTTATCTGTGCGGACCATGGCAATGCGGAGCAGCTGGTAGACTATGAGACCGGCGCGCCTTTCACCGCTCACACTACCAACCAGGTACCCTTCATTCTGGTGAATGCCGACCCTGCATACGGTCTGCGTGAGGGCGGCTGTCTGGCGGACATTGTTCCCACTCTGATCGAGCTTATGGGCAAGGAGCAGCCTGCGGAGATGACGGGAAAGAGCCTGTTGGTGAGGAAATAAGGCGAGGAGAGGGTAGTATGGCAAAGGTAGTATTGGGAAAAACGGGGATCACTGTGGAAAAGAACGCTTTCGGGGCGCTGCCGATCCAGCGGATCGACAGGCAGGAGGCGGTGAAACTGCTGCGCAAGGCCTATGAACATGGTGTAACATTTTTTGACACCGCCAGATGGTATACGGACAGCGAGGAGAAAGTGGGCGAGGCCTTTGCAGGCATGCGCGAGAAGGTGTATATCGCCACCAAGACCGGAGCTACGGACGCAGAAGGGTTCTGGAGAGACCTGGAGACGTCCCTGCACAATCTGCAGACGGACTATATTGATATTTACCAGTTCCACAATCCTGCTTTCTGCCCCAAGCCCGGGGACGGCAGCGGACTGTATGAGGCCATGCTGGAGGCCAAGGCCCAGGGGAAAGTGCGCCATATCGGTATTACCAATCATCGGCTGAACGTGGCCACGGAGGCAGTGGAGAGCGGACTTTACGAGACTCTGCAGTTCCCCTTCTGCTATCTGGCCACGGAGAAGGATATCGAGCTGGTGAAAAAGACGGCGGAGGCAGGCATGGGCTTTATCGCTATGAAAGCGCTGTCCGGCGGGCTGATTACCAACTCTGCCGCGGCCTATGCCTTTCTGGCCCAGTACGAGAATGTGCTGCCCATATGGGGAGTACAGAGGGAGTCCGAGCTGGATGAATTCCTGTCCTATATCAAGGAGCCGTCGGTGATGACGGAGGAGCTGGAGGCGGTGATTGCCCGGGACAGGCAGGATCTTTTGGGGGATTTCTGCCGGGGCTGCGGCTACTGTATGCCCTGTCCGGTGGGTATTGAGATCAACAATATGGCGAGGATGAGCCTGATGATCCGGCGCGCGCCTTCCCAGGCTCAGCTGACTCCTCAGATGCAGGAGAAGATGCATAAGATCAAGGAGTGTCTGCACTGCGGCAAATGCAAGAGCAAATGCCCCTACGGTCTGGATACGCCTGCGCTACTGGAAAAAAACTATCAGGATTATCTGGAGATATTGGCAGGAAAAGAGTACTGATTCGCAATATTGCGGTTTCTGAACCGTGAGCTGTGAATAAACCGTCTCCTTTGCGCAGATACTGACTATACCAGTATTTGTGTAAAGGAGGCATTTATTTATGATATTTTTGGAGATCATCAAGGTACATGGACGGGAGATTTTGGACTCCAGGGGCAATCCCACCGTGGAGGCGGAGGTTTCCGTCAGGGACAAGACAGACGGGCGGGTTCACACCGCTTTGGCGTCGGTGCCATCCGGCGCCAGCACCGGTCGGTTTGAGGCTGTGGAGCTGCGGGATACCGAGCCGAGGTATTTTGGGCTGGGCGTGCGCCATGCGGTGAAAAATATCAACGAGAAACTGGCGCCGCTGCTCTGTGGGCGCAATGCTCTGGAGCAGATTCAGATCGACAGTCTGATGGTGGAGACGGACGGTACGGACAACAAGGCTAATCTGGGCGCCAACGCTATCTTGGCGGTGTCCCTGGCCTGCGCCAAGGCGGCAGCCTGCGCACTGAACATTCCGCTGTACCGCTATCTGGGGGGCACGGCGGCGAGACGTATGCCCGTGCCCATGATGAATATTCTCAACGGCGGAAAACATGCCGCCAACACCGTGGACTTTCAGGAATTTATGATTATGCCCGTGCAGGCGGAGAGCTTTGCGGAGGGGCTGCGGATCTGTGCGGAGATCTATCACAATCTCAAAGGCCTGCTTCAGGAGCAGGGGCTGTCCACCGGCGTGGGAGACGAGGGGGGATTTGCCCCGGACCTGCCGGATGCGGAGAGCGTACTCGGCTACATCGTAGAGGCAGTCAGCGCCAGCGGCTACACGCCGGGGCAGGATATCAAGATCGCTCTGGACGTGGCCAGTAGCGAACTGTACAATGAAAAGACGGGAATGTATCATTTCCCCGGAGAGAGCAGGCAGAAGGGCCAGGAGATTATCCGGGATACCCAGGAGATGATCGCTTACTACGAGCGCCTGATAGAGCAGTTCCCCATTTTTTCCATTGAGGATGGCCTGGCGGAGGACGATTGGGACGGCTGGCAGCAAATGACCCAGAGAATCGGAGATCGGGTGCAGCTGGTGGGGGACGATCTGTTTGTCACCAATGTGAAACGTCTGGACGCGGGCATTCAGCTGCATGTGGCCAACGCCATATTGGTGAAGGTGAACCAGATCGGCACGTTGACGGAGGCGCTGGAGGCTGTGGAGCTGGCCAAGCGCAACGGCTATCACGCCGTGATTTCCCATCGCTCCGGCGAGACGGAGGACACTACAATTGCGGATATCGCAGTGGCCATGAACACCGGGCAGATCAAAACCGGCGCGCCCTGTCGCAGCGACCGGGTGGCAAAATATAATCGACTGCTGCGCATTGAGGAGGAGCTGAAGGGATACGGCTGCTACAGCGAGCCGGGACGGCGGTAGGAAATTCTGACAGGAAACGAAAAAAACACTTGCGCACAGGAGATATCTATGCTACAATCATTTGTGCTTGACATGCAGACGAGTATTGTCGGATATATGAAAAGAGGTAATAGAAATGGGAGCTTTGAGAGTTATTCTGACAGTTTTGTTTATTTTTGACTGTGTAGCATTGGTGGTCGTAGTATTGATGCAGGAGGGCAAGGCGGCGGGCCTTGGCGCAATCAGCGGTGCAGCGGAGACCTACTGGGGTAAGAATAAAGGACGTTCCATGGAGGGAATGCTGGTGAAAGTCACCAAGGTTCTGGCTGTGGGCTTTATCCTTTTAGCTGCGGTACTGAACCTGAATGTATTTTAAAGGCGGAAGATGAACACCCTTGCTGGTCAAGGGTGTTTTCTTAATTTATAGGGTATATTGGCTTTTTTCATCCTGATTGAGTTTTTAGCTGGATTTAAATTACTGTGCGGCGGTAACATGGAGGTTAGATGGGAAAGACGGAATTGGAAAGACGAAAAGAGATGATATGTGAGCTGGTGGCCCAGGAGAGTTATGTTCCCATGAAGGAGAAGGAGCTGGCCGTGCTGCTGCAGGTGTCTCGGGAGGAGCGCCCCAAGCTGCGCCGGATTCTTGAGGAACTGTTGACGGAGGGGCGCCTTGCGGTCAGCGCCCGGGGGAAGTACCAAAAGGCGGACGGTAATGTGCTGACGGGTATTTTTGTCAGCCATCCGAAGGGCTATGGATTTGTGGAGGTGGAGGGTCGACAGGAGGATTTGTTTGTGCCCCAGGATATGACAGGGGGCGCCTTTCATCACGATACCGTACAGGTGGCTCTCATCGGCGGGGAGCAGGGAGGCCGTCGGCAGGAGGCCCGCGTGCTGCGGGTTCTGGCCCGGGGCACCGCCCGAGTGGTGGGCACCTATCAGAGATCCAAGAGCTATGGCTTTGTAGTGCCGGACAATTCCCGGATGCCCCAGGATATTTTTGTGCCCCAGGAGAGGTCTAAAGGGGCGGTCACAGGGCATAAGGTGGTGGTGGAGATCACGGACTACGGCAACGGCGAGCGCAGCCCTGAGGGCAAGATCGTGGAGATACTGGGGCATGTGAACGACCCGGGAGTGGATATTCTGTCCATTGTGCGGGGGTATGAGCTGCCGGAGGGCTTTGGGGAAAAGGTGTTGAATCAGGCGGGACGGGTAGCCGGAGAGGTGACGGAGGCGGATATGGCCGGACGCCGGGACCTGCGGGAGCAGCAGCTGATCACTATAGACGGCGAGGATGCCAAGGACCTGGACGACGCGGTGGGTGTGACCTTTGACGGCACGAATTACCACCTGGGGGTACACATTGCGGATGTGACCAACTACGTGCAGGAGGGTTCGGCACTGGACCGGGAGGCATTGGCGCGTGGCACCAGCGTCTATCTGGTGGACCGTGTGATTCCCATGCTGCCCCATGCGCTGTCCAACGGTATCTGTTCCCTGAATGCCGGGGTGGACCGGCTGGCTTTGAGCTGCCTTATGACGATTGACGCAGGAGGAAATATCACGGACTACGAGATATGCGAATCCGTGATCCGGGTGCAGCGCCGCATGTCTTACACCGAAGTCAAACGTCTGCTGACGGAGGAGGAGCTGGCACAGGACCCCGCCTTTGTACAGGACGCCGGGCTGCTGCCCATGCTCCGAGAGATGGAGACTCTGTCGGGACTGCTGCGGAAAAGGAGGCGGGAGAGAGGGGGCATAGACTTTGATTTCCCGGAGTGCAAGATCGTGCTGGACGAGAGCGGAAAACCGTTGGATATCCGTCCCTATGAGCGCAATGTGGCCACGAAAATGATTGAGGATTTTATGCTGGCGGCCAACGAGACCATAGCACAGCATTTTTACTGGCTTGAACTTCCCTTTCTCTACCGGGTGCACGAGGCGCCGGACCAGGACAAAATTCAGAAACTGGCGGCTTTTCTCCACAATTTTGGATATTATATGAAAAATATCGGCCAGTCAGGAGGACGGGCAGTGGCCCGCTCGAAGGGACATGGACGGGCTGCTCAGCCGGCCGATATCCATCCCAAGGAGATACAGAAACTCCTGCAGAAGGTGGAGGGCACACCGGAGGAGTCCATGATCTGCAGACTTGCGCTGCGGAGCATGAAACAGGCGAAATACAGCGCCGCGTGTGGCGGTCACTTTGGACTGGCATGCCAGTTTTACTGCCATTTTACGTCCCCCATACGCCGGTATCCGGATCTGCAGATCCATCGAATTATCAAGGAGCAGCTGCGGGGACGCTTGAATGAAGACCGAATCCGACACTACCGGGATATTCTGCCGGAGGTCGCAAAACAGTCCTCCAAACTGGAGCGCCGGGCCGATGAGGCGGAGCGGGAGACTGACAAGCTGAAAAAGGTGGAGTATATGGAGGAGCGTTTGGGCGAGACATACCGGGGCGTGGTGTCCGGCGTCACTGCATGGGGTATCTATGTGGAACTGGAAAACACCGTGGAGGGTCTGGTACATGTCTCACGGCTGCCGGGGGATTATTACTGTTATCACGAGGACACTCACGAGATGGTGGGGGAGACCACGGGACGTTCTTTTGCGCTAGGTCAGCCCGTCACCGTGCAGGTGACAGGTACCGACCGGATGCTGCGCACCATAGATTTTGATTTAGCGTAAGGAGGAGTAGAGAGATGGCAAAGCAAAAAGAAAAACAGAAATTGATCGCCAACAACAAAAAAGCTTATCATGACTATTTTATTGAGGAGAGCTATGAGGCGGGCATTGCTCTGCACGGCACGGAGGTCAAGTCCATGCGCCAGGGCAAATGCAGTGTCAAGGAGTCCTTTATCCGCATAGAAAACGGCGAGGTCTATGTGTACGGCATGCATGTGAGTCCCTATGAAAAAGGAAATATTTTCAACAAGGATCCTCTGCGGGTCAGGAAACTTTTGCTTCACAAGTACGAGATCAACAAGCTCGCCGGAAAGGTGGCGGAGAAGGGGTTGACCCTGGTGCCGCTGCAGGTATATTTCAAGGAGGGCAAGGTCAAGGTGGAGATCGGCCTGGCAAGGGGCAAGAAACTTTACGACAAGCGTCAGGACATCGCCAAAAAGGACCAGCGCCGGGAGGCGGAGAAGGAGTTCAAGGTCAAAAACCTGTAAAATGTCAAAAATTGAACTACAGGTTCACTTGTCAAAGGTATCGGAAGGTGCTATAATGTATTTGTTACAATATTTCGGGGTAGTAAAGGTTTCGACAGGGGTCTTGCAGCTGGAGAAGCTATCCGTTGCGACACGTTAATCGCACAATTAAACTAAACGCTGAAGACAATAATCAGTTAGCGTTCGCAGCTTAGTAATAAGCTGCGAATGACGCCGCCTCAGGCGGCTTGTCCGGTCCGGGGCACCCACACTTCGGAGTCCGGGCATCGACTATGTGGGAAACGACGCGCGGTAAGCTTTGCCCGCGCGGGCGTATCATGAAGCTACCGATCCGGCGGGGGAGTCTGTTCGCCAGCCGGTGATTGGAAAATGTGGTAAACCTCCCTTCGGGAACTTAACCACCAACAACAGACTATGATAGTAGAAGGACAGGGAATGGGCTTTTGGACACGGGTTCGACTCCCGTCTACTCCACTCCTACACAAACATGGCGGAGTCGAACCCGCAGGTTCTGACTCCCGTCTACTCCACTAAGAAACTTCCGGAATGCACGCACAGTATAGCGTCATCCGGAGTTTTTTTGTTTTGCTTTTTTTATCGTATGATACAGCTCCAGACAGGGGCAGGAGCGTACCGTGGAGCGAACGCCGCAAAAAAAACTCATGACATACTATTGACAAATGCCGGGATACATGTATAATATTAAAAGTGTTGTACGTGTACGGCATACAGTTGTATTTCTGGTGATTGCATTGAGCAAGGGAGTTCACTGCAATTGTTTTGGTATTTCAAAATAGTTTCAGCGCGGTAAAGCGATAAAACGCCCTGGCTTGGAGGAGATCGGCAGAAGGACAATTGACAGACGGACACGGATAAATACAAAAAGAGAGAGGAGAAAAAATTATGAAAAAGAAGTTGTTGAGTTTACTTCTTGTTTCTGCGATGGCTGTGAGTGTTGCTGCCTGTGGCAATGAGCCTTCCGGCAATAATGGCACATCCGGTGCGGATTCTTCCACAGAGTCCACCACCGAGCAGCAGTCCAGCGAGGGCAGCGTAGAGAATTCCGAGACTGATCCCGGTGAGGAGCAGCAGGAATCTGCTACCACCATTGCAGAGGCTATTGCGGACATGGACTATGACACCACATCCGCTTATCTGTATGACCTGCACCTGGGCGAGTTCTGGGATGTGTATCAGGAGGCTCTGGCAGAGGAGAATGTTTCCCTGAAGTATGCCAAGGAGGCAATTGCCGAGGCGAAGCTGATGGAGGCTGCCGTAATGCTGCCCACCAGATCCCGTGGCGGTAACTATGCCATCTCCAACATTGCTACCCGTTCCCTGAATACTACGCTGTGGGGCAATGACACCGACAGACTTTACAGTGCCATCATCTGTGAGGAGCCTATTCTGGCAAGCGATCAGGATGCGCTGAAAGCGATTTGGGGCGAGAGCATTGGCACCGGCACCTATCAGGAGAAGGCAAAGGCTTACCTGACTGAGCACGGTTATACACTGAAAGATACTTATAACTATGGCTCTTACACCTCCGACGCTGCAACATGGGATGTTCTGGCAACCTCCAAGCAGGCGGACAGCGAGAAAGTTGTTCACACCTATGATGGTCTGCTGGAGTATGACTGTGAAAACGTTCAGCGGCCTGCACTGGCTGAGAGCTATGAGGTTTCCGATGACGGTCTGACTTGGACATTCCATATCCGTGAGGGTGTGAAGTGGGTGGATTCCCAGGGACGTGAGGTTGCAGACGTATGTGCGGACGACTGGGTTGCAGGTATGCAGCACATGATGGATGCCATGGGCGGTCTGGAGTACCTGGTAGGCGCTGACGGCGCTCATATCGTCAATGCCGATGCCTATATCAACGGCGAGATCACTGATTTCTCCGAGGTTGGCGTAACTGCGGAGGATGAGCACACACTGGTATATACGCTGGATTCTCCCGCACCTTATTTTGACACCATGCTGGGTTACGGATGTTTTGCTCCCATGAGCAGAACCTACTATGAGTCCCAGGGCGGTAAGTTTGGCGCAGCGGACTATGATCCCGCTGATCCCAGCTATGTATATGGCACAGATCCTGACCACATCGCTTACTGCGGTCCCTATCTGGTAACCAACTTTACCGCAGGCAGCACCATTGTTTACCGTGCGAATGAGTCCTATTGGAATACCGACAAGGTAAATATCAAGACTCTGACCTGGAAGTTCAATGACGGTACAGATGCCCTGAAACAGTACAATGGCTTTATGGCAGGCGAGCTGGATGGCTGCGGTCTGAATGCCAATGCGCTGGAGCAGGCTAAGTTGGATGGCATGTTTGACGACTATCACTATGTATCTGCCACCGACGCAACCTCTTTCATGGGCTTTTTGAATATCAACCGTGGAGGTTTCGCTAACTTCAATGATGATTCCGCTGTTGTTTCCCCTCAGTCCGAGGAGGATGCAGCCAGAACCAAGGAAGCTATGAACAATATACACTTCCGCAGAGCGTTCTGTTTCTCCGTTGATCGCGCCGCATACAATGCACAGAGCGTAGGCGAGGAGCTGAAACTGAATTCCGTGAGAAACAGCTATGTTCCCGGCAGCTTTGTGACTTTGACAGAGGATGTGACTGTGGATATCAACGGTACCTCCAAGACCTATCCTGCAGGTACTTTCTATGGACAGATCATGCAGGATCAGATCGATGCGGACGGATTCCCTGTAAAGGTATGGGATGCCACCGAGCTTACCGGCGACGGCTTTGACGGCTGGTACAATCCTGACAATGCAGTGGCAGAGCTGAATACTGCTATCGAGGAGCTGGCTGCGCTGGGCATTGTGATCGACGAGCAGAATCCAATTTATATTGATCTGCCTTATCCCTCCAACAGTGAGGTTTATACCAACACCGCCAATGTTGTGAAACAGTCCGTAGAGTCTGTTCTGGGCGGCAAGGTGATCGTGAACCTGACCGAGTGTGTGGACTACGATCAGTGGTATGGCACAGGATATGACACCACCTATGGTTATGAGGCCAACTACGATATGTATGATCTGTCCGGTTGGGGTCCTGACTACGGTGATCCTCAGACCTATCTGAACACCTTTGCACCTGAGTATGCAGGATACATGATCAAGTGTCTTGGTATTTACTAAGCGAGGGTTGCAAGTATGGCTTGAGCCAGACTATAGTATAAGATAGTTGCGGGAAAGCGGTGCAATGCCGCTTTCCCATACTATATAATGAGTGGAATACGCAGGGGCAACCATCATGCAGTGTTGCGACAGAGCCTGCAACATGCATAAAGAGGTAATTATGGCTAAATATTTATTGAAACGTATTTTATACGGTATTATGTCTGTTGCTATCGTGGTGGCTATCATCATGATCATGGTCTATTCTTTGCTGGACCGTGAAAAAATCTTTCGGAGTGATCCCGTTTTTCAAAAGAATAATAACAATGCAAAGATCACATATATGTTCCAAAAGTGGGAAGAGTATGGATATTTGGATTATGTCACCTATGAGGATTATCTGAACGCTCTGGTAAAGAGCGGGGAGCTTACCGAGGAGACCCGGAAAGATGTGGCCTCACTGGGCAGGACCGCAGATAAGGACTCGGAGCTTGTGGCGGAATATGTAGAAAAATTCAGGGCATATTACGAGTCTCAGGGATACGAGGTGCAGCGGCTGGATGTGGTTATGAGCGGCCGTAAGGTGGCAAGCGGCGGACAGCAGAGGCTGTTTGCGTCCAAGAACATTCCTCTGATCAATCGGTTGTTCAGTTATTTTACCAGATTGATTACGGTCGACAATATTCATAAAGTAGAAAACGTTGTAGGGGAGAGAGGACTTTCCTTTACTTTACATGACCCCGCCTATGGCGGAGATAAATTTTCACCGGCGATTATCGGGAATGGAACCCATCACAAATACCTTTTGTACTGTGATGACAGATTTCCCTTTATTCACCAGAACCTGGCTACCATCAATCTGGGAACCTCCTACAGTGTAAATCAGGGTATTGATGTTTTTGCCACTATGACAGTGACCCAGGGTTCCTATGTGAGAAGTATGGTAACTTATCCCACCGGCCTTGTGGAGAACAGTGCAGATGATCTGCATTCGGCCACATATGTCGCCGGTTCCAGGGAGATGAGCCAGCTGAATATAGATCGTTTTGTGGACGATTACACCAGTGTCAATACCGTCAAGGCGGGTAAATCCCGGATGGGTTATTCCTTTATCATTGGTATTATCTCCACATTCCTGTCCTATCTGTTTGGTATTCCTCTGGGAATCCTGATGGCCAGGAAGAAAGATAAGTTTATTGACAAGCTGGGAATGGTTTATATTGTCTTCATGATTGCAGTGCCCTCGCTGGCGTATATTTTCCTGTTCAAGGCTATCGGCGGCAAGATGGGATTGCCTACCACTTTTGACATGGAGACCACCAGCAAGCTGATCTATGTGCTGCCCATTGTGTCGTTGATGCTACCCTCCGTGGCCAATCTGATGAAGTGGCTGCGTCGATACATGGTGGATCAGATGAATGCGGACTATGTGAAATTTGCCAGGTCCGGGGGTCTGTCCGAGGGGGAGATTTTTAGAAAGCATATTCTTAAGAATGCGGCTATCCCTATTATACACGGGATTCCCGGAGCAGTACTGTTTGCCATGACAGGCGCGTTTATCACAGAGCGTGTGTATGTAGTGCCTGGTACCGGCAAACTGCTGGTGGAGGCCATCAATATGTACGACAACGGCGTTATCGTGGGTGTGGCGTTCTTTTACGCAGTGTTGACGGTGATGTCGGTTATCATGGGTGATGTGCTAATGGCGCTGGTTGATCCGAGAATTTCCTTTACAACAAAGGATCGATAACTTTATTTTTGGATATATGCAGAAAGAGGGAAGTTATGGACTATGATTTGAACCAATTCGGTTTGACTAAAGAGGAATTGTTCGCAAAGGTGGATCACAGTGATCTGGAGTCCGAGAAGATCACTGCTCCCAGATATTCCTACTGGCATTCCGTATTCCGTGTGTTTTTTAAGAATAAGCTCAATATTGTGATATTGTCGGTCCTGGGGATTCTGATTTTGTTTACTTATTTGTATCCCATGTTCAGCACCTATGACAAATATGGCAATCTGCTTAATAGCAGTGCTAAGCATCTGGGGCCAAAGGCGGCCATAGAGCAGTTTGGTTTCAGCATTCACTGGATACTGGGCACCGGCGCGGCGGGCAATTCCACCTTTGACGCTGTGTGGTTTGGAGCACAGATATCTGTGTCGCTGGCGTTTATCTGTGCCGCCATCAACCTGACCATCGGCGTGTTGATTGGCGCTGTATGGGGCTTTTCCAAGAGAATGGATGCCATCATGATGAACGTATACAATGTGCTGGCTAACATTCCCTACACATTGTTGATTATGGTGTTGGTGCTGATTTTTTCTCCAAGTTTCTGGACCATGGTATTGGCGCTGACGATCATTGGATGGCTGAGTATCGCCTACTTTATCCGTACCCAGGTTATCATTATTCGTGACAGGGAGTACAACCTGGCCTCCAAGTGCCTGGGAACTTCCACACCGAAGATTGCTTATAAGAATATTTTGCCCTTTATGACTTCCGTTATACTGACGCTGGTGGCGACGGAGATTCCCTCCTATATTTCTTACGAGGTATTCCTGGCTTACATCGGTATGGGTATTTCCGATATGTCTCTGGGACGTCTGATCTATGAGGCGGAGAACGCCATGCTGACTCCCGGATGGGAGATGGAATTCTGGAGTCCCGTGGTTGTAGCTGGTATTATCTCAGTGGTACTCTATGTAGTAGGACAGAATCTGGGTGATGCATCCGACCCGAGAACGCATATGTAAAACGGCATCTGCACGGACTGGGAAAGCAGATGTGGAGTATAGATTAAGAGGAACGGTATGGAAGAGAAAAATGTATTGTTATCAATTAAAGACTTGCAGGTAAAGTTCCGTGTTCGGGGTCGTATTCTGACTGCCATCCGCGGTATTTCGCTGGATATCTATGAAAATGAGTCCATAGCTATCGTGGGTGAGTCCGGTTCCGGCAAGTCCGTGTTTACCAAGACCTTTGCGGGTATGCTTGACAGCAATGGTTTTGTCAGCGACGGTTCTATCGTATTCAACGATCCGGAGTTGGCAGATACCCATGTGAAACTGACCTCCTCCGCAAAGAATGCCATTGAATCCTCCAGACGAAAGCTGGACAGCTATTCCAAGCTGGAACTTGGCGCGGCGACCCTGAGGGAGCTAAAGGCCCTGGAGAGGGAGAAGGAAGAGAGGGGCGGTCTGAGCGATGCGGAAAAAGCGGAGGCCGAGAAAAAGGTAAAAGAGCTTGTCGATGAGAGGACAGATCTGTTTAATTTAAAGCAGACCTTTGACCCCTCCAAGGAGAAGGACAAGATCAAGGAGACGGCGGCGAAGATCAAGAGCCTGGATGAACAGATCAAGGAATTGAAACAGGCCAATGAGCAGAAAGCCAAGGAGCATCACCAGAAGATGGCATCGGATACCAAGTATCTGAGCGACTATGAGGCCAAACATACTGAGTTGAAACAGAAGTATGAGAAAGAGATAGCCGGAGAGGTTTCCGGGGATGTGCTCAAGAGGAATAAAGTACTGGCAAAGGAGATATATCTTTCTGTTGGCCGTTATGGTGCGGTGAAACGAAGACAGTTGATAGCCAGACTCTGTAAGGCACTCAGGGATGCCATGGAGATCGGCGTGGACCTGTCCGATGAGTCCCAGCTGAACGCAGTGTTTGACACTGTGGCTTTCAGGGTGAAATATCTGGATGAGACAGCGGAGCAGCTGCATGGAACCTGTATTCTGAATCTTGCCAAGGTGCAGTACGCCAAGGACTGGGGACAGATTCGGGGAAGAAAGATCGCCACAGTGTTCCAGGATCCCATGACCTCTTTGAATCCTATTATCACCATCGGAAAACAGATTACCTCCATCATCATGAAACATCAGGGGTGTTCGGAGGCGGACGCCAGAGCCAAGGCGCTGGATCTGATGGATAAGGTGGGAATTCCCAATGCGGAGAAACGTTTTGACGACTATCCTTTCCAGTACTCCGGTGGTATGAGACAGAGAATCGTTATTGCCATCGCCCTGTCCTGTCAGCCCAAGATTCTGATATGCGATGAGCCTACCACGGCATTGGATGTTACGATCCAGGCGCAGATTCTGAAACTGATAAAGGATTTGCAGAAGGAATTCAATTATACCATTGTGTTTATCACTCATGACTTGGGTGTGGTCGCCAACATTGCGGACCGTGTGGCTGTTCTGTATGCGGGACAGATTGTGGAGCTGGGGACGGTGGAAGAGGTGTTCTATGATCCCCGTCATCCCTACACATGGGCGCTGTTATCCTCCCTGCCCCAGCTGGCGCAGAGGAATACGACCCTGTATTCCATCACTGGTACGCCCCCGTCTCTGTACAACAAGGTGGTGGGAGATGCATTTGCTCCCAGAAATCCTTACTGTATGAAGATTGATACTCTGGCGGAGCCGCCCATGTTCCAGGTCAGCGATACACATTTTGCCAAGACCTGGCTGCTGGAGCCTAACGCCCCCAAGGTGGAGAAACCGGAGGCCATTCAGAATATCCATGAGAAACTTGTAAATGCATTTAATATATAATATGCGGAACTAAGATAGGAGATTTAGATCGTGTCTGAATCAAAACAGGAAAAAACGGCTCGTGCGTCACATTTACCGGAGCACGGTCCCATGGATGAAAACGGTAAAGAGATTTTATTGTCCATTAAGAACGTGGATATCACTTTCGGCAAGGGAGACAAGGCCGTCAAGGCTGTAAAAAATGCATCCTTTGACATTTATAAGGGAGAGACTTTTTCCCTGGTGGGAGAGTCTGGATCAGGAAAGACGACTATAGGTCGTGCTGTCATCCGTGTCAACCCCTGTGCCGCCGGTGAGATTCTGTATAAAGGAGTCCGTATCTCAGGAAAGATTCCTCACTCTCTGGATCGAGAGGTTATCCGTAATATCCAGATGGTGTTTCAGGATCCTGCGGCATCCTTGAATGAGCGTGCCACGGTGGATTATATTATTTCCGAGGGTCTGTACAATTTCCATCTGTACGAGAATGAGGCGGACCGTGTGGAGAAGGTGGAGAATATAGTCAAGGAGGTAGGTCTGCTGCCCGAGCATCTGACCAGATATCCTCATGAGTTCTCCGGCGGACAGCGGCAGAGAATCGGTCTGGCCCGTGCCATGGTTATGGAACCGGAGCTGGTGGTGGCTGATGAACCTATCTCAGCCCTGGATGTGTCCATCCGTGCCCAGGTGCTGAATTTGCTGAAGAAATTCCAGCGCGAGAAAGGTGTAACATATCTGTTTATCGCCCATGACCTTTCCATTGTGCGTTTTATATCTGACAGGATTGGAGTTATCTACAAGGGTGATATTGTGGAGGTGGCCGATGCGGAGGAGTTGTTTGACTTCCCGCTGCATCCCTACACCCGTTCCCTGATTTCCGCCATCCCTATTCCGGATCCTCAGCTGGAGAAGAATAAGGTGTTGTTTACTTATGACCCTTCCGTACATGATTACAGCGAGGATAAGCCGGAGTTTGTGTGCATTGGCAACGATCACTGGGTATATGGCAACAAGAAAGAGATAGAGGAATACAAGGCCATTCGGGAAAAGGGTGAGCCGTTGAAGTCCATTACGATTTTGGACCCTGATGCTCCAAGGGAAGAGGTAAGTCATGAGATTAAGCACACAGCGGAGGAGGAGGAGTTCTTGAATTCTCCTGTTCATGACACCGGTAGTTTCTTGTATGCATTTTTCTCCTTTCTGCTGCCCGTCATTGGTATCATTGCGGCACAGATTTTCAAGAAGAAGAGATATTACCGCAACTACAAGGCATGCAGAAAGGGCGCTGTTATTGGCTTTGCCCTGCTGGGTATAGTGCTTGTGATATTCCTGCTGCTATTGTTATTGGTGGTCATTTAAAGTAAAAACGGATACAGCTCGGCTGTGCTGTATCCACATAGGGGGAGGACGGGGCAGCGGCTGCCGGAGGAACTCTGTGTGGAGAGCGCAGCCAGTTTTTTTGGAAATATGCGTAACATGAAATAGGAGAAGGCAGAGAGTATGGGAAGAATGACGAGGAGAGATAACCGCGATATGCCGCATATGAAACCTGTGGAGAAAGTACAGCTGTCGGAGAAACATGTGAGGCTGCGGATAGCGCTGGTGATAATTTTCTTTGTCATAGGCGTGTCTGCGCTGATCTACGGTTTACTAAGCTTTCTGGGTGGCGGTGACGGGGGCTGGCGGGAAATCACAGCCAGCAGTTCAGGACAGGAACATTGCGGCGGGGAGTTTGTGTTTCGGTATGACATAGAGGGAGACGGTTTTGCAGTGCGGGGTCAGTCCCGGGCGCTCACGGATTTATATACGGAGGCCATGATCCAGGCTTATCAGCTATTTAACAGCCAGTACTCCTTTGAAGGGGTAAACAACCTTCATGCCATCAACAGTCATCCGGGGGAGACATTGACAGTGGCTCCGGCGCTGTATGAGGCATTTGAGCTGTTACAGGAGAGTGACAGCCGGGAGTTATATCTGGGCCCGCTGTATGTACAGTATGGAAACCTGTTTGCCAGTGAGAGCGATATCCAGGCGCTGGAGTTTGATCTCCTTGCCGACTCTGAGACCGAGGCTTACTACCGGGAGCTGGCAGCCTATGCCGCAGACCCCGAGTCCATACAATTGGAACTGCTGGGAGACAATCAGGTGCGGCTGGTGTTGTCTACAGAGTATGCCGGGTATGCCAGGGAACAGGGGATTACAGAATTTATAGATCTGAGCTGGATGCGCAATGCCTTTGTCATTGACTATGTGGCAGAAATGCTGACAGCGCAGGGCTTTACCCGAGGGGTGTTGTCGAGCTATGACGGCTTTACCAGGAATTTGGACCGACGGGAGGAAACCTACGCATACAGTCTATTTGACCGCCGGAAACAGGTGATCTATGAGGCGGGCGTCCTGCAGTATCAGGGTCCTGTCAGCATAGTGTTCCTTAGGGATTATCCGATGAATTACCTGGACACTATGCAGTACTATGAGCTGGAAAACGGGGAGATTCGTTTCCCTTATATCGATATCGAGTCCGGTCTGTGTAAGGCTTCCCTGCACAATCTGGTGGGTTACAGCTATGAGGAGAACTGTGCCGGGGTGCTGGTATCCCTGATGCCGTTATATATCGGGGACCGCTTTGACGCCGGAGCGCTGCAGCAGTTGGCGGGAGAGGGGATTTATGGTATCTACTGTCAGGACGCCGTGATTTATCACACGGAGCAGGTGGCGGAGATTGTAGGTCTGCATGAGGAATATGAATTGTCCGTAGATTGAAACTGAAAGAATTACTGATGGATATAAAAAGGGTGCCGTTTTCTGCGGCACCCTTTGGCTGTCTAAAATTCGTTGCCGGGGAAACGGGGAATGCCGTCAAAGCCCGGTTTTAAGTCCTCATCACTGGGAATGTAGTCCGTCATTTCTCCATTGTTGAACTTCTCGTAGGCCACCATGTCAAAGTAGCCCGTGCCGGTGAGACCGAATACAATGGTCTTTTCTTCCCCGGTCTCCTTGCACTTCAAAGCCTCGTCGATGGCTACGCGGATAGCGTGGCTGCTCTCGGGAGCGGGAAGAATACCCTCCACTCGTGCGAACTGGGTCGCAGCCTCAAACACGGCGCTCTGCTCCACGCTGGTTGCCTCCATAATGCCGTCATGGTACAGCTGGGACAGAATGGGACTCATGCCGTGGTAGCGCAGCCCGCCCGCGTGGTTGGCGGAGGGGATAAAGCCGCTGCCCAAGGTGTACATCTTTGCCAGGGGACATACCTTGCCGGTGTCGCAGAAATCGTATGCGAACACGCCTCTGGTAAAGCTGGGACAGGAGGCGGGTTCCACGGCGATAATTCGGTAATTTCGCTCTCCACGTATTATTTCTCCCGCAAAGGGAGAAATCAGTCCGCCCAGGTTGGAGCCGCCGCCTGCGCAGCCGATGATAATGTCAGGGACAATGTTATATTTATCCAAAGCGGCTTTTGTCTCCAGGCCGATGACGGTCTGGTGCAGCAGTACCTGATTCAGCACGCTGCCCAGGACGTAGCGATAGCCCTCGCGGGTAAGCTCCGCCTCCACGGCCTCGGAGATGGCACAGCCCAGACTTCCGGTGGTGCCGGGATGCTCAGCCAGAATCTTACGGCCCACCTCGGTGGTCGTGCTGGGGGAGGGGGTGACTGTGGCCCCGTAAGTCCGCATTACCTCACGGCGGAATGGTTTCTGCTCATAGGAGACCTTTACCATGTATACCAGGCAGTCCAGGTCAAAGTAAGAGCAGGCCATGGATAGAGCGGTGCCCCATTGACCGGCCCCGGTCTCGGTGGTGACGCCCTTAAGGCCCTGCTTCTTTGCATAGTAGGCCTGGGCAATGGCGGAGTTTAATTTGTGGCTCCCGCTGGTATTGTTGCCCTCAAATTTGTAATAAATTTTTGCCGGTGTCTGCAGCTTTTCTTCCAGGCAATAGGCCCTCACCAGGGGCGACGGGCGATACATCTTGTAGAAATCCTGAATCTCCTGGGGGATCGGGATATAGGCGGTGGTATCGTCCAGCTCCTGGGCCACCAGATCATCACAGAATACGCCCTTTAACTCCTCGGCGGTCATGGGCTGTAAAGTGCCCGGATTTAACAGCGGTGCAGGCTTGTTTTTCATATCCGCCCGAAGATTGTACCAGCTGGTAGGTATCTCATTCTCCTCCAGGTAAATCTTATAAGGTATCTTTTTTTCACTCATGTGTGTTTCCTCCTATTTTTAGTTCCACAGACTCCCGCACAGTGCCAGGCCGGTGGAAGAAGTCCTGTCCAAAATACGGCCAGCACTTCTTCCAGGCACTGCACGTGAGTCTGCTGTTTTCAGTTCCGCAGACTCCCATACAGTGCCAGGCCGGTGGAAGAAGTCCTGTCCAAAATACGGCCAGCACTTCTTCCAGGCACTGCACGTGAGTCTGCTGTTTTCAGTTCCGCAGACTCCCGCACAGTACCAGACCGGTGGAAGAAGTCCCAACTAAACCACTAAGTATATATATTAGCATAGTTTGGATAAACATACAATTTCTTTTTTGGAAATATGGAATCCGGACAGCTAAATAAACGGAAAAAATTGTATTTTTACAGTAAATCCGCTATACTGAATATGCTGACATAAAGCGAGAAAGGAAGTGCTTATTGGATGACTCTGGTAGGCTAAGCGCTATCGGTGGAATGGAGAGGGATAGATAGGCATATAATGGAGTATATCTTCACAGATGCGGAAGGAAAAATTTATGCCGGAGGGAACTGCGATTTACATAGTGCAGCGGGGAGATACGGTGGACAGTATCGCCGCCGGATACGGGGTGAGTACTGAGACCATTGTTCGTGACAATCAAATTATTTATCCATATGAGCTTGCCCTGGGGCAGGCTCTTTTTATCGATCTAGGGACAAGGCAGCCCTACCGGTCTCTGCGGGTCTCGGGCTATGCTTATCCCTATATCAATGAGACGGTTCTGGCGGACACATTGCCGTACCTTTCGGAGCTTGCCATCTTTTCTTATGGATTCACAACGGCGGGGGAGCTGGTGCCTCCTGCGCTGCCGGATGACTGGATGATTGCCATGGCTCTGCAAAACGGCACGGAGCCGATCCTGACTTTGACTCCTCTGGATGACCAGGGGCGTTTCAGCAACTATCTGATTCACAGCGTAGTGCAAAATCAGGAAACCATCAATCTGTTGATCGACAACCTCCTGGAGGTGATGACTGAGAAGGGCTACCTGGGGGTGGACATTGACTTTGAGTATATCCTGGCGGAGGACAGGGATGCCTTCACGGACTTCGTGTGGCAGGTGGCGGAGCGTATGCGGTTAAGCGGCTATCATACCTCTGTGGCACTGGCGCCCAAGACCAGCGCCGACCAGAAGGGTGTTCTGTATGAGGGAAAGGATTACCGGGCGCTGGGGGAGGCGGCGGACCATGTGCTGCTGATGACCTATGAGTGGGGTTATACCTACGGGCCGCCCATGGCTGTGGCTCCCTTAAACCAGGTGCGCCGGGTGGTGGAGTATGCCGTGACGGAGATCCCGCCCCAGAAGATCGACTTAGGGATTCCCAACTATGGCTATGACTGGCCCCTGCCCTTTGTGCGGGGAGAGACCCAGGCAACCTCTATCGGCAACCTCCAGGCGGTGCGCATTGCCATCGAACAGGGCGTGCCGATCCGGTTTGACGACGCATCTCAGAGTCCCTTTTTTACTTATGTCCTGGCGGGAAATAATGCTCCCGAGGAGGGCGGGGGTGGAAACGCTGTAGTGGCGCAGGGGAACATTGCCGCCATAATGCATGAGGTCTGGTTTGAGGATGTGCGGAGTTATCAGGGCAAATTTGATCTGATCCGGGAGTTTGAGCTGGGGGGATGCGGATACTGGCAGATCATGCGGTGGTTTGCGGCCAACTGGAAACTGTTGTACAAAAATTTTTATATAGAAAAATAAACATGTGGTCAATAGTGTTTTGCGCTTGAGTTTCCGCAAATTGTAACCAGAAAGTGAGTATGCCTGCCCAAAGTACCAATCTGCTGGTTTTTGAAAGCATCAGAAGAGCAGGACCAGGAAGAGGGGTACTCAAAATAAGCCCCGCCAGAACCGGACTCTTAAAGACGTATTCTTCTATCTATTTAGACGACCAGCTTAAGGCAGAGCTGGCGGTATGCCGGACGTTTTGTCCGGAACCAGAGCCTGACACCCTCTTTTGCGTAGGATAGTACGCCTGAGATGCCCTTTGCCAGCCGGTAATAGCAGAAATGTACTTTCTCCTTTATAGTAGCGGCGGTCTTTATAATAGAAACCTTAATGGCATTTGTCTCTGGTTTCATGGAAATATGGGCCAGGAATGCCATGCATAAGGTGATATAAAAATTCAAGGCGTTGATAGCCTTAAGCTTTCTCACCCGGAAGTTTTCAAACTGAAACACCTGCTTTTTGCAGCGGAAATACTCCTCGATCCGCCATCTGGAGAAATAAAGTTCCGCAACCCTGATAACATCTTCCTTAGAACGGATCATCTTATTTGTGACCAGCATCATGGGATGCTCTGTGACCCCGTAGACCAACACCAGATAAATGTCTTTGCGGGAGGCGGATATCTGCGCTTTTACATGGGAAAGATATGCCTCATGTTTTTGGCCTTTATAGAAAAGCGGCATCCTTATCTTCCCCTTGCGCTGTTCCCGCAGCTGTGTTGCGGGAACCCATTTTCCGTGGAAGAATAGTTTGCGCTTGGCGGTAAGGCGGATGACATAATCCTGTTTCAGTTCATCGAGCTTTAGGAACATCTTGTTGTCATCATAGCCTCTGTCCATAACGAAAGTGGCTTTTCCAAAGAGGGCTGCGCCCGCTGCATTGCGTCAAAGGTGATGTCATTGACGGAGGTAAAGTTCTTCTCTTTTGCGGAGTGTATTTTTGAGAAGATGCTGACAGGGTGATTGTTATGTGTCAAAAAGCAGGCCTCGGTGACATGATAGCCTTTTTGGTAGACAGTTTTTGTATTCGTGCTTTTGGAACCATCCCTGACAAGGCCGAGAGCCTCAAATTTATAACCGTCAGGCTTTACGATATCGGAGTCGTCGATGTGGATGATAGGATCATCGGGGGCCCACTTGCGAACAAGGGACAGATAGGAGTGCAAAGCCCTGACGGGGATTCCGTTGCTTAAGTGTCTGGTGAGGCGTTCCACAGAGTTGGTCTTTTTGGAGTTTTCGTGCAGCTGGTCAACGATATCGGTCAGGAGACAGCTTTGTGCGGCGAGTATGCCATAAGTCATGTCAGCGTTGAATTTTCTTTCTGGCATAGACAGTTTAAAAGAAATTTTATTGGAAAAAGATAAAATTTCTCTTTTCAATTGATAAGTAGATGATGTAAAATTAACCATAAGGAATCCCTTTCTTTTTTGTTTAGTAGGATTATTTGTGGTGATTTAATTTTACACCAAAAAGGAATGAGATTCCTTATTTTTTTGCAGTTTTTAAAAAGTTTTTATAAATGAACTGCTTGAAATGCAGTTGTTGTGGATAAAACTGCGGAAACTCAAG
>JAAUZI010000088.1 GCA_014804645.1 Lachnospiraceae bacterium | reverse complement strand
TGTGTTTTGCGTAGGTCCGGCTAAGAAAGAATCATCTCCGTCATAGGGATGATAGTTCTTCTGGATGAAATCACGGACATTGATTTCATTTTCCCATTTGCCGCCTACAAATTCGTTCCATTCAGGTCTCATTTGAAAAGCCTCCTATCTAAATTTGAATTAGTGAATGTATTTGGGTTACTCCTAATCCTATGTCCCTATTATATGAGAAAGAATTCGGATAGTCAAGGCTGCCAGTGTACTTTTTCCTGTACATAATTGCTATTTTGGGTGTGCTTTTTATAAAAATTTTATAAAAACTGTATATAAAAACCGAGCCATTCATTTTTAAGAATAATATAAGGAGTTGCATGACCTTAAAAAGTTATGGAAAATAAGAATATGCGCATTTTTGCTTATATAAAACAATAAATAAATGTTGTCAAATTTTGCGCCATATGTAGATTGACATAAGAAACTATAGACTTGATGAAAAAATTATTATATAATGTATAATATAATAGTTAAAAATCCCATTTTAGTATAAGGAGGAACATATGAAAAAAATTTTATGTTTATCACTATGTGTCTTTTTGGTTTTATTATCTGATATTTACGCCCATGCTGCACATGAAGAGACAGAAAGTGATTGCGAAATTGCAATTGAAGGAAATGGATACAATGCGCAGGACTTTATGCAAAGAGTTATAGAATGCACCAAAAGAAGAGAAACATTATCGAGCGTAGTTGACTACTTGGGAAATTTAGTAGAATTTAGCTATGATGAAAAAGGGTGTAGAAAAGAAAAAATAACTCAGAAAGGAAAAACCCTGTATGATTATGATAAAAATGGAAATCTTGTAAAAGAGATATTGCCAAATGGCGAGATTATTGACTTTTTATATATGGACAAGGATGGTGTATCAACTATTCATGGATTGAAATATCAGGAAGTAGAATATGCGTATATTATAAATGATGAAGGGATTATTGTTGGCCTGAGTGATATGTTAGGGCAAGAAGTATGTACATATCAATATGATGCGTACGGTTTTCCGATTCATATATACGAAGTTAATAATGATAGTCTTAGTGAGCACTTTGATAATGAAGGGGATTTGTTTGTAGGATGTGTAAATTCAATAAGATACAAGGGGGATTGCTTTGACGCTGAAACTAAGATGTATTGTATAAAGGATGGAGGATACTATAATACACAAGATAACAGCGTCATAGGAGCTGAATACTATGTCGATTTAGAAGAACTTTTTGGGGAGCAGTATCGGGCTCTGGACGCTGCATATAGGGCTGGAAAATTAGAAGAAGGAGCGCGTATTTCTTCGAATGATGTTTATCAACTCATATATGCAGCATCTCAATATTACGAACAAGGTTTGCGTTATTATACGGAAGACTATTCAAGTTATGGAGATAGTTGGTATTCAAATTTTAGTGGTGGCAAAGAATACTATTTGGTTGCCAGAATTATATACGGAGAAAATACATACACAAGTAGTGACACAACAATGGAAATGTATTTGAAATATAATCGGCAGGGAATAGGGTGGGAAATTCTAAATCGCTATTTGGAAGATGATTATCGTTATAAAAATGGACGTACTCTGTTTTTTTCGGATAAGAGTTCAACGACGGTGCCTTCGTTCTATTCGGTGCTAACGAAAAATTTAGCGTTTACATCAATAGGAGGAAGTAATGCTAAGGGATATATTTCAACTGCAAATACTGCTTATCAGGAAGCCTTCTGGATTGCTTCTTGCATGAAAGTATGTAGTAATTTTGAGCAATGGAACGCCGTTGTGCCAAGACCAACGGGGGTTACGTCACAATGCTATAACAGAGGAGCACTGTCATCGAATTCAGCTCCGAATTCGGCGTGGAAAAATGTTATCTTTCCTGGATTTACCACAGATTATGCTGGAAAGAAAAATTATGCAAACTTTGTATATTATGGCAGCATTTCTAAATTTAATATTATCTTTTCCTATAGTACAGAAAGCCTGTTTATAGATTCTGTATACTATTAAATTCTGCAGAGGAGTTGCTATGTTTCTAAAAAGTTTGAATACGGTACTGTCTATATGCGTGCTATGCGTTTTCACTGGAACAGGCTGCCAGAAAGTTCCCAGTCAAAGGCTGGAGGAAGAATTATTGCTGCAGGCGCAGACACTTATTGAGGAAAAGAAATATCCACAGGCGATTGGACTGTTATCTGACATAGCGGACAACGAAAGTGCGGCCATACAACTGGAGCAGTTATATTATGTGATATCGGGCGACTATCTGGAAAATCTTGAAATGGGAGTTGCAGCGATAGACAGAGACGGGCGAGTGCGTCTTGCCGCCGCTCCGGGTTGTTTTCAAGATCAGGAGACAGCTTTAAGAACAGTGGAAGAATGGACGGACATCAGAATATTATCCGGTCGTCAGTGGGGGTTGGACGCATTGGACAAAAACGGTGGTTTCCATACGGTGAGAGGGGATGTTGTAAGTGATGACTATTCTGAGAGAAATAGACAGATAGCCGAATTGGAACCGTTGAAATTGATTTTTTCCTGTAATTATGATTATACCGCGCAAACCGTAGACGGGACGATCTATGCGTACAGCAGATTTTCGGATTATCTGCAAGAGGAAGCAGTAAAACAGCACATGGCATTGTGGACGGATGTAAGAGATATAGTTTCAGGCCCGAATATGACAGCGGTATTGTATGGGAATGGCACTGTCGATTTTGTCTGTGAAAACCATACCTGTGAATCGGAGTATGACGACATGCGGGAATGGACGGATATCGTGGCTATTGACGGGTTAGGCGTGACAGGGTGCATTGCGGGACTTAGGGCAGACGGTACAGTGTTGGTATCTAACCATGGCATGGGCAACAGAGCGAACTTTTACGAGGCAAAGGAATGGACCGACGTCATTGCTGTGTCCATGGGATTTGACAGTCTGCTGGGGCTGAAAAGGGACGGAACTGTTGTAGCAGCCGGAAATCTCAGCGTGGGGCAGAGAGACGTGTTGGAGTGGACGGATATCGTGGCGGTTGCGGCGGGGCAAAATGTCCATGTGGGTCTGTCTGCAGACGGTTCCATCGTTACGGCGGGAGAATTGCCCAGCGGTTTGCGTTTCCCTGATACGGAAGAAATGAAGGAACTGTATATTCCTGTGGTTTTTACAGATGCTGTGGAACGTGATTTAAAATGAGTTTTGCAGCGACAGCACGATTAGGCTTGCCAGAAAAGGGGAAAAGTATTATACTGAAAAATGTATTTCACGCATTTACATTTATATGATAAGGAGGCACAAGGATATGGAAGGAATTACTAAGGAGATGACCATTGGCGAGATTCTGCGGAAAAATCCGGATGTGGCGCCGATTCTCATGGGGGCGGGCATGCATTGCCTGGGCTGTCCTTCGGCTCAGGGCGAGAGTCTTGAGGAAGCCGCTATGGTGCATGGCATTGATATTGAGGTGCTGATGAAGAATATTCAGGAGGCGTAAAAGCCTCGGAGGTCATATACTGACTAACGTTAAGATTTTCCAATTCCTGCACAGTACATGTCGCATAATCAGGCAACATGCACTGTGCAAAAAGGAAAATCTAATCGTTAGTGAGTATAAAATGCCTGTGGACTATTTCCACAGGCATTTTTTGTGTTCGGCTCACGGACAGATTTCTCAAATTTGGCTTAGGGCCTGCAGAGCTTTCTCGGGAATCACTGTGTCGCAGTGCTCCTCCAGATAGGAGGGGGTGGAGGCGGTTACTTTCACGAAAGAACCATACTCCGAAAGCACATTGCAGCACCGATTGAAATCGGCGGCGTCGTTTCGCGTGTGGGACAGGAGCAGCAGATAGCAGTTCTCGCGGCTGTCCCTGTACAGAGAGCTTGCACCGATGGCCTCGCCGGAGATGGCTGCTGCCGCCGTCATCAGTGTGTGCATGGAGTGGAATTTCAGCATTCTCATCAGCTGCCTGTTCTCCGTCTCCTGGGAAGGTTCCGCGGCGGGCGCGCTGGAAACTGCAGTTTCCTCGCTGCCCTGGAGCCTGCGGAATAGATCCAGCACCTCGTCTGCGGTGTCGGAAATATCTTCCTCCTCGTCCTCCAGTTCCTCGTGTACGGAGGGGGCAAACCGGGCAAAGCGGGTGTCCAGTTCCTCGGGGTCCTCCACCTTGGTTATAATCAGTACGATGCATTCCGCATTCATGGGAATGGCCTCGATCATCAGCGGGATGTCCTCAGCCTCAAAGCCAAATTCAAAATTGGCCTGCTGCATCATATCCCGAAACAGGTTCTTCGCTTTTTCCGTGCCGTAGGCCAACTCGCTGATCTGAAGCTCTCGGCTGGCCAGGTCCTCCTTGGTCAGGGTACAGCGTATCTGGTTCTCGCTCACCTTTTCTATCTTCATAGGATCGTCTCCTTTCAGATTATACTCACTATAGTCAGTATAATAATCCTGTAATCAATCTCAATTTTCTTTAACAGCATATACTTTCCCGGGTTTTTCGTCAATAGACCTGGGGATGTTTTTAGAAAAAATTTAATATTTCCGCTTGCCAAAATTCGGAAGATAGCATATAATGCATATCAGAGATGCTCCCTGACAATCTGTACAGGAAGGGAGGCAGGCGGTCAAAATATCTTTATTTATTCCGAAGATCCGGAACGTTTCGTTCCTCTCATCCTCTTTATTTATAGTATGAGTCGGTTTATTTTTGTGCTATAATAATTGGGATGTCTTACAAGCGGTTAGTGCGTGCTTGATCGGTTTATATAATATATTTCCCACTTTTTAAATTTAAGTCACATTATAATTCAAAAACTATTTTTACATTTTGCATTGTACTGTCGGAGCACTCTGGATCAACTATTTCCCACGTTTTCCCAACACAAATATGGAATTTGCTGGCATAATATATCACATTTTTTCCTTTTGGCGCACAGCATATTGAGAGGAGGGATAACTTGAGTGAAGAAGAAGTCCAAAGCGTCCGGGAGATGATACGGATGCAGCTGCAGAAAGTTCAGGAGAGAGGCGTAGGTCTGTATATGGATGACAGACCGGCCACTCCGGATGAAGTGGCCTGCAAATATGTGCAGGAACAGAATGTCTACATGCCCGATTATGTTCTGAACGAAATGGGCATTCTTGAACAGGTGAGATTTGACAGAATTGATTCACAGTAAGCCATGGATCAGTGTCTCGGCACAGGGTGGAGCGGACGCCTGCGGCGAAGAATGCCTCTCTATCATAAGCAGCTGATAAAAATTATATGACGTTCTGCCGTATTTTGTCAAAATAAGTGATGACGTTGTGGGAATAGTTTGGTATACTATTACATATTGGCGGAAAGGATTACCCCCTTTTCGCCGGTATGTATGGTACTGTAAGCGAAATGTTCGAGAAAGGAAAGGTACAGAGTCTTATGAAAAAGGCAATTCCAGTAATCATTGCAATCCTGCTGATCGTAGTGATCGGTGCGGTGACGCTTGCCGGTATGCTGATGGAAAAATATTCTTACTCCAAGGAGAGGGTGGAACTGGCGGAGTATTACGGCCTGACGGCGGAGCAGGCAGACAGCTGGACAGCCGTATATCTGCAGGATGAGAGACTGGAGCAGCTGGTGCCGCTGCGGGGTGGAAAGTGCTACTTCCCCATGGATATGGTACACCAGTATTTTAATGACACCTTTTATGCGGACCGAACGGAAGGGCTGCTGCTGTATGCGTTGCCTATGGAGGTTGTTCGCGTGGAGCTTGGCAGCTCCGTAGAGAGACGGGAGAGCGGCAGCGAAGATGTGGGCTATGTGATCGCCTACGAGGAGGGCGGACAGGTATATATTGCGGCAGACTATGTGCAGCGCTACAGCAATATGACACTACAGTACGCCCAGTATCATGTGCAGGTGTACAACCAATGGGGCCGCATCACGGAGGCTACGGTGACGAAGGACACGGCGGTGCGTATAAAAGGGGGCATTAAGAGTGAGATTCTGTGGGACGTGGCTGCGGGCAGCCGGGTGAAGGTGATGGACCAGATGGAGACCTGGAGCAAGGTGCGGACCGAGGACGGATATATCGGGTATGTGGAAAACAAGCTGCTGGCAGACGTGACGGAGACCCAGGAGATCCCGGTGACAGACTATGTGGAGCCGGAGTACAGCTCGCTGCGCTATCCCGGCAAGGTGAGCATGGGCTGGCACTCCATCGGCGGCGTGGGAGGAAATGACACCCTGGAGAGCATGGTGGCTGGTACTCGAGGCATGAATGTAATTGCTCCCACCTGGTTCAGCCTCAGCGACAACGAGGGCAATTTCCAGAGCTTTGCCAGCAGTTCCTATGTGGAGCGCGCTCACGGCATGGGCCTGCAGGTATGGGGTGTACTGGACGATTTCAACTACAACAATGTGAACCAGGCGGGAATCAACGACTACCAGATACTTTCTTCCACCACGATACGAGGCAGACTGATCGACAATATTGTACAGGAGGCGCTAAACCTGAATCTGGACGGCCTCAACATTGATTTTGAGAAAGTGACGAAGGAGTGCAGCGATCACTACGCCCAGTTTATCAGAGAACTGTCCATCGCCTGCAGGAAGGGCGGACTGATTTTATCCTTTGACAATTATGTGCCCTTTAACTTTAACGACTATTATCGTCGGGACGTGCAGGGGAAGGTGGCTGATTATGTGATTATTATGGGCTACGATGAACACTGGCACGGCAGCGGTGATCCCGGCTCTGTGGCCAGCATTGGCTATGTCAGCGGCGGTATAGACCGAACTCTGGAGCAGGTGCCGAAGGAGAAGGTCATCAATGCATTGCCGTTTTACACGATCCTGTGGACCATAGACGGGGCTACGGTGACGGACGAGTATCTGCTGCTGTCCAACACAAAGGACTATCTGCAGCGGATCAATGTGGAGGCCAGCTGGGACGAGGAGACTTCTCAGTTGTATGCGGAGTGGCAGAGCGGCAGCAAGACACATAAGCTGTGGGCGGAGACGGAGGAATCTATTCAGGTGAAACTGAACGTGATGCAGACCAAGGACATTGCCGGTGTGGCTGTATGGCAGATCAGCTACGGCACACCGGAGGTCTGGGAGCTGATAAACGCCTATGTGAATGCCCCGTGACTTTGACAGCATACGGACAAATCCGCACACATATATTGATAATTGAGAAGAGATAGGATGTATTATCGATATGAAGGAGCGGATGGAAAAGGTTTTTTCACTGGCTCTGGGCATGCTGCTGGTTCTGTCCATGATCCATGTGGCCCGCAGCGCGGCAGTGTTTGTGGGAGCAGGAAATGTAGAGAGCACCGCGGATTCCGGGGGAAACTCCTCTGAGCAGCAAGTTTGCGTGGTAATCGACGCGGGCCACGGGGGCAATGACCCGGGAAAAATAGGAGTAAACCAGCTGCTGGAGAAGGACGTGAATTTGAGTATTGCCTGTCGGGTACGGCAGTATTTGGAGGCCCAGGATGTCAGAGTGGTAATGACCAGAGAGGACGACAACGGTCTGTATGACAGCGATGCTTCCAATAAAAAAGTGCAGGACATGAAACGGAGAGTCGCATTGATTGAGGAGACAAAACCTGCCATTACTGTCAGTATCCACCAGAACAGCTATCCGGAGGAATATGTGCATGGCGCCCAGGTGTTTTACTACGACGGCAGCAGGGACGGACAGCTGCTGGCAGAACTGCTGCAGGGGCAGTTGACAGAGAAACTGGACCCGGAGAACCATCGACAGATCAAGGCCAACGACAGCTATTATCTGCTGAAAAAGACAGACGTTCCCATTGTCATCGTGGAGTGCGGTTTTCTCTCCAACCAGGCCGAGGCGGCGCTGCTGGGGCAGGAGGACTATCAGGACAGGGTAGCGTGGGCCATACATATGGGCATATTGCAGTATCTGGCGGAAACCGAGAGATAAGCCAGAAGGTTGCCGATTAGACAAATCAAGAAAAATGTGTTATGATAAGCTGTACAGAAAAGTATCCCATGGGGTATACAGGGTAGGAAATGATGGATACAAAGATTATGACAATACATGGGCGGGACGGCGTATTCTCCTGTGAGGAGGAACAGGCTCTGCAGGAGGCAGGAGAGGTACTGCGCAGCGGAGGGCTGGTGGCCTTTCCCACAGAGACGGTGTACGGTCTGGGAGGCGACGCCCTGAATCCTGAGTCCTCTCGAAAAATATATGCCGCCAAGGGCAGACCTTCGGACAATCCGCTGATCGTCCATATTGCCCGGATGGAGGATATGGCGGCCGTGGTCAGTCGGGTGCCGGAGGCGGCCCTTCGGCTGGGGCAGGCTTTCTGGCCGGGACCATTGACCATGGTTCTGCCTAAGGCAGAGCGGGTTCCCCGGGAGACTACGGGGGGACTTGAGACGGTGGCGGTGCGTATGCCTTCCCATCCGGTAGCGCGCAGGCTGATCGCCTGCGGCGGCGGATATGTGGCGGCGCCGAGCGCCAACCTTTCCGGCAGACCCAGTCCCACGTCAGCCCGGTATGTGATAGAGGATATGGCGGGGAGAATCGACGTGATTATTGACGGTGGGGACGGGGACATTGGTCTGGAATCCACGATTGTGGATATGACTGTCGATCCGCCCCAGATTCTGCGCCCCGGATACATCACCCAGGACATGCTTTCGGAGGTGCTGGGCCAGGTCAGCCTGGATGGGACGATCCTGACGGCCGACAGCGGACAGGCTCCCAGGGCGCCGGGGATGAAGTACAGACATTACGCTCCGCGGGGAGAATTGACTATTGTCTCGGGACAGGTCGCGGAGGTCACAGCCTACATCAACGCTCATGCGGCACAGGATCAGGCGCAGGGGTACAAGGTGGGCGTTATCGGAACGGATGAGGCGCTGGCAGGGTATCGGGCGGACCTGATCTGCAGCCTGGGCAGCAGGCAGGACGAGGAGAGCATCGCCAGACATTTATACGGTATTCTGCGCCGCTTTGATGACGAGCAGGTGACGAGGATATATTCGGAGTGCTTTGACGCCATGGGCCTGGGACAGGCTATTATGAACCGTCTGCTGAAGGCGGCGGGACACAGATTGGTGGAACTGGACAGTAACCGGGAACAATGATTTCTTGACATATATGACAGGTGAGCGTTTTGAGTGCGTCAGATATGCGGCGTGCGGAAAGGAGTATATATGATAGCGATTGGAAGTGACCATGGTGGTTACGATTTGAAACAAAGGGTAATCCAGTATCTGGAGGAAAAACAGATTCCCTATCAGGATATGGGGTGCGACAGCAAGGCGTCCGTGGATTATCCCGTCTATGGAAAGGCGGTGGCCCAGGCAGTGTCTGAGGGCAGCTGCGAGAAAGGGATCGTGATCTGTACCACAGGCATAGGTATCAGTATCGCGGCCAACAAGGTGTCCGGGGTGCGCTGCGCACTGTGCTCGGATACTCTTTCGGCCAAGATGACCCGTCTGCACAACGACGCCAACGTGCTTGCCCTGGGCGGTGGCATGCTCGGTGACAATCTTGCCCTGGACATTGTGGAGACTTTTCTGAACACGCCTTTCTCTGAGGAGGAGAAACATAAGAGAAGAGTGGCCATGCTGAACTAGAGTATAACAGAGAGGCTGTGGAAATTTATATTAGGAGGACAGAGTGTAATGGCAAAGGTAGTAATCATGGATCATCCCCTGATCCAGCACAAAATTGGATTTATTCGGAGAACAGAGACCGGCACCAAGGATTTCAGACAGACCATCAGCGAGATTGCCATGCTGATCTGCTATGAGGCCACCCGGGATCTGCCGTTGGACGAGGTGCAGATCGAGACCCCGATCTGTACTGCCACAGTGAAGGAACTCAGGGGCAAAAAAATGGCGATCGTTCCTATTCTGCGGGCGGGCCTGGGCATGGTGGACGGCATGTTGAATCTTATCCCTGCGGCCAAGGTGGGCCATATCGGTTTGTACCGTGACCCGGAAACTTTGAAACCGGTGGAGTATTACTGTAAGCTTCCCGCCGACTGCGCGGAGAGGGAAGTGTTCGTGGTGGATCCCATGCTGGCTACCGGCGGCTCCTCTGTGGCGGCGATCCAGATGCTGAAGGACAAGGGCTGCAAGAATATTCATTTCATGTGTATTATCGCCGCTCCGGAGGGCGTGGAGCTGATGAAGCAGGAGCATCCAGATGTGGATATGTACATCGGCGCTCTGGATGAGAAACTGAATGACCATGGGTATATTGTACCTGGTCTGGGAGATGCGGGAGATCGTATCTTCGGTACCAGATAAGAGGAAGGCTATGAGCGGCAAGAGAGAAGACTATATCTGCTGGGATGAATATTTCATGGGAGTGGCCCAGCTGTCGGGCATGCGTTCCAAGGATCCCAGCACTCAGGTGGGAGCCTGTATTGTCAGCCGGGACAACAAGATTCTGTCCATGGGCTACAACGGCTTTCCCAACGGCTGCGCGGATGAGGACTTTCCGTGGGCCAGAGAAGGGGAGGCGGAACTGGATACCAAATATCCTTTTGTGACCCACAGCGAACTCAACGCGATACTTAATTACCGGGGAGGCTCTCTGGAGGGGACCAAGCTGTATGTGTCTCTGTTTCCCTGTAACGAGTGCGCCAAGGCCATTATCCAGGCGGGTATCAAGACCGTGGTGTATGCCAGCGACAAGTATAAGGGCTTGCCCTCCAACGTGGCATCCAAGAAAATGTTCGACGCGGCGGGGGTGGCGTATGTGCCCTATCGTAAGACAGGCAGAAAAGTAGAACTGGAACTGTGAGAGCGTATGAAAATATGTTGTAGAAGAAGGACAATACGAAAGATTGCATTTTTTGTGGCGGCGGCGCTGATGTTTGTCAACGTGCCGTCCGTTTCGTATGCCACCAGTTCCACCAGGCAGGAGATTGCGGACAAAGAGAACGAGAAGGGCGAACTGGAGAACCAGCGGGACGCCAATCAGCAGGAGTTGAACGGACTGAGGGGGGAACAGAACTCCCTAAAGAGACAGATGACGGAATTGAACGAGCAACTGACAGCGATCAGCGACCACCTGGCGGAGCTGGAGCAGCAGATCAGCGACAAGGAGCAGGAGATAGTCGAGACGACACAGGCGCTGGAGGAGGCCAAGGAGAAGGAAACATGGCAGTATGATTGCATGGAAAAGCGGATACAGTATGCCTATGAGAGGGGGCAGGACAGTCTGCTGGAGGCCTTTTTCAGCTGGGACAGTTTTGCCAGGTTTCTGAATCTCTCCACCTACACGGAGAGCATTGCCGAGGCGGATGACGATATGCTGGACCAGATCATTGAGAACCGGGAGTTCATTGAGTCGGAGGAGGAAAGGCTGCGGCAGGAGAAGGAGGAGCTAGACTATCTGAAGGTTGAGACAGAGGCAGAGAAAAGCCGGGTGGTCGGCCTGATCAGCCAGGCCAGCAACCGCATGGCAGACTATGCGGACCAGATTTCGGAGGCGGAGGCGGAGGCCAGAGCGTATGAGGCCAACATCAAAAAGTTGGAGGAGGATCTGGAGTATCTGAATAAGAAACTACAGCAGGAGATTGCCATGTCTCAGCGGGCGGCCAACGCCACATGGCGCGATATTTCGGATATAACTTTTGCGGATGGGGATCTGAGACTGTTGGCCAATCTGATCTACTGTGAGGCTGGAGGAGAGCCGTACGAGGGAAAACTGGCGGTGGGCGCGGTGGTGATAAACCGTGTGCTGAGCAGCGTATACCCGGACACGGTGCTGGGTGTGATCTATCAGAGAAAGCAGTTTTCGCCGGTGGGCAGCGGCAGGCTGGAGCTGGCGCTGACGAACAACAAAGCCAATGCCGACTGCTACAGAGCGGCGGAGGAGGCTATGTCCGGTATGAGTAATGTGGGAAACTGCGTGTATTTCCGCACTCCAATAGACGGCCTGACAGGCATATCCATAGGAGGACATATTTTCTATTAAGAAGCCCCGGGCTTTACAGTCCGAGGCTTTTAATTGGATAGGGAGGGGTAAAGGATGTGTAGGAAAAAGGTTTTTTTGGGAAAAAAGTATTTTTTTCATTGTTCACTGGCATATTCGTTTTATCCGGCTGTGGGCAAAGCGACAATCCTTTGACGAAGCCAGCGGATACTTATGTAAATGAAAAAAGTGAAATGAGCTTTACGGAAACGGAAAATGATGAAGATGATAAAAATGACGCCCCCTCTGAAGATTTACCAAAGCTGTTAGAAGTTCCCGTAAATACTAAAGCGGAAGATATCCATTATCACAGCGAGGATGATATTGATCTGGGGAGGGCTATGCGTCGTTGCAGATCCAACGGAGAAAATATATATCTTGTTTATGGCGCGCCGGATTTATATATTATGCCCATAGGCGCAGATGAACATAGCCGGGTCAATATTGATAATCCAGAAGGGATGGATGTATGTAATATTGCCATGGATACCTGTGGGAGGATTCACCTGCTCATGAGTCGCAATGGTGATGAGTGGTTTATCTGGCGTCTTGATGAGGACTATCAGATTGACAGCGTGATCGATATTTCCGCATATTTTGAAACGAAACAGTTGCCGGGATGGTTTCTAGTCGATAAAGACGGCACATATTATTTACAGTGGTCGAATGCGAACCGTGATGGAATAATCGTTGACAGTGAAGGAGCGCTTAAGTACAGGTTTACACCGAAGTCTCTTGGAACCGGATGGACCTATCAAGCCGCAGTCGGAAAGGACGGTCAGATTTATCTCATCCACAGTGAACGGGGTGAGAAATTGGAAATTGGCGAGCTTGATGTGGAAAACTGCTCATTAAAAAATGAAGATTCGTCCCTTTGTTTTTCAGGTGATGAGACTTTTAGTGTGATGTCCGGTGGTACAGATACAAATCTTTTGCTATTTAGCCCATACAGTGGAGTTTGGGCTTGTGATACGGAAACTGGAGTCATGGAAAACCGTGTGCCGCTATCTGATATTGGCTTTAGCAGCGATACGGAATTCTGCCCACTTGCATTTTTGTCTGATGGCCGGCTGTTTCTGCTGGGGTATGTCGGAAATGATTACTATCTTAAATACATTCCGGTGGGCAAATAGGGATATTGGGCGAGCATGGAAAAATGAGGAATAGCAGGATGAAAAAGCATATCTCATGGACTTTATTGTTACTGTGTTTTTTATTTACCGGATGCAATGCGAAAGTATTGGCAGGAACAGAAACAAAAACCTTGACATTGGCGGTCTTTGGAGGGTCAAATTTATCGCAATGGGTGAATTCATATAATGAGAATCATTCTGATGTAAAAATCGAGATTGTAAATTATTTAGACAATTACCCGGACCCATATGAAGCCCTTGATCAAATAAAAATCGAGATCAGTGCCGGAAAAGGCCCTGACATGATTAATTTTGGTAGCCTGTATTCACCGCTTGATGTTTCCTGCGGAATGATGGCTGATTTATACCCTTTTATGCGAAATGATAAGTCGTTTGACAGACAGGATTTTTATATGAATATTATGGAAGCCTTTGAAGTAGGTGGCAACCTGTATGTGCTTGTGCCCAGCTATAGAATAGACTCCTATACTACGGCCAACAGTGAACTTGCAGGCTTGGAAAGGATGGATATTAAGCAATTGGTAGATGCCTACAATATGCTGGATGATGATAGCATTCTTTTCCCTGGGGAAACGAAAAAAACTGTTTTCGGAATGCTTTGTTATGGGAGCCTGGAAAACTATATTGATTGGGGGGAGGGCACATGTGGTTTTAACAGTGACAGTTTTAAAGAACTTTTACATTTTGCTAACCAATTTCCGCTGAGTCTGAATTGGGCGGATGATTATTCGGCGAAGGCAATTATTGCGGAAGGCCATGCCCTTTTGGTTCAGGTTTCCATTGACAATGTTTATGATATAACCGGTACACGAATGCTTTATGGTGAAACACCAACTTATATTGGTTATCCGCTTAATTCAGGATGTGGGAGCATGGCGGATACTGCTGGTATTGCAATCGGTATCAGTTCAACCAGTAAAAATAAAGAGGAGGCATGGAGGTTTGTAAGGAGCCTGCTTGACAGCGAATTCCAGGATAACATCAAAAACGGATTACCACTTCGTGTTAGCTCACTGGAACAAATATTAGAGGATGCGATGAGGACAGAGTATGACGTAAATGGCGAAAAGATAGTGAAAGAGGTTTTACGCTTTGATGGCGATGCCCCCATTAATATTTATGAAATATCTGCGGAAGATGCCGAAACACTAAAATTGATCATCAGTAAAATCGAGTATAACGCAACGGTCGATCGTGACCTGTATAATATCCTGCTGGAAGAAGTAGATTACTTGTTTAACGATGATCGGAATATCGATGATGTTGCGAATATTATTCAAAACCGAGCAAGTGTATATATAAGTGAGAATAAATAGATTCATAAATAACGCTTTGTGTACAGCCTGAGCCCCGGACTTTACAGTCCGAGGCTTTCAATTTGCGTCTGCAGCTGGTCAAATTTATCTTTGTAAATATATGTAAGCAAATGATTCAACTGCCGCAGAGCTGCGGAGAGCTGCGCGGCGGTCAGCAGACCGGTCTCAAAGGCCTGTGCCAGCTCGTCCAGGTCCACCACCTTGGTGCGGCCATCGGGATAGACAATCACGTCTGCCAGCAGGTCCGTGACGGTCAGGGTATGGACCTGCTCATCGTGGACATACTCTACTATGTCGCAGTACCAATATAACAGGGAACCATCCTGGCGGTAAAACTTGCTGATCTTGAATCCTTCCTTCAGAAAATAGCAGGAGCAGCCGTGGCTGAACGAGATCTTGGGATTCAGGGTCTTCCAGGAGGTGATAATCAGGTCGTCCGCCTGTTTTACGATAGTGTCGTCCTTTAACAGAATGCATTCGGCGGGAATCAGGCGCCTGCGGTACAGTTGTAATTCACTCATGGGGCCTCCTTTCATTGGCAGAAAAAAGATCGGGTGTTTGTTAAAATGATACTACAATGTCGGCGAACAGAAGTCAACTTTATTTTCCGGAAAATTTTTATTTATTTTCATGGGATATCGCATGCTGGCACTAGACTTTTTGGTAAATTTTATATATAATAAAGAAATGGATAAAAAACCGCCCTATGAGAGAAAAAACAAACAGGATAAGAGTGTGTACCGTGCGCTGGTTTTGATTATGCAATTCGGAATCAATATGCTGGTGCCCATTGGGATTATGTCCTGGCTGGGGATTTTGCTGGACCGCAAACTCGGCACGTCGTTTTGCATGGTGTTGTTCTTTTTTATCGGTGCAATTGCTGGTTTTCAGAATATCTGGCGGATGGCCAAGGCAGTCTACGAGGACAAGCCGGGGGAGAAGGAGGACGGAAAACAGTAGTTTTCCGTGCCGTTTTCGGGAATGGTATGCCGCCAAAGCGGGCAGATGGGAGTCAGATGGTCAACAGATTGAGAGAGATGAACCGGGCTTTGCTGGAGCTGGATCTGGGAATTCTGGCAGGCGGCGCCGTCTGTCAGTTGGTCGGCATGTGGCTGGTGAGACAAAAGGGACTGTATGCCGCTGCTCTGTGGCTGGGAGTTCTGTTAGCGCTGGTCGGCGCCTGGCATATGTACAGAACCATTGATAGAGCCCTGGACCTGGGTGACGGAGCTGCCAAAGTGATGGTGGCAAACAATATGCTGCGCTATGCTGCGCTGGCAATTGTTTTGGGGATCGTCATGATCACGGACGTGCTGAATCCCCTGGTGGTCTTTCTGGGGTATATGATGATGAAAGTAGCGGCGTATATTCAGCCGTTTACCCATAAATTATGCAATATGTTTTTTCATGAGACCGATCCGGTGCCTGAGCCTTTGCCGGAGGATGAGACAGAATCCGAGCCCCAGCGGTGAGGAAATGTGGCCGCCTGTGAAAAAAACGTATTGGTGAGAGGGAGGTGAGAGTATGCAAATTGGACCTGTGTTATCCGCATCTGATGAGATCGATTTTATGATTCATGGTCTGTTTAAGTACAGTTTTTTCGGCCATGAAGTGTGGATAACAACATCGCATGTGTGCATCCTGATCGTCATGCTGATCATTATCGGCTTTGCCATCGCCGCGAACCGGGCCATGAAAAAGGCAACGGAAGTGCCCGCCGGTTTCCAGAATGTGGTGGAGCTGATGGTGGAGAAACTGGACGGCATGGTGGATAGCCCCATGGGGAAAAATGCCCCCAGATTTTACAATTATATTGGAACGATATTCATTTTTATCTTACTGTCCAATATATCGGGGCTATTGGGACTGCGTCCGCCGACGGCGGATTATGGTGTGACACTTCCGCTGGGTATCCTCACTTTTGTACTGATTCATTTCAATCAGTTCAAATATCAGAAACCCAAGGATATCTGGGTGGACATGTGTTCGCCGCTGCCGCCATGGCTGCCGATCTGGTTCCCGATCAATCTGATCAGCGAGATAGCCGTGCCTGTGTCTCTGTCACTGCGTCTGTTTGCCAATGTGCTTTCGGGTACGGTGATGATGGCGCTGGTGTACGGTCTGCTTAAGTGGTTTGCAGTCATATGGCCCGCGGCGCTGCATGTGTATTTTGATTTGTTCTCAGGAGCAATTCAAACCTATGTGTTCTGTATGCTGACCATGACATACATCAACAATGCCATCGGCAGCGAAAACTAAATAAAAAGGAACTAAAAACAGGAGGAAAAAAAATATGGATTTCAACACAGATTTTATTATGGGATGTTCAGCAATAGGCGCAGGTCTGGCGGTTATCGCCGGTATCGGACCTGGTATTGGACAGGGTATCGCAGCCGGTCATGCCGCTGCCGCAGTGGGACGTAATCCGGGCGCCAAGTCCGCAATTACCTCCACCATGCTGCTGGGACAGGCCGTTGCAGAGACCACAGGTTTGTATGGTCTGCTGATTGCCATGCTGCTGCTCTTCGTTAAGCCGTTAGGTAAATAAGCCTCTGAGATGAAATAAATCAGAAGAAAGGAGGCAGAGAATGATACTTTTAACGGCCCAGGAGCCTATGGAAAGACTCTTTGATTTGGACATTCAGCTGCTGGCGGACGCAACGCTGATGATTATAGCGATTTTCGTACTGTTCCTGCTGCTTAGCTATTTTCTGTTTAATCCTGCCAGAAAACTGCTGCAGGATCGTCAGAACAAGATCAAAAATGAGCTGGACGATGCCAGGAACAATATGGAGCAGGCAGCCGGACTGAAGGAAGAATATGAGGCAAAGATAAGGGATGTCAACAAGGAAGCGGAGGAGATTCTCAGCGATGCCCGCAGACGCGCGTTGGAGAATGAGAATGAGATCATAGCCAAGGCCAAGGAAGAGGCATCGAGGATCATGGAGAGAGCCCGCACGGAAGCCCAGCTGGAGAAACAGAAGATGGCGGACGAGGTGAAACGGGAGATGATCAGCATTGCCACAATGATGGCGGGCAAGGCTGTATCAGGCTCCATGAATGCGGACATCCAGGATAGCCTGGTGAGTGAGACTCTGAAGGAAATAGGTGATAATACATGGCTAAGCTAGTGGAACAGACATACGGAGAAGCCCTGTTCCAGACTGCCATGGAGACAAATCAGTTGGATGCGTTTCTGGAGGAGGTAAAACTCATACAGACGGTGCTGGAGCAGAATCCGGAATGGGACAGGCTGATGAAACACCCCAAGATTTCCAAGCAGGAAAAGGTGGAGATCATGAGAGGGGCATTTGCGGGCAGGATCAGCAGGGAGATGACAGGCTTTCTGGAACTGATCCTCACAAAGGAGAGATATGGCCAGCTGCAAGCTGTTTTCCGGTACTTTACGGAGAAGGTAAAGGAGGAGAAGAAGATCGGTACGGCCTATGTGACCACGCCGATGGAGCTGTCTGAAATCCGCAAGTCCGACATACAGGACAAGCTTCTTGCGACCACTTCCTATCGGACCATGGAGATGCACTATACGGTGGATCCCTCGCTGATCGGAGGCATGGTGATACGCATTAAGGACAGAGTGGTGGACAGCAGTATCCGCACAAAGCTGGCGGAGATGAAGAAAGAATTATTACAAATCCAGTTGGGCTGAAACCAACTGGAAGAAAGGTGCGAACCAACCTATGAATTTGAGACCAGAAGAAATTAGTTCCGTGATCAAGGAACAGATTAAGCGGTATGCGTCTGAGCTTAATGTATCTGATGTGGGTACGGTCATTCAGGTGGCAGATGGTATCGCCCGCGTGCATGGCCTGGAGAATGCCATGCAGGGCGAACTGCTGGAATTCCCCGGCGAAGTATACGGCATGGTGATGAACCTGGAAGAAGACAACGTGGGTGCGGTACTCCTTGGCAGTCATAAGAACATTAACGAAGGCGATACAGTAAAGACTACCGGCAGGGTGGTGGAGGTCCCGGTGGGCGACGCCATGCTGGGACGTGTTGTGAATGCGTTGGGGCAGCCTATTGACGGCAAGGGCCCGGTGCAGAACGACAGATATCGTAAGATTGAGAGAGTTGCAAGCGGTGTTATCACGCGAAAGTCCGTGGATACCCCGCTGCAGACAGGTATCAAGGCCATCGATGCCATGGTGCCTATCGGAAGAGGCCAGCGTGAGCTGATTATCGGAGACCGTCAGACAGGTAAGACGGCCATTGCTCTGGACACGATCATCAACCAGAAGGGCCAGAAGGTTAAATGCGTTTATGTGGCTATCGGTCAGAAGGCATCCACCGTGGCTAATATTGTAAAGACCCTGGAGGAGTACGGCGCAATGCAGTATACCACCGTGGTGGTGTCCACTGCCAGCGACTTAGCGCCTCTGCAGTACATTGCTCCTTACGCAGGCTGTGCCATCGGTGAGGAGTGGATGGAGAACGGTGAGGACGTATTGGTGGTATATGACGACCTGAGTAAGCATGCCACCGCATACCGTACACTTTCCCTGCTGCTCCGTCGTCCCCCCGGACGTGAGGCATATCCTGGTGACGTATTCTATCTGCACTCCAGATTGCTGGAGCGTGCGGCGCGCATGAGCGAGGAGTACGGCGGCGGTTCTCTGACGGCACTGCCGATTATTGAGACGCAGGCGGGCGATGTGTCTGCATACATCCCCACCAATGTAATTTCCATTACCGACGGTCAGATTTATCTGGAGACGGAGATGTTCAACGCCGGTTTCCGTCCGGCTGTGAATGCGGGTCTGTCCGTTTCCCGTGTGGGCGGCGCGGCGCAGATCAAGGCTATGAAGAAGATTGCGGCACCTATCCGTGTGGAGTTGGCTCAGTATCGTGAGCTGGCAGCCTTCTCGCAGTTCGGATCAGAGTTGGACGCCGATACCAAGGAGAAACTGGCGCAGGGCGAGCGTATTAAGGAAGTACTGAAACAGCCTCAGTATCAGCCTATGGCGGTGCAGTATCAGGTTATCATTATCTATGCGGCTACCAACAAGTACCTGCTGGATGTGCCGGTGGACAGCATCACCCGTTTTGAGAGGGAGCTGTTTGAGTTCCTGGACACCAAATATGCGGAGATTCCACGGTCGATTGCGGAGGAGAGAGTGATATCCGAGAAGACGGAGGAATTGCTGGTAAAGGCCATTGGAGAGTTTAAGGCGCAGTTTAAATAAAGTGCAGAGGGAGCGATATTGCGGGAGGTAAGAGGGCCTGCAATACGCGGAAAGGAGTATATATGGCATCGATGCGTGATATCAAGCGTCGCAGGGGGAGCATACAGAGTACCCAGCAGATCACCAAAGCCATGAAACTCGTTTCTACCGTAAAGCTGCAGAGGGCGAGAGCAAGCGCGGAAAATTCCAAGGCATATTTTAACTGCATGTATCAGACTGTGAATCGTATCCTGACAAGGGTGGGCAGTCTGCAGCACAAATATCTACAGTCCGACGGCACCGGAAAAAAGGCAGTGATCGTGATATCCTCCAACAGAGGATTGGCGGGGGGCTACAACTCCAACATTGTGAAACTGGTGACCCGTCATGAAGGCTGGAACAGGGAGGATGTGCTGATTTATGCCGTAGGCCGCAAGGGCAGGGACGCTCTTGTGAGAGAGGGCTATGAGGTGCGGATGGATATGTCCGACATTGTGGAAGAGCCGGCATATCCGGATGCCATGCTGATGTGCAGTGAATTGCTGAAGGCCTATGCGGAGGGAGAGATCGGGGAAATTTATCTGGCGTATACCTCTTTCAAAAACACGGTGAGCCATGTTCCCACTCTGTTGAAGCTGCTGCCTGTGGAACAGGAGGCGGAGAGCGCCGAGGAGGAATCCGGCGTGCCCATGAATTTCGAGGCAGAGGATGAAGAGGCGCTGGAGATGATCATTCCCAAGTATGTGACCAGCCTGATCTACGGCGGACTGATGGAGGCCGTGGCCAGTGAGAACGGGGCACGAATGCAGGCAATGGACAATGCGACCAGCAACGCGGAAGAAATGATAAGTGATTTGACGCTGAAATACAACAGAGCCAGACAGGGCTCTATCACACAGGAATTAACAGAAATTATCGCCGGAGCAGAGGCAATTTCATAGCTCTGTTCCCCTGGAAACAGCATCTGCCCGCACAGCGTATGCGAGGCGGCGCTGAAAGGCAGATGCGGAACTCTATTCAGAAAGGTATGGATGTTATATGACAGGACAAAATAAAGGAAGGATTACCCAGATCATTGGCGCAGTGCTGGATATCCGTTTCGGTGAGGGCCAGCTGCCGGAGATCAATGAGGCTATTGTGATTCCCGGCAAGGATGGCGAGGAGCTGACGGTGGAGGTATCCCAGCATTTAGGCGATGATACGGTGAGATGTATCGCCATGGGCACGACGGACGGTCTGGTGAGAGGTATGGAAGCCATCGCTACAGGCGCGCCTATCTCTGTGCCCGTGGGTGAGAACACTCTGGGACGTATTTTCAATGTACTGGGTAAACCCATTGATAACAAACCGGCGCCGGAGGATGTATCCTATGAGCCTATTCACAGGGCTGCGCCGGAATTTGAGGAGCAGTCTACAGAGACCGAGCTGCTGGAGACCGGTATCAAGGTGGTTGATTTGCTGTGTCCTTATCAGAAGGGCGGTAAGATCGGTCTGTTCGGCGGAGCCGGCGTGGGCAAGACCGTGCTGATTCAGGAGTTGATCCGCAACATTGCCACAGAGCATGGCGGTTACTCTGTATTTACCGGCGTGGGCGAGCGCACCCGTGAGGGAAATGACCTGTACCATGAGATGAGTGAGTCGGGAGTTATCGACAAGACCACCATGGTATTCGGTCAGATGAACGAGCCGCCTGGAGCAAGAATGAGAGTGGGTCTTACCGGTTTGACCATGGCGGAATATTTCCGTGACAAGGGCGGTAAGGACGTGCTGTTGTTTATCGACAATATCTTCCGTTTTACACAGGCGGGCAGTGAGGTGTCCGCGCTGCTGGGACGTATGCCTTCCGCAGTGGGTTATCAGCCTACGCTGCAGACGGAGATGGGTGCTTTGCAGGAGCGTATCACTTCCACGAAGAGCGGTTCCATCACCTCCGTGCAGGCCGTGTATGTGCCTGCGGACGACTTGACAGACCCGGCGCCTGCAACGACGTTTGCGCATTTGGACGCCACCACCGTGCTGTCGCGTTCCATCGTGGAGCTGGGTATCTATCCCGCGGTAGATCCGCTGGAGTCCACCTCCCGTATTCTGGATCCCCGTATTGTGGGCGAGGAGCATTACAAGGTGGCCCGTGGAGTGCAGGAGATTCTGCAGAGATACAAGGAGCTGCAGGACATTATCGCCATTCTGGGTATGGATGAGCTGTCGGAGGATGACAAGCTGGTGGTGTCCCGTGCCCGTAAAGTGCAGAGATTCCTGTCTCAGCCTTTCTTCGTGGCTGGCCAGTTTACCGGTCTGGAAGGTAAATACGTGCCCATCAACGAGACCATTCAGGGCTTTAAGGAGATACTGGAGGGCAAGCATGATGACATCCCGGAGAGCTATTTCCTGAACGCCGGCAGCATTGATGATGTATTGGCCAAAGTGAAATAGGGAAAGGCGGTTTCCATGGCAGAAAACAATTGCTTGACATTAAAGATTATTACGCCGAATAGAGTGTTCTATGAGGGTGAGGCGGAAATGGTGGAGCTGAACACCTCAGAGGGAGAGATCGGTGTGCTGCCCGGCCACCTGCCCATGACAGTGATCGTCAAACCCGGAGTACTCACCATCACGGAGCCGGAGGGAGAGAAGACGGCAGCCCTGCATGCGGGGTTTGTGGAGATTCTCCCGGAACAGGTTACTATTCTGGCAGAGATTATCGAGTGGCCGGGTGAGATTGACGCCGCCAGGGCCGAGGCTGCGATGGAGCGCGCCCAGGGGCGCATTCAGGAGCATGCCAGCGACACGGATTTGGCCAGGGCGGAGACTGCTCTGCTGCGGGCAATGGCCCGTATCCAGGTTATAAAATAAGCAGCGTTGCTTTGCGGATACGAAGGCGAGTAACGCTGGATACGCCGGATGCATATGTTATAGAAAAAGAAAAGGTATCATGGGCATGGATTTTGAACGCAGGATTTTACCTTTTTATATGACATATCCGGCAGCAGGCGGCGGATATGCTGCTCCTTACGGGCGGCAAGATGCGGACGTGCTGCGTGACCTGGAATATTTTCGGCAAATGTATCCGGCCCAGGCGCGGCGTTTCCAGAACAGGATTGCGGAGATTCTGGATAAGATGGACTATGAGGGCAGCGTGATCTACGATGAGTATCCTGACCGTTATACACTGGAGCGCCTGGCAGACAATATCACAGATATTCTTCGGCGTGAGGAGAACGAAAAGAATCCGGGACAGGTGGACTCAAAGGAGGATTGGGACCAGAGACGCCCTTTGATTTTTGTACTTCTGGTGAATGAAGTGTATAGGCGCCGTCGAGGCGGCAGAAGAGGATTTTTCAGTTTTAGCTGACAATGAGTTACAACAGGCAGAGCCACGGACCCCAGGGGTTTTCGTGGCTCTGCAAAACTCTGAGAGTAATGGTACTGGTAGGGAACATGCAGTACTCTAGATAGGAGATGAGGAATGGACGAGCTTAATGGGCTGTTGGAAGAGATCATAGATGAGAAACTGGTACAGGCAGTTCTGAGCAACAGCCGGGATTCAGCGTATGGGGACAGGGTGAAAGTCCGCCCGGTGCTGCTGAAGGGAGCGCTGATGTTTCAGAGCACCAGATATGTAAATGCTCAGGTGTTTCACCAAAATCACAGCGCGGAGGAGGCACGCCGTCTGATTGGCGAGCTGCTGCGGGACAAGTTCCGGCAGTGTGAGATCATGGGGCAGGACAGAAGTGCCACCATATTGGTCAGCAAGAAGGGGAAAATGACCATAAAATCCCGCCAGATCGCCAGCAGTGTTCCCAGAGAGCTTTCCCACAATAGGGAGAAACAATATATCTTGAAGGAGGGCTGCCCGGTGGAGTTCCTGGTGGGACTGGGTGTACAGACACCGGACGGCAGGATCGCAAAAAACAAATATGACAAATTTCGCCAGATTAACCGTTATCTGGAGTTTATTGAGGATATTTTGGATCAGCTGCCCCGGGAGGGTCAGCTCCATGTGATTGATTTTGGCTGCGGCAAGTCGTATTTGACTTTCGCCATGTACTATTATCTCCATGTGCTGCAGGGGAGAGATATTCGAATTACAGGTCTGGATCTGAAGGCGGATGTAATTCGCCGCTGCAATGAGCTGGCGGCGCAGTGCGGCTATGAGCAGCTGCATTTTCAGGTGGGAGATATCAGTACTTACGAGGGAGAACAGAGCGTGGACATGGTGGTGTCTCTCCACGCCTGTGACACGGCCACGGATTATGCCCTGGAAAAGGCCGTGGGCTGGGGGGCCAGAGTTATTTTGGCGGTGCCCTGCTGTCAGCATGAGCTCAACAGGCAGATTCACTGCAAGGATTTGGCCCCGCTGCTGCGCTATGGTATTATAAAGGAACGCATGTCGGCTCTGATTACAGACGCAATTCGGGCGGGACTGCTGGAGCAGCAGGGGTATGACACCCAGATTCTGGAGTTCATAGACATGGAGCATACTCCCAAGAATCTTTTGATACGGGCGGTGAAGAGACCACAGCATATGACAAAAAGACAGGCAGGGGCATCCCTGCAGGAGACTATGGAACTGCTCGGCGTGAATCCCACGCTGGCGCATCTGCTGGATAAGGAATAGGCAAGCATGAAGAAATTGATATTCAAATGGGTGATTTTCCTGCTGACTTTTGTGGCGGCGCTGCTGGTGGCGGGAAGGGTTATGAATCACGACAATCAAAATATGACCATGGAGCTGTCGGCGGCCAGTTTTCCTGTCATCACACTGGAGAAGGGCGACATTGCCTACAATGAACTCCACGGATATGCGCAGGCCATGGATATTGCCTATCAGCGGGGAACCATCGCGGAGCTGGGTGAGAACAGAGAACTGGTATTCTGTATTGAAACCTACGGCATAAAGCTCCAGGGAATCCGTATGGAGGTGAGGAGCAGGGATGGCAGCCGTCTCATCGAAAATACCGAGATTACGGAGTATGTGCAGGACAGCACAATACGGGTGGAGACTGCCCTGAAGGATCTGATAGAAAAGGACACGGAGTATTCCCTGATCCTGGTGCTGACGGACGAGGCAGGACGGGAGATATGGTACTACACCCGAGCCATATGGAGCGACAATACATGGGGATATGAAAAGTTGGCCTATGTGAAGGATTTTCACGAGAAAACCTTTGACAAAGAGGCGGCTAAGGACCTTATCAAATATCTGGAGAGCAATTCCCAGGGGGACAACACCACCTTTCACAGGGTGGACATTCACAGCAGTTTTAATCAGATCACTTGGGGAGATCTGGATGTGCGGCGTCTGACGGAGCCTGCCGTCAACCTGGTGGAGCTGGCCGCGCAGACTGCATCCATGGAACTGCACTATCTGGTGGCCACGGGCGACAGTCGGAATCAAACCTGCTATCTGGTGGAGGAATTATATCGCATAAGATATACGCCGGAGCGGGTCTATCTGCTGGAGTACGAGCGGACCATGGATCAGATTCCCGCGGTGAAAGGAGACATCTACGGCAATGACAAGATTATGCTGGGCATTGTGGGCGAGGACATGGCTCTGGTGGAGAGCGAGGACGGCAATATCGTGGTCTTTGAGGCGGCGGGACGGCTGTGCAGTTATAATGTGACGACCAACAAACTGGCGCTGCTGTTCTCCTTTTACGAGGATAATTCCCAAAATGTCAGAGCGCAGTGGGACGCCCGGAATCTGTATCAGAGGTACAAGTTAAAGATTCTGGACGTGGACGAGGGAAACAATGTGCAGTTTGCCGTGTACGGATATATGAACAGGGGACGCCATGAGGGAGAGGTAGGCATTCAGATCTATACCTATAACAGTGATCGGAACACCATCGAGGAGCTGGTATATATTCCCTATGACAAATCCTATGAGATATTAGAACGCGAGCTGGACCAGCTTTTGTATCTGAACCGGGCGGGAAAGCTGTACCTGTATCTGGATCACGGCATTTATGAGGTGAATACAAAGGACCGCACCGGAGAGCGAATCGCTCTGGTGGAGACCGATGAGGCCATAGAGATATCGGATAGTCACAAGATTGTGGTGTGGCGGCAGGATCAGGGGCTCCAGATCATGAATCTGGGAACGGAGCAGGTCATTTCGATTGACGTGGGAGCAGATGAGATTGCCCGCCCCCTGGGATTTATGGGAGAGGATATTATCTACGGCGTGGCGAAACAGGAGGATGTGGTGAGCGACGCGGTAGGTCGGCAGCTTTTTCCCATGTATCTAGTCTGTATCCGGGATGCCTCCGGAAAGCTGTTGAAGGCCTATAAGAAGGAGAATATCTACGCGCTGTCCTGCCAGGTGGAGGAGAACCAGATTATTCTGGAGCGGCTCCTTCGCCGGGAGGACGGCAGCTATGTGAACACCACTCGAGATCAGATTTTGCACAGCGTCACCCAGGACGTGGGCAAAAATCAGCTGGTGGTGGCAGCGGTGGATACCTACGAAAAGCTGGTGCAGATTCAGGTGAGGGAAGAAATCAATGTGAAAGCCCTGCAGGTGCTGACTCCCAAGGAAGTAGTGTTTGAGGGGGGAAGAAACGTGCTGCTGTCTTCAGACAGCGAGCAGGAGCGTTACTATGTGTACGATAAGGGCCGGACGGCCGGGATCTACTATACTCCGGCCATGGCCATCAATCAGGCCAACGACTGCTCCGGCGTGGTGGTGGACGACAGGGGCAGAACCATATGGATCAGAGGAAACAGGGTGTTACGCAATCAGATCATGGCTATCACGGCGCAGGAAGTCACCGAGGAGAAGAACAGTCTGGCCGTGTGTCTGGATACCATGCTGTCCCTGGAGGGAATTGTGAGAAATTCCGACGATCTGTTGAGACGGGGCAAATCGGCCGTGCAGATACTGGAAGAGAATCTGGAGGGGCAGGCGCAGGTGCTGGATCTTGGAGGCTGCAGTCTGGACGCCATGCTGTATTTTCTCAATCAGGATATTCCGGTGCTGGCCGTGCTTCAGAACGGGGAGGCGGTGCTGCTCACCGGTTTCAACGAGTACAATATAGTAGTTATGGAGCCTTCTACGGGCAGACTTTACAAAAAGGGAATGAATGACACCAGAGAGTGGATGGAGGAGAATGGCAACCCTTTTATCACTTATATCAGAGTAGAGGAATAGACACAGGAGAGGGACGGAAATGAAGGTAGTGAGCAAACAGAGGAACAGCAGGATGTGCTTTATCTGCGGCATGGACAATCCGATGGGCATGAAAGCTCAGTTTTACAATATGGAGGACGGGAGCGTTATGACTTTGTTCCGATATAAGGAGGAGCATCAGAGCTTTCCACAGAGAGTTCACGGCGGCCTGGCGGCAACTATGCTGGACGAGCTGGGTTTCAGAGCGCTGTGGGCGCAGCAGGGGGAGGGTACTTTCGGTGTGACCATGTCTATGGAGGTGAAATACCGCAAACCTGTACCCTATCAGGAGGAGCTGGTGGGAAGAGGGATTGTGATAAAGGACACTCCAAAGTTCTCTGTCATGAAGTCGGAGATTTACAGCCGAAACGGCATACTGCTGGTCAATGCGGACGTTACCTATATTAAGCTGGATGTGGACAAAATTGCGAAAGGTGTGGACGCCCACGAGGAGATGTGCTATCTGATTGAGGACGATGTGAGGGAGATTCCGCTGTAAAAGAGAAACAGAAACGGTGTTGCAGGAGCCGTTTCCATTGCAAAAAGGTTTATTCTATTTTTCAGCCACGGGAAAAATATATTTCCTGTATCTTTGCAGCACAAAGAGCAGCAGCATTCCCAACACGCCGCAGGACAGCACTTCACCAATGCCCACGGTCAGCATGAAAAAGGGAATGGAACCGGGAATCCTGTAGGCAAAATACAGCACCGGCGGCACGAACAACGTGTTAGCGACGATGGGGGGGAGGGGAGCCAGCCATTTGCAGCGGCGCAGCAAATAAGTACCGATGGCTCCCGCCAGCGTGGCAATGCTGCCAAAGACCACGTCCCAGACAATGGCGCCGGTGAGCAGATTGCTGATCAGGCATCCCAGGAACAGGCCAGGTATGGCGGCGGGGGTAAAAAAGGGAAGTATGGTAAGCGCCTCGGAAAAGCGAAGCTGGATGGCATAATTGGCCAGCCCCAGAGAATTGGCCAATAGCGTCAATACCACATAGAGGGCAGCGATAAGCGCCGCCTGAGCGACAAAAAGTGCTTTACTGTTTTTCATTGTAACAATCTCCTTTAGTATTTTTTTAACGAGTGGAAGGTCTCGAACACTCGGTTTAGTTAGCCTGCCAGTCTTTGGTCAGGGAGGCTCCTGCAACGAAAAACAGTGTAACACAATTTCTGCGGAATGGCAAGGGATGTTTCAGACGATCAGCCCGGCTTTCATAAGCCGTCTTCGGATCAGGCCGCCAAGTCCCAGGGTGATGGCAATCTTGACCAGCTCGGCGGGAATGTAGGGGATCGTGCCCAGCCACAGCGCCTCCAGAAAAGAGCATTTCATCAGGTAGCCCAGCCATAGGGTACCAAACAGATACATAACCGCTGCGCCCAGCACCATGCCCGCCAGATGCATCCCCCATTTGGCGGGCCATTTATCGATGAAGAAACCGGCAATCAGGGACAGGAAGATATAACCGATCATGTAGCCGCCTGTGGGTCCCAGCACTTTACCCATGCCGCCGGAATATCCTGTAAACACAGGCAGGCCCACCAGACCGATCAACAGGTAGATCGTGCAGCTGACCGTGCCCCACTTCATTCCCAGCAGATAGGTGGCCAGCAGTACTCCCAAGACTCCCAGGGAGATGGGCACCGGGCTTATGGGAAGGGGGAAGGAAACAGGTCCCAGAACGCAGATAACGGCGGTCATCAGTCCAATTAATGCAATTCTTTTTGTGTTCATGTCTTTGTTCTCCTCATCTGGTATTTCTTGAAATCCGGACAGTTTGTGAATGTAGAATGTAAACCATATCACAAAGCAAGTATACAATTATAAGACTCGAATGTCAACCGAAATAATGAGTGAGTTTACATTTTGGGCCGAAATATAGAACAAAAAACCCCGAAAACCAGGCAATAAAAGTCTGATTTTCGGGGGATGTTTTTTATTGCAGTTCTCCGTTGCGGTATTTGGTCACGATTTGCTGAATCCTCTCGTTGGGATTTAACAGATCGCTGATGGAGGAATCGTGGTTCAGGGTATCGATAATGTAAGCAACATATTTGCTCATATCGCAGTTGATATACCACTCCCGCTCCAAAAGCTCCGGCGTCTGATAAATCAGGTTCGTGGTCAGGATTCTGGTAATCAGGCCGCTCTCGTAGGCTCTGTCAAATTTCTCCAGACCGGCGGTGAACAGTCCGAAGGTGGAGAATACAAAGATTTTACCGGCCTTGCGCTGTTTCAAGGCCGCCGCCGTCTCCAGAATGCTGTCACCCGAGGAAATCATATCGTCAATGATAATCACGTCCTTGCCGTCCACGCTGGATCCCAAAAATTCGTGAGCCACAATGGGATTGCGTCCGTTCACTATCCGGGTGTAGTCCCGGCGCTTGTAGAACATTCCCATGTCCAGTCCCAGCACATTGGCGATATAGATGGCGCGTTTCATGCCGCCCTCGTCCGGGCTTACGACCATCATGTGGCGGCTGTCGATCTGCAGATCTTTTACATGCCGCAGCAGTCCCTTTATAAACTGATAAGCGGGCTGCACGGTCTCAAAGCCGTTCAGAGGAATGGCGTTTTGCACTCGGGGATCGTGAGCGTCGAAGGTGATAATGTTGTCCACTCCCATGCTCACCAACTCCTGCAGCGCCAGCGCGCAGTCCAGGGATTCGCGCGAGGTCCGCTTGTGCTGACGGCTCTCATATAGATAGGGCATTATCACGGTGATACGGCGGGCCTTGCCGCCCACAGCGGCGATAATGCGCTTCAAATCCTGATAGTGGTCGTCAGGGGACATACGATTCTGGTGGCCGCAGAGGGAATAGGTAAGGCTGTAGTTGCAGACATCCACCAGAAGATACAGGTCACAGCCTCTGACAGATTCCAGAATCATGCCCTTAGCCTCTCCGGAGCCGAAACGGGGAACCTTTGCGCTCAGCAGGTAGGAGTCTCTCTGATAGCCGGAAAAAGCAAGAGAATCTTTGTGCTCATGTTCCCGCTCTGTTCTCCATCTGACCAGGTACTTGTCCACCTTATCGCCCAGCACCCTGCAGCCCTCCAGGGCTATGATTCCGAGAGAACCTACGGGGATGGTCTCTAAGTTGCGTTTCTCCTCACGGTTTGGCATGAATGATATCCTCACTTTCCTGAAAATCTTTTCTTATACATACGAATATCCGGACCGGTCAGCTTACACAGCGAATAATTGCTGGTAATGCGGGAAAAAATGCGGTCGGAGTAACGGTCGCGCATTTCCTCCAGATTCAGATTGGTGGAAATGATGGTCGCCTTGTGACGCAGGTGTCGTTCACCTATCAGGGAGAACAACTGTGACGTCACAAAGCTGTTGGTAACCTCCGTTCCCAGGTCGTCAATAATCACCAGATCACTATTGTAAATGTCTTTGTAGAAATTGTAAAGCTCTTTTTTGGCCTTTGTGTCAAAGCTGTAGCGGGCCAGAGTCTCAAACAGACCGCAGGCGCTGAAATAAATCACGGCGCAGCCCTGGGAGAGCAGCTCCCTGGCAATGCAGCCGGATAAAAAACTTTTACCCGTACCTACTGTACCATAAAACAGCAAATTTTGATAGCTTTTTTTGAAATCATCCACGAATTTATGGCTGATGGCGACAGCGTTCTCGAAACGCTGCAGATCCTCGCCCTCGTAGTAGGCGGTGGAAAGGGTATCGAAATTCTCCCGGGCAATTATTTCCTGAATGCCCGATTGCTCATACAGCAGAGTGATCTCCTGCTGACGGAAACAGTGACATTTCTCGCTGCCGATATAGCCGGTGTCCCGGCAGTCGGGACAGTCGTAAAATGGCTCCAGATAGTCCAGGGGGTAACCGGCCTGCGCCAGCAGCATCTTGCGGCGCGCCGCGCTCTGTGCCAATTCCTGTCGCAGCTCCTCCATCGCCGTCTCATCGCCGTCCAGCAGCAGGCGGGCATGGGCCACGGAGGTGGCCCCCACGGAGGTATCCAGCTCCCGGTATTCCGGCAGCTCTGCGTAGATCTGCTGTCTGCGTTGAGCCAGCAGCCGCATGTTGCGGGTCTGTCTCTCCTCATAGCAGCGTTTTATTGTGTCATATTGTGTCTTGGTCAATGCCACGGCGATTCTCCTTAGTTGCTGATAAGTTCTCTTTCCAGTTCTTCAAAATTGTATGTATTCTGCTTAAACTGATTGAACTTGTTGCCAGCGGCGGCGTTGTGGGAAACGGTCCTCTGTTTTTGGTGCTGTTCGTCCACCCGCTTGATATCGGCCTTGTGGCGCACATTCTCCCTGTGCCAGCTGCTCAGAATACCCTCCGCGTACTCAAAACGGTGCTTGTCCACCGCCAGTACCGTGCGCTCACAGGCCTCAAAAATAATATCCTGGCTGAAACCGTACTCTCTGATCCAACGGTTGATATACTCCAGCTCCTTGGCAGTGGGAGCGGAGGACTTGCCCAGCTCGTTCATAATCGCATAGACGGATTTGTCGTATTTGAGAGCCGCTCTCTGCGCCTGCTTGGGAGTGGTGATTCCCTGCTGTGCCCAACTGATAGCCACCTTCTCCATATAGCGGAAATCTTTTTTGCCCCGATCCACACAATACTGTATCAGATAGTCTATCAGATCATCGGAAAAATGCAGCACATCCGACAGGTATAATATGGTCTTCATATCTGACGCAGTCAGTGGACGCCCTACATACACCTGGGCCACAAACAACAGCTGCGCGGTATTCTCCTGATCCTTGAAACTGCGGAGCTGGTCGGCGCTGTAGGTGGGCTTGGCATAGGGGTCAGGCTCGGGTTCCTGAGGCTGCATTGTCATGGCGCTGACAAAACCCATGTCTGCGCCTGCAAAGTCCGTCCCTCTGACAACGGAATCCGTGCCGACAGGGACGGCTCCCGCATTGAGCGTTCCGGGGACGATATTGGCAGTTCCGGCAAAAGAGGTCGCCCCCGCGGCGGTGGCGGTGCGGCGTGTGTTGTTCTCGCCAGGGCTCAACTCGCGCAGGTGAATGCCAACCAGATTCCTGTCCTCGTCATAGTCCAGAGTCAGAAGCTTCTGCTTTTCCCAGTAGCGCAGAGAGCGCAGTACGTCCTTCTCCGTGAGGTTGAATTTATCCGCGATATCCGATACGCTGAAAGACATATTGGCATGCATCATGCGCAGCAGATACAGATATATCTTCAACTGGGCATCATTGGCATCCTTCATATATTCGTCAATAAAACAATTGGAAACAGCTGTTGATTCTATATAATTATCCTTGTAAATCGTTAAACGAGCCACAAAATACCACCCCTTCATGTGTCAGTGTTTCAAAGTATAGCACAGGAAAACCAAAAAAGAAATAGGCATTTTGCCAGAAAGAAAAACGGTATTTTGGGACGGTAAAAAATGTGGAAACTGTGGATACTGTGGATAAATACTGCGGCAACAGGTGAAAAAGTCCCGGGAAATCCAGCGCTTCAGCTGAATGCACGAATGGGTGGTTTATCCACTTTTTTTTAAAAGCTATCCACATTTTTTCGTCGATCGAATGGCAGAAAAAATGTGGATAGTGTGGATAACTATTTTTCCAGGAGAGATTCTCCGATTTTATGCACGTCTCCGGCTCCCATAGTTATCAACAGATCGCCGTTTATGCAATTTTCTAATAAAAATTTTTCCGCCTCCTCAAAAGTGGGAAAGTAATCGCACTGTCCGTTCAGCGCCTGTATGGCCGCCTGCAGATCCCGTGAGCTGATCCCCAGAGTATCCTTTTCCCGGGCGGCGTAGATATCCGTCAGTACCACATGGTCCGCCAGCGTCAGCGCCTGGGCAAACTCGGCCATAAAGGTCTTGGTCCGGCTGTAGGTGTGGGGCTGGAATACGCACCACAGCTTTTTGTGAGGATAATTTTGGGCTGCCTGCAAGGTTGTAGTAATTTCTGTGGGGTGATGCGCATAATCATCTACTATAGTAAAACCGTTCACAGTGCCTTTGTACTCAAAACGGCGGTCCGTCCCGTGGAAATTTTTCAGCGCCTCCAGAGTATCCCTGCGGCTTATGCCCAGCAGGTCCGCAGTGGCAATGGCGGCCACGGCATTGTGGACGTTGTGGAGGCCGGGGACCTGCAGCGCCACCCGTTGGGGCTCCCCGTGGGGACAACATAACATAAAGGAGGCATTTCCCTGGCTGTCGTGGGTAATGCTGTCGGCATAGTAGTCACAATCCCTGCTATGGCCGTAAGTGACCACAGCGCAGGACAGGCCGTCCGTCAGCTCCTGATAGCGGTCGATATCGCCGCTTATGACCAGAGTGCCGTCTGCAGGCAGCAGCTGGGCAAAGCGCCGGAAGGAGTGGCGGATATCCTCCAAATCTTTGAAAAAGTCCAGATGGTCCTCCTCTATATTCAGAATCAAGCCGATCTTGGGAAAAAAGCTTAAGAAACTGTTGGTGTACTCGCATGCCTCCGCCAGAAAATAGCCGGAGCTGCCTATCCGGATGTTGCCGCCTATAGACTTCAATATGCCGCCGACGGCCAGGGTGGGATCTGTACCCGCATGCAGCAAAATCTCCGAGAGCATGGAGGTGGTGGTAGTCTTGCCGTGGGTGCCGCTGACGGCAATTGGAGTCTCGTAGTTTCTCATAATCTGTCCCAGGAGCTGCGCTCTGGACAAGTAGGGAATCCCTCTCTGACGGATGGCGATGAACTCCAGATTATCCTCATGCACAGCGCTGGTCAGCACGGCGCAGTCGATATCCTCCGGGACATGGGCGGCATCCTCACCGTAGGAAACCCGAATGCCCTTCTGCTCCAACGCCTGGGTGATGGGGCTGGATTTCCAGTCGGAGCCGGAAACGGTAAAGCCCGTCCGGTGCAGAAGCGCAGCCAGACCGCTCATACTAATACCGCCAATGCCTACAAAATACACGGAAACGGGGTTGTCAAAATCTATCTGATACATAACGGCATATAACTCCTTTTGCAAAATACTCTAGATTATTATATTCCTTATTATATACTTTGTGGGTACAAAAAACAAATGCATTTTTACACAGACAAAATTCTGTTAAAAATGAATGAAAAAATCCCAAAAATTAACTTTTTTTTGTAAAAAATATTCACAATTTTATTTGGGTATGCTATAATGTGTACAAGACGAGGCTCTGCTGTGCCTTGTATATTATGCTAGATTGAGGTGATGACATGATCAAGAAAGAAATGATAGCCATGTTATTGGCTGGAGGACAGGGCAGCCGCCTGGGTGTTCTCACATCCAAGGTAGCCAAGCCTGCAGTGGCTTTTGGAGGAAAATACCGAATTATTGATTTTCCTCTGAGCAACTGTATCAATTCGGGTGTCGATACGGTGGGTGTATTGACCCAGTATCAGCCCCTGCGGCTGAACACCCATATCGGAATTGGTATCCCCTGGGATCTGGATCGGAACATCGGAGGCGTGACTGTGCTGCCCCCCTATGAGAAGAGCACAAACAGCGAGTGGTATACCGGTACGGCCAATGCGATTTTCCAGAATCTGGATTACATGGAGAGTTTCAATCCGGATTACGTTCTGATTTTGTCCGGTGATCATATCTATAAGATGGATTATGAAGTGATGCTGGACTTCCACAAGGCGAACAATGCGGAAGTCACGATTGCGGTGATGCCTGTTCCCATGGAGGAGGCCAGCCGTTTCGGCATTATGATCACTGATGAGAACCGGCGTATCACCGATTTTGAGGAGAAACCAGAGCGGCCCAGAAGCAATCTGGCCAGCATGGGTATCTATATTTTCAATTGGAAGACGTTGAAGGAAGCGCTGCTGACCATGGCAGATCAGCCTGCTTTAGATTTCGGCAAGCATGTGATTCCCTACTGCCATGAAAAGGGAGCACCGCTGTACGCCTATGAATTCAACGGCTACTGGAAGGATGTGGGCACCCTGAGTTCCTACTGGGAGGCCAATATGGAGTTGATCGATATTGTACCCGTGTTCAACCTCTATGAGGAGTACTGGAAGATATACACCAAGAGCGATATTCTGCCGCCTCAGTATATGTCGCCAAACAGCGTGGTACAACGCTGTATCATAGGAGAGGGTACGGACGTCTACGGGCAGGTGTACAACTCTGTAATTGGCTGCGGTGTGACCATAGGGGAGGGCGCAGTTATTCGCGATTCCATTATCATGAATAACACCACTATTGGCGCGGGGTGTGAGATCAACAAGGCGATAGTGGCGGAGAATGTACAGATCGGCAGTAATGTAAAGCTGGGAGTTGGCCATGAGGCGGAGAACGATACCGCACCCCATATTTACAGCAACGGCCTGGTGACGGTGGGAGAGAAGAGCGTGATTCCCGACTCAGTCAACGTAGGAAAAAATACAGTGATTGCCGGAGCGACCACGGCTGCGGATTATCCGGATGCTTATCTGGCGAGCGGCAAGACATTAATTAAGGCAGAGGAGAGATAACAGTGAGAGCGATAGGAATCATTTTGGCAGGTGGCAATAACCACCGAATGAAAGAGTTGTCACAGAAACGGGCCATCTGTGCCATGCCGGTGGCGGGCAGCTACCGGAGCATTGACTTTACGCTCAGCAATATGTCCAATTCCCATATCCAGAGGGTTGCGGTGTTCACCCAGTATAATTCCAGGAGCCTGAACGAACATTTAAGCTCCTCCAAATGGTGGGATTTCGGACGTAAGCAGGGCGGCTTATACGTCTTTACACCGGCAGTCACCATGAACAACAGCAACTGGTATCGGGGGACGGCAGACGCCATCGCCCAGAATCTGACCTGGCTGAAGAACAGTCATGAGCCTTATGTGGTGATCGCTTCCGGCGACTGCGTGTACAAGATGGATTTCAACAAGCTGCTGGAGTACCATATCGATAAAAAGGCGGATATTACCGTGGTGTGCAAGGATATGGATCCCAGCACGGAGATCGAGCGTTTCGGCACGATGAAGATGAACGAAGATTTCCGTATCACGGAGTTCGAGGAAAAGCCGCTGCAGGCCAAGAGCAACACCATCTCCTGCGGTATCTACGTAATCCGCCGCCGCAGCCTGATAGAGATGATCGAAAAGTGCGCGGAGGAGGACCGGTACGATTTTGTGCGCGACATACTGATTCGCTACAAGGATATAAAGAGGATATATGCCTACAAGATCAAGGACTACTGGCGCAATATCGCATCGGTGGAGGACTACTACGGAGCCAATATGGATTTCCTGAAACCGGAAGTGCGGGACTATTTCTTCAAGCAGTACCCCGATATTTACTCCAAGGTGGACGACCTGCCGCCCGCAAAGTACAATCCGGGAGCGGAGATACGCAACAGCCTGATCTCCAGCGGCTGTATTGTCAACGGTGTGGTGGAGAATTCCGTGATATTTAAGAAGAGCTATATAGGCAACAACTGTATCATCAAGAATTCCATTATTCTGAACGACGTCTATATAGGCGATAATTCATATATTGAAAACTGCATAGTGGAAAGCCGTGATACCATACGGGCCGGTTCCCGTTTTGTGGGTGAGAACGGCATCCAGGTGGTAGTGGAGAAAAATGACAGATATGTCATATGATGTAAGAAGGGAATGTGCGGAGCGCACAAAGTACATTAGGATCATTTAGCTAAGGGGGTTATATTGATGCAGATTACAGATGTACGGGTTCGCAAGATTACAAAAGAAGGAAAGATGAAGGCTGTCGTGTCCATCACTATGGACGATGAGTTCGTGGTACACGATATCAAGGTGATCGAAGGGGAAAAGGGTATGTTTATCGCCATGCCGAGCAAAAAAGCGGCGGACGGGGAGCACAGAGATATAGCTCACCCGATCAATTCCGCCACCAGGGAACATATCCAGAATGTGATTCTGGAGAGCTATGAGAAGGCGCTGGCCGAGCCGGATGGTGAGGAAGAGTAATTTATGTGAATATGAATCACGATGGAAGGGGGCTGTTGCAAGTAGCCAAAACAATCTACCGCAACAGCTCCCTTTTTGTGCCCTAAAACAAAAAGGGAGCATCGCTCTATAACTAGGTATTCCATGCTGAGTACAATCGGGTTATTTCAGTTCCACCGGAATCCATACTTCATAATACCGGTTCTTCTGTCTCAGATCGTGGTCAGTCCAGAGATGCAGTACCTCTATTATAAGGTCATACTTCTGTTTATACTCGGATGCAGGGAGCCAGGAGTCGAAAATCAACTCATACAGTTTCGGAAATTCTTCCCAGGCAAGCCCACCGCACTCAGTTTTGAATGCAGCATAGGTACCTGCAGGAAACTTACGCGCCTCAAGCCTATCTGTCATGGTATCTGCTCTGTCGCGGGCAATCGTATATTTACCGTCCTGCCAGACTCCGTACCATACGCCGTCATAAGACGTGTTTCCGGCTTGATTCCATCGGCCCTCGGCAAGCTTTCCGGGAACGTCATCGCAATCGTCTGCCCACATGGAGTGCCGCAGTTCCTCGCGGTCCTTATATCCCTGCCCCTCATACTGTTTTGATACACCATACACCACGGTATCTTCCAACTCAATAATTCTGAAATCCATTTCTTTTGCTCCTTTGATTATAATGTGAAAGGAAGCAGGTGGATATACCTTGAGAGAACCGCCGCTTTTACGATAGACAGACGGTGTAATGCCGTGCTGTTTCGCAAAGGCTCTTGAGAAAGCTGCCGCACTGTCATATCCATATTTTATGGCAATGTGGATAATCGGTGTCCTGCCATACTGCAGATCCTGTGCTGCGAGAGTGAGGCGTCTGCGCCGCACATACTCAGTCAGTGTCATTCCGGTCATATAACTGAAGAAACGAATAAAACTATCTGCCGTTACACAGGCAATTCCGGCGGCTGTATCAAGATCGAACTCTGCGCACAAATTCGCCTCGATATACTCAATGGCTGCGTTCAATTGCTTTAGCATATTCATCTGTTTCACCTCCCGCATATAATGTATCAAATATACATTTTCAATGGCTGATTTTTCCTGGGCAGGAATAATCACATTTTAATTCAGCGTTTTGTGAAAATTTTTAAGAAAATATGAGTGGCTATTCGACAAACTGGAAATAGTACTTATCCTGCATCAATTATTTACATTCAATCCAATACCGTCTGTAGGTCGTTCCTAAGCTTTCGTCATAGTAGTCATTTTCATATATTCCGTTATTGGATTCTATAACATTTATTGAACCGATATTATCGATACAATTCTGAAAAGGGAGTCATCTATTAATTATCTAATATATGTTTTAATAAATCAAGGCTAATATATACGAAGGATCAATTTTGAAAAATTTTTATCATATTCGCCGTCTGTGCAAAATGCGCTTGCATCACTTAGGAGGAAACATAAGAAACTTCTGCTTGAACTTATGGCATGTTATGGAGTATCATTAAAATGTTTGGGGCATTATGAACAGGAGCGATCTGCCGGGAGTGATGTGGGAAAGGCAGATGCGGTGTAGGAGGAGTACTATGTTTGTCATTGCAGGCCTGGGCAATCCGGGCAAAGAATTTGAAAATACCAGACATAATATCGGTTTCAGGGTCATAGATGATATTGCAAAGAAATATCAGATTGCCATGCTGGAGAGAAAGCACAAGGCCGTTATCGGCAAGGGCTATATCGACGGACAGAAGGTGATTCTGGTAAAACCTCTGACCTATATGAATCTGAGCGGCGAGAGTATCCGGGAGGTGACGGATTACTACAAGGTGGATGTGACGACACAGCTGGTAGTGGTGTCGGATGATATCAGCCTGGACGTGGGGCAGCTGAGGATTCGCAAAAAGGGTAGTGCGGGAGGACACAACGGACTGAAGAACATTATTCTGCATCTGGGAAGCGAGAATTTTATGCGGATTCGGATGGGCGTGAGCGATAAGCCTCAGGGCTACGACCTGAAGGACTATGTGCTGGGGCATTTTACGGACGGGGAGATAAAGGTGTTAAGCGAGACATCCGAAAAAGCTGAACAGGCTATTCGCATGATTCTACAGGGCGATGTGGACGGCGCCATGAACCGATATAATACGAAGAAAGGGAAAGGCCCCGGTCATGAGACGCCGGAATCCTAAACAGCAGCGGAATCTGGCAGAATTTTAAAACAGCATATTCCTGTACAGGCCCCAGAGAATTTCTGAGCGCTTGCGGTCAGAAATTGCTCTGCTAGGTATTGGGTCTGGGAAGGAATATGCGGTACTCTAATAGGAGGTAGCAAAATGCAGGCATTATTGGCGCCCCTGCGGGACCTGGCGGAATACGACCAGGCCAGGGAAGACATACGCAAAGGAAGAACCCCTGTCGCACTCAGCGGCTGTGTGGACTCGCAGAAACTGCATATGATATACGGTCTGTCCGATGGCCTGCGCTATAAGGTGATCGTTACCTACAGTGATCTAAAGGCACGGGAGCTGTACGAGGAATATCGATTTTACGACAGAAACGTCCAGCTCTATCCTGCCAAGGATCTAATCTTTTTTCAAGCGGATATCCACGGCAATCAGTTGACCCGGGAGCGGGTCGCCGTGCTGCGGCGGATTGCGGAGGGCAAGCCTCTGACGCTGATTACCACCTTTGCGGCGCTGATGACGCCTCAGGTGCAGTGGAATCCCCAGGAGGATATCTTGACAGTGGAAAGCGGCGGCACGCTGGATGAGGCGGCATTTTCCAGACGCCTGGTGGATATGGGCTATGAGAAGACGGCGCAGGTGGAGGGCAGCGGCCAGTTTTCCATCCGGGGCGGCATTGTGGATATCTATGATCTGACGGAGGAGAACCCCTATCGAATTGAGCTGTGGGGAGATCAGGTGGAGTCCATACGCTCTTTTGACGTGTTGAGCCAGCGTTCCATAGAGAAACTGGAGAGTGTCACCATCTATCCCGCCACGGAGTTTGTCATGACCAGAGAGCGCCTGGAGGAGGGCGTGAAACGTATAGAGGCGGAGGCGGCGGTGCAGGAGAAACGACTGCGGGACGCTTTTGCCACGGAGGCGGCTCACCGGGTTCATACCCAACTGGGAGAGCTAAAAGAGCAGCTGCTGGAGTTCCAGACCAGAGTAAATCTGGAGAGCTATATTCGATATTTTTATCAGGACACGCTCACCCTGCCGGAACTGCTTCAACATATGGCGGGAGACGGCGGCCGGCAGCTAGTTCTTTTTCTGGATGAACCGGCTCGGATCGCCGAACATGCGGACGCGGTGGAACTGGAATTTCGGGAGAGCATGGAGCAGCGGGCGCAGAAGGGCTATGTGCTGCCGGGGCAGATGGATATTCTCTACAGTCGGGAGCAGGTCATGGCCCGGTGCCTTGGGTCCGCCGTGGTATCCCTGGCCACCATGGACGGAAAAAACAGTCTGCTGAAACCTGTCTCCCGGGTTACGGTGTCCGCCCGCAATGTCTCGCCCTACAACAACAGCTTTGAGGCTCTGGTAAAAGACCTGTCCCGCTATCGGAGACAGGGTTATCGTGTGCTGCTTTTGTCCGGCTCCAGGACCCGGGCCAAGCGTCTGGCAGAGGATCTGCGGGATTATGATCTGACCGCCGTTTATACGGAGGATCCTTTCCGAGAGGTGCAGCCCGGGGAGGTGCTGACCTACTATGGCCATGTGAACAAGGGATTCGAGTATCCACTGATAAAATATGTGGTGATTGCGGAGTCGGATATCTTCGGCGCGGAAAAAAAGAAAAAGAAGAAAAAGCTGTACCAGGGGCAGAAAATACACGATTTTCAGGAGTTGAAGGTGGGAGATTATGTGGTGCATGAGACCCACGGACTGGGCATCTACCGGGGCATAGAAAAGGTGGAGGTGGAGAAGGTCGTCAAGGACTACATGAAGATCGAATACCGGGATGGCGGTAATCTCTATGTGCTTGCCACCGGTCTGGACGTGATTCAAAAATATGCCTCCGCGGAGGGCGGTAAACCCAAATTGAACAAACTGGGCACTAAGGAGTGGGACCGCACCAAGTCGAAAGTGCGCACCGCCGTGGACCAGGTGGCGGGAGATCTGGTGGAACTCTATGCCCTGCGTCAGCAGAGCCAGGGATACCAGTATGGCAAAGACACGGTGTGGCAGAGGGAGTTCGAGGAGATGTTTCCCTTTGAGGAGACGGAGGATCAGCTGGCAGCCATTGCCGATACCAAGGCGGATATGGAGAGCGGCAAAATCATGGACCGACTGATCTGCGGAGATGTGGGGTACGGCAAGACGGAGATAGCCATCCGGGCGGCCTTCAAGGCCGTGCAGGAGGGCAAGCAGGTGGTGTACCTGGTGCCCACCACGATACTGGCTCAGCAGCATTACAACACCTTCACCCAGCGGATGAAGGATTTTCCGGTGCGGGTTGAGCTGCTGTCCCGGTTCCGCACTCCGGGGGAGATCAAAAAGTCCATCGCGGACCTCCAAAAGGGACTGGTGGACATTGTGATCGGCACCCATCGGGTACTGTCGGAGGATGTGAAATATAAGGACCTGGGGCTGCTGATTATCGATGAGGAGCAGCGTTTTGGCGTGGCCCACAAGGAGAAGATCAAGAAACTTAAGGAGAATGTGGATGTGCTGACTCTGACCGCCACCCCCATTCCACGGACTCTCCATATGAGTCTTATCGGTATCCGCGATATGAGTGTGCTGGAGGAGGCGCCGGACGAGCGTCTGCCCATACAGACCTATGTCATGGAATACAACGAAGAGATGGTCAGGGAGGCCATTGTCCGGGAGCTGGGGCGGGGCGGGCAGGTTTTCTATGTCTACAACAGAGTGAACAATATAGCGGATATCACGGCGGGGGTTGCGGCGCTGGTGCCGGAGGCCACGGTGGCCTATGCCCACGGGCAGATGAAGGAAAATGAGTTGGAAAAGATCATGGTGGACTTTATCGCCGGGGAGATTGATGTGCTGGTGTCCACCACCATCATTGAGACCGGGCTGGATATCTCTAACGTAAACACTATGATTGTACATGACTCCGACAATCTGGGGTTGTCCCAGCTGTATCAGCTGCGGGGACGTGTGGGTCGTTCCAACCGGACAGCCTATGCGTTTTTGATGTACAAGAGGGACAAGATGCTGAAGGAGGTCGCGGAGAAAAGGCTGGCGGCCATAAGAGAATTTACGGATCTGGGAAGCGGGTTCAAGATCGCCATGCGCGACCTGGAGATCCGTGGGGCGGGCAATCTTCTGGGTATGCGTCAGCACGGTCATATGGAGGCGGTTGGGTACGATCTGTACTGCAAGATGCTGAACGAGGCGGTACAGCGCAGAAAGGGCATATCCATGCAGGAGGATTTCGCCACCACGGTAGACCTGGACGTGGACGCCTTTATCCCGCCGGAGTATATTGTCAACGAAGTGCAGAAACTGGATATCTACAAGCGCATAGCGGGGATTGAAAATATCCGGGAGCGCGACGATATGCGGGATGAGCTGCTGGACCGGTTCGGTGCCATTCCCACCTCCGTGGAAAATCTGCTGCGTATCGCGCTGATCCGGGTGGCGGCCCACAGGCTCTATATGACGGAGCTGAAGGGAAAAAATGAGCGGATCGTTTTCACCTTTCGGCCTGACGCCCCCATTGCCCCGGAACGGATTCCGGCCTTTATGAAACCCTACGGCGACAGACTGCGTTTCACGGCCTACGGCAATCCCTTTTTCACCTACAAATACAAAAAGTGCAATGTCATTGAAAAGGACGCCCAGGCGCTGCTCGCGGACACCGAGGGGCTGTTGGAGGCTATGAGGACATTGCTGTTGGAGGAGGGCCTTTGACACGGAGCGAGAGACATAAAAAATCGGACAAAATAGAGCGGAACGATTTACCGCACTGTGAAAATGTGCTAAAATGAATAAAAGCTGTACATTTAATTTTTGAATGGTGTGTGCGCCAATGCAATGCTCTACACTTATCATTAATGGGAGGGAGGACATGCGTATGAAAAGGGATTTTGATCTGTTGTCGCTGGGTGAGCTGATGCTGCGGCTGTCTCCGCCGGACAATGAGAGAATCACCCGGGGGGACACTCTTGGCAAACAGGCGGGAGGCGCGGAACTGAACGCCATCACCGGAGCGGCCATGCTGGGTCTGCGCTGCGGTATAATCTCCAAGCTGCCAGCTAACGATCTGGGCACCTATATCAAGAATCGAGTTCGGCTCTGCGGCGTCAGTGACGATTATCTGGTATACGATCAGGACAAGGACGCGCGGCTGGGAGTGTATTACTATGAGAGCGGCGCCTATCCCCGCAAACCCAGAATTGTATACGACAGAAAAAATACCTCCGTGAACAAGCTGACGGTTGAGGACTATGACGACAGCTTGTATCAGGCGGCGCGTTGTTTTCACACCAGCGGAATTACTCTGGCGTTGAGTCCCCAGCTGCGTCAGACAGCAATCCAGATGATTCGCCGTTTCAAGGAGCAGGGTGCGCTGATATCCTTTGACGTGAATTTTCGAGGCAATCTGTGGACCGGAGCCGAGGCCAAGGAGTGTATTGAGAGCATTCTTCCCTATGTGGATGTATTTTTCTGCTCCGAGGAGACTGCCCGCCTGACCTTTTTGAAGGAGGGCGACGCCAGGGAGATCATGAAGAGTTTTACCCGGGACTATCCCATCTCTATCGTGGCCTCTACCCAACGTGTGGTACATAGTCCCAAGCGTCATACTTTCGGCTCCATTATCTACAGCGCCAAGGACGATACATATTACGAGGAGCCGCCCTATGCGAATATCGAGGTGGTGGACAGGATTGGCAGCGGCGATGCATATATCTCCGGCGTACTTTACGGCCTGTTGTCCAAGGAGGACGACTACCAGAGGGCACTGGAGTACGGCAATGCCACCAGTGCGTTGAAGAACACGATTCCCGGCGATCTGCTGTCCACGGACTTGAAGGAAATAGACGGCATTATCAGGGAGCACAAATCTACCGGCCGGGTGGCGGAGATGGACCGATAGGACACCTCTAAAATTTTTATAAAAATCTTGCTAAGCGGCATATTATGTGTGATAATAAGTAAAATGCTTGCGCATTTAACTTTACTGAACAGAGTATGCGCCGCAGCGCATGAAATCAAGGAATAATAAGTAAAATGCTTGCGCATTTAACTTTCCTGAACAGAGTATGCGCCGTAGCGCATGGAAATAAGGAATAATAAGTAAAATGCTTGCGCATCGATGCCTATACTGGAGGATTTCGCGTTGAGGCGGGATTGCGGCAGATGGATATAGACAGGATTTGGAGTCAGGTCAATGAGTGAAAATATGGACAATAACTCGCTGGGAGAGCAGTTTCGCGACGCTCTGGCGGAGGGACTGAACAGCGGTGATTTTAGAAATCTGAATGAATTGGTGGGGCAGACGGTAAACAATGCGATCCGGGAGGCCAACTACACCTTTATGGGCGGCAGTCCAGAGGGTACAAAGCGGCATAACCGCCAGATGGAGCAGATGAAACAGAACTGGCAGAACTGGCAGCAGCAACACGGGAGTTTCAGCGCCAGCTGGGATACCAGAAAGCCGGTGGGGCAGCCGCCCCGTCAGGCGGTTCCCCAAGGCGGCCAGCCGGGACAACCCGGACAGCCTGGTCAGCCGGGACAACCTGGTCAGCCGGGACAGCCCGGATTTTTCAACCGCCAGCCTGTTCCGGTTTACAGACAGGCGCCTATGCCCGTGCCGATGCGCCCTGGGCCGCTGGTAAAGACCAATCGGGTGGGCAGCGTGGCCGGTGTGTTGTACAAGGTTTTCGGCGGTATCGGCATGTTTTTTGGCGCCAGTATCCTGTCAGTATGTCTGATGGCCTGGGAGATTCCGGGGGTGCTTACCGGGGCGATCATGCTGCTGTTTTTCTTTGGAATGGTACGGCTCGGATGTTTCAAGCACCAACGTCTGAAACGGGCGGACCGATATGTACAGCTCTGCGGTTCGAGAATGTACGCTGAGATTTCTCAGTTGGCGGCCGCCACACAGAACAGCAGAAACTATGTGTTGCACGATGTTCGGCGTATGCTGCAGCTGGGAATTTTTCCCCACGGACATATGGACGAGCAGGGCACCACACTTATGCTGAATGATGTGATTTACAAGCAGTATCAGGATGCGGAGAGAGCACGCACGCTCAGGGAGCGCGAGGCATTGCCCATGCAGGAAGAGCGCCCGCTGACGCCGGGCGAGATCGTGGAGCAGGAGCAGAAAGCCCGCGATCAGGAGTTGAATCAGATGATTGCGGAGGGCATGGAATGCATTCGCAAGCTGCGGGATATGAATGACGCCATTGAGGGCGAAGTGATCTCCGCTAAGTTGTACCGTTTGGAGAATCTACTGAAGGAGATTTTTGACAAGGTCAGGGAGTATCCGGATCAGATGTCCCAGATGCACAGAGTTATGGACTATTATCTGCCTACCACCCTGAAACTGGTGGAGGCATACAAAGAGTTTGACCAGGTCAGTGTGCCGGGGGAGGATATTCTCTCCGCCAAAGCGCAGATCGAAAAGACGCTGGATACCATAAACGCAGCTTTTACAGAGCTGCTCAACAATCTGTTTCGCAGCCGGGTATATGATGTTACCACGGATGCCCAGGTGCTGGAGACCATGTTGGCTCAGGAGGGTCTGACCAAGGAAAGCATCAGCAAGGAACTGGAATACGCAAAAACAGGAAAGGAGTAAGGATAAGAATGAGTGAATTGGATACCATGTTAAAACAGGCGCCGACCCTGACGCTGGAGCCCTTTACGGAGCCGCAGCAGGAGGTTGCCACCGTGAGCGAGGCGCAGGTTTCAGAGGCGGTAAAGGATCAGATGAATGT
>JAAUZI010000087.1 GCA_014804645.1 Lachnospiraceae bacterium | reverse complement strand
TTTTTTCCGCGCAGTTCCTTTGCCGTTTCCATGCCATTCTTCCCCGGCATCTGAATATCAAGCAGCAGGATATCCGGCTCTCCGTCTGACAAAAGCAGATCCTCCCCCGACTGGTACAGCGACAGGTCTGCTGCCGGATAGAGCCTCCTTATCTTTTTCTCAAACATATCCCTGATCTCTTTTTCATCGTCACATACTGCTATCTGCATTTTTTCACCCCTTCTGTATTTCTTATAGTTATATCGGAATTATATTGACGCTGCGATAATGGGAATGATGTGAAACGGATATTTTCTGCTGTAAATTATTTCCTACCCCTGGTTTCGTTCTACTATAAACATGAGTAAACAACGCAATTTTGGTTGACTTTTTCATAAATATATCTATAATATACGCAGGGTGAAACTCACAAAATAGCTCCTAACAGACAGCTTTTGTGGGATTCCGGGTGAAGAAGGGGAAGGAACGTCTATGGAATACATATGGTATGTTATTGCAGCACTTGGGGCAGGGATAGGAACAGGTCTTGCGGGACTGTCGGCAGCAACCGTAATGGTGCCGATACTAATTGTACTTTGTCCAAGCTTTAGCGGAGAAACGGGTGCTTATCAGGCTACTGCCATTGCTCTTGCATCAGATATCCTTGGATCAGCAGTAACAACAATTACATATGGGAAACATAAGAATATTGATCTGAAACGTGGCTGGATCATGCTGACATGCATCCTCACTATGAGTACAGTGGGCAGTTATGCAGCATGGCTTGCAGGAAATGTAGTATTAGGCGGTTTTACGCTATTTCTGACATTTTTCATTGGCATCCGTTTTTTAATAAAACCGGACACGTCACGGGAAAAAACAGTGAGTAAGGGAGAGAAACTTGACTGGAAAGGTATAGCCATATCCCTTTTTTTCGGTCTGACCATCGGATTCGGCACAGGTTTTGTCGGGACAGGCGGCGGGATGATGATGCTGGTGGTTTTTACCGCATTTCTCGGCATGGAACTGAAAACAGCTGTGGGAACAAGCACATTTATCATGACCTTTACGGCGCTTATTGCATCGGTCAGCCATATCCTCATCCACCCGGCAATCATTCTGGAACGCTGGGATGTGCTGCTGATCTGTATTGTTGTTGCGACTACTGCGTCTCTTGTCTCCGCACAGTTTGCCAACCGGGTAAAAAACCGCACGGTTGGACTTGTGACAGGAGCAGTGCTTACTGTGCTCGGCGCTGCCATGCTGATATTGAATTATTGGCCCACCCTGGGTCTTTTATAAACGCCGATATCCTTTGCGCATCGTGGTATCCCTTTTCATACAGTTTCCGCAAAGCATCTTTATCACGTCTCAGGGTATCTACCCCGCAAGTGTCATCTGGCGCAATGATCAGCACCCGGCCCTGCTTTGCGTACTCCTGTGCCAGTGCAACACTCTCATTATACCTTCGCGCCCGCTCACACAGTTTTTCTGCGGCCAGCGGATATCTTTTTCGGATTCCTGCAGCAAAGTGCGCGTCCTGCTTGGAAGTACGGAGGACGTGTTCCGGTTTCGTCAGGATCAGGACAACCCGGTCACAGCCAAGCTCAAACGCTTTTTCTACCGGGACAGGATCACCCAGCGCGCCGTCATAGTAAGGGATTCCGTTGATTTGATAAGGCTTACAGACAAAGGGGATAGATGAAGACGCCTTTAAGATGTCGTAGCAATCCTGGCGCATATCCGTCTTATCGAAAAAATGAGCCTGCCCTGTCAGCGCATTCGCGGCAACAACATAAAACTCCATCTGGTTATTTTGAAATGCCGCATAATCTAGAGGGTTTTCACCTCCGCTGTTGCTGAGCGTCCCATAGACATAATCCATATCTACATAGGAGCCTTTCCGGATAAAATTTCCGAGACTCATATACTGTTTCCGAAAACCGTACTCTGTGTAAAAGCAATAATTCCGCCCCTTCTGTCCGGCGGCGTAAGAGCATAGGTTCGCGCTCCCCGCCGATATGCCGATGCCAAGATCAAAAGAAATCTCCTGCTCCAAGCAGTAATCGAACACACCGACAGCGTAGATGCCCCGGAAACCGCCGCCCACATCTATCACACCTGTTTTCATGACCGATTCCCTCTTTCTTAACAAAAAAGTTCCGCTTCCTTTCTTTCACTGCAGGCCTTTTTGAGCGCCAGCGCGGCGGCGGATACCAACGCCCCGTTTACCTTCCGGGCAGACCGGGGACACCCGGTAACACACCGCATACAAGAAGTGCATTTTTTAGAATCCGCTGTTTTCAGACTGTCCCTGCTGATTGCCTGCGCCGGACAGTTCTCAGCGCATAAGCCGCAGCTGACGCATTCTTTTGTCGCTTTCGGGACAAGACCTGCTCCTCCCGCCTTCCGGTAAGGTCGGCTGCCCGGTACTTCAAACGCAGATGATGATGACTCATCATCCAAAAATTTTTTATAAATCTTTTTTGCGAATCCACGCAGTTCTTCCGCATCCTTCTCATCCGGTCTCCCTGTAGCATACTGATGAATAATGGAATGTTCTGCTACTGCAGAAATGGCAGCTATGACACGGAAACCGCAGCTTTCGGCAATGTCCCGCAGTTCAACGAGAGTGTCTTCATATGCACGGTTTCCATATACACAGACAATCACGCATCTCGCCTGGTTGCCGTTTATTTTCATAAGCCTTTTCGCGGCAAGCTCCGGAACACGGCCTCCATAGGAAGGAACTGCGATCAGCACCGCATCCCCCTGCCCAAATTGAATCTTTGAACAGTCCGTTTTTGCATCTGATAAATCAACGCAGGTAACCGGCCCCTCCCATTCCTTTGCGATAATGTCAGCAACTTTCCTGGTTCCTCCTGTCGGACTAAAATCAATCTGTACCAATGCCATGCTGCACCCCCTGTAAATTTTAATCTTACACCTAGTCCAGTATAACAGCCGGAAGATGTAATGTCAAGATTTACACCATTGGCCATTTATGATAAAATGTCTACATAATCAAAAGGAGAATACTTATCATGCATATCAGCACGAAATGCTCTATTGCCATCCATTGCCTCATTTTTATCAGTGTATATGGGGAGGCGCAGAAAGTCACCAGCGAACTGCTGTCACTTTCCACCGGAACCAATCCTGTCACCATCAGGAATATCATCAGCGCATTAAAGAAGGAAGGAATACTCTCCGTAAAATTCGGCACAGGCGGTACAAAGCTCAACTGCCCGTTGAATGAGATTACATTGTACCGGATCTGTAATGCATTAGAACCGGATTTTCTCGGCAAATTGATCGGGGTCCATTCCATGCCCTCTCCCCTGTGTCCGGTAGGAAAAAACATCCACAGCGTTTTAAATACCTCCTATGCGAAAATCCATGAAGATCTGCGCAGCAGCCTGCAAAGCATCTCCATGAGGGAGATTATGGATAATTACAATAATTCGTAAAGTCTACATCTGTTTCAATAAAAAATGTATCAGACAGACATTATTAAACGAAAAATCGAAAGAAAAATAAAATGTTATGGATTAGAGGGAGAATACACATGGCAACAAACATAGTTTGCTCCGACACTTACATAGACGCATTTTCAAGATTAGATAAGAAAACACAAAAAAAGTCGCTTGAAACCATTCGACTTATGAAACGTAGCCTTAGAAGTGACAGTCTAAAGATAGAAAAACTCAACACTAAACTTGATTTTAAAAGTGCCCGGGTAACACAAGATTTTAGGGCAATATTCACCCAGTCAGGAAATACTGTTCTTCTGGTATACATAGATCATCACGATGATGCATATCAATGGGCGCGTAACCGGTTACAGGGATTTGATGTTTCCAACGCAAAACCGGCTTATGAATATTTTGAACAATCCAAAACAGATACTTTTGATTCCTTAGAAAATGAATCCATAGACTTCGCCAGTAAGAAGAAGTCTGTTGATACAGCTAAAGAAATAAGAACTGGCAAATCACTTAATGAACATAACAAGCCAGCATCTAATAAAACACCTGCTAATCATGCGCCAAAGACCATACCTAATAGGTCATTTGGTCTTTTTTCCAGATTACTTTACATACTACTTGGTATTATTATTGGTGTTATTATAGGTGCTTTCATTGCAATCTATTTCACGTGATACAACCACATCACAGTCGGTATCCCGCCTGCTATTGATATACAGCAGCAAATGCTATTATAAATAAATCAAGGGCTGAAGTTTCCATAAAACGCCTTCAGCCCAACCATTATAATTCCTTGCACCTAATACGATTTTCAGCGCGCCGAGATTGGTGATATGTCCCCTAAAAGCCAATCACGACTAACGCCGCTTAATTATAATTCCAGGCGCACTCCTATTAATGACAAGTTTGTTAAGGAAATCATTATATTGCTTATTGTTTCCTTCCCTTTCACCACTAATCTTAAACAAATCTGCGAGATAGAAATAGTCTATGCGCTTTCTCCCCGCTGTCGGAATCTCAAACGGTACATTTCTCCTCTCCGTCCAGTCTGCTCCGCCGACAATAAGCAGGCTGTCTTTTGTGCCCATCTCTTCCCCTAGATGATAGAAAAAGGAAAAGCCTTTCGGCGGGACTGCATTCATGTCCATCATCCTTCCTACACCATACAAATTAGCCGCCTTAAAATTCCACTTACTATTAAAGTTAGGTTTTCCAGTCAAATAATCGCCCTTGAAATTTTCATCTCTTTTTGTTGCATCTACCTCTACACCATACTTTTCACCATATTCTTTTGCAGCCTCTTTCAAAAGTTCATGTATCTCTTCTGACCGGAAATAATACTCTGCGTCATAATACACCATGCCATTCGCTGTAGTTCCTTCTTCTGCCGCTATGGTTTTCCCCTTGTCAAAGCAGGCATTGACGGCCTCCGCATAATTTGCATCCAGAAAGGTTTCATACACATTTAAAATTGTATTCTCGTCCCTTGCATACATTGTGCCACAGTATTCCATGAAGAAACCTTTAATCTCGTCTTTACTGATTTCTCCATTATAATATCCCGCCATAACTTCCTGCATCTCTTTTTTTAAGTTCGATGTCGGTTTATCAATGACCGCAAATTTTGTATACTGCGGATATGTAACCTTTTTACATCCGGATCTTTCAAATACATCCTGTGTGCGTTTTGCCATTTCCTCCGTGCACTGAAAGGTCTTTCTGTTTCCCCTTATTCTGTCTGCCAGGCTTGAATTTTCCGTTACTTTGACAGGGTTTTCCTGATTGATATAGATCATTTCCTGCTTTTCCTCCCTCCGGGCCTATACTTTGGGCATTAGCCGTACAGGTTATACTTGCTTGCCAGTGAGGAATAAAGCGATCCAGTGGAAGAATACTGGCTGGACAAGCTGTTCTGGTTTGTCTGGGCATTGTCTGAAACCCTGCCTGACACATATGCAACTTTTTTGGTAATACCCGTGGTGTTCCCAAGCACCTTTTCCAAGGTGTCGATATCCGTCCCTTTCATCTTATCCTTGTCAACACTCAGTGAACCGTCCTTTGCAACGGTGATTCCAATGCTCTCCAGCGCCTCCTTGTTGTCGGAAACCGCAGATTTCAGCATCTGGCTGTAGTAGTCATTCAAGCTGCCGGACGCGTTCTTCAGTGTGGAGAGCGTGCTGTTGTACTTTCCCACAAAGTCCTCTACTGCATTGTAGATATCCTGGCTGTCCTCGCTTTCCCTTGCCTTGGAAAAGAGGGAATCCTCCCCGGTTGCCATAAAGACGGATGCCGCCTTCGATAACTGATCCGCTGCCTTTTCCAGTTTTTCATACTTGGTCTTGGAAACAGCGTCTGTGGTGCGGCTCTTGTTCAGAGCGCTGAGCAGGGTGTTGTCGGAATTGCCATTGACGTAGTTTAAGAGCGAATTACTGTTGATTGGCAGTCCTGCCTTTCTTGCTGATTCGTTCAGCATCTGTGTTGTGATTCTCATGTTTTAGTCCTCCTGTTTGTTGTAGTGTTAATAGATCGCCGGTTAATTTGACACAAATTACAATATATCGTTTCCTGTTTCCACCACCCCCTTACCCTGCTGCAGCATGACTGTCACGTGAAAAACATCCCCTTTCACCTTTATGCTTACCCCTCCCAAATACCTCTCTGCCATGTCCCGCACATTTTCAAGCCCTATCCCATGCTCCGAAACAATGTCTGGCAGGGTACTCTGTTTTGTTGTAGCCGGGAGCGAACTACCCTCCCGCACAGGCATATTCCCGTCAAAGCTGTTATCCACTTCAAGCAGCAGAAACTGTTTCTTTCGCTTTAAAGAAAGTCGTATGAAACCTTTTCCCGATTCCAGTTTTTCACAGGCTTCAATGGCGTTATCCAGAAGGTTGCTCAGTATGATTCCCATATCAAACACAGGGATTTCCCCGCCATACCGGAAATCTGCATCAAACCTGATTCCTGCCTTTTTCGCCCTTCGCCACTTGTCGTTGATGATGACATCCGTCACTGCATTTCCCGTCACATACTTATATTCCAGTTCCTGCATAGTCTCATCCATTCTCTGGACGTATTCTTCTATCTCCCCATACTGCCCAGCCTCTGTCAGCCCTTTGATGTTCGACATATGGTTCTTCATTTCATGCCTTACCTTGCGGATACTGCCGTAAAAATTCTCTGCCTCTTCCAGTCGTTTCTTCATGGCCTTGACCTGCTGCTCCGCTACGAAATGTTTCTGCCTTTCGACAAGCAGGATACGGTATCTCTTCCAGAAATAGATCAGAGCGGTCTCCCCCACAAATATAAGAACTGCAATCAGCGGCATCTTCCATAGAAGATCAGGTTTCTCATCAAACAGAATGAAAACCCTATCGTCTATTTTTACGATACCAAGCCCAACAATGATTTTTGCAATCATGCTCCCCACAAAGTTCAGTACGGAAAGCAGGAGAACGTCCTGCCACGCCATTATGGTTTCCCCTTTTATAAGCCTGTGTAAAATAGCCGTCATTGCCACAAATAAGGCTGTATAAAGGAAAAAGGATGCAATCAGTCCAACTGACATGCAATGGTACACCTGCTGCATGTAACTTTCCTGCAAGACATCAAGTTCTTTCATCATCATATTTGTTACTTCCATGTAGATGCTGTTTGCAATCAGGAAACTCAAGCTGTGGAGATTATAGATAGCAAGCATTACAAAGACCGCTTTGCCAATCTGTCTCTTATATTTCATCCAGGCATATCCCATTACAGTGAAAGCCACAACAACATACCTGACCCCTGATTCAAATGGCAGAAGTCCTAACATCATGTTCACAAGGATAAACAGGACTGCCGCAATGTCATCCCGTTTTCCTTTTTTCGTACCGAAAACCGCCGCCCATAAAACAAGGAACATTGCTGCCTGTATGACAATCTTCCATATCTCCGATATGCTGCCTACTATTTCAAACTCTGACTGGCTCATTGGCTTTCCTCCGAAATGTAATCCATGTATGCCTGAACAAAGCCGTCGTACTTATACCTTGAAAGGAGCAGTTTATCCCCGTTCGCCATCCTCACCTCTGTCTTATCATAGCCCTCCACATGGAAAAGGTTGACCAGGTATCCCCTGTGGATGCGGTAGAACTGTCCAGCCAGCTCCTCCTCCAGCTCCCCAATCTTTCCGTAATATTCCAGCCTGCCCCCGCAGGCTTTGTTCCCGTTTTTCAAGATCAGCACGATATTGTGGTTCTGGCTCTCCATATAATAAATATCGTTAAGCGGTATAGCCATTCCTTCTCCCGCATACTGGATCACAAGCTTTTTCTTCCTCTGATCTGCCTCCGATCCGCCCTGCCAAGACAAAACCTGTCTATATGCCCGGCTGAACACCTCCGCAAATTTCTGTTCATCCACGGGCTTTACCAGATACTGGAATGCCCCAACGTCAAAGGCGTCATAGACATATTTCTCATAGCCCGTGACAAATATGATGACTGGCTGCCTGCAGGCATCCATGCCCCGGATATGCCTTGCCAGCCCCATGCCATTCATGTCTGTACCGGAGTCTCCCATTTCTATATCCAGAAATACCAGGTCATGCTCTCTGTCGTCCGCCAGATACTCTTCAGCAGAGGCATATTCCATGATACTGCACGGGGTATCCTGTTTCCTTATGAGCGAGACAAGATAAGTCCTTATGTTTTTTTCATCATCACATACCGCAATTTTTACCGTGTCTGCCACCTCCTGTCTTCAACTAACTTATCGGAAAAATAAAAAATATTTCTAACGTCTATTACGCGAATGGTTAACCTGGTTACGTGAATCGCAGATTCCTTCTGACTTCCCCGTTTTTCAACTGCTTATAAATCAAGTTGCGACATGACTTGATGCAGACCTGGCGAATTTGGCATGATTTTATGGGAATTTGTAGGTTTACACTAAAATGGGGTAAAAAAAACAGCGGTTCAGATCATCTATCCAAACCACTGTTTATATATTTATTATTCAGGATTCACATCAAAGCAGTACCCAACTTCCCTGACACATCGGATTACAAAAGTGGCATCCGGCATCGCCTTGAACAGCTTTTCACGCAGGTTCCTGATATGGCATTTCACAGCATTATTCTCCCTGCCAATCGCCTCATCGCCCCATACGTTCTGGTATATCTGCCCATAGGTAAGAACCTGCCCCCGGTTCACCACCAGAAGATAGAAAAGGTCATACTCCTTTGCCGTCAGGCTAATCTCCTTGCGTCCGCGGTATATCTTCCTGCGGCTGGGATAAATCTCCAGCCCCGGCACCGACAGTATTGAATCGTCATTCATCTGTACATAGTCAAAATCGGGGGAGCGTTTCAGGACTTCCATCACCTCATCAAAAGCCGGAGAACCCTGTCCATTAAATTCAATCATCAATATACGTCCGATTCTATCACCTTCTTTATCTCTTTGTTATTTCATGTGGTTTATAATTCCCACCCTGTCAAGACTAGCGTATAGTAGAAAGAAGCTAATCAACATGACAATACAGATTAAAAACTCCATGCTCCTGTTAAAATAAATAACTGCAATTCATTATTTGCGTGTTCTGCATCTGTGCGTCTAACTCTTTGACAAGTTATATATTCATTTGGTCTTCACACTAAATGCCCCAATCTTGGCTAATCATTTGCAGTTTTACCATATGAGGATAAATAGTTCCTGTGTTCATCAGTTCTCCCGGTGTTCCCTGCTCTGCAACCATACCATCAGAAAGTACAACCACTTTATCCGCTCCGCTTACAGTACGCATGCGATGGGCAATAACAAGTACCGTCTTATCCTTTATCAGCCTTGACAAAGCAGCCTGTATCAGTGTTTCGTTTTCTACATCAAGGCTCGCTGTTGCTTCGTCCAGTAAAATAATAGGAGCGTTTTTAAGGAAAGCACGGGCGATTGAAATACGCTGTCTTTCACCGCCTGACAGCTCACAACCATTTTCACCAATCATGCTGTTATAACCGTCCGGAAGTTTTTCAGCAAATTCTTCACAGTTTGCCAACCTTGCCGCTGCAATCACTTCTTCATCAGTAGCGTCTTTTCTGCCTATTCTGATATTTTCCATGATAGTATTGTTAAACAGCGTTACATCTTGAAATACAATAGAGTACAGCGACAATAATGTTTCCGGCTCTATTTTCGATATATCCATACCGCCGACAGTGATTTTCCCTTTGTTTATATCCCAA
>JAAUZI010000086.1 GCA_014804645.1 Lachnospiraceae bacterium | reverse complement strand
CCTCTGTTACTGTTATTAAAATGCAGGTAATGTTACTTGAACTTTAGTCCCGATTGTGATTCTATACTTTTTAATGTTTCAATAGGAATGTTCTTATCGGGATGTTTTACTGTAGTACGTCCTTTCTTGGTTGGATGTTTGAATTGGTGGTGACTACCTACAACGTTCACTTCATACCAACCATCTGCTATAAGCATTTTTATAATTTCTCTTGACGAATAACTTTTCATGTAGTATCCCCCTCAACATCATTATGATAACACATATAAAAATATTTGCCAAGATAAATTGTAGAATTCATAAATTGAACATAAGAAGAATTTCTTTCAAAAAAAAGCATACGGGAACAGTATGGATTTTTGCGGAAAAGTCATGGCTTACAGCCTGCGGTATCCGCTGCCGTGACAAAAGGGACAGCGCCCGGTATTGGCGCTGTCTCTTTTAAAGGTTCGTTATTCGTTTTTTTCGGAATCGTCCTCCGACTCCTTTTCACGGGAGTCCTCCGAATTCTCCTGGGAGGTCTCCTCCGGCAGTGTCAAGACAACCTTGCAAATGCGGTTCTGATCAATGCCCTGAACCTTCAGCCTTATACCGCAGTTCAGCTCTACTTCTTCGCCATCCTCCGGCAGACGGTCCAGATACTCTATGATAATGCCGCCTATGGAGTCGTAATCCTCCGAGTCCAGTGTGGTTCCCAGCACATCGTTGATATCGTCCAGTTTCATGCTGCCCTCCACCAGATAGGTGCTCTCGTCCAGCGCCTGAATATATTCCGCTTCGTCGGCGTCATACTCGTCCCGTATTTCTCCCACGATCTCCTCCAGCAGATCTTCCAGTGTGATCATACCCACGGTGGCGCCGTACTCATTCAGCACAAAAGCCACATTCATCGTTATCTCCCGCATCTCCAGCAGCAGATCCGCGCTTTTTTTATACTCGTAGGTATAATGGGCCTCACGCAGAATGCTGCGCACGGAAAAATCATCCTGGTTGGCGCTCAGTATAAAATCTTTGATATTGATTAAGCCGATAATATTGTCCTTGTCGTCCTGATGGACCGGCAGGCGGGTGTACATGGACTCCCGGAAAATCTGCAATACATCCTGATAGGAGGCCTCCACATTGACTGTCACCATGTTGATCCTGGGTATCATGATATCCTTGGCGACCGCATCGGAAAAGTCGAACACATTGTAAATCATCTCCTTCTCCTCGGACTCGATAACGCCGTCCTCGTGGCTGACATCCACATAGGTTTTCAGTTCGGTCTCCGTCATGGCGCTGGGCTTTTTATTGGGGTCAATATGTAACAGCCGCAGAATGCCATTGGACAATTTATCTACCAAAAAAATAACCGGCGTCAGAATCTGCATAAGTCCATAGATAATGCCGCTGTACGCCAGAACAATTTTTTCATTGTTCAGATTGGCCCAGGTCTTGGGCACGATCTCTCCAAAGAGCAGTACAACAATGGTCAGAATGCCGGTGGCAATTCCCACCATCAGGTTGATCCGCAGAGCCAGGGTGGTGGTCAGAGAGGATGCTGTAATATTTACAATATTGTTGCCGATCAGAATCGTGCTTATCATCTTGCCGTAATGATCCAGAATCCGGTTGACTCTCGCGGCACGTCGGTTTCCCTCCTCCTCCAGCGCCCGCATCCGCACCCGGTTCACCGTGGAAAGCGCCGTCTCCGCAGAGGAAAAAAAGGCGGAAAGCACAAGCAGCAGCAATAGAATTACAAATTGTATGACAGCAGAACTGTCCAAAATAAACCACTCCTTTTAGTCATTTTACTAGGAATAATATAATATAATTAAGCAAATGTCAATATTGGCGGATGCGGAAGTATAAATCAGCAGATTCCCGGAAAGCACACTGATAAATATCTGGACGCCTTGAAGCGGCCTGATATTTATCACCGGCCTTGTGTGCTTGTAGGAAATCTGCGGAACTTCAAATAGAGGAGGAGAACTTTATGACAAATGGGGACAGACAAGGGAGGGCAGGGGAATTCCCGGCACTGTTTTTACTGAAGAGTCTGCTATTTTCCTACATATTGACCGGTAGCCTGCTGCTGCTGTTGGCGCTGCTGCTCTACAAGGTGGGGCTGTCGCAGAAGGTGGTGTCCATCTGCATCATTCTGATCTATGTGCTCGCCACATTTTTTGCGGGATTTTTTACCGGCAAGAAACTGAAAAACAGGAAATTCCTCTGGGGAGCATTGATGGGAGCACTGTATTTTCTGGTGCTTGTGGTCATCTCCCTGATCGTGAACCGCCAGCCGGGGGTGCTTTCCAGTTCCTTTGCGACCACGCTGGTGCTCTGCAGCGGCGGGGGTATGCTGGGCGGCATGCTCAGTTGAGACGAGAGCGGTTTCCGTAGAGAAGACTGTGAAAAAAATGAAAAAAGGAATTTACAATTTTAGGATATATGTTATAATGAGTTATATGTCTCGAATCCGGATTTACCGCACTGAGCGGGAAATAGCGGAGAATATGTACAAAAGCAGAGGCAGAACGATTAGGAGGCAATGTCTATGAAACACATTAAAACATTAACAACCAGAAATTTAAAGGAATCCATGAAGAAGGGCGGATGCGGCGAGTGCCAGACTTCCTGCCAGTCTGCATGCAAAACTTCCTGCACCGTTGGAAACCAGAGCTGTGAGAAGGTTAAATAAGTCGGCAGCAGGGTCACTTCGCTGACATATGCGGGCAGCCTCGGAGTGCAATGGCATTTCGAGGCTGCTTGGTGTGAGAAGAACTTACAGCAAAGGCTGTTTCGCAAAGAAGTTCTAAGTCTCACACTTGAAGAACTTCTGGAACTTGAGAGGATAAATAATCGTGATACATCAGTTTAAGAATAACGGCTACAATATTGTCATGGATGTAAACAGCGGTTCCATCCATGTTGTAGACGAGATTGTATATGACATAATCTCATTGATGGAACCACTGGAAAACGAGGGAATCAGGGATGCGGACACTTTGAGGGCGGCCGTTTTGAATCTGACTAATACCCGGTATACCTCCGCGGAGGTGGAGGAGGCTGTGGGGGAGGTGCTGGCGCTGCAGGAGGCTGGACAGCTCTTTGCGCCGGACATCTATGAAAATTATGTGTTTGATTTTAAAAACCGTCAGACCGTGGTAAAGGCTCTGTGCCTGCACATTGCTCACGACTGCAACCTGGCCTGTCAGTACTGTTTTGCCGAGGAGGGCGAATACCACGGCAGAAGGGCGTTGATGAGCTTTGAGGTGGGCAAAAAGGCATTGGATTTTCTGGTAAATAATTCCGGCAGCAGAGTGAATCTCGAGGTGGATTTCTTTGGCGGCGAGCCGCTGATGAACTGGCAGGTGGTCAAGGATCTGGTAGCTTATGGACGCAGTCTGGAAAAGCCCTACAACAAGAAATTCCGCTTTACGCTGACCACCAACGGAGTGTTGCTGAATGAGGAGATACTGGAGTTTGCCAACCGGGAGATGGCCAATGTGGTGTGCAGCATAGACGGACGCAAGGAGGTCCACGATAGGATGCGGCCCTTTAGAGGCGGACAGGGCAGCTATGACCTGGTGGTGCCCAAATTTCAGCGGGTGGCCGAGACCAGAGATCAGATGAACTACTACGTCAGAGGCACCTTTACCCATCACAATCTGGACTTTGCGGAGGATGTAAAGCATTTGGCCGACCTGGGCTTTAAGCAGATATCGGTGGAGCCGGTGGTGGCGCAGCCCCAGGACGATTACGCGATACGTCAGGAGGATTTGCCCCAGCTGCTGGAGGAGTACGACAAGCTGGCGCTGGAGCTGATAAAGCGCAGAAAAGAGGGAAGGGGTTTCAACTTCTTTCATTTTATGATAGATTTGGAGGGCGGACCTTGTGTGGCCAAGCGTCTGTCGGGCTGCGGCTCAGGCACGGAGTATCTGGCTGTGACCCCCTGGGGAGACTTTTATCCCTGTCACCAGTTTGTGGGACAGGAAAAGTTTCTGCTGGGCAATGTGGACGAGGGCATCACTAACACCGCCGTCCAGGGCGAGTTCAAGTGCTGCAATGTCTATGCCAAGGAGAAGTGCAGGAAGTGCTTTGCCAAGTTCTATTGCAGCGGCGGCTGTGCGGCCAACGCCTACAATTTCAGCGGCGATATCAACGGTGCGTATGATATCGGCTGCGAACTGCAGAAAAAACGTGTGGAATGCGCCATTATGATAAAGGTGGCCGAAAGTGATATGGAGGAAGAGAGCGACAATGATTAAGAACATGACTAAAAGCAAGGCAATCATTATTCTGATCGTGTTGGTGCTGGCTCTGGCGGGAATCACCTATGTGGATATTGCCGGTGTGGACGCCAGCGGCAGAGGAAATGCGGCGGATATCAAGCTGGGCCTGGACCTGGCGGGCGGCGTCAGCATCACCTACAAGGTGGTGGGCGAGGAGCAGCCCAGCCAGACGGATATGGCGGACACGATCTCCAAGCTGCAGCAGCGTGTGTGGAATTACAGCACTGAGGCTGTGGTTTATCAGGAGGGCACCGACCGCATCAATATCGAGATTCCCGGCGTGTCAGATGCCAATGCGATTCTGCAGGAGCTGGGACGGCCCGGCGCCCTGTACTTTATCAAGCAGACAGGCTCTGATGGCATGGATAACTACACTTCCCAACTTGTCATGGGAGAGGACGGCAGTTATGGTTATGAACATAGCTTAAATCGCAGCCTGGAGGAGATCATAGCCGACGGCGGCGTGGTGCTGGAGGGCACGGATGTGGCGGACGCCTCGGCGGCCACACGCACGGACACCATGCAGAACCAGCAGATCGTGGTGCTGTTGACATTGACACCGGAGGGTACCACCAAGTTTGAGGAGGCCACCCGGGAGGCGTACAACGGCGGCATAGGCAGCAAATCTATCGCCATCTATTACGACGGAAACTTTGTCAGTGTGCCCACGGTGAGCGCAGTGATTACCGACGGCAGCGCACAGATCAGCGGTTCCAAGACCTTTGAGGAGGCGGAAAAGCTGGCCTCCACCATCCGTATCGGCGGCCTGAAACTGGAGCTGGAGGAGCTGCACTCCAAAGTGGTGGGCGCGCAGCTGGGCGTGGACGCCATTGAGACAAGCCTGCAGGCGGGCGCTATCGGCGTGGTGATTGTGATTGTGTTTATGATCGCAGTGTACTTTATCGCCGGTCTGGCCTCCGCTCTGGGACTGGCAATGTATGTGGCAATGATCGTCATGCTGCTGAACGGCTTTGATATGACGCTGACGCTGTCCGGCATTGCGGGTATTATCCTGTCCATCGGTATGGCGGTGGATGCCAATGTGATTATATTTGCCCGTATCCGTGAGGAACTGGCCACCGGCAAGACGGTGAAAAGCTCCATGCAGATCGGGTTTGAAAAGGCGCTGTCCGCCATTATAGACGGAAATATCACCACCCTGATTGCGGCGGCGGTGCTGTGGCTTTTAGGCCCTGGTACGGTAAAGGGTTTTGCCCAGACGCTGGCATTGGGTATTGTGCTGTCCATGTTCACGGCGCTGGTATTGACCAGGCTGATTATGAGTTCTCTGTATACGCTGGGCCTGAAGGACCCTAAGTGGTATGGCATCGGCAAGGAGCACAAGGCATTGAACATTCTGGGTCACAGAAAACCGTTCTTCTTCGTGTCAGCTGCGCTGATTGTGGCTGGTTTCGTGGTGATGGGCGTCTACGTGGGCAGTGGCAGCGACGCGCTGAATCTGAGTCTGGAGTTTAAGGGCGGCACGGCTACCACGGTGACTTTTGCGGAGAGCAAAACCTTAGAGCAGGTCAACAGCGATATAGTCCCCTATGTGGAGGCGATTACCGGCAGCGGTGTACAGATTCAGACTGTGCAGGACAGCAGTGAGATTATTTTCAAATCAGATTCTCTTGACAGAGAGCAGAGAGAGGAACTCAACCAGATGTTTATGGAGCGTTTCGGCGTGAGTGAGAAGGAAATCATCTCCGAGACCATCAGCTCCACTATCAGCGATGAGATGACCAGAGACACCATCATAGCGGTGGTGGTGGCCATTGTGTGTATGTTGATCTATATCCGCATTCGTTTCAGCGATATTCGTTTCGGCGCCGCCGGCGTACTGGCGCTGCTCCATGATGTGCTGGTGGTACTGGCATTCTATGCGGCGGCCAGAGTGTCTGTGAGCAATACCTTTATCGCATGTATGCTGACCATTGTGGGTTATTCCATCAACGCCACCATAGTTATTTTTGACCGTGTGCGTGAAAATATGGCGGAGATGGGGAAGAAGGAGACCCTGGAGGATGTGCTGAATAAGAGCATTACTCAGACCTTGTCCCGAAGTATCTTTACCTCGCTGACCACCTTTATCATGGTGGCGGTGTTGTATATTCTGGGCGTGACCAGCATTCGTGACTTCGCGCTGCCCCTGATGGTGGGTATCCTGTGCGGTACTTACTCCTCTATCTGCCTGGCCGGACCTCTGTGGTATGTGCTGCGCAAAAAGTTTCCGCCCAAGGCGCAGACCGGAAAGTAAATACAAATCTTAGACAGGCAAAGGTGCCGCCGCTCCCATGATTGTCAAATCACGGATGCGGCGGCACCTTTTTCTTGCGCAAAGTGGCAAAATTTTGATGCCAGTTCCGGGGTATGGGGCATATACAAGAAAATTGTTCCACTATGCCCCATTTGACCATAATATCCTCTCTGTTTACCCTATTTTGAGGTGGAAACGGGGCATATGCAGAAAAATCATCTTCCTGTGCCCCGCTTATTACAAAAAAGTGGATCTGACAGGACATTTTTTCTGTATATGCCCCAATTCTTAGGAAAGAGCAGATTTTTTCGGATTTTTTGGACTTGTGAGGGGCACTGGGGAGAATTTTTTTTGTATATGCCCCGGGCATTGTCGGTTCTGAGCAGGAAAATCGGCAAAAAAAATGAAACATACGGAGAGATAGTCAAGTTTTTGCCGATACAGGACAGAGACCAAGCCCTGCTTAAAAGGCAATTCTTGATTGTAAAACAGGAGTTGGTTTGCTATAATGTGATTTGAGATTTATGCGGTAAAACGACGTTGATAAGGAGGAGAAATATGGCATTTTCGCTTTATTATGAGGCAAAAAGAGAACAGCCTTTGACGGAACAGGAGAGAGAGGCCAGTAAAGGAATAATTGAAAAATACTGCTCTCAATATCCTTATAAGCGAAAGGTTGAAGATTTCTCGGTATATGATGTCGATAGTGATGAGGATATTATTTTTAGTGGTTCTACCAAACTTCCGAGAACGGGACCGAAGACATTGTTTGATGTCGCAAATTACTGGTTAAAATGCCTCACAGAAATAACCTGTCTTTTAACAAACTCCACATGGGCTGTGACATTTGACGATGTAGATCTGATACTTGACCCAAACGAGGGCTGGCGTTTTCCGACAGACGAAGAATACAATCGGGAAAAATAGCTTGAATATCTGTTTTCAAGGGAGATAGTTCTAGATTTATGGGGGTACATTATGAATGAATTGTGTATGATCATTGAGGATATGGTAAAGCCTAATTTCCTTAATATAAAAACGTCCATACAAACCTATGATAGGGATGCTCTATGTTGTGGAGTACCTTGTTGGAGGTGGGTTTACCACGCACTCCATTCTGCGGATAAATGGTTTATTAACCCATTTGATTATGAAGAACCGCCATTCCACGAAGATGGAATGGACGATCCTGAGAAACCCTGCGGAGTAGTTTTATCTGACGAACAGCTGCTTGATTATCTTGACAGTGTAGAAGAAAAGACGCTTACTTATCTTGATGCGCTTACAGACGAGATGTTATATGAAAAGCCTGAAAAGTGTCGATATACGCGTATGGAACTTATACTAAGGCAATTTAGGCATATTTCTTTCCATACAGGTATGCTAAATGGTCAAACAGCAGTATCAACAGGAGAATTTCCCATGTGGGTATCTGAAACAGGAAAGTATGTGGATGACGGAATTTTCTTTGGCAGATACCGTAAAGGAAAAATAAAGCTATAACTTCTGGTTTATCGGGGATCTATATGGACTGAAAAATCGAAATTTTTATAGGAGGATTCATAGGATGGCATTGTTTTATCTTGTCAGGCATGGAGAAGCAAATTATGATCATATGCTTGAAAACGGATTTTGGGGATTTGGCAGAGATTTTGCTCCTTTATCAGAAAAAGGAAAGCAACAGGCAGAAATAGCGGCAAAAGATATTCGTCTTAAAAATGCGGAACTTATTGTATCTTCTCCGTACACAAGAGCAATGCAGACGGCCCAGATTATTTCACGAGAAACAGGAATACGAGTTGAAGTTGATATTGATTTACATGAATGGATACCTGATAAGAACAATCAGTATGAAACATCTGAAGAAAGCTTTGCGCTTGCCAGGGAATTTACTAAATTTATCGGTGAGTATCCGCCAGGTGAGAAATTCAGATGGGAGTCTCTTAGCCATATGAGAAAAAGAATGATACGTGTGGCAGATAAATATGCAGATTTCGATAAGGTTATTTTGGTTGGGCACGGGATGGTCTTCAGGTGTTTGACATATATTGAAAAAATGAATCCTGCTGAGATAATCGAATGTACCTATCAGATTGGACAACCAGAGTGTGAGTATTCATTCACGTAAAGATTTAAGTATAGATCGAAGTTTTAAGGAGTAGGAAGAATGGCAGAGTGGAATTCTGAACAATACCTGAAATTCAGATATCAAAGAACACAGCCAGCTATTGATTTGGTGAGAAGAATAAACGCTATCAATCCACAAAATATTCTTGATATTGGTTGTGGACCAGGCAACAGTACCAATGTGTTAAAAAAATACTTTCCAAATGCGCATATAGTGGGTATTGATAATTCTGAAAATATGATTGAAAAGGCAGCGACCACATATCCGAATTTAGAATTTAAGCTGATGAGCGTTGATAAAATTTGTCACGACAATGCAAATTACGATATCATATTTTCAAATGCCTGCTTGCAATGGGTGCCAAATCATAGAGAAATATTACCTTTGCTATTTGATAGACTTAATGAGAATGGTGTTATGGCAGTTCAAATACCAATCAATACACAAGAGCCGTTATTCAAGATAATAAATGAAACCGTAAATGAAGAAAAATGGGGCTTTTTGTCTTCACTTAATGAACAGAACATCACATTAAACGGCGATGAATACTTTGACATTTTTTCATCGCTAACGGATAATTTTGATATATGGGAAACAGTTTACTACCACAATATGCCATCAATAAATGCAATGGTTGAATGGGTTAAGGGAACAAGGCTTTTACCATATATTCAGGCATTGAATAAGACAGATGCTCAAAGTCTAATTAATGAAATTACGGAAAGTGCGGCTAAGGTTTATAAAAAGCAAGAAAACGGCGAGATAATCTTTCGTTTTAGAAGACTGTTTTTTATTGCCGTTCGATAGATTCCGGTTTATTGGTGAGTCAAACCGAGCAGCAATCGGGATTTGGCGAGGAGAAAGATTGGATAATAAAATGGAAATTATGAGAGTGTTTTTGAAAATAATTATGTGGGTGTTGATTGTAGAATTTGGGTGTAATTTTGTTATGCAAACAATTAGCTATTCCTTTTATAAGGGGGCAAAGAGAATGACAGATATTACATCTGTGCCTCAGTACATTCAAATAACAGATAAATTAACGGGTTATGGGTATAATCTTGAAGCAGACAGTGACAAGGTGATTTTATTCTTTGGAGGTT
>JAAUZI010000085.1 GCA_014804645.1 Lachnospiraceae bacterium | reverse complement strand
TTATGGAGAGCCTGTTTTTTCAATTATCATTCCTTCAGATAACGTAATGGTGACTGGAGCCGGATTTGGAGTAGAAGCATCGATAATTGCAATCATCGGATATTTAGTTGTCTGTGTCGCTGTTTTTCCCAAAAAAGAAATAAGTAACTTTCGGATTATTAATCTGTAAATTGTGATTTTGGGAGGTGTTAGATAATGTTTGAAGAGGAATATTTGAAATTTTGGCAGGAGTTTGGAACAAGCAAGAAAATGGTTTTATCAACTGCTCTCAATGATATTGTCACATCAAGGACAATGAGTGTTATTAATCTTGATGGTAAATTGTATTTCCAAACAGACAATACTTTCAGAAAATATAAGCAGCTTAAGGGCAATCCTCATGTTGCACTCTGTATAGACAACATTCAAATCGAGGGATTATGCGAAGAGATTGGGAGTCCCATTGAAAATGAGGACTTTTGCAATGCTTATAAGGATTGTTTTACAAGCTCTTTTAACAGATATACCTCACTGAAAAATGAAAGATTATTTGTTGTTTTGCCAACCTTTATTGAACGCTGGATTTATCTGGATGGCGTACCTTATATGCAGATATTTGATGTTGAAAACAGGAAATATATGTTTAAACAATATCTTGGAGTTTAGTAACTTTCAGTATATCAAAATACAGACGAAGGGATATTTATGAGTATTGATATCTATGCAAATGTTATGCTTTATTTCTTTTTAGGATTATTCTTGCTCTCGATTCTTGCGGGTATTGTAGTTTTTGTGCAACGCATACGTGGAAAGGAAATCACCAAGCACTGGTTGGTAATTCCTATTCTTATATTATATTCGTTTGGTGCGCAATTCAACACATTTACTCCTTACATAGCTTATGATGATCTGGCAGACCCCAATTATAGGATATATCAGAATTGGGAGTTACACGATTTCATTCTCAACGATATTATATTTTTTGTAATCTGGTTATGCATTGGCGTACTACTTTATCTCCTGTTGAACTGGTACAGAAAATCAATAAAAACAAGATGGGCGGTAGTACTTGGTTTAATAACGGGTATCATATTGGTAATAATGTTAATTATACTTTTATATCCATGGTTTTCTCTTAAGGCTTCATATCATTGCTGCTAGTTTATCAGGAAAGATTTAAATGCAGTTTGGAAAATCGAAATTGTGCGAATACCGCATCCTCAAGGAGGGTTTTTATGGAAAAAGAAAAATTACTTTTTTATAATGAATACGAAGAGTTTTATAAAATGGCAGAAACATCCGTTGCTTTTCAAAGATTTTGTTCTGATTCGTTTGGACAGGACTTTTCACAAGATGGATTTAGTAACATTGAGCAAATAGATATGATATTACCATATATTCCGACGACAGAAGATGTTCATATATTGGATGTTGGTTGCGGAAACGGAAAAATGCTGGGATATTTACAAAAAAAGACCGGCGCATTTATTCACGGTTTTGATTATTCACAAAAGGCAATAACATATGCCCGAGCGCTATTTACTCAAAATGCAGACTTTAACGTGGGAATAATAGGTGAAATCGAGTATCCGGACAATTCCTTTGATGTGGTTATCTCTATGGATACTATGTACTTTTCTCAAGATATGAGTGCCTTTGTAGGGCAGATAAAGAGATGGCTAAAACCTGATGGTATTTTGTTTGTAGGCTATCAGGAGGGTGAGCTGATTCCCAAGACCATTGATGAATATACAACAGAATTGGCTAAAGCTCTGAAAAATAATGGAATGAGCTTTGAGGTAAGAAATATTACAAAACAAACCTATGAGCTGCTTAAAACGAAAAGAGAGGCCGCGATTATTCATAAGCCCGAGTTTGAAAACGAGGGACATATGCAATGGTTTGATATGCTGATGATGCAAACAAAATGGGCTGAAGGATCCTATCAACAATTTGAAAAGGAGATGGCCAGATATATTTATGTAGCAAAAAAATAAATACTATCTATGCTATTCTGCAAGCTTTATTGGTGATTTGGAGAAGAATACCTATGGAACTGAAAACACTTAGATTATCTATTCGCGATTTACAAGAAGATGATTGGATAAAAATGAAAAGTCTGTTCATTGACTTTAATAATTCAAAGTATGCCGCTTATGACAGACCTCTGCCCACAGAGGATATAGAAATAGAAGCATTGACAAAACAATTTGTAGAAAACAGCTTATTTTTTGCAATATATTTATTGGATAAAAATCAGATGATTGGTTATGTATGCTTTCATAAAGATGAAGAAAAATATGATTTAGGATACTGCTTTCATTCGGCGTTTCATTCAAATGGGTATGCATATGAAAGCATAAGGGCGCTTATTGACTATTTTGTTCGAGAGCATAATGCAGCTACATTTACAGCGGGAACAGCCATTGCCAATACACCATCTTGCAAATTGTTGGAAAAATTAGGCTTTGAGTGTGTTTCGACGGAAGAAATATCATTCAACGAAGATTTTTCATTCGAGGGTGGGAATTTTATATTGAATTTACAATAGGCAGATTTCGGTTTATAAGCGGTAAAATCGTAATTTTTGGAAGAAATAGCGAAATTTTGACAACAGGCTTATAGACTATGCTGAACTCATGATGACTACAATCGAGAGTGCGGCAAATGTTGCTATTGGAGTGGGAGTCCAAGTGAGTGCGCAACCGGTATTTGTGACAGTGATGTGACACTGGTGCGGAAAGGAAAGATGAGTGTAGTGATCAATCTAAGCAAAAGCTCCGTTGAAATGAGTTTATGTGTGCTTGTGGATAAACTTTTTTCTCTCCCGGAGATTGAGTGCATAAAGATTAGAAAACTGGAAATCCGCAAGAGTAATAAAAATGAAATGATAAAGTCGGCTGTAAAAGAGTGCTATCACGACATTTACAGTGATATTGATTTATGTGTTGTGGTTAAATTATCACTTGAAAGTGAGATTTCTCCGGATGAGTATGTAGAGCATATTGAACATTGGGGATTTCCCAAGGAGGCGATTCTGGGCATATGCTTTGTCCCTGAAAACAGTATGTACAGAATTATATGCAAAAATGGGATGAGATACGACTTTGGATTTGAGTTTGTGTTTCAGGAGAATGCGCCTTTTATCGATCTTAAACCAATTAATGAGCAATATAGTAATGCTAATTGGCCCATTGAGAACATTGATCGGTTTTGGTTTATTCAGATTCAGGCGCTTGGAAAATTATATCGCAATGATTTTCTGATAAGCAGTCATCTTGCCAATGTAAACATAAATGAAACATTAGTGCAGCAGATGGTATTGCGTGATCTTAAGTATAACACAAATCATCACAGATATGGTTACAAGGAAGAACTCACATATACAAAGTATATAAAGCAGTGCCCCTACAAATCCGGAAACGCTGCTTTTGATGATATTGCTGACAGGATATACTCGGCAGCATTGGCCTATGACGAGCTGGTATTGTTCTTTTATGATGATTATGAACCTAGAAGTGAAAATTTCTTTGACATATGGAAATGCTATGCGAAACAAAATTGAAATTATACAATCTCCGGTTTATCGAGAATATGTCTGGAGCAGTAAAGCCTTCTAATTTAGTCAGGGTCCATGGAGATAATGAATATGTTTGAGGACACATATTTCAAGAGGAAAAAACTGAAAAAGACTAAATTGCTTGCCTATGGATTTGAAGAGGTTTCTGACGGGTATAGATATTCCGCGAAAATATTGAATGAGAGCTTTATACTTAATATAGCGATAGATTTTTCGGGCAAAGTACATACCGAAGTGATTGAGCAGGACACGGGCGAAGAATATATTCTCTATAAGGTGGCGGGCGCGACGGGCGGCTTTAACGGTGATGTGAAAAGGGATTGCGAAAAAGTGCTTATGGATATTTCGGAGAAATGTTATGAGCCCGATGTATTTAAGTCCGCACAGACCAAAGAGCTGATAGAATATGTCCGGTCTCGATATAATGACGAATTGGAGTTTTTATGGGAAAAGTTTTCGGATAATGCGGTGTGGAGAAGAAAAGACACTGGAAAATGGTATGCGGCTGTACTGACTGTTTCAAAAAGAAAGCTGGGCTTGCAGACAGATGAGATTGTAGAAATTATAGACTTGAGACTGCAGCCGGAGCTCATAGAAACAATTGTTGACAATGAACGATATTTTCCGGGTTGGCATATGAACAAGAGAAACTGGTACACTATCATACTGGACAATTCGGTCGCCACAAAAAAGATATGTGAAAAAATTGATGAGAGCTATCGACTTGCTGTAAAATAGCAGCCTTGCGGTGGCCAACGAAATTTGAGAAATGTTGACTTTCTGCTACTGCTAAGCTATACTGTTAGATGGCAGGAGAATACATATTAACGCAATATGCGGGAAAGAGGAAAGCATGAGTACAGACGTATATCAAAGCCCGTTGTCGGAGCGCTATGCCAGCAAGGAGATGCAGTATATTTTCTCGCAGGATATGAAATTCCGTACATGGAGGAAACTGTGGATCGCCCTGGCGGAGACGGAGAAGGAGCTGGGGCTGTCCCAGAACGGCAAGCCGGTCATTACCCAGGAGCAGATCGACGAGCTGAAGGCCCACGCAGAGGATATCAACTATGAGGTGGCCAGGGCCAGAGAGAAGGAAGTGCGGCATGATGTGATGAGTCATGTGTACGCCTACGGACAGCAGTGTCCCAAGGCGGCGGGCATTATCCACTTAGGGGCAACCTCCTGTTATGTGGGGGACAACACGGATATTATCGTCATGACAGAGGCGCTTAAACTGGTGAAGAAAAAGCTGGTGAATGTGATGAAGGAGCTGGCGGATTTTGCGGAGCAGTACAAGGCGCAGCCCACTCTGGCGTTCACTCACTTTCAGCCTGCCCAGCCCACCACTGTGGGAAAGCGGGCCACCCTGTGGCTGCAGGAGTTCTGTCTGGATCTGGAGGATCTGGAGCATGTGCTGTCCACAATGAAACTGCTGGGTTCCAAGGGCACCACAGGCACGCAGGCCTCTTTCCTGGAGCTTTTTGACGGAGATCAGGAGACCATAGATAAGATTGACCCCATGATTGCGGCTAAAATGGGCTTTGCGGAATGCTACCCGGTGTCGGGACAGACCTATTCCCGCAAGGTGGATACCCGCGTGGCCAATGTACTGGCGGGCATTGCGGCCAGCGCCCATAAGATGAGCAACGATATCCGGCTGCTCCAGCACCTGAAGGAGGTGGAGGAGCCCTTTGAAAAGAGTCAGATCGGCTCTTCCGCTATGGCGTACAAGCGCAATCCCATGCGGAGCGAGCGCATTGCCTCCCTGTCCAGATATGTGATGATAGATGCGCTGAACCCGGCCATTACCTCCGCTACTCAGTGGTTCGAGCGGACACTGGACGACTCCGCCAACAAGAGACTGTCTATTCCCGAGGGATTTCTGGCGATTGACGGTATCCTGGATCTGTGCCTGAACGTGGTGGACGGGCTGGTGGTATATCCTAAGGTGATCGAGAAGAGACTGCGCAGCGAGCTGCCCTTTATGGCTACGGAAAATATCATGATGGATGCGGTGAAAAACGGCGGCAACCGTCAGGAGCTGCACGAGCGTATCCGGGAGCTGTCCATGGAGGCGGGGCGCAATGTGAAGGCGGAGGGCAAGGAGAACAATCTGCTGGAGCTGATTGCCGCCGATCCCGCCTTTAATATGACCTTGGAGGAGCTGCAGAAAACCATGGATCCCGCCAGATATGTGGGACGCTCAGTGGAGCAGGTGGACGCTTTCCTGAAAAAGGTAGTCCGGCCGATACTGGAGGAAAACAGGGAGCTGCTGGGCGTCAAGGCGGTTATCAACGTATAAAATGGGCGACAGCTTGACAGAATCTCAGTATTGGTAGTGAACGGTAACATAGAATAAAGAGTAGGAGAGTGAATTATGGGTGGATTTTTTGGAGTGGCAGCCAAAGAGGATTGCACATTCGATTTGTTTTTCGGAACAGACTATCATTCTCATCTGGGAACCAGACGCGCCGGTATGGCGGTCTATGACGAGCAAAAGGGATTTGACCGGGCGATTCACAATATAGAGAACGCACCCTTTAGAACCAAGTTTGACAAGGATCTGAATGAAATGCAGGGCAGTCTGGGAATCGGCTGTATCTCCGACTATGAGCCGCAGCCCCTGCTGGTGCGCTCCCACCACGGTACCTACGCCATCGCCACAGTGGGCAAGATCAACAATATGGACGCCATTGTAAAGGAACTGTTTGACCAGGGCCATTCCCATTTTCTGGAAATGAGCGGCGGGGACATCAATGCCACAGAGTTGGTGGCGGCCATTATCAATCAGAGGGACAACCTGATCGAGGGTATGCAGTATGCCCAGGAGCTGATAGACGGTTCCATGACCACGCTGCTGCTCACGCCCAAGGGTATCTATGTGGCCAGAGACCGGCTGGGAAGAACGCCTGTGGCAATCGGTCGAAAAGACGGAGCATACTGCGTGTCCTTTGAAAGCTTTGCTTACCTGAATCTGGGATACCATGAGGAGAGGGAGCTAGGGCCGGGTGAGATCGTCATTGTGACCCCGGAGGGCGTGAAAACGCTGGCGGCTCCCGGCAAGGAGATGAAGATTTGCACTTTCCTGTGGATATATTACGGCTATCCCTCCTCCTCCTACGAGGGCATCAGCGTGGAGCAGATGCGGTATAACTGTGGAGCAAAGCTGGCGGAGCGCGACAATGTGCGGCCGGATATCGTGGCAGGCGTGCCGGATTCCGGAACGGCCCATGCCATAGGCTATTCCAACAGGAGCGGCATTCCCTTTTCCAGACCTTTTATCAAATATACACCCACCTGGCCCCGGTCATTTATGCCCACGATTCAGACCCAGCGCAATCTGATTGCCAAGATGAAACTGATCCCGGTGCATGACCTGATTCAGGACAAGAGTCTGCTGCTCATCGACGACTCCATTGTGCGGGGAACGCAGCTGCGGGAGACTACGGAATTCCTCTATCAGAGCGGCGCCAAGGAGGTGCATATCCGCCCGGCCTGCCCTCCTCTGCTCTACGGATGTAAGTATCTGAATTTCTCCAGGTCTACCTCGGAGATGGATCTGATTACCAGACGGGTGCTGAAGGAGATGGAGCAGGAGGGAAGAAAGATTGATCTGAAGGACTATGTGGACCCCGAGAGCGAGGGGTATCAAGAGATGGTGGGCCGCATTGGCAAACAGTTGAATTTCACGACTCTGCGGTATCACAGGCTGGATGATATGATCGACTCGGTGGGTATCCCGAAGGAACGGCTGTGCACCTACTGCTGGGATGGGCAGGAGTGACGAGAGATAAGTAAAAATTATATAAGGCATAAGAAATATTGATTTTACTTATAACAAGGACTGTGCTATACTATCCCTGTCAAGGTGAGAGACGGGAGCGCTTTGGCGCTCCCTGTTTTAATGTGGTAAATTAGGAGGAATGAGAATATGGTAAAAGCAGTTGTAGGCGCTAACTGGGGCGACGAGGGCAAGGGAAAGATCACGGATATGATGGCGGAGAAGGCGGATATTATCGTGCGTTTTCAGGGCGGAGCCAATGCGGGACATACCATCGTGAACAATTACGGCAAGTTTGCGCTGCACACGCTGCCCTCCGGCGTATTTTACAGTCATACCACCAATATTATCGGCAACGGTGTGGCGCTGAATATCCCGGTGCTTTTCAATGAGATCAAGTCCATTTTGGACAGAAATGTGCCCATGCCCAGAATACTGGTGTCCGACAGGGCGCAGATCGTGATGCCCTATCACATTCTGTTTGACCAGTATGAGGAGGAGCGCCTGGGAGGGAAATCCTTTGGCTCCACCAAGTCAGGAATTGCTCCCTTCTACTCGGACAAATTTGCCAAGATCGGCTTTCAGGTCAGCGAACTGTTTGAGGAGGAGCTGCTGGCGGAGAAGGTGCAGAGTATTTGTGAGATGAAGAACGTGCTGCTGGAGCATCTGTATCATAAGCCCGGTATCGACCCCGCGCAGCTGCTGGAGACTCTGCACGAATACAGGGATATGGTGGCTCCCTATGTATGCGATGTGTCCGCTTTTCTGGACAGGGCGCTCAAGGAGGGCAAGACGGTACTGCTGGAGGGCCAGCTGGGAACGCTGAAGGACCCGGACCATGGCATTTATCCCATGGTGACTTCCTCCTCCACGCTGGCGGCTTACGGGGCCATCGGCGCAGGGCTGCCGCCCTATGAAATCAAGGAGATAGTCACCGTGTGCAAGGCCTATTCCTCGGCGGTGGGCGCGGGAGCATTTGTGTCGGAGATTTTTGGAGACGAGGCTAACGAACTGCGCACCAGGGGCGGCGACGGCGGAGAGTTCGGCGCTACCACGGGAAGACCCAGGAGAATGGGATGGTTCGACTGCGTGGCGTCCAAGTACGGCTGCCGTCTGCAGGGAACCACGGACGTGGCCTTCACTGTGCTGGATGTGCTGGGATATCTGGACGAGATTCCCGTGTGCGTGGGCTATGAGATTGATGGTGAGGTGACTACAGATTTCCCTGTGACTGCCAAGCTGGAGAAGGCCAAACCTGTGCTGAAAAAGCTGCCCGGCTGGAAATGCGATATCAGGGGAATTAGCAGCTATGCGGAGCTGCCCGAGAACTGCCGCAGATATGTGGAGTTTATCGAGGAGCAGATCGGGTATCCTATCACCATGATCAGCAACGGCCCCAGCAGAGGGGACATTATCTATCGCGAGAGTCCGCTGAAAAAGTAGGAAAAAAGAGGAGTAACTAGTGGTCAGTAATCTGGAGTATTACAAGGTTTTTTATCACGTGGCGCGCCTGGGCAGCCTGACAATGGCAGCACAGGCGCTGTCCATTTCCCAGCCGGCGGTGAGCCAGTCCGTCCGGCAGCTGGAACAGCAGCTGGGAGTATCACTGTTTTACCGGGTGGCGAAGGGCGTCCGCCTGACCAAGGAGGGGCAGACGCTGTATGAGTATGTGGCCAGAGGTTATGAGCAGTTGGAAATAGGAGAGCAAAGACTGCGTCAAATGCGGGATTTGGAGGCGGGAGAAATTCGTATCGGGGCCAGCGATATGACGCTGCAGTATTATCTGCTGCCTTATCTGGAGCAGTTTCATGAGGCGTATCCTCAGATCAAGGTCATTGTCACCAACGCTCCCACGCCGGACACGCTGGGACTTTTGGAGCAGGGACAGATTGATTTCGGCGTGGTCAGTACGCCCTTTGAGCCGGGAGAGCGGGTCAAGGCTGTGCCCGTGCGTGAGTTGGAGGATATTTTTGTGGCGGGCAGACGTTTTATCGCCTATAAAAACAGGATGCTTGATCTCCAGGAGCTGAGGCAGCTGCCTATGATTTTTTTGGAAAAAAATACCAGCACCCGGCGTTTTATGGACGAGTATCTGGAGAGCAGCGGCATCCGCATCCTGCCGGAGTTTGAGCTGGCCACCAGCGATATGATCGTGCAGTTTGCCCTGCGCAGTCTGGGCGTGGGCTGTGTGGTGCGGGATTTTGCCCAGGAGGAGATCGACGCGGGCAGATTGTTTGAGCTGCGTTTCAATAAGATGATTCCCCGGCGGAGCGTGAGTATTGTCTATGACAGCAGGGCCAGATTGTCCACGGCGGCAAGGGCGATGTTTGAGATTATCGGTGTGGCGGTCTCGGAATTGTAAAAAGAAAAGGGGAAAGAGGTAAGTATGATTAAAAATATTGTGTTTGATATAGGTAATGTGCTGGCGGGCTGGAACTGGCGTGAATATTACGAGAGTTTTCACTACGGACCGGAGGTGACGGAACGTCTGGCCAGAGCCACGGTACTCAGTCCACTGTGGGGGGAGTTTGACAGGGGAGAGGAGGACGAAGAAAAGCTGCTGAGCGGCTTTATTGCAAACGATCCCGGCATAGAGAGGGAAATGCGGCAAGTTCTGGGCAATATCCATGATATGTTGGTACGCTATGACTATGCAGTCCCCTGGCTGCGGGAGCTGAAGGACAGGAACTATGGTCTGTATTACCTGTCCAACTTTGCCCGGAAGGCCCATGTGGAATGCTCCCATGTGCTGGACTTTTTGCCGCTGATGGACGGAGGCATTCTCTCCTATCAGGAGAGACTTATCAAGCCTGACCCGGCTATTTACCGGCTGTTGCTGGAGCGCTATGGACTTAAGGCCAGTGAGTGCGTCTTTCTGGACGACACGCCCAAAAATGTTGAGGAGGCGGTCCGGCAGGGCATGGCGGGAATCGTATTTCGCGACAGAGAACAGGCGGTGGGGGAGCTGCAAAGCCTTGGAGTGAACATATAGCAATTAGGGACTTGTGTTTTTGTAGAAAAGCTACTACAATAGAAATACTACATTTTGAAAAAGGTGACAGCGTATGTTAGAAAAAGTGACTCGCCTGTTCGGACAGGTGGATATGACCGAGGGAAAACCCTGGGAAAAGATAGTGGCGTTTACGGTTCCCATGTTGATTGGCAATGTGGCCCAGCAGTTGTACAATACGGTGGACAGTATTGTGGTGGGAAAATATGTGGGTGACAATGCTCTGGCGGCAGTGGGCAGCGCCAGTCCCATTTTTAATCTCCTGCTGGTGCTGTTCGTGGGTATCTCCATGGGAGCGGGTATCATGGTGTCCCAGTATTATGGTTCCCGTGACAGGGAAAATCTGTCCAAAACCATCGGCAGCTCCATCACGTTGACGGGTGCCGCCTCTGCCCTGCTGATGATAGTGGGCACTGTGGCGATACGACCGCTGCTGGTACTGTTGAAGACCCCCGACAGCATCATTGACTGGTGTACCTCCTATCTGTTGATTCTGCTGTGGGGGGTGGCAGGTTTGGCTTACTACAACATTCTCTGCGGCATTCTGCGGGGACTGGGGGATTCCTTGTCTGCGCTGATTTACCTGTTGGTTGCCACGGTACTTAACATTGGACTGGATATATGGTTTGTGGCCGGACTTGGCATGGGGGTGGCGGGAGTGGCTTTAGCCACCGTCATAGCCCAGTTGGTATCCGCGGTACTCTGTATGCTGAAACTGCGGAAAATGACGGAGCTTTTCGACCTGAAGGCTCAATATCTCAAGCCGGACGGAAAAAATATCCTGACCGTGATACGACTGGGTCTGCCCTCCGGGCTTACGCAGGCAATCTTTTCTCTGGCAATGGTGGTGGTGCAGTCGCTGACCAACAGTTTCGGGGAGATGATTATTGCGGCCAACGTCATTATCATGAGGGTGGACGGGTTCGCCATGATGCCGAATTTTTCCTTTGGTACGGCCATGACCACCTATGCGGGACAGAATGTGGGCGCAAAGCAGTATGACCGTGTGAAACAGGGGGCCAAGCAGGGAACGCTGATTGCCGTCGGCACCTCCGCAGCTATCACGGCCCTGATTCTGCTGTTTGGGCCATATCTGATGGGAATATTTACGAACACCCGTGAGTTGGCTGTGCTCAGCGCAGATATGATGAAGATTCTGGCGGTGGGCTATATCGCCATGGCTGTGACCCAGAGCTTGTCCGGCGTCATGCGCGGCGCTGGAGACACCCTGACGCCCATGTGGATATCACTTATGACCACGGTGGTGGTGCGCGTTCCGTTGGCCTACGGTCTGGTATATCTGACCAAGACGCCGGAGCTGCCTCAGGGGCGCTATGAGAGTCTGTGGATTTCTGTGCTGGTCAGCTGGGTGTTGGGCGCGCTGATTACTTTTGTGTTCTATCGGCTGGGACGGTGGAAGAAGAAGGCGCTGTGACGAATAAAGCATAGACAGGGTCGAAAGGGTATATATGGAAATCAGAGTTCTTCGTTACTTTTTGACCGTGGTCAGAGAGGAAAGCATTACAAAGGCCGCGGAGGTTTTACATATCACACAGCCGACGCTCTCCCGCCAGCTTGCGCAGATGGAAGAAGAGATCGGCGTAAAACTGTTTGACCGGGGGAGCCGCAAAATTAGATTGACCAACGAGGGCATTCTGCTACGCCGTCGTGCGGAAGAGATCCTGCAGCTTGTGGATAAGGCGGAGCAGGAACTGGTTGAGCAGGAGGATCAGGTGGAGGGTAAGATTTCCATCGGCTGCGGAGAAATTGCCTCCGTACAGTTGCTGTCCGAGCTGTTCGGGAATTTTCACAGGAAATATCCCCGCATTACCTTTGATATTTTTACAGCGACTGCGGACCTGGTGAAGGAGCAGATGGATAAGGGACTTCTCGATCTCGGCCTGCTCCTGGAACCGATAGACATGGAGAAATATGATTTTATCCGCATGAGCAGGAAGGAGAGGTGGGTAGTTCTGATGCCGCCGAATGACCCTCTGGCGGAAAAAGAATTTATCACGGCAAGTGATTTGCTGGAATTGCCATTGATTCTTCCGAGACGTATGCAGGTGCAGAGCGAGCTGGCCAGTTGGTTCGGCGACCATTACAAAAATCTGAATGTGCTGTTTACCAGCAACCTGAGTACCAACGGCGCAGTGATGGTAAATCAGGGGTTGGCGTATTCGTTGGTTATTGAGGGGGCAGTGCCCTTTTGGGATTCCTCCAAGATAGCTTATCGGCCCCTGTATCCGGAGCTTAGGGCGACGAGCGTTTTGGCGTGGAAACGCGGGCAGCCGTTCAGCTTGGCTACGACAAAATTTATCGAGTTCGCAAAATGCTTTTTAGGCATGAATGAGACATAAAAACCAGGTATTTGATATATTACAAAAGCGTAAGTATAATGTAAGTGCAGGAGGGGGCGTAGTACTCCATACTGCACTTATATTTTTGGGAGGTAATCACTATGAAAAAAACAATTGCAATCGCACTCTCTTTGCTTATGATCTTGGGCCTTGCCGCCTGTGGAAATGCAGCGAACCAGGCAGAACAGTCTTCCGAAGAAGGAAACCGAGTAGAACAGTCTTCCGCGGAAGAGAATACTGCAGAAGAAAGTTCTGCAGAAGAAAATCCTGCGGAAACCGTCGCAGATGACACTGTGCCAATGGATAATAGCAGTGCGGAGGATGAGGAAGATACAGAAGTTTCCGAGACACAGGAGAACAGAGTATTGGTGGCCTATTTTTCCGCCACCAACACGACAAAGGGCGTAGCAGAGCACATTGCGAACGGTCTGAACGCCGATATTTATGAAATTATTCCTGAAGAGCCGTACACGGATGCGGACCTCAATTACAATGATAACAACAGTCGTTCCACCTTTGAAATGAACGATCCCAGCTCCCGTCCGGCGATTTCCGGCTCGGTGGAGAATATGGAGCAGTATGATATTGTGTTTATCGGCTACCCCATTTGGTGGGGAGACGCGCCGAGAATCGTCAGCACCTTCGTGGAAAGCTATGATTTTTCCGGAAAAACAATCGTGCCTTTCTGCACCTCCGGCAGCAGCGGCATAGGTTCGAGCGCAGCCAATCTGGAACAGCTTACGAGTGGCGCCGAGTGGCTTTCCGGTCAGCGTTTACGCGGCAGTGATTCTCAGGAAACGGTTATGGAGTGGATAGACAGTCTTGGCCTTATTGAGTAGGAAGGGCATAATGAAGGAGAATGAAATTTTTTCCAATCAAAAACTGAAAAAAATGATTGTTCCTCTCCTTTTGGAACAGCTCCTGGTGATGTTTGTCGGACTTGCGGATACGCTGGTCATCAGTTATGCGGGGGAGGCGGCTGTCTCAGGGGTTTCGCTGGTCAATCAGTTTAATACTATATTTATCTATCTGTTTACGGCGCTGGCCTCGGGCGGAGCTGTTGTCATCAGCCAGTATGTCGGCAGGCAGGAGAGGGAGCATGCGGGCGAAGCGGCCAGTCAGCTCCTGCTGTTCTCCACCCTTTTCTCCGTTTTGATTGCGGGGACGGTGCTGATTGGGAATAAGACAATGCTGCGTCTGCTGTTCGGGAAAGTGGAAGGGTCAGTCATGGAGGCCTGCGTCATATACCTGAAAATTTCGGCCTATTCCTATCCGGCGCTTGCCGTCTACAATGCCGGTGCGGCCGTTTACCGCAGCCTGGGAAAGACAAACGTGACCATGTATATATCGGTGGTTTCCAACGCAATCAATGTCATTGGCAATGTGATCGGTGTATTCGTATTGAATGCAGGGGTGGCCGGGGTAGCATGGCCGTCCTTTATTGCCCGCGTTTTTTCGGCAGTGATTATCACGGTTCTCTGTTTTCGGAAAAAGAATGAAGTGGTGTATAGGGTTCAGTGGATATTTTGCCGGAAGGCCGGTCTGATGAAAAGTATTTTGAATGTCGCGATACCCAATGGTGTGGAAAACGGCATCTTCCAACTGGTGAAAGTAGCGCTCAGCAGTATTGTGGCATTGTTTGGCACATATCAGATTGCCGCCAACGGCGTGGCACAAAGCATCTGGTCTTTGGCCGCCCTGGCGGGCGTCGCCATGGGCCCGGTATTTATCACTGTCATCGGTCAGTGCATGGGAAACGGAAGTACCGAGGATGCGGAATACTATTTCAGGAAACTCACGAAGATAACGCTCCTGATATCCACGGCATGGAATCTTTTGATATTCCTTCTGACGCCGATGTTCCTGCGGTTCTATTCGCTGTCGCCGGAAACCAAGCGGCTTGTCATTTGGCTGGTGCTGATTCACAACGTTTTTAACGCGGCGGCGTATCCCTTTTCCGGCGCGCTCAGCAATGGACTTCGCGCGGCGGGGGATGTGAAATTTACCATGCATGTCTCTGTTATTTCCACGATTGCCGTGCGATTATTCCTGTCCTGGCTCCTGGGGATCGTCCTGCAGATGGGCGTCATCGGCATTGCCCTGGCCATGGTGTGCGATTGGGTGCTCCGGGCTGCCCTCTTTATCTGGAGGGAAAAGACAGGGAAGTGGAAAAACTTTCAGGTAATCAAAGCCTGAACTTTTTGCGATATTGTCCGGGAGTCAAATCGAGGGCCTTCCGAAACATCCGAATAAAATAGCTGCTGGAGGAGAATCCCGCCTGCTGTGATATCAGTTCCATATCCGCATCGGATTCGACCAGCAGCTTTTTTGCGCGCTCTATGCGAATGGCGGTCAGATACTCCGTAAAGTTTCTGGAAAAATGTTTCTGGAAAAAGACGCTGAAATATTTGGGGGACATATGGAATACCCGGCCCAATTCGTTCAGAGAAAGCTTTTCCGCACAGTGCGTCTGTATGTAGCGCGTGATCTCAAGCAGCAGGCGCATCTGAGCGGAATTGTCCTGTTGTCCATAGGTCACCAGATTGTTTTGATACAGACGGGCATAGAAACCGATAAGATTAGCCTTGATAATAAGCCAGTTGCCGTCGCTGCTGCAATAATGGTCATATATTTCCTGAAAGGCAATACCTGTCTGTCTGGCAACGGAGGAGGGCAGCTGCGTTGTTACCTGTGCGTTTCCTTCCGCCAAGGGGCTTAGATACCTTTCCGCCACCTCGTCCGGCTGTGTGAATTGCAGCCATGAGAGCGGAAAGATAAAGGCCAGATAGGTGCAGTCCGGTGTTTGTGACTGCATTCCGTGTAACTCTCTGGGGTTGATATAAATAATGTCTCCTGCTCTTCCGACAAAGCTTTTTTCCTGAATCTTCAGATTTAATTCCCCTGTCTGTATCCATATAATTTCTGTGCTTTCCTGCCAGTGGTACGGAACATCAATTTTTCCGTTTGGCTCCTGCATCAGATAAATCTTCAAGGGGCGCATCAATGTTCCCTGTGCTCTTGTCTCCTGTAAGCTCTGCCGCATACGCTAGTCCCCTCCCTGTCAAATATCCTGATATGGATATTTTAACATTATGTATGGATATTTTGCAACTTTTATAGTGTTTTATGGGATATAATTCAATTTAGATGATATAGAAAAACCTATAAAAGAGAAAGGGAGGAATCAAGATATGACACACTGGTTGGAGCAGAGTATTTTTTATGAAATCTACCCACAGAGCTTTAATGACAGCAACGGAGACGGCATAGGTGATATTCCCGGCATTATCGAAAAACTAGACTATATCCGCGATTTGGGATGCAATGCACTCTGGCTGAATCCCTGTTATCTGTCGCCGTTCGGAGATGCGGGATATGATGTGGCGGATTATTGTCAGGTGGCGCCGCGCTATGGGACGAACGAAGATCTGATACGTCTGTTTCAGGAGGCCCATATCCGCGACATGCATGTTATCCTTGATCTGGTGCCGGGACATACTTCCACGGAGCATCCCTGGTTTCGGGAGTCGTGCAAAGACGAGCCAAATGAATACTGGGGCAGATACATCTGGACAGACTCGGTTTGGAAAGATGCGGCGGACTATGAAGGGATATCCGGTTCGCTGCGCGGATTGTATCCGAGAAACGGCAGCGTTGCCGTCAATTTTTTCTCCAATCAGCCGGCGCTGAATTATGGTTTTGCCAATCCCAGCGAGCCGTGGCAGAGCGCGGTAGACTCTCCGGAGGCTCTGGCGACCCGCCAGGCAATGAAGGATGTCATGGTTTTCTGGCTCTCTAAGGGCTGCGATGGATTCCGCGTGGATATGGCGGGTTCTTTGGTGAAGAACGATTACGGAAGTGAGGAGACGATAAAATTGTGGCAGGACGTGCGCAATTTCCTGGATACCGCATATCCGGAGGCGGTATTGATCTCTGAGTGGGGAGAGCCGGACAAATCCCTGATGGCGGGATTCCACATGGATTTTCTGCTCCATTATGGACCCTCTCATTACATGGATCTGTTTCGCTGCGAGCATCCATATTTTAGCCGTGAAGGGAAGGGGAACGCTTTTTCGTTTGTGGAGACCTATCTCAAAAATTATGCCCTGACAAACGGGAAAGGGCTGATTTGTATTCCGTCCGGCAATCATGATATGGAGCGTATCCGCAAATATTTGGATGAGGAAGAGCTGAAACTGGTGTTTGCGTTCCTGTTGTCCATGCCCGGCGCGCCGTTCCTGTACTATGGGGACGAGATAGGAATGCGGCATTTGAATCTTCCGTCCGTCGAGGGGGGCTACGACCGCACAGGCGCCAGAACGCCGATGCAGTGGAACGACGAAAAAAATTATGGTTTCTCTCAGGCAGCGTCGGATAAGCTTTATACACGACAGGATTCATCGGAGGACGCCCCTGTGGTCTCCGGACGGATGGCTGACGCGGGATCACTCTGGAATGAAATACAGAAACTGTGCAAGATTCGCAGGGAGTTTCCGGCCCTGTGCGCATTCGGGGCAATCCAGTTCGTGTATTGTGAGCCAGAAAAATATCCGTTGGTGTATCTGCGCACCAGCGAGAGCGAGAAAATACTGGTGGCGATTAATCCCTCTGAGAAGGACGCTGTGTGTACTTGCCCGCATCAGTTGAAGGAGACGATCTATACACTGGGTAAGCCGGTATGGAGCGAAGGGGGAATGCTGCATGTGCCGGGAGAGAGTGTGGGGTTTGTGAAGGTAAATGGGTGATGGGTTCGTACTACAAATTTTATTGAAGATCAAATAGGGGATTGCGAGGCTCACTGTTTTTATAGGGGAGTTTCGCAATTCTTTTTTGAGTAAAAAGGAATCTTTCGTATATGTAGAAAAAAGTGGAAAATGCAGAGCTTTTAGAGTATACTATAGAAAAAGATTAACTAACTATTTTTAAAGTTGAATCAGCTGAGCTTGGATATTGCGTGTGTATCTGTGGAGGATTGACAAGATGCTTAAGAAGTTACTGTTCAAAATTGCAAAGGGTCCTTTTATGGGTAAAATTGTAGGAAGTGCATTTCAACACTGTAGTTGGGCTATTCCCGTGAAGAAAATATATAATAGCAAGGAAATAATTGCGTTCCATCATCCTCACCCCTCCTATGAAAATCATATTATTATTTCGCCTAAAAGAGCAGTTAAGAATTTACAGCAAATGGCGTTGGATAGCTTTAGCAAGTATTTTGTGAAGATCTGGGAGGCTGCGAAGGACATATGTGAGATGCATCCCGAGTATAGTGACTCATTCGTGATTGTTGCCAACGGAGGAAAAAGGCAGGAGGTTCAACAGGTACATTTTCATATGTTTACTAATCATGATATTGTGAATGAATACTCTGTCCAGGAGGAAGCGGAGAGTGTCTTTTATAGTGATAAGGACATTTGTGTTCTGGAGCATCCTAACCCTAATTGGGAGGTCCATTTTGTGATTAAGCCAATTTCATCATCCCAAATGGAAGGGAACGAGGAAGATAAATATACGTATTTCAGCGGCATTTTGCATAGTATAGATTTATTGAATGCCGAATTCAATATAGTGCAGAGAGGCTATTCTCTTGTATACCAGTACAATAAACAAAAAAATGATAAGGAATGCCCTATTTTCCATATTGTGTCAGGCAAAAAACTAAAACAGCTATAGTTATTTTTTCCACTGGCGCATAAGCTGTTTATAGTGTAAAATTTGTTATGTATAGAAAGAGGTGATACTTATAATGACAGAGAGAAGTGGATTTAACCATACAAAAGGCCCTGGTGCCCATGCAGAATAGCAGTTATATAGAAATCTGTATGGGCGGTTAAAGCTATATAATCTGCTGTTTCTGCAACTTGTTTATCATAGAATAAATAAGGAGTGGAAAAGATGAAGTACATGAATGCAGCAGAAATTTTACCTTCCGGATTATTACAGGAAATTCAATGTTATATTGAAGGAGAGCTCTTATATATCCCAAAGTCCGAGTCAAAACAGGAGTGGGGGGCAGTCAGCGGCTCGAAAAGGTTTTATTCGGAGAGGAACAGTCGGATCAAAGAATTGTTTTATGGTGGGATGTTGGTAGAGGAACTGGCCGAGAAATTTGGACTATCCGACAGTACAATTAAAAAAATAATCTATCAGAAAAAGTAATACAGGACTGGTCTCCCGGAATTTTTACGATAATTCTGGGAGATTTTTGTATGCGCAGAATTATATGCACAAATGGTTATAGTCATTTTGAAGACTAGAAATATTCGGTTTTGTAATATATAGTTTATCTGGGTGACAGGCGATGACTGTAAACGAGATAAAGAGATACAGAAAAAAAGATGCTTATTCATATTGTTTGGGTTCCTTTCCGACATTTGAACTGCTGCAGACCAGGCCGGAAATGGTAGAAATGATTTTAATGCATTCGGATGCGAAAGCAGAGATTCAGAATAAAATGGAGCAGGAGTGTGGAAAGGCCGGAATAAAAATAGTATATAACGACAGGCACATGGAAAAACTGCGTGATAAGGAAAACTGCATTGTGATCGGTGTTTTCAAAAAATATCATTGCAGGCTAGAGCATAATGCGAACCATGTTGTATTGGTGAATCCGGGCGATATGGGTAACTTGGGTACGATTATTAGATGCTGTGTGGGATTTGGCATCACCAATTTGGCGCTGATCGAACCGTCAGCTGATATTTTTCATCCCAGGGCAGTCAGAGCGTCAATGGGCGCGGTGTTCAAAATGAATTTTGAATACTTTCCATGTTTTAATCAATATTATCAGGAATATGGCGGCGAGAGGGAGAATTATCCCTTTATGTTAAATGGCGAGTATCAGCTTGGAACATTTGAACATTCGGAGGATAAACCGTTTGCACTGATCTTTGGAAATGAGGCGAGCGGCCTGGATGCAAGTTATTTGAATGTGGGCAAGAGCGTGGTGATTCCACATACACATTCTATTGATTCGCTGAATCTGTCATTGGCAACCGGAATAGGCATTTATGAGTTCTGTAAAATGAATCGGAGGTGGGGAAAAAGTGAAAAGTATAACAACGAGACAATTTAGTGTGCTGGCAGACTGTGGAAAGATATACCAATTTATGCTGGATATCTATGAAAGGGATTGGAGAAATGGTGTGCCAGCTCCGTTTTTTGAGTATGCTTTCTCTTCGTTTGCATATTGGATGGATATAACATATTCTTTCAAAAATCGGATTTGGGAAGATAACGGTAAAATAGTTGCGTTTTGTTTTTACGAATCGCCTATGACAGACATTTATTTTAGTTTAAAGCCGGGATACGAGGAACTGGCGTCGGAGATGATTGCATATGCAGATAGGCATATGCCAATTAAAGAAGGAAAAAGACAATTGGTCCTTTTTGGCGGGCAGGAAGCGTTGATGAAGGCTGCAATGCAGCAGGGGTATTGTCAGGTCTGGCAGACAACGGATATGCAGTTTGATTTTGAGGAGGCGCTGGATTATCCATTGCCGGAAGGATTTCATTTTGTGAACCCGGAGGAATTTGATATTGACAAAGGAAATAAGTGCTGCTGGAAAGGATTTGACCATGAACAAAGCGAAGGACCATGGGATCATCAATACGAGCAGGCCGGTTATCTGCTGCAGGTGGCTCCACATGCGACAAGTGAACTGGCGGTCGCAATCGCCGATGAAGAGGGGGAGTATGTCTGCTATGCAGGAATGTGGTGGACACCGGAAAATAAGCTGGCTTACATGGAGCCTCTTTGTACGATCCCGGAATACAGGAACAGAGGGCTGGCATCAGCCGCATTGTCAGAGCTATATCGCAGAACAAAGAAATTGGGTGCGACACATATGACCGGCGGGGAAAATGAGTTCTATAAAAAAATCGGTTACAAACCGGCGGTAAAATGGACATATTGGGCGGTTCCGACATAAGATAGGCGGCGTCTTGCGTAAGGGCCGCAACACCGTGTCAGAAGGAATTCGCGCATTCCCTAACGATTGCAAATAGGTATTGTCATAGAGTCAATAGGTCGGAGGTCATGTTGCCTCCGGCTGTTTTTATTCCTGTCTAAAAGAAAAAGGCAGAAAAACTAACCCAAATATCTTTTAAAGCTTGAAAATCGAGATATATTTGGTATAATATAAGAAAATCAGGTAAAAACTAACCGAAATATCTTCTAGAAAGGGGTCGAGTGATGGAGGTAGAGATTAAGCGAGATTATTATTTGAAACAGATGATAAATCGTAAAAATAATGGTTTGATAAAAATTGTGACTGGCATCCGGAGATGTGGAAAGTCATATTTGCTGCGTATATTGTTCAAAAATGCTTTGCTTGCGGATGGAGTGGCATCTGACCATATTATAGAAATGGCATTTGATTTGTTTGACAATATAGAATACCGTGACCCCAAGGTGTTTTATCCGTGGATAAAAGAGCAGCTTAGGGATGATGGAAAATATTATATCCTGCTGGATGAGGTTCAGATGCTTGGAGAATTTGTCAGTGTACTGAACGGGCTTGCGGATAAGAAGAACTGTGACGTATATGTATCCGGCAGTAATGCAAAGTTCCTGTCAAGGGACATTGCTACGGAATTTGGCGGCAGGGGCGACGAGATTCATATGTATCCGCTGAGTTTTTCAGAGTTCATGTCCGTATATGATGGGAATAAGTATGACGGGTGGAATGCATATGTGTCATACGGCGGAATCCCGCAGGTGGTCCTTGCAGACACGGAAGAGC
>JAAUZI010000084.1 GCA_014804645.1 Lachnospiraceae bacterium | reverse complement strand
CGGGGGCCCACTTGCGAACAAGGGACAGATAGGAGTGCAAAGCCCTGACGGGGATTCCGTTGCTTAAGTGTCTGGTGAGTCGTTCCACAGAGTTGGTCTTTTTGGAGTTTTCGTGCAGCTGGTCAACGATATCGGTCAGGAGACAGCTTTGTGCAGCGAGTATGCCATAAGTCATGTCAGCGTTGAATTTTCTTTCTGGCTTAGACAGTTTAAAAGAAATTTTATTGGAAAAAGATAAAATTTCTCTTTTCAAAGAATAAGTATTTGTAGTAGAATAGGTCATAAGGAGTCCTCCTGTTTTTGTTTAGTGGCATTTTGATTTGACACCTTAATTCTACTACAAAACAGGCAAGGATTCCTTATATTTTCAGGAATTTTTGAAAGTTATGGATAACTAAGGCCGCCAATAGACACCTGGACTGGGAAAACTGCGGAAACTCAAGGGAAATGGGGATTGACAAGCAAACGCATTTTTGCTATTATAAAATTCCCTGCGCCAGTATAGGCACTGGCATAGGAAAAACTAAATAGTATCTATCGGCATAGTACGATGGAGACAGACTACTTGGAAAGATGTTCAGACATAACTACCAGGAGGAAGCAACGATGATTACGATGGAAAACGTGTGCAAGTCGTACAGGATTGCAAAGAGAAACGGAGGCTTTCACGAGGCTGTAAAAGCCCTGTTTCACAGAGAGTATGAGGAGATTCATGCCCTCAGAGATGTGAGCTTTACGATCTCGGACGGAGAGATGGTGGGCTATATCGGACCCAACGGAGCGGGGAAAAGCTCCACAATCAAAATTCTCAGCGGAATATTGACACCCGACAGCGGCAGCTGCCTCATTGACGGCAGGGTGCCATGGAAGAACCGAATCGAACATGTGCGCCAGATCGGCGTGGTATTCGGACAGCGCTCTCAGCTGTGGTGGGATGTTCCGGTCATAGATTCCTATGAGCTCCTGAAGGATATCTATACCATTCCGGATCAGGTCTATCGATCCAATCTCGATGAATTGACGGAATTATTGAATCTGGGAGAGCTGTTGCGCACTCCCGCCAGACAGCTGTCTCTGGGACAGCGTATGCGCTGTGAGATTGCGGGTTCTCTGCTGCACAGTCCTCGAATACTGTTTTTGGACGAGCCTACCATCGGGCTGGATGCCGTATCTAAGTTGGCTGTGCGGGATTTTATCAAAAAGCAGAATGAAGTCCACGGCACTACAGTGATTTTGACCACCCACGACATGCAGGATATTGAGGCGCTGACCAAGCGGATTATTCTGATTGGCAAGGGCCGGATTCTGTTGGACGGCACGTTGGAGGATATCCGGCGGGGCGGAGAGACCATTGACGAGGAGGTGGCGGAGCTGTATCGCAGCTATGAGATATGAAAAAATACATTTGCTTTTTTAGATTGCGGTTCTCCATGGGACTGCAGTACCGAACGGCGGCAGCGGCGGGGATTGTGACCCAGTTTTTCTGGGGAGCCATGGAGATATTGGTATACCGGGCATTTTATGAGGCGGATGCGGCGGCCTTTCCCATGAGCTTTGAGGCGGTGGTGACTTATATCTGGCTGCAGCAGGCTTTTTTAGCAGTGTTTGGAGCCTGGATCATAGAGGGGGAGATCTTTGAGGCTATCAGAAATGGCAACATAGCCTATGAGCTGTGCCGACCAATTAATATCTATCAAATGTGGTTCTCAAGATCGGTGGCAAACCGTACCTCCAAGGCGCTGCTGCGCTGTGTGCCCATTCTGGCGGTGGCGGCACTACTGCCTGCGCCATACGGACTGCGGCTGCCTGCAAGCTGGCGTCATGGGGGCCTGTTTCTGTTGACACTGTTGGTGGGGTTGTTGGTAATCGTGGCGTTTACTATGCTTGTTTATATCACAACTTTTTACACTTTATCCCCGGACGGAGTCAGGATATTTTTTGTCTCTTCGGTGGAGTTTTTTGCCGGGGCGGTCATTCCGTTGCCCTTTTTTCCGGAGAAACTGCGGTATATCATGGAACTGCTGCCCTTTGCCGCCATGCAGAATGTACCTTTGCGGATATATAGCGGCAGCATGACGGATGAGGAGATGCTGCGGGCTGTCTGCCTGCAGATATTCTGGCTGGCAGTGCTGGTGGGAGCAGGATGGTGTCTGTGCCGGAGGGCGGAGAAAAAAGTATTGGTACAAGGAGGATAGTATGCGTCAAAAGCTGAAATTATACAGACATTATGTATCTATTGTGGTGCGGGGGATGATGCAGTACAAGGTATCTTTTCTGCTGACCACTCTGGGACAGTTTCTGGTATCCTTTAATGTGTTTCTGGGAATCTATTTTTTGTTTCAGAGATTTCATCAGGTTAAGGGATACAGCTATAGCGAGGTGTTGCTCTGTTATGCTATCGTGCTGATGGAATTCTCTCTGGCGGAGATGTGGGCCAGAGGGTTTGACACTTTCTCGGGTATCGTCAAAAACGGTGAGTTCGACCGGGTGCTGGTGCGTCCACAGGGAGAGATCTTGCAGGTGCTGGGCAGCAGGTTTGAGCTGACCCGGCTGGGCAGGATGTTTCAGGCCATTGTCGTGCTGATCTATGCATTCTGCACAGTGGAGGTATCCTGGACTGCGGGGAAGGTGTGGACGGTCATATTTATGCTGATAGGAGGCATGGCGATATTTGCCGGACTGTTTTTGATCTATGCGGCACTGTGTTTTTTCACGCTGGATGGCCTGGAATTTATGAATGTGCTGACGGACGGCGCCAGAGAGTATGGCAAATACCCGCTGGATATATATGGAAAGCGAATACTGCAGTTTGCCACGGTGTTTGTGCCCTATGCCCTGGTTCAATACTATCCCCTGCAGTACATTCTGGGACGTGTCACCAGCCCGGTATACATTTTCCTGCCCCTTCTGGCGGTGGTGTTTCTGCTGCCCTGCTATGGGCTGTGGCGGTTCGGAGTAAGACATTACAAGTCCAGCGGGTCGTGATTTCGGTGTAAGCCATTGATTTCCTGCGCCAGAGAGAGTATGATGGAGGAGAAAAAATATTTCCGGCGGAGGTACATATGGGACTTTTTAAACAGCGTAAGAAGGAGCAGAAACAGGAACAGCAGGAACCGCAAACACAGCAGAAACCGCGGGAATATATCCCGGGCGCGGGAGGGACTATTGTCAGCAAATCCATTTTGGAGGGAAAGTCAAAGCTGAAATGGTTTTTTCGGCAAAATGGCGATTTGGGAAACGGCTGGGTTGCTTTTGGGGACACGGACACTCAGGAGTATGTAAATGACGCCAGCAACATGGCTGTGGTGGATTTTAATACCCTCGCCAATATAGAGGAGGCGGTGGTCAACGTATTTTTCATGCCCGTGGGAACCGATCTGGAATTTCGGGAGGATGCCAGTGGCAAATACTTTGTGGATACCAGGACAGGACGGGAGATTCGCCAGCCGGTTCCCAACCCTTTTGATGTCGTGTTGAAAAAGCACCATGCTTTTATGACGGAGTCAAATCATGCACCGGAGGTATTTAAGAGATATCTTCACGAGTCAGATAATATAGAGATCCACAGGGTGGGGGAGGTGTTTTTTCCCAGCGGGGAGGTAGTCCTGGCAGACCCGTTGACCTATCTGGGAAACGAGCGGTATGAGGCACATTTGAAGAGGCGGATTCCCGTGGGCAGCTATCCTATAGAGATCTCCATTTTCCACTCCCCGATTGCCGTGGTAGGACTTCGCATTGCAGCCATAAGGCTGGTACTTATGCCTGGGGAGGCAGTGCGCCACGAACCGGCTGAAGGCGAGGGGTTCGGCCTCATGGGCGTGGACGCAGGAATGGCCTGTATCACGGACAGAGTTATCGCCAGGGAGTACGGGGACTTTCTGCAAAAATGGCATAAGGACAACCCCGACAAGAATCATTATGACGATTATTTTGCCGCGCTTTTCCAGAAGAGTTACGAGGCGTTTCCCCAGAAACAGCGGGAAGGCGGAGATTTCATTCAGTGGAGTATCCCGGATACACAGCATTCCCTGGTTATGGCTGCAAGCGGTCTGGGGGACGGCGCGTACGTCGGGTTCTGGGGCATGAACGAGCAGGGCGATGTGGTGGAGCTGGTGGTGCCTTTCTTAAACCCGGAGAATTTTGTGGACATTGATTTATAGACCAAGCACATTGGTTTCCAGCCACTTGGCGACGCCGTCGGAGTCATTGCTCTCGCAGACTTCGTCGGCGACTGCCTTTACTGACTCCAGCCCATTGGCCACGGCAATACCTCTTCCGCAGGCTTTCAGCATTTCCAGGTCATTTTCGTCATCCCCGAAAGCCGCCAACTGCTCCATGGAAATGTGCAGAGAGGATGCCAACGCCCGAATCGCCTGCAATTTTCCGGCGTCGGGTGAGATATAGGCATAAAAATTTTCATCCCGGTAACTAATCAGTTTCAGTTTGCAGGCATCAGCCAGGTGCCCAGCGGTTTCCCTGTCCGGCAGGAAAGCGGCGATTTTACATGCCGGTTCTGTCAGGGGACTATGATAGTCACAATAAATTGCTTTGTGCAGTTTTTCGGACTCTGCGATATGTAGACTGTTCCAATACACTCTCTTGTCCACGGCGGCGGTAATTTCCGCATTGGCGTCTGCCGCCTGGATCATCCGGATCAGTTGGTGGGTGGTCCGGAGGTCCATTCCACAGCTGTATACCATATCTTCTCCCCGGTGGATCATTGTGCCATCAGTGGTAATCTCGTAGTCCGGATGAATCATCCGGATATATTTTTCCGCTCCAATCCAAAAACGGGCAGTGGCAATCACAACAATGATGCCCCTGTCCTGACACTGGCGTAATGCTTTAAGTGTTCGCTCCGATATGGACTTATCGCTGCGAATCAGAGTGCCGTCCAAATCCAAAATAATCATTTTTATATAAGCCATGTAACACCTCCTCTGATTTTGATTCCGTAAAATTATGGCTCTCATTCTAACACAGGAATTTGTCGAAAGTCAATGTGCGTCAGCAGAAAAGAAAAAATATCTTGTAACATAATCGAAATTTGCCCGTCTAACCGATGAAGTTACAGAAAAGAGGTGATGATGCGTGGAGAAGGCAGCGTTTGAAAAACTGTATGAAACGTACTACATGCGGGTTTATTCCTACGCCATGACACTTGCAAAAAGACAGTACATAGCAGAAGAGATTACGCAGGAGACGTTTTACAGGGCGTTTACCGCAAAAAGCGCCTTTCGCCGGGAATCCGACGAGGTGACATGGCTCTGCGCCATCGCCAAAAATCTGTTTTTTGACGAGATGCGCCGACAGGCAAAAAGTGCGGAAATATTGCCCGATACGAACGCCGACAGCGGCGTTAATATTGAGCGCGAAGTGGAGGACAAGGATGCATCCTGCCGAATTCATCTGGCTTTGAATGAATTGGAGGAGCCCTACCGCAAAGTGTTTGAGCTGCGGATATTCGGTGAGATGTCTTTTCGTCAAATCGGAAATGTGTGTGGAAAAACAGAAAACTGGGCGAGAGTGACGTATCACCGAGCAAAACTGAAACTTCAGAATTTGCTCGGAGAGCGGAACTCCTAAAACAGCTCTGCTCCGGACAGTGCCCAGAACAATTGCTGGCCTCACTATG
>JAAUZI010000083.1 GCA_014804645.1 Lachnospiraceae bacterium | reverse complement strand
CAGCACATGTCGCATAATCGGGCAGATGTAGTTTATCAAAGATAAACTACAGTAGTTTGCCATTTGGCAAACTACATTGCACTGTGCGGAAAGGAAAATCTAATCGTTAGTGAGTATAAAGAAGGCTGCAGGAGTTCAAGAGAGTATCCGAGCTAGGAGAAAACAATGGAAAAATACACAAGGCCGGACAAGGCCAGTATGAAAGTGGCAGTCTCCACTGTGGAGCAGGCCGATAAGCAATATCAGTATGTGGTGGATGTGGCCGAGGATTGTCGGCGGCAGATCTTACAGGAGTACCGGGCGGAGAAAAAGGAGGCAGTCTATGAACTGCTGAAAAACATCAGTGTGGAGGACCTAAACCGTCAGAAACAGGGTATCCGGGTCTCCCTGCTGAAAAATGCCCGTCTGGAGAATATCTATCAGGTGTTGTGCGCAGGACGCCAGCGGCTGGTAAACATAAACGGCATTGGAGAGGCAGGTGCGGACAAGATCATGAAGATCGCCCGGCTGTATTATCAGGAGGCTGAGAAAAAGGCCCGGGTCAGGCTGGACGACACCCAGAAAAATCCCCGACAGGCGGCCATCCTGCAAGGACTCTACGTCCTGACGCAGCTGCAGGAAGGCGTGGAGCGGGCGGGCAGCATCCAGAAAAAGTACCATGAATCTCTGCAGGAAAAGATAAAGAGCGCGCGGCAGATGCAGGGGGCGGTGGGCTGGCTCTTTAAGAACAACCAGCAGAAACAGCAGGCGCTGGACGCCTATCACCAGCTGGACACTCTGGTGCAGCGGGGCTACGCTGTCCAGGCGGCCAAACTCTATGGCCGCACCCGACAGGTGCTGGAGCAGGATACGGCCCTTTTGGGGCAGCAGGCATTTGAACGCAACACAGCTCCTTTTTACGCACAGCTGGAGGAAATCACCGGGGAGAGTCTGGACGAGAAAGCCTACTCTGGCGGCCTGTCCTCGGAATATGTGCAGAGCATTGAGACGCTGGACCTGGATCTGTCCCTGATGCGTTCCACATTGAGACAATACCAGCTTTTCGGCGTCAAATATATTATACAGAACCGGCGGGTGCTGCTGGGGGACGAGATGGGCCTGGGCAAGACCATTCAAGCTATCGCCTGTATGGCCCACCTGAAAGCCCAGGGCAAAACGCATTTCCTGGTGGTGTGCCCGGTGAGCGTCATGGTCAACTGGGGCAGGGAGGTGGCGGGTCACAGCACCCAGCAGGCCTTGGAGATTCATGGACTTGACCGGGGGGAGGAGTACGACCGGTGGAAACAGGACGGAGGCGTGGGTATCACCACCTATGAGACCATCACCCGGCTGGAGCTGGGCCAGGAGCGAATTGATCTGCTGGTGGTGGACGAGGCTCACTATGTAAAGAATCCGCAGGCCCAGAGAACCAAGGCTCTGGGACGCCTGGCGGAGGAGGCGGAATATGTGCTGTTTCTGACAGGCACTCCCCTGGAAAACCGGGTGGAGGAGATGACATTTCTGGTGAGCATGTTAAATGAGAAGGTGGCAAAAAAGCTGGAGAGAGTAGCTGCCCTCTCCACTGCCGACAGTTTCCGGGAGGCCGCCGGGGAGGTGTATCTTCGCCGCATCCGGGAGGATGTGCTGACGGAGCTGCCGGAAAAGGAGGAAAAGCAGGAGTGGTGCGCCATGAACCGTCGGGAGAAGGAGGCTTATTATCAGTCGCTGCTGGAGGGCAACTACATGGCGGTGCGCCAGGTGTCCTGGAATGTGGAGGACATCAAGGACTCCTCCAAGGCGGTACGGCTGCTGGAACTGTGTGAGACAGCCAGGGAAAACGGCAGACGGGTCATTGTTTTTTCCTTTTTCCTGCATACCATTCAGGCGGTGATGCAGCTGTTAGGGGACAGGTGCTACGGTCCCATCAGCGGCGGCATCTCAGGGAAAAAGCGGCAGGAGATTTTGGACGAATTCGGGGAGAGTGAGCCGGGCAGCGTGCTGGTGAGTCAGATCATCGCCGGGGGTACCGGTATCAATGTGCAGGCGGCCAGCGTGGTGATCCTCTGTGAACCCCAGTGGAAACCCTCCACGGAGGAGCAGGCAATCTCAAGAGCTTACCGCATGGGACAGAAACAGAGAGTCATGGTGCACAGGCTGCTGACCGAGAACAGCATTGACGAAAGGATGCTGGAGGTGCTGCAGGGGAAGACAGATATTTTCAACAACTTTGCGCAGGAGTCCGTGGCGGGAGAGCGCTTAAAGGAGATGAGCGAGGAAAGCGCCATGAAACTGATTATCCGGGCCGAATTGGAGCGGTATCAGGAGGAGGAAACGTTGGCGCAGTAAGGGAATTATACTGACTAGAGGCTGCCTTTTCAGTCGGGCAGCCTTAAAATGTTTATGTTCTGTGATCAGTGTTATCAGCTTATTTGAACAGCCAATACCGCAAAAAAATCAATATAGTAACATGGACCGGGTAAAAGGCGTAACAGGCATATTGAAATATTTTATTATGAAATCCTTGACGCCCTTGATATAACCAAATAGGAATCAATGCTATCAAAGCAAGTCCCTGTTGAACAAATTCTATTTCATGCCCAAATATCTGAAAAGTATAGTAATATCCCCCTAACAGTTCTACATTCAAAATATACAGGCATATAAACTGAATTAACCTTTTTTTCCAGGTTTGTCCCCGGAAAAAATAGAATATCAAAACAGTTAAAACGCCAACGCCATAGTAATCCACCATGGTTGCGTAACCAAGGACAAATCCCAAAAAGGTAATGCCTGCAAACAGTATCATTGCTATTGCTTTTCTGAAACGCTTTCTGCATTTTTCAATCAAAATAATCAGCAATAAACTCTCTAAAAATGTCCAGAGTACATTTTGATGAAATGGATAAAATACACTGCCGCCATACATAATGTTGAATGGTATTTCAGACAAACAAGCCCACAATAGGATACGCAGCATATAGAGGCGCAAATTATGTGTATGAGTATATCCTTCTACAATCATAAACGCAAAAATCGGATACGCTATTCGCCCGATACACGTCAGCCATTCTGCGGCCGGGAAAAGTATTGCCCATGCATGGTCGCATAGCATCAGCCCCATAGCCAGCACATGCAGCGTGAATGAACTGATGCTGAATCTTGAATTCTGAGTCATAGTTGTATCCCCCATTGCCATTTGCTGTATATTATTTAGAAAACAATCATACATATGCATTTTGAACAATTTTACTGACTGTTTTTGGATTTTCTGTCCTTAAAAGGGTAACATTTTTTTATTCTGTTTACAAGGATGCAAACGGGCGGAAGTAAAAAGCAACTGTATACATTTATAACCCTAAATGTAATGGGTACACATTTTTGATATTGAATATTTTTATTTAAACGATAATCTTTATGTGGCCGCCAGAGATATCGATACACAAATATATAAGTTTGTATTTTCTTCATGGGGTGGTTGCTTTGTGCTGGGAAACGATGGATTTGTAACGAGAATAAAGACTAAATATGGCATTACCTATGTGGATGATAAACTAATCATTTTTTTAGACGAAAGGGACAGCGGTTTAATCGGTTATATGAATTATGCAAAAAATGTGAACTATAGGAAGTATGAATATGTACAATAGAAAGTTTTCATAAAGACATTAATAAAGTAATTTTATATATAAAACAGTAAGAAATATTTTCAAAAGACATAGATAAATTTAGACAGGTATGATTTATGCAGGAGTCGAATCGGGCAGGGTGATTATTCGAGTAAGGAATTCCGGTAGGGAAGGCATACAGGAAACCGTCTCCTTGAAAAACGACAAAAGAAAACATTCTAAACCATGGAATTTGGAACACGATGAACATCATTGAAAAAATTTCCCCTTTTTGATAATGAAATTGTGGTTTGTTAGATTACTCATTGGATGTTCCAAAGCAGAATCTGGAGAAGGAGCAATGCATCAAATTTTATGTTCGAGTGGTTCTTTGATGGGAAAGCAGAGTGCAAAAAGACTTGATTTCTTGAGACAATGCAGAGAAAAACTTCAATATGACGGAATAGAGATGCTTTTCCGCGATGATTGGTATGAACTTAAACGTGAGTTGGTTCAGATCGTGGCAGCGGAACAATGGAATGTGCCCGCGTTTCATTGTGATAAACATCTCATACAAAATATTTTTAAAGAACCTTCCTCATGCCCGGTGAAAATGCTAGATCTGTTTCGTATCAATTGTGAGATTGCGGCAGAGATAAATGCAAAATTGCTCATACTGCATTTATGGAATGGAAGGGAGTCGGATTTTTTCTTCGAAAGACAAGTAGCTCTGTTGCCGCACTTGATTTCCATATCACAAGAGGCAGGGGTGCTTCTTACAATTGAAAACGTTATTTGCAGTAAACTGGATCCGATTTCAAGAATGATCGAGATAGAGAAGATGTTTCCTGAAGTTTGTTTTACCTTTGATACTAAAATGGCTGCGTTTCATGGGCAAATGGAAGAAACATATCAGGAAGGGTTCCGACATTTTTGGAAAAAAAACGTCAAGCATGTTCATTTATGTGATTATAAAGGTGGCATAAAAGATTGGGAACATCTTTTTCCGCTTCCAATCGGGAAAGGAACCATTGATTTTGACCATTTTTTTGAACTCTTGGCTGAAGTGAACTATGATGGAGATTTCACGGTTGAATCCGTTGCCCACAATGGGGATGGGACGGTAGATTTTTACGAATTAAACAGAATGTATGGATACATACGGGAAAAAATTTCGCAAGTATAAAGGAGCATGTAATGAAAGCCTTAAAAGATTTTGTTCCGATAAGAATATCTGGAATGAGTTGCTTTGATAATTCTATTACATCATTGGTGAACTGGGAGCGCAAGGAATATAATAGGGCTTTTATGTATTCTTGGAAATTCCGTTTCACGAATGAAGGTTTTTCAGAAGATTCCATTGGTAACGTAATGACAAGAACCTATCGGTTATCCCTCGAAAAGAAAGACGAACAAGATATCCAAAAGGTATATCAAATCATTAGAGACGAATTAGAGATAGATCATGTGGTTTTGGTAAAGGGAGATGAGTTTTACTGTCCTTGGATGTACAACTATGGGAAGAATCATGAGCATGAGCATGTTTACTTGATCACCGGGGAGACGGAAGATGGTTTCAAATGTGCAGATACGATGCCTTTAGTAGATGACGAATCCATTAGCTTTGAAGAATTTGAAAAAGGCTATTTCAGTCTTTATGTATATCATGCAGAGGATTATCATCCGAAAAATGAAATTGGCGGAGGGGATTACCTAAAAAAATGCGTGTTCGAGTACCAGATCCTAAAGAATGTGAATTTGCAGGAAATGGATATCTTGCTGGTACACATAGAAAATACCTCCATGATAGACCTTTTTGAAGAAAAGGAAAACGTTTGGGATACCACGTTATATAAGTATTTTGAAAGAATGTACGGCGGTCGTATACAATTCTTGGAGTTTATGAGCCGGATTGCAAACGGAGAAACCATCGTATTGCATTTTATTGAAAAAATGGAAGAAGTTGTAGAGGAATGGAGTTTGGTTCCTACGTTGATCGCAAAGGCTTTTATTCAGAAAAGAGACATGGAAAAAATACGTGGAACATTGGTTTTACACTTGAGGAAAGCTATTGAATTGGAAAAGGTTCTTTATCGTGAAATGATGGATGAGCAGTGCTACACAGGCGCGGAGATGGCCTTGATGCAAGAAAACCTTCCGCAAGTGTTTGTCGATCTGGAACCCTATAAGAGAAACAAAGAATTGTATTTTGACGAAAAGCACATTGTGACTTATAAGGAGATTCCCGTCAATCAGATTTGGAATGTTGGTGACATGAAATTTGATTTCCAAATCTATGGGAAATATGACTGTATCTGTTGCGATGAACAAAAAATAAAAGTAATTCCCAATAAGTATCGCTATATCATGATTTTGGGATATGCGATATATGGAGATCAGGTGGATGACTTTACGATTGTCTATTCGGATGATTCTGAACAAAAAATGATGGTGGAATTTTCAGATTGGTCTTATGATCCCAGACATGGATTTATCACGGCCTGGGAAGGGGATTGCAAGTCTCTGGATGATGGAAAACGCTATAGAGGTAAAATATATGCAAAAAAATATCGACTTCCATCCGGGGATTATGATATGGAAGCGCTCGTTTTACCAAAGAATGCGAAGAGTCGTATTTATGCGATAACGTTAGCATAAAGAATCAGTCAAACTGGAAAGGTGTACGTAAAGAATTACGCATGAAAGTAAGATGAAATTATCGATTGAGAAAAATGATTATTCAATGTTTGTATCGGCTTACCAAAACTTGGAAAACAAGAAAAATATTATTTACATGTATTTTACGACCAAGCTTTTACATTATGCGTTGGAATCGACCCAATTTGTTCCAGATAACGTGAATTTAGTGGTAATTACGGGGGGATTGGAACAAGAGGAGATTGATCTGATTCATCGCAAGATGAAAATTCCTACCATTCATTTAAGCAGGCGATATAATGACGGTCATATTTGGGAAATGCTTTTCAATGTAAACGAAAACAATTTTGGTTGGATGGATGTGGATTGTTTTGTTTCAAGTCCAGACCTGTTTTCAGATTTGGTAAAGATCGATGAGCAAACGGCAATCAATACAGTGTGGGCGAGAAAGCATGATTATTATGGTATAGATGCTTACTTTGCCAACACATATCTTCAATTTATTAACATTAAGATTGCAAAGAATATTATGAACAAGTATCCCAAGTTAAACCTGACGCCAATTTATATCAATGAAACCGTAGTCCGTTGGTATGAAGTTCCCCGCTTTTTGGATGAGGAGGAGAAAGCATTTTTAATTGCTGCTTTTCCAAAATGTGGAAAGAATCAAAAGGGATTTGACACAACGCATTACTATCAGATGCTTGTAATGATTGAGGGATTTCGGATTAATAGAGTAAGAGAGCTGGATCAGCTTGCAAAGTATTTTTCAGAGGAGGCACTTCATCTTGGAGGATGTAACATGATCCATACCTATCAGATGGACAAAAGCGCCAGGAGAATTTTTTATCGTTTTAACATGAGGTATTCGTACTATCTTTTGATAAAGTATTTTCATGAGCTCCCGAAATGCTATGCTCAATTCAAAGAGGAATTTGACAAGACAATGGCATTAAACAAATTGAGTACAGATTTGCGGGATTTAGTGCCAAAATTACTGGAGTATACTCAAAGGAACGGCATTTATTTAAGTATAAGTATGGAGGAGAACCATGAAAAAGGGTGTATCGTGTAAAGACAGAGCGATTTTTTCTGAGTTCTATCGTCAATTAGAAGATAAGAATAATATTTTTTTCCTGTATTGCACGACGAATTTACTTCATTATGTGTTGGGCAATGTAGAGTTTCACAAGAATATTGCAAATATGGTTTTGATTACGGGTGGCCTGTCCGCGGAGGAAAAGGAGTTCGCATCAAAGCATCTGAATATTGCGGTTTGTCATTTGGAAAGAGCTTATATTGATTTCTATATTTGGGATTTAGTAATTGAGACGAGTGAGAAAAATTTTGGATGGCTGGACATTGATTGTTTCATTAAAGATGAAAAGATCATAAAAGACCTTTGCAACATCGCCCCTGAGACATGTCTCCATGCAGTTTGGGAGAGAAAGTATGATTTCTATCAGTATGAGGGTATTCTGACTTCAACCTACCTTGTATTTGTCAATGTTGAGATTGCCCGGAAAATATGGAAAGAGCTGCCGCGGATCAGTATGATTCCCATCGCTTTTTCTGAGGACGAAAAAAAGATCGCATTTGAGGAATATAGAAAACTTGAGGAAGATGAAATAGTGGAATTAAAGAAGGTCTATCCTCAGGAGTCGGAGAACCACGTGGGTTTAGATACAACCCATTATTATCAGATGTGCGCAGTCAGCAAAGGCTATCCGATCAAGCTGGTTAGGGGATTAAAGGATAACGACTATTCAAACGAAATTATTCATTTAGGTAGTTGCCACATTATGGATAAAATTGTGATAGGCGTAAATAGACGTAGATTTTTTGAAAAATTCAAATTACGGTATTCGTTTTATTTGTTGGATAGCTATTGTGACATCCTTCCGGGGCAGTACAAAGTTCTTTGGAAACGATATCATGATAATTTGGTTAGAAATGGCATAAATCCAAATATGGAAGACATTAAGACAAAAATTGAGAATTTTGTGCAGTTAAATGGGATATCACTTCCAATGGGGTCGTAAGAAGAGGGCAGTAGTATGCTATATTTTGAAAATGGCACATTTGAGAAAACATATAATGATGCATTATTTTCTCTGTTAAATGAGGACTATTTGATTGGGGGCGATCCCCAGATCTTATACGAAACAAATTCAATTTTTCAATTTGACTACACGGCAGATGCAATCAAAGTAGTAGATAATGAATTTGTCGTATCGTATGACTATAGTGAATTTATGGATGATTATGAGACGCTCGTTCAAAAAAACATCGACTATTATACCAAGTATTTCTTGCGCAACATGCAGCTGCAGAGTGTAATTATGAGATTAAAAAATAATCGCTTTTCAAAACAGGCAATCTTGTCTTTGCCCAAGGATATTACGAATCATTATCCGGCTGAAATGTATGTGAGTTTTCGTATCCTGAATGATATGCTGCATACAATTGCTCACATGAGGGCGAATAACGCATATGGGGAAACGTTAGTGAACATGCACATTGATTGTGCCTTGGCAAACAAGGTGGCATCTGCGTTAGGGATTGAGCATACGACTTATACACACGTAGTAGATGGGTATCATGTGTATCATAGGGATTTAACGAAGGTAAAAAATGCACTTTTCCAGTGCAGCAATCATTGATGTCATAAAAAGGTAGATGATATGAATCGATTTTTAGTAAGTTTTGATTTTTGGGATACTCTGGTAGAGAACATTTCTTATAAAAAAAAGCGTCTGGAAATTATTGGCACTTTTCTTAACGAACATGAATACGAACGTTCTGTCGATGAGATTAAGGCGGCTTACGGGCTGATTAGACAGAGGATTGCGCAGAACAAAACGCAGGAGGCAAACAAATATACCTGTTTGGAAGAACGGATCACGGTTTTATTCCAAAATTTACAAGTGCGTTTTGACAACGATATGATAGTGAGGCTGATAGATACACTTCAGAAACCGATCTTCGAAGCTCCGCCACCTTTGATTCCGGGAGTCAGAGACATACTGCAATATTTGTCAATGTTCGCGGATATCGCATGTGTATCTGATACGGGAATGACTAATGGAAAATCTGTGAAATATATTTTGGATTATCATGAGATCGATAGATATTTTAAGCATTATGTTTTTTCTGAAAACATTGGTTATAACAAACCGGACAAAAGGATGTTTGAGCAGCTTGTCTGCAATGCGGATGGAATTCCAGTGGACAGAATCTATCACGTGGGAAATTTTTTTGAGACGGATGTCATGGGTGCAGCGAATGCAGGGATCCATCCCATATGGTTTGCGGACCGGGCAGAAAAAAATGAAAAATGCATGGGTAAGAAGTTTTTGATGGTAACTGACATGGGCCAAATAAAGGAATTATTGAAAGGGGAAGATTAAGGTGAACGATTCTGACGGAGAAATCAGCTGGGAAGTAGCACATGACGATTCAGTAGATTTATTCTCTGATTTCAATAAAGTTCAATATAACGTTATCTATCAATTTATGCAGAATGACATATTCTATTTATTTCATGCAACAACAAAAGAGAAATACAATAAGATATTGAGTAGCAAATCAATACGAACGAGCGGAGGCTGTCTTGCGGGTGGAATTTATTGTACTCCCGTTGAGATGGAGACCGATGGTGAATTGCGACTCCATAATCTTGGTAGTTATTATTATTTAGTGGAATTGCCGGAAGCAGAATATGCCAAGACAGAGCATAAAAACCATTCTAAAGGAGTGATTTTTGAAATAGAAAATCCGAATCGGAAGGCCAAGCTTCTGGGAGTGAATTATATGAAATTTGGGCAGATTTTCTATCGGCATTTCATGCATAATGAGGCAATTCAGAAATTGGGATGGAAGGAAGAAATCAGGGAGAAAACTGCGCTCATTGTGAAAAAATCTGAGAGGTTTATTCTATACTCCATGTCCTTATATGAAGTTGATATTACCTATCAACAAGCATGCGCATACATGGAATTGTTTAATTTTGCTTCCGAAAAATTAACGCTTTTAGGTTATGTTTTATTTGAAGCGGTTTCACAGTATATAGCTTATTACGAAACGGAAGAAATTTCACAAAAATATAATAAGAAAAATGAAATATATAATTGGAACTATAAAGAATTATTTTTTGATCTATTTCCATTTCTGAGAGTGAAATTCGATCTGGAAAAAATCTATTATGATGAGCAGAAGTATTGTCAGTACATTGAGGATAATCTCATCATAGATTGTTTTGATTGGAAAGACTTTACAACTACCATCTGTAAAAAATGTATTCAGATTCTGGTGCGAGAATGCATTGGTTTACTAGATGAGTCTGCTTTTCAGAGCGATGAAAATGGCGAATTTCCGGCGGAATTACGGCCATTGCTGGGGCATATTGTACATCGTGTCCTAAAGGAGGAGAAGTACAGAGAGGCCTATGGAAACATAGAAAGAGCTATTGCAGCTGAAGCGTGGGAATACTGGAATGAACATGATATTTTGATGGTATACAATAGCGGAATGGCGAAAGGAGAAATGGGTATTAATCCTTCCTTAATCAATAAATTTCGCTATCATGTTTATGAATGTAACGGTATCGAGAATCGGGAAGGATTTTATTATTTGAAAAAAGGAAATGCGATTGACGTGAAAGTTCAAGAGAAGATTATAGAATACAAGGAGTCAATGTTGAGATGAGAGATGAAAAAATAGAATTGAAGGATGGGTACTACTTATTTCTATACGTAGCGGTGGGGGAGTTGGCGCACTTAAATCATTTGTTCATAAAACATGACCAAAACATGGCTTTGTTCAAGAAAGATGGTGACGAAATCGACTTGGTAAGATTCTGGGAGTTGGAGCGGTTTACCGGAATCAAGCAGCATGACAGGGCTTTTTATAATGTTGAACAATTAAAAAAAGTGTGCAATGAATTATTGGCTGCCTTGTCGCTCAAAATAGAGGACATGGCAGGAATCTTTGGGTGTTCAGACCTTGATTCTTCAGATTTTTATCGGGAAGATATTCCCAAGAATATTGCCTTTCACAGTTTATTGCACATGTATACAGGCCTCTTTGTTGATTCCAATATTTTCTTCAACGAAAAGCTTCTGTGTCTTGCGGTTGATGGCGGCCCTGACAGCGTTTTGGATGATGGGGTTAGTAAGAAATATCATTACTGTGGAACTTACGTGGAACACGGAAAAATGGATGGCCCTTACAATATAATTTCCCCGGGTATTTTATGGGCATATATGTCAAAGAAGTTTGGCTTGAGAGAAGGAACTCTCATGGCGCTCGGCTCTGCTACAACCAGCAGATTGTTGGATGCAGACTATCATTTGGTCTATGAGATTTATAATGATCATCAGGGTGAGCAGACCTTCTTCCCACGCGTGGATGAGTTAATGGACAGAGTGTTAAAACTGACCAGAGAGGATGAAGGAGTAAAGTTTGTCAACTATGATGAAAGATTTACATTGGAAGAAAACTTGATCAGTATGGTAGTAAAGGTTATTCAGCAAATTTCTATCAATATTATGGAACAAAACGTAAAGGATGCAATTGAAAGATTTGGCATCACTCCGGAAGATACGACACTATGTATTACGGGAGGTTATGCATTGAACTGTGGTACCAATAGCTATCTGATGAAAAAGTATGGTTTTAAGCAATTTGTTGCGCCGCCATGCGTAAATGACTCGGGATTGAGCCTGGGATTAGGATTATATGTATTTCACAAAGCGATGGGTTATTTCCATTTTTTGCTGCATGATTCTTACCATGGTGAGGACTTCCAGACTATCAGCCAGAAAACCAGACAAGAATTTGCTGATTATATAGAGATAATGGAAACGGTGAATGAAGAAAAAATTGCGGAAGATATTATTTCCTATCCGATTGTGTGGTTTGACGGGAATGCGGAAATCGGTCCCAGGGCGTTAGGACATCGAAGCTTGATCGCAGATCCGAGAACAAATAAAACGAAAGAAATTTTGAATGACATAAAGCAGAGGCAGTGGTGGAGACCCGTTGCACCGATCATTATGTTGGAACATCTTGATGAATGGTTTGAAGATGCGATTCCCTCGCCGTACATGCTTCAGACGTTCCAGGTGAAAAAAGATAAGTTGAATGTCGTTCCGGCCATCGAACATTTAGATTATAGCGCAAGGGTTCAAACGATTGAAGAGAGTAATAATCCGAGATTATATCACGTGTTGGAGTGCTTTTATGGAAAGACGGGAGTTCCTATTGTCTGCAATACTTCATTGAATGACAAGGGAGAGCCAATCATCAATAATATTAGCGAGGCGTTTAATTTTGCCCTCCGAAAAAACATTCCAATCATGTACGTGAATGGAATTCGCATAAAGTTGAAGAATCATTCCTTGTACAAGGAAAAAAATTTTATGAAACGTCCTATCCGTTTCTTGGTATATTCTAATGAGGAAGAGCGTCAGCAGATGGCCGATCAGCAGAATCCATTACAGCTATCGAATGAGTTTTTGAAATGGAAATATCGATTCTATAGTTTCCGAAATTATGACATTGCCAATCCGTCTGATGTAGAAAAAATGAAAAAGATTATTGGAAAACTAAGCAGAGTATCTAGTATCAAGCTGGATGTTTAGTTTTAAGATGGGAAAAGAGGATATGAATTACATAATTGAAGAAACGAATAGAGCTAGCTTTTCAGCTTTTTATGAGAGTTTAGACTGCAAGAAAAATATCATATTTATGTATTTTTCTACAGGGTTATTGCATTATGCGATCGAATCGTGCGCATTGGTACCAAAATCCGTTAATCTTGTATTGATAACATCATGTTTGTCTAAAGAAGAGGAAGAAGTAATTGATAAGATAATAAAAAGGCCATATATTAATTTCAAAAACTATTGCCATGATGGAGATGTTTGGAATATAATTGCACTAGAGAGCATGGGTGACTTTGGATGGCTGGATGTTGATTGTTTCATTTTCAATCAGGATATTTTTGAGGAGATTACACATTTCAAGGAGAAGGACGGAATCAATACCTTATGGGTAAAATCATATGACTGCTATTGCCTTGAAGACTTATTTTCGAATACGTATTTACAGTTCTTTAGGTTTGAAACATTGCAAAAGGTGCGCGAGAGATTTGGTGAAGTAACCATGCTTCCTGTTGTCTTTGATGGTACTCTTGATGAGATACCCTATGAGAGATATTACGTTATGCCCAAAGAGGAACGGGAAAGGCTTTTTGAACTGTATCCGGCATTGAGAAATGACGAAAAGGGGCTGGATACAACACATTATTATCAGTTGCTTATGTTCGCGGAGGGTTATGCGATCAAGCGCGTACGTGAATTGAGCCAGATGAAACAGTATTATTCGGAGGAAGCCCTTCATTTAGGCGGCTGCCACATGATCCACGGAATTACTTTAGATCATTCATTGAAACGAATATATTATCGGTTCAACATGCGATATTCGTATTATTTGCTTCAAAAACATCTGAATGTTTTGCCAGAGCAGTACAGGGAACTGCAACGGGCGTTTGCTGGGAACATGATTAAGAATAAACTGAGTTGTGAGTGTGAAGATTTAGAGGTGCGCATTTTGGAGTATGCACAAAGAAATGGGCTTGAAGATGTGGTTCAAAAATATTTAATAAAATAGGGAGGCAAAAAGAATGAACGATAAGGTGAATGAGGTATTGAATATTGTAAATGAGGTCATTGAGGGAGCAAACGTTGATGAATCAATGATTTCACAGGACTTACAGGAATTGGGAATGGATTCCATCACTTTTGTTAAAATTATCATCGAAATTGAAGATAATTACGATATTGAGATTCCCGATAAGTATTTGAAGATTCCGGATATGAATACGGTTGAAAAGATTGCTGAAGTTCTTGCTGAGTTAACGGAGTAAAGATTGCGGAGGAAACCATTAATGCAGATTTCTTCGACGGATTATGGGAAATTTCAAAGTTTTTATCAAGGGTTGAGCGTAAAAAATCATATTTTTTATATGTTTTTTACTTCAAATTTGTTGCATTACGCAATGGAATCAGTTTCGTTGGTGCCTGCTGAAGTGAATCTGGTCATCATCACAGCAGGGCTGACAGGTGACGAGATCGAGTGTATCCACAGGTTTTTCAGGAGGCCGCATCTGAACTTTGATACAAAGTATCATGATACTTGCATATGGGAGATGATTCGCAGAGCGACGGAGGGGAATTTTGGTTGGCTTGACGTGGATTGTTTCGTTTACAACCCTCAATTGTTTCAGGAGATGATGAAGATTTCTGACCATACCGCGCTGAATACGGCATGGTCAAGGCCGTATGATTACTATGGGGTAGATGGTCTGTTTGCCAATACGTATTTTTTATACGTAAATGCGGACATTCTACAGAAAATGACGGAAAAATACAAGGATTTAACGTTTGTTCCCAGGGTGTTTAGAGACGTGGAAGGAAAGCCGATTTACGGGAATTATAAGTATCTATCTGAAGGAGAAACGGAATTCTTAATAGAAAAATATCCGAATGCCATAAATAACCCCAAAGGATATGACACAACACATCATTATCAGATCATGCTCATGGTGGAAGGCTACGAAGTGAAACGAATTCGGGAATTGAACCAGTTAGCAGTATACTATTCAAAAGAACTGTTTCATCTGGGTGGGTGTTATAGAATCCATGAGGTGCTGTTGGATAAAGGCTTAAGAAGAGTTTATTTCCGTTTTAATATGAGATATTCATTTTATCTGCTTCAAAAATACATCAAGCAATTGCCAAAGCAATACTTGGAATTTCAGAAGAAATTTGCAGAAAATATGGAACGGAATAAGCTTTCGACAGATATGGAGGAAGTATTAGATGCAGTAATGAAGTACTCAGAAAGAAGTGGGATCAACAACTCACACATGGGAGTGAATACATATGACGGATTATGAGATCAATGCGCTCAGATATGAAGCACTCGGGCCAGTTTTTGAAGACATGCAGGATATGGAATATGTAGTCGTGAAAGGAGAGGCGTTATCACTGGCTGCATATGGAGAGTTGGGAAAACGGACAAGTAAAGACGTAGATATTTTGGCAGACAAAGAAGACGTTTACGATATTGAACAGATCTTGGTTGCACATGGTTTTACCCCGGAGGAGGAAGATCAAAAGAAATCAAGGCATATGAGAATCTTTTTGATGGCAAATTCCCACCAAACCATTCCATATGTTAAAAAGTTTCAAGGAATGGACGTCAAAGTAGATGTGAATTTTGGCATTTTATGGGGAGAATACGAAGGACAAAGAATTGACATTCGTGAATTTCTAAAGGGATCCACTGAAAGAGTCATTCATGGAATAAGAACGAAAGTACTGAGCAAAGAAAAAACATTGCTTCATTTAATTTTGCATAATTACAAGGACGTCAATTCTACCTATCTCTTATTACGAAGGAAAAGACCCATATATGAGCGCGTTTACAAGGATATTTTCCTTATCATGGATTCCATGACTGACGAAGAGTTGGGGACATT
>JAAUZI010000082.1 GCA_014804645.1 Lachnospiraceae bacterium | reverse complement strand
TAACCTTGAAACAAAACTACAGCTCATCAAAACCACACGAACCGGACTTAATAAAAGCCTTGGCAATATTATGGGCGGCGGGTCAGGTGGCTCATCCTCTGCCACATCTGAATTCTCAGAAACCATTGATTTCTTTGAACGCCGTGTAGAAGTATTAGATGATGCTCTCTCCCACCTAAAGTCCAGCCTTGACAATGTAACCGGCTCATTCGCCAAAAACAACCTCATAGACGCTGAATTAGGCGTTACAGAAGAGAAATTCAATAACTACACTGATGCTCTTGCCATGTACACCCAAAAAGCCAATGAGGCGTTCTCTAAGATTCCTGCTGATATAGCATCCACAGTCAAAGATGGTGCTGTCTCTCTTACAGATTTTATTGGTGACAGTAACGAGGATGTTGTAGAGGCCATTAAGGAATATGAATCCTGGACTGATAAGATTACTGACTGTACGCAGGAACTGGAAGAACTTAAGACAGCTATCCGGCAGTTGGAACTAGAGAAATTTAACAACATCATGGATGATTTCAGTAATCAGTTTGATCTCCGTGGTGACAGTAAAGATTTAATCTCTAAACAGATTGACTTATTAAAAGAATCCGGCGAATTAATTGGTGAGTCATTCTTTACCGCACAGATAGATCAATCCAAGAAACAATTAGAGCTACTTGAAAATGAAAAAGCACAATTGGTAAATCAGCTATCCAGTGCAATTAATTCTGGAAGAATTCAGGCTGGCACAGAAGAATGGTTGGAGATGGTCAATGCTCTCTCCGATGTGGACGGCAGTATCCTTGACTGCCAAAAATCCATTGAGGAATTTGACAACTCTCTCCTTGAACTACATACAGAAATATTCAACCGTATTCAGGAACAGTTTTCTGACCTTGACTCTGAGATCTCTAATATCTTAGACCTATTCGATGAATTTGAGGTATCAGATGATAAGGGTATATGGTCAAAAGAAGGTATCGCCCAGTTAGGCTTACTTGCTCAACAATATGAACTGGCACAATATCAAGTACAGCAGTACAATAACGAGATCGATGAACTGAACAAACAGTATTTAGCCGGCAGATATTCTGCTACTGAATATGCGGATAAGCTTGCCGATTTATCTTCCGCGCAGTGGGATGCCGTAAAATCCACTGAATCCGCAAAAGACTCGATCATGGATCTAAATGAGACACGTATAGAAAACCAGATAAAAGGTATTGAAAAAGAAATTGAGGCTTATAAAGAGCTGACAGACGCACAAATTGACGCATTAAAAGCGTCAAAAGATCTGCATGATTATGAGAAAAGCATAGCGGAAAGGACAAAATCTATCACGGATTTGGAACGCCAGATTGCAGCTATGCAGAATGACACCTCCGCTGCTACTATTGCAAAAAGAAAGAAACTGGAGGAACAGCTTGCAGAGGCCAAGAAAGACCTTGAAGAAACCGAATATGACCACTCCATCGAAGTACAGGAAGATGCTCTCAACAAGCAATATGAGAACTACGAAAAAGAGCGGAACGAAGAAATCGACGCGTTACGTGAATCCTTAAATGATAAAGAGACAATCCTTGCTGAATCATTTGAAACCGTAAAAGAAAACGCATCCGTTGTTGGCCAGGAGATCGCAACTATAGCTACGAAACACGGAATTACGGTCTCCAACGCACTGATCTCTTCTTGGCAGTCTGGTGAGAATGCAATCGCAAGTTATGGGGAAATACTGTCTCAGAGTACATCCGCATTTATCCAAAACATTATGGGTGTGGAAAATGAAGTGTGGAATCTACAGGCACAAGCAAATATCACAGCAGATTCCCTCGCATGGATGTTCTCTGCCAAGGCAGATAATCTTGTCAACGAACTGTATATGTCCTATTATGCAGAAGCTACTCTTGCCGACATGACAAATGCATTACAGCAGAGTCTTGTAAATACATTGGAACGTGGGTATGACGCAAGCGGTATTGTAAATTCACTCGATAGTATCACAAGTGCCGCAAATAGTGCCAAGGCTGCAATAGATCGACTAAACAATTCAAATACGTCAAATGCGCAAGACTTACTGACTACAGATGTAGGGTCACATGTCGGTGAAAACTTGTATTATCTGCAACAACAGAGCCAACAGCAAAAGAGTAAAAAGACAACACCAAATAACTCCATCGGAACATATGCATCCGGTACCCGAAATGCCAGGGATGGATTGAGAGTTGTCAATGAGACAGGTCCCGAACTTGTCTTACCTAAACTACCCTCTGGCAACTATACTGTTGGAAATGCCGGAGACCAGATACTTACTAAGGTAGAAACCGATAATATTTTTGGGTGGGCAAAACTCGATCCTGATAATTTGATTCCCGTTAATATAACGGATTACTTGGACAATTTGAGGGTCATGTCAATGCCGCAAATTCTGCCGAGTAATGTGAACAACAATAATAATCCCGTTCAAATAGAAAATCTTATAAATGTACAAGGAAGCGTTAATAGTTCTGATCTCAAGCAGATGGAATCCATTGCAAACAAAGCTGTGGACAAACTGGTTAACAAGATACATGACGGGATCATGTATGGAACATAACATTTATTTATCAACCATGCCCTGAAATATGGGCATGGTTGTGTTCCTTAAAACAGTAACTGCCTGGTCAGTGCCCAGGCAGTCACGGAACTCTTAACTAAGAAAGTAGGTGTTAAAAATAGAAATTTTAAATCAAGATATGATTTTCGGAAATTTTAGGTCTTCAGAATATGGCCTTATAATCGGTTCATTCTCCTATAATGGGGAATCAGAAGATGATATTGGAATGAATATTTCTACTATTGAAGAATTTATTGGGCACAATCCTGTGCCTGCTTATTTAGGGCAAAAATACACAGAAAAACTTAAACTGCAAATTACACTGATTAAAAATCCATGTATATTTAACGACAATTTATATCTGAATGAAAAAGATTGTAGAACCATTCTCAGAGCATTGACCGGTATAAAGGGATATCGATGGTTAAAACTGATTACTCAAGAATCAGATGAAGATTTGTGGTACAAAGCCCGAATAAACAATGTATCCTACAAACGCATTAATGGGCACACTGTTGGAATCGTCCTTGATGCCGAATGTGATTCCTGTTTTGCCTGGTCTAGCGAGTACAATATCACCATTAACGCAAAAACTGGTCATCCATTTAACATTTACAATAACTCAGATGATTTGAATAACTATGTATACCCTATAGTTTCTATACTCTCCTCTTCTGCCGGGAACCTATCTATTACCAATATAAGTGATAATAACTGGATTTCCGAAATTAAGAATATAAACTCTAAAGAAAAAATAACAATTGACTCTAAGCGCCAAATTATATCCTCCAGTCTAAATCGAGAATTGCTATTGGAGAATTTCAATCTTGGATGGTTTAGATTAGTTCCTGATAAAAATGAATATATATCTAATATGGACGTGACTATTTCAATGAAATATAGAGTTCCAAGAAAGGTGGGGATTATCGAATGAAAATAAACAGGGATTTTTTTGATAATCCCATCATTCCGGATTATGTATTATGCAAGGCGAATAAAGAACGTATCGGCGTACTGCAATGCACAGAAAAAGCAATTGATTTCAAATTCACTGATTTAGATGAGATAAATTTCACTACATACCTTTACGCAGACGGCGAAAAGAATCCATTTTACGATGATGTGGATGTAATAAAATACATCTTATTGCCGAATATCGGATTTTTCAGCATTACTTCAGTGAATATAAATTCTGAAGGCACAGATTTTGAATCAAAAAGCGTGACCGCTAAAAGTTACGAATGCTTACTTGCTCAGAAATATTTGGAAGAGTTTGTAATAAACATGGGAACCGTAGAAAGTATAGACGGTATACAGTTTTACAATATTAGGGAAAAAAATAAAAGCCTGTTACATCTCGTGCTGGAAAAATGTCCGGATTGGGAAATCGGTCATATTGATGCATCTCTTATGACCATGCAGAGAAGTTTCGAGGTGAGCAGGCAGGACATATATTCTTTCCTTTGTACTGACGTTGCGGAAGCTTTTGAATGCTTTTTTCTGTTTGATACACTCAATAATACCATCAATATTTACAGGGAAGATAATGTAGGAAAAGATACCGATATCCATATTTCATATATCAATCTTTTAAAGAATACTAATCTATCATGTAGTACTGACAATATCAAAACCTGTCTGACTATAACAGGGGCGGATGATTTGACCGTCCGCGAGATAAATATGGGATATGACCGGATTTATAATTTCAGTTATTATAATTCCACGGAATTCATGAGTCGGGAATTATGCGATGCATATAATAGATGGGTCGCGTTAAGAAATTCGCGGCTGCCCACATACACTTCTCTCCTATCTCAATACCAGAATTATTACAAACAGATCAACAATCTTACCCACAAGAAAATGCCCTCCGTTACGGGGAGTACAAATTGGTCAGAATATGGCTTAGAACCGCTGAAAGAACAATTAGCAGCCTATGAACAAAAACAAGCCGTATCGATGAAGGCTGGACACGGAGATCCATCAAGTCCATTCTACAATTCAGAATATCTTCCCGCTTATAATGCTATTCAAGCTATTACCGCACAGATCAAAGTGGTAGAAAATCAGATTAAAGCCTTACAGAATCAACAGTCTTCTATCTCTGATCAAATGTCTGCTATCATAAAAGCTATTGACATGCAAAACAACTTTACCGCAGAAGAGTTAAAAGAACTGACTACTTTTATCCGAGAAGATGAGCTGAATAGCTCCAACTATGTTGTGACAGATACCATGACGGATGATGAAAAGTTTGAGATGCTAAACGATATGCTCCAGTTCGGAGAAAATGAACTTGCAAAGGCATCTGTTCCACAGCTCTCATTTAGTGCAGATCTGGCAAATTTATTTGCCATCCCGGAATTTGAGCCATTCTATGACGACTTTGATCCCGGAAATTATATATGGGTAACTTTGAGAGACGACTTATCCGTGAAAGCAAAGTTACTTTCTGTTCATGTTGATTTCTATGACCCAACCGGCTTTTCTGTGACTTTCGGAAACGTTGTTAGAAAAGCAAAAACACGCTACTCTGATTTTGCAGACACGATCAGAACGGCAGCTAATGCGGCAACTTCCGTCTCATTCAATTCTTCTTACTGGAGCCAGGCGGCAAAGGACACCAGTAATATTAATAAGATGTTGGCAGATGGATTATTAAGTGCAGGTAATTACTTATCATCCGGTGGTGACAATTCAGATTTCTTGATTGACTCCCGCGGACTTTTTGTCAATACCACCTCTGGAAAATATGCTGATAAAGATTCTATTTTTATTGGCGGCGGCAGAATTTTATTTACAGATGACGGTTGGAAGACTGTATCAATGAGTGTTGGCCGTGCCGATGTGACAATCAATGGCGTAACGGAGTCCCGTTTTGGCACATTTGCGGATTTTGTGATTGCCGGATATGTCGGCGGATGTACTCTTGAGGGCGATGAAATGATAGGTGGTACGCTTAAATCTTCAAACTATGCTGCGGGTAAAATCGGTTCCCTCATTAATCTGAATGATGGAACATTTGAATTCAATGCAAACAATGAGTCAAAGCTTACACTGGATAAAGATGGTATTTTATCTGTAAAAGGCACAATCAAAGCTGATAAAGGATATATAGGTGGTAAAAATGGATTTATTATTGAAGATGGGAAACTGTATAGTGGAAAGTCTTCTCTAATGTCCTCTGATAATGGCATTTATATTGGAACAGATGGAATTTCTCTGGGTGTTAACAGCGTATTTCGCGTGACACCACAAGGAACCATATATGCCAAGGATATTCACATAAGCGACAATGCACATATAAGCAGTACTGTATCCCGTCCATTTAGTGGTACTACTGTTCCGCATATCGAAGAATTGGCTACTAACTATATCAAAGTGAATTATCTGGATTCCATGAATGCAAATATTTCTAATCTATTTGCAAATGAAGCACAGCTTGGTAATCTGATTGCCACGAAAGCAAGTATAACAGATCTTGATGCCGCTGTTGCGAGAATTGGACAAATTGAATCTACTTATATTACTGCGCAAAAAGTTGAAGCAGAATATATGGAGGTTAAGAACTGGGTGCATGCTGGGTATATTAGGGCTGATAAGATACAGGCAAGTTCTATTGTAGCAACACTAGGTGATTTTTCTGGCGAAGTACATATTGGACATATAGTTGGCTCTGCTATAAATTTTGGCAGCGTCCAAGCAACGGGAGCGGCATTCAACACTTTATCTGTTGGGGGAACTAATTTGTCCAAAAAAAGTGCGACTATAGATGGCGTAACAATAAATTATTGGGGATATTAAAAATGGGGCTGCTAATTATGAGGAGTAACAAAAATGGCATTATATAACAGTAGACAGAATTAAATACGAAGTTTTATGTAAAATTTAATAATGACAGAAATTCTCAGATAAAATATGGTATATAAAAATCATAAATCATAGGGAGATTTTATGAAAAGAATAAGCTTCTATATTATAGTACTGTGTATTTTGCTTTGCGGATGTAAAAGTAATTCATTATCAGAAGACATTGAACCAAACGAAACCGTCATAAATCATATATGATATCACAAAAGAAAGAACCTCTTTTCAGGGGTCTTTTCTATTGGAGTATTTCAAGAACACTCGTAACTTTAGTCATGAGAGATTCAAAAAAATTATTGAGTAAAATGAGGTCAGCTAATTTTAAAGAATAAAACGAGGTGATTTATTAAAAATGAATAACATATACCAACACTACATAATAGACTTATCCTCAAACAATAACTTTGTACAGATTCCTACTGTGCAGGGTGACGGAAACAATATCCGAGGATTTGAAGTAGAATTAATTGAGAACGGTGTGCAATATGAAATTGACAAAAATGACTGTCTGGTAGCTATCATGGGTACAAAACCGGATACATCTCAAATAATGAATGATTGTACAGTGAGTGATGAGGGATATATCTTAGTAGATATAACATCTCAAATGAGCGCGGTCAAAGGACGTGGCGATTATCAGATTGTATTGATGAGCAAGAGTACAAATAGTCAGCTAAAATCTTTTCCTTTTCACATTTTAACCGCTCCTGCTGCATTTGACATTGACCACATTGTATCATCTGATGAATTTCAGGCACTTACGAGAAATATCGTCAGAACTGAAGAAGTTATTGTGGAAGCAAATGACGCTATTTCTGATGTGAGAGCTTTGGAGTCCTCGGTCAGTAAAGCCGAATCAATTCGTATTTCTAACGAAAATACCAGAATACAAAATGAAACTGACAGGAAACAGGCCGAAAAAACCAGAATAGATGCAGAAAACGAGCGAATAACTGCTGAAAACGCCAGAATTGAATCAGAGCAAAACAGAACTGACGCTGAAAATATCAGAATTACAAATGAAGAAACACGGAAAACTAATGAGACTGTTAGAAACAACAATGAGACAAATAGAATAAAATCTGAAACTGATCGCATCAACGCAGAGGCCGACAGGTCTTCTGCTGAAGAAGATCGTATTACATCAGAAAATACACGAAAATCTAATGAGGACGTAAGAAAAGCAAACGAATCCATAAGGGAAACTAATGAATCCGACAGACAGACCAATACTGCTACTGCTATCTCTAATGCCGAAAAGGCTACTGATAATGCAAATGCTGCCGCGGAAAAAGCAAAAGTGGCTGGCGAAAAAGCAACTGCCGCTGAAACCACAGCCATAGAAAAAGCTGCGGAGGCAGGCAACTACGCTAAGATGTCTCAAAGCTATGCCGTTGGGACGGGCGACGTCAGGCCAGACGAATCAACAGATAACGCTAAATATTATTCTGAACAGTCTAAGTCCTATGCTGATTCCTGGAAAGGTTCTCTACTACCTAAAGGAACAATAGCTTTCTCACAATTACCGACATCGGATAATGTCGCTGGACATATGTACAATATCAGTGATGCTTTCGAGACCGATT
>JAAUZI010000081.1 GCA_014804645.1 Lachnospiraceae bacterium | reverse complement strand
TTTTCCTTTCCGCACAGTGCAATGTAGTTTGCCAAATGGCAAACTACTGTAGTTTATCTTTGATAAACTACATCTGCCCGATTATGCGACATGTGCTGTGCGGAAATTGGAAAATCTTAACGTTAGTCAGTATATATCTCTTAATCAACAAACTGCCGGAAAACCGGAAAACTGTTTTCAGTATGCGGAGTATGAGACAATTAATGATAACCCACATAAGGGGGATCTGCCACTCCGGCTGTAGATCCCCCCAGGTAAAGGCTTAATGTCAAATATTACTGTGATACATGAACGTATCTATTTATGAAATCATCTTCATAATGAAAAGTAACACCGCAAGAATGGCACACCACAGCTTTGTACCCGTACACTTTATATTTCGTACAATTCGCATGTTCCTTACATGTTTCGGGATATTTATTTACTGTACCAGTATAGGTAGTTGTCGACGGATGTCCACATACATTTGTCGCCGCCGAAACGCTGATCCCCGAAAACAGTAATACTCCTGCCATGCCAAAAATAGCCAGTTTTCTCTTCATGATAATATCTCTACTTTCTTGAAATTATTGTTTGTGGTTACATATATTAAGCGTGCACGTTAATATCCTGACTCATTCTAAAAAATGCCAATCCTATTACTTATCATTTTATGCCAACTTTCCATAAATTGCAATACGTCGAATTAGTTGACAAAATGCAACCAATTCGACATATTGTATTTGTCTGCAATTCGATGTGAAATCAAAATATTATTACATTCAATATATTAAGGAGGAGAATTTCTATGATGAAACGTAAAATCAACTCTCTAAAATTAATAATCCCTGCATTGACTCTGACCCTCACTATAATGGGAGATATAATCCTGCCTTGCACAGCATCTGGCAATTCCCATAGTCATCCCCAGAAATCTCCTGTCTGGACAGAGCAGTCCTGGCCAGATAAGGAAGAGGGCATTCAACCACTGTCAGATATTGATGACCCAAAGATACAAACTAATGCATGAATACTCTTTCATGATAGATACTTTTCCTTTCTCTCATTCAGTAATGTTTTAATGCAATCATCATGCAAGAAATCCGTCATTATTTTACTTGTCCGAAAAGCTCGTCTCCACTCATGCCGGAAGAATTCATATTCTTCCGGCTCACCAGTTGCTGCCTCAAAAGCATTCCATGCGATATGGTAAAGCATGCGATGCAAGCCGTTAATCCGCGGGAACATGAGAATCTTTCGGATTGTCCCTTCACTCATCCTCACCGCCTGGTCGAAGCACTGCATATCCCCCAGCAAATTATCGTAGCTTTCCATCAACATCTCGTAGCCATAATGACAGACTCCCGTTCTGGCACTATGCTGTTCTACCGAGAAGATAACCGCCTCAAACCACTTCTTCGACTCCTCCGGATTCCCCAGCTTGCGATAGATCCCCCCAATATTGCTGGCAATCATCATTTCCTCCCGCTGGAAAACCCACCATTTCATATCCTTACCCTCAAAATCGGGGACCGTACAGCGCAGCGCTTCTCGTATCATGTCCAGGCACTCTACTGAGGCTCCCTCCCGCTCCCACTTCAAAAGAGCATCATAAAACAGCAGTTCCTGCCTTACCCTCGGATACTTTGGATTCACCGTGCTGCGCAGTCTCTCAATCTCCCACTGCGCCCTCTCCCAATCCCGGAATTCCATCAGGGTGCTGATCCGCTGCCGCAGCTCCAGATCGTCCGCGGAAGTCGTTTCCAACAAAGGCATATTCCATTCCGTATGTTTCCCATACTGCCTGATCAGCCTGCTGTAATTCTCAAAGGACGGCTTATGTATTCCCTTCTCTATTTTTTCCAGCTGCCGGGAAGTAATTACCTGTTCTGTTCCGTCATAGACAGCATTTTCCCGTGATTTACCATAAAATTTTCTAAGCATCCTCAGGGTCAGCCCTGCCTCCCTGGTATTGTCAACAGAGATGCCCTGCCATATTCTGTAACCGGGATAGTCAAACCATTCATAAATCTCCCGAAACATCTCCCGAAAACCCCTGGCCTGATCCTGGTATTCTTTCTCCCCGGGTTCTACCACCTCCAGTCCGCACAGACTATCCAGCAGCGGCAGCACATAACAGTGGCAGCAAGTACGACGCAGCAGTTCCAGGGCATCTCTGCCCAAGTTATACACCCCCCGTACAGGGATACCCTGAGCAGACTTTTCCTGCACAGACACATTTTTAGCAGGCGCCATCTTCCCACCATCTCTCGCCTTTGACAGTTCTATCCCCAAAATAGCTGCCTGGGGCAGTATTAATACTGCTGCCCGCTCCTTCCACTGGTGTTCTCTGGGATAATCCCACACGGACTGCCACAGGGCCCATGCCTCCTCCTTTCTGTCACATACAGACAATGCTGCTCCCACCAGCAGGATTGCCTCCAATTCCCCAGGAGACAGCCAGAGACCACCCAAATTCTCCTCCCAGTCCCCCCCGACAGTACAGCTCACCGCACGTCTGGCTATGTCCAACACAGTTTCCTCCATGCTGTCAGCGTCCAGGCCATCGTACTCGCCCTCTCCGCTGCACTTCCCGAGATTCTCCGCCAGCATCAGGATGACCTCCACTTTCAGCAGGAACTGTTCCTCCAGGGATTCCCTCTTTTCATACTTTTGCCTGTATTCCTCCACCTTTGCCGCGGCCTCTCCGGGGCTGACAGGCACCAGCAGACAGATATCCTCCCGCAGCCGCCAGCGGTCCAGCTCCTCCCCCGATGCCATGGATTCAAAATAATCCGGCGATATCCCCATTCTGAGCATCAGGGTATCCCCTACTAGCTTGTCCCACTCGGCTTTTCCCTTTTCTACCTTGTCCAGCGTCGTCCTGCTCAGAATGCCGGAAGACAGCTCTTCCAGGGATATCCCCCTCCTCCTGCGTTCATTGCCAAGGATTACGCCATACACCCTATTTTGCTCCTGTATGAATTTTTGCTCGCTGATGTATTTCATTCCGCTTATCCTCTCACACGACTGCCCTGCCCGTATGTGCCCGTATCGCATAGTTACTTTATTTATACACTAGCATAAAGGTGTCAGAATGTCAAAACGAACGAACGGACGTCTTCATCTTCCGCTTGCTATCTTTTCGGAATTTGCTATAATTAGGACATATCAATCGAAAAATAACGGAGGGAACCAACATGGCTTTTGACGGCGTGACCATTGCCGCTATTGTAAAGGAATTGAACGACACCTGCCTGGGAGGCAGACTGTATAAGATCGCGCAGCCGGAGAGCGACGAGCTGCTGCTGACGATCAAGACGGCCAGCGGCCAGCGACGCCTGCTCCTGTCTGCGGACGCCTCTCTGCCCCTGGTGTATCTGACCGATCAGAACAAGCCCAGCCCCATGACTGCGCCGGGCTTTTGCATGCTGCTGCGAAAACACCTGCAGAACGGCCGCATCACCGCCGTCACCCAGCCGGGCTTAGAGCGCATTATCCATATTGATGTGGAACACCTGGACGAGATGGGGGATCTCTGCCATAAAACCCTGATCGTGGAGATTATGGGCAAGCACAGCAATATCATCTTCTGCAACGAGGACGGCATGATCTTGGACAGCATCAAGCATGTGTCCGGCCTGGTCAGCAGTCTCAGAGAGGTTCTGCCCGGCAAGCCCTACTTTGTGGCACAGACTCAGGACAAGCTGGACCCCCTGACTTGCGATCGGGAGCAGTTTCTCACCGCCGTAGCCGCCCGTCCCGCAGCGCTGCACAAGGCCATTTACTTAAGCTATACCGGCATCTCGCCCATACTGGCTCAGGAGGTCTGTCACCGCAGCGGCCTGGACGGAGACACCCCCACCGCCGCCTTCTCTGCCGGGGAGCTGGAAAAAGCCTTTCATGTTTTCCGGGAGATGATGGACCAGGTGCAGAGGGGGGACTTCTCCCCGGCCATCGCCTACACCGGCAGACAGCCTGTGGAATATGCGGCCCTACCCCTGACGCTGTACAGCAGCGGGGAGGATACCCTGCGCCCCTGCGACTCCATATCCGCCCTGCTGGAACAATATTATGCGGAGAAAAACACGCTGACCCGCATCCGCCAGAAATCCGTGGATCTGCGCCGGATCGTGCAGACCGCCCTGGAGCGCAACGTGAAAAAATACGATCTGCAGATGCAGCAGATCAAGGACACGGAAAAGCGTGACAAATACCGTATTTACGGGGAGCTTATCAACACCTACGGCTACAATGTGCCCGAGGGCAGCAAGTCCATGGAGGCCCTGAACTACTATACAAACGAGACCATCACCATACCCTTAGACCCGGAGAAAACCCCTGCCGAGAACGCCAAACGGTATTTTGACAAGTACGGCAAGCTGAAGCGCACCTACGAGGCTCTCTCCGCTTTGACCGAGGAAGTCAAGGCCGAGATCGAGCATCTGGAATCCATCGGCACAGCCCTGGATATCGCCCTGCAGGAGGAGGATTTGGTGCAGATCCGGGAGGAGCTGGCAGCCAGCGGCTATATCCACAAGCGCGGCGGCAAAAGGGAGAAAATCACCAGCAAACCCTTTCACTATATAAGCAGTGACGGTTTCCATATGTATGTGGGAAAAAATAATTATCAGAACGATGAACTGACTTTCAAGTTTGCCACCGGAAACGACTGGTGGTTCCATGCCAAGGGTATGCCCGGCTCCCATGTGGTGGTCAAATGTGAAGGGGCCGACACTCTGCCCGACCGCACTTTTGAGGAGGCGGCAAGACTGGCCGCCTACTACTCCAAGGGCCGGAGCCAGGAAAAGGTGGAGATTGACTATATCCAGAAGAAACATGTAAAAAAGCCAAACGGCGCCAAACCCGGTTTCGTGGTCTATTACACCAACTATTCCATGATGATAGACAGCGATATATCGGGACTTAAGCAGCTGTAAAGGGATTCACCCCTCTACTACAGCAGACGGCATTTTCTCGCCACTTTGACCAGCAGATGCCCCTTTGGCATTGCCCGCAGTTCCTCCTCCGTCACACCCTTGAACAGGATCAACAGAACAAAATAGACTGCCACCGCCACAGCGATCGCCGGAAGTACAGATATTACAATGGAACCTGTCAACATGAGCAGTACCTCATACACCACCCAGGCGCATGCCCCCATGAATGCAGAGGCGATAAACGGGACGATAAAAGTGTTCATAATCTCCTGCCGGTATCCCAGGGCCTTGTGCATGGACAGCTGGTTCAGCACACACATCAATCCCGAGTATATTATGGTGGCGATAACCACCGCATAGATACCCAGATCGGTGAAAAACAGGAGCGATACCAGAATAACCGTCTGCAAAAACAGCGCAATAGCCGCATTGATAATAGGCGTATTCACCCTGCCAATACCCTGCAATATGGAATTGCTCAGAGTTGAAAGCGCATAAAAAATCACTGATATTGCCAGCGCCATCAGTATTCTGGCAGCCAGCTCAATGGTGGTCTCGTCTGGAAACAGCAGCCAGGTTATGGGCTTTGCCAGAGCGAAAAGCCCCACCGCCGAGGGAATAGAGATCAGCATAATGGTCTTCACTGCCTGCGCCATCTTATCCCGGGCGTCCGCCAGCTGCCTGCGAGCCACAAGCTGGGAAACGGTGGGAATGATGGCGGACGCCATAGCCGAGGAAAAGGCAATGGGAATATTGGAAATCTTCATGGCCTCCCCGTTGAACACTCCGTAATCCCCCACCACCAGATCTTCGGCGACCTGACGGAACTTTATCATAATATCCGTGTACAGTTTGTTGTTCAGGGAACTGCTGAGATTGTAGATGGCCGTACTCATGATAAAAGGCAGCACCACCTGCAGGATCATGACACTGATATCCCGGTAGGAATCCACCTGCCGAGTTTGATCCCTTTTGATCCTTCTCTGAATCATAGGGCGATTCAAGGCATAGATCGCCGCCATAAAGAGCAGCGCGGCCAGCACACCCGCCCCGGTTCCCAGAGCGCTTCCCATGGCGCCATATACCGCACGGCTGGTCTGCTCCGCTGGCACCTCGCTTTTCTCGTAGGTTCCCATGAACAGCACAATAAAACCATAGGCAGCTCCAATGCTTACCGCAGCGTTGATAATCTGTTCTAATATCTGAGAAAAAGAAGTCTGCACCATGCTTTTGTGAGCCTGAAAATACCCCCGCAGCACCCCCAGAATACCATAGAGAAAAATAGTGGGAGCCAGCACCCGCAATACCGGCACTGCTGACTCTGTCCCCAGATATCTCGCACCAAAAAAGAGGAGTAAGCTCGCAACGAGTCCCACTCCCAGCACATAGTACATGGCACATATGAAAACCCTATGGGCATTGCGGTATTCCCGCAGCGACAGTTTCTGGGCAATCACCTTGGATATCGCGGAGGGAATACTGTACGAGGATATCATCAATACGATGGCGTAATAATTGTACGCGGTCTGATAGTATCCGAGCCCCACAGGGCCAATGATCCGGGTCACAGGGCTCACATACAGAAGCCCTATGATCCGGCTGATAAATCCTGCGGCGGCCAGTATGCCCGCCTGCAGGATAAAACTATCTTTTCTTTTGCCGCTGCTGCTCATTCTCTCATTATCCTATCAACCAGTCATACATCTCCTGATACTTCATTGCCGACACATGCCAGGAGAAATCGGCTGCCATGGCGCGGTCCACGATCTTATTCCACTCCCGCTTTTTGTCGTAGTAAATCTGCTCCGCGTAGCGGACGGCGGCCAGCATTTCATGGGCGTTGTAGTTGGCAAAGCTGAAACCGGTTCCCTTGCTCTCATACTCATTATATGGCTCCACCGTATCTTTCAGACCACCCGTTTCCCGGACAATGGGCACTGTGCCGTAGCGCAGGGACATGAGCTGGCTCAGGCCGCAAGGCTCAAACAGGGACGGCATCAGGAACGCGTCACAGGACGCATAAATCTTGTGGGACAGCTCCTCCGAATAGAATATATTGGCTGATACTTTATCGCTGTATTTCCAGTCAAAATGACGGAACATGTTCTCGTAGCGCTCTTCTCCAGTGCCCAGGATCACCAGCTGGATATCGTCCCGGCACAATTCGTCCATCACATAGGCGATCAAGTCAAAACCCTTCTGGTCGGTCAGTCGGGAAACCACACCGATCATCATCTTCTTTTCGTCCACCTTAAGGCCCAGCTCCTCCTGCAGCGCCCTCTTGTTCTTGACCTTCTCCTTGCGGAAATTGACGGCGTTATACTGCCTGACAATATATTTATCCGTCTCGGGGTTGAACTCCTCATAGTCAATACCGTTCACGATTCCCCGCAGATCGCCGCTGCGAGCCTTCAACAGGCCGTTCAGGCCCTCCCCGTAGAACTCGGTCTTGATCTCCTCCGCATAGGTATCGCTCACCGTGGTCACCGCATCCGCAAACACAATACCGCCCTTCAGCAGATTGGCGTCCTTGTACGCCTCCAGCTTATCCGGGGTAAAGTAATACTCCGGCAGGCCCGTGATGCTCCGCACCACCTTGGGGTCCCATTTTCCCTGGAATTTCAAGTTGTGAATCGTGATCACAGACTTAATGCCCCTGAAAAACTCGCTGCCCTGGAAACGCTCCTTCAGATACACCGGCACCAGACCCGTCTGCCAGTCGTGACAGTGGATCAGGTCAGGCCTGAAATCCAAAATCGGCAGCACAGACAGCACCGCCTTGGAGAAAAATGCATACTTTTCGATCTCAAACAACGCATTGTCCCCATAGGGCTTAAAGCCGCCGAAATATCCTTCGTTGTCAATAAAATAGTACTGAATCCCATCCACCTCGGCCTTCAGAACTCCCACATAGGCGTCCGTCCAGTTGAAGTCCATATAGAAATGGGTCACGTACTCCAGCTTATCCTTCATCTCCTGTTTCATACAGGTATATTTGGGCAAAATCACCCGCACATCAAAATATTCCTTGTCGATGCACTTGGGCAGGGAACCCACCACATCGGCCAGTCCTCCCGTCTTGATAAAAGGAACTCCTTCAGACGCCGCAAACAGTATTTTTTTCATGTGCAAACCTCCATTTGTACCTTCTCACAGATATATAGATCATAACAAGCATGAAAATATTATACTACATCCTGAATCGTTAGGAAAGCCTTTTCTGAAATTTTTACCAATCTCTCCATACTATTCGCGGTACTTTAGACGAATGCGGTCCGCAATGAGCGCGATGAACTCGGAGTTGGTGGGCTTTCCCTTTCCGGTGTTCACCGTGTAGCCGAACAGGGCGTCCAATGTCTCCATTCTGCCCCTGGACCAGGCCACCTCAATGGCGTGGCGGATAGCTCTCTCCACCCGGCTGGGCGTGGTCTGAAACCGCTTTGCAATGGTGGGGTAGAGAACCTTGGTGATGGAGCTTATCATGGCAGGCTCCCGCACCGACATCATAATGGCCTCCCGTAAGTACTGATACCCTTTGATATGTGCCGGGACGCCGATCTCATGAATAATATCCGTCACGTCCTGTTCCAGATCGAAGACCTTCTCCGCCGCCCCCTTCGCCGTGTTTCTCTCCTCCGCCGCCTGGATCAGCACCTCACCGCTCTGCTGCAGATCACCACTCACATCCTTTCTTGCCCCGGGCACGGTAATCATTATCTGAAATTCCTTGTCTCCGTTCATCAAATCTCCCAATATTCTGTACACCTTTTCGTTATCATCGGCAGCGGTAATGCGTAACTGTTCCATAGTTTCCCCTTTCCTGCATATCGACTTTTTATCATTAACCATTATACGTTTCTCCCATATCAGACAGCAACTGCAAGTCACCGCAAGTTCCTCCCAAGTCCCTCCTTTTCTCCCCTTTTCCGTCAGCATCCGGCATGCATGTTTCGGATTCGACACAAAAAGTTAGTGCTTGCATTCTCCCGCGAATGTGTTATAATCTGTTTATGGGGATATAGCTCAGTTGGGAGAGCGATACGTTCGCAACGTATAGGTCACGAGTTCGAGTCTCGCTATCTCCATTTTGGAGTGTCTGCAAAGCCTTGATTTTACTGGGTTTTCGGCACTTCTTTTTTTGGGAGTAAGCAAAAGGTAATCAAAAGTAATCAGACATATGTTCGGTTATCTACTTTGCTTGGAGTTCGGGGATGCTGCTTAATATTTGGCTCTTGGCATCCAGGTTCCGTCTGTTCCTATGATAGGGATTTTCTGTACAGGATATATCTGTATGCCCCATCTGTTCCACGATCATACGGTTATCAATGTTGTGGTCAAGTAGTATACTGCCATAAGTTTTATGGAGCTTATGAGGAGATTTTTTGTATATGCCGAGTTTTTCACACCGAACCGGAGGATGAGCCACTGTTTGATATCATAGCCAACTGATTACCGGCTACTAAACGGAAGGAATTATATTTGCAAAAAAATCTTGACACAATCTCATCCCATATCTTCTTCACGGTTTTAGACGTGCATTGGCAGGTTAGAACATAATTTGGGATATAAGAAAAAGCATCTGGATTTCTATTTCCCAAATGCTTTTCGTTTACATCTTATGTTTTTATAGAAATATTACCACATATATTTACAATTTTCACATTTATATATTTTACCTAACAGATCATTAGAACTACTTTTTAAAAACGCCCCCATTTTATGTCCGGCCATCATACCACAACTTGGGCATTTATATCCTCCATGCATTTTTTATATTCTTCTTGTTTTTGTAATTCGCCAACTGCTTTCCTCAATTCTTCTGGTGCATCATTAAATATTTTGAATCCTAATAAAACAAAAAACAGGCCAACAATACAACCTATAAAATCATGACCATTCATAATTCCTGCAAAAAAAGTTGCAAATGCAAGAATGACATATCCACATACCTATTACAGTTTTCATATCTGCGTATCCTTTCACAAAAAATTGTATAATATATGAATATTTAATTTCATCGTACAATTTCACACCAGCTATTATTTCTCTTTATCTTCTCATCAATTAAGCATGTTGCAGCTCCAATCACAGATATTCCAAGCCCACCGATTCCTCCACCAAGCAACATTTCAGCAATACCCATTGGAACCGATAATAAAGTTGTCCACTTTCCTATTTTATTAACTTTTTCACACTTTGATAAAGCAGAGGAAGCCTTTCTTACATCACTTGTTGCTTTAATAATTGCTTTTTCTTTTCCCTCGGTTCTGAGAACATTTTCCAAATTACCCATAACCTCTCGTAAATTCATAATATCTTTTTTTCTTTTTTCCTTTAACAATATAGCTTCTTCAATACTACTTATATGTGGCAATGTTCCTATTATATTTGCACATTCACATTTTAATATTTTATATGCGTCCATATATGTATTTATATTTTCTTCATAAATATCACAGCCAATTTTAGATAGCTGAAATTCACTATTTACTATATATGCATCTTGTTCTGAACTTATTTTAAGTTGCCAACATAACTGGTCATAAAATAATGTAAACAAACTAGCTAATTCAATTGCAAATGTTCTCTCTGTAAATTCATTAGGTAAACCTGAATTTTTCAATCTATTTATATTTTTTCTATTTTTTATTTTATACACCACTTCATTCAATTCCAATAGTTCCATTACATTTTTTGAGATATCTTCACGAATTTTAAAGAAAGCGTCATATAATTCAGAAATCATTTTATTATATGATACTTTTTTACAGTTTTCGACCGCAAAACAATGTCTTAAATTTTTTTTTAAAACTCCTAGTATTGCAGGTTTTAAGTATTCTGCATATAATACATTGTTCTCTAGTTCTCTTGCATTGTAATAATAAAAATCATCAAATGGATATATTTTAAAATTACCAATATTCTCGATTTTATCATATTCATAAGTAGGATCAGAGTCTTGTATTATTAATTCATCGTAAAGCAAAATCATTTGAAATAGATTTTGTTTTAATCTATAACACCTTTTATATAGTTCCTCCTCATAATGATCAAAGCCATATAAATCGGGAGCATTAGGTATCTCTACATGCTTTATCAATCCACTTTTTCTTGCTTCTATCATAAAAACTTTCTCATAATTTAATGGCAAAATTATAGAGTTCTTCATATGTGCCTCTTATTCTACTTTATTGAAGTTTACAAACTACACCTTATTTTTAATATATATAACTTAGATTCTATTTATTTTTTAATATATCTAATTGTTTCTGGTATATATTGTCTAAAAATCATATATCCCATTCCATTATTGCTATATATACAATGACGAAATCTATTCAAGAAAAATGGAATATATTCTATGCCTTAAGCAAAAAGAATAACTTCTTTTTCAAATAAATGGGCAATTCTCAACTCGTAAAAAGCGACTGCATTACGATTTGTTATATCAGCAATAACAATCGATGTAATTAAAATATTTTCATACATAGTATTTATCTCTATTGTATTTTATCTCATAAATCCATTACCACACATTACTTTATAAATTGTTTAGGATATTTTATAGTAAAATCGGTACAACGTCCTTAAAACTATTTAAAGCCTCCGGCAAAACATAATCCTCCAATAAATCAATCATTTCAAGACCAATATCTCTTCGATTTTCATAATTTTAGAATTTTTCATACAACGAGTGCCATCCCCATATTCATGAGATAATATTCCTCGTCCTCATTGAAAATTTTAACTGTTCCACTATCGCTATTATCACTCTCTTAACTACCAATTTTTAATAAATTCTTCTTTCATAATTTGATTGTATCTGTTGTCTCCACACTTGCAATTTCGCTTTCGTCAATTTCTACCTCAATCATAATCTGTAATTTCTTCATTTTATTTTCCTCTTGATGCACTAATCTTACCACACATTTATATAGTTGTTAACTGTTTTTTTTATAAAACATGATAAGTTTTTGCTTTGCCCCTGGCTAGGAATGGCAGATTATACATTTAGGAGCAATAGCGACATGGTTTATGTATGATTGTGCAGCTGACTGAATTAAAAAGGTGCAAAGCCCTTGATAATTCAATAGACTTCACACCCTTATGTGATATATATTTATGTAGTTTTATGCTAATTTCTGTAGTTTTTCACTATGTTCTGCAATGACCTTTTTCATAATATCAATGTCGGCTTGCATTGTCTCGTACCCTTCAACACTGTTTTTATATCTATCATATGTGGATGTATAGCACGCTTCAATATTTTGTAAACGTGGTTTTACACCGTTTTCAAGCGTTAATTCAATACTTTTCAAACGTTGTTCAATGGGCTTTAGCTTTTTATCCAAAAGCGTTGACATGGCTAATAATAGTTCATTATCTGTCATGTGTTTGTACCTCCTTATATAAAAGAGTATATCACCATTCAGATATAAAGTCTATTCAATTATCAAAGTGCGATCCCTGAAAATCTAGTCTCATCGGATATATTACACACCGCTCTCTCTGACCTAAAAAGAGAGTGGTAGAATTGCATTGTTGACTTTTTTATTCCCCATGCTTTATACTGGCATAGAGAGACAAGCGCGGCATACCCGCGCGGAAACGAGGTACATATGGTAAAACAGGAGATATCGGAAATCAAGAAGCTTTTCACACAGAACAACTGCTCCATCACCCGCATATGCGGCTGTTATGTGGACGGGGAAAAGAATAAGAAAGCCGAGTTCAAGCAGGCTTTTCTGGCTCTGCCCGAGGAGGAAATGTTCAAATATTTTGAGATTTTGAGAAAGACTCTGTCCGGCTCCATAGGACGCAATCTGCACACTCTGGAATTCCCGCTGAAAGCCGAGGAGGAGGGCGGCACCCAGGAACTGCTGCTGCGCCTGCGGGACAGCAAGTTAAAGGACGACGAGCTGCTGGACCAGTTCTACACCAACATAATCGACTCATACGAGTTTGTGGGCAATTACCTGATTCTGGTGATTCATGACGCCTATGACGTGCCCGGCCGAACCCGGGACGGGCTGGAGATGGAGGATGCCTCCGACGAGGTCTACGAGTACATTATGGTCAGCATCTGCCCCGTCAATCTGTCCAAGCCCGGCCTGTCCTACGATGCACAGGAGAACAGTTTCCACAACCGCATCCGGGACTGGGTAGTGGGAGCCCCCGACACCGGCTTTCTGTTCCCCGCCTTCAACGACCGCAGCACAGATCTCCACAGCGCCCTGTACTATTCCAAGGACACGGAGGAGCTGAAGGAGGCTTTTGTGGAGCTGCTGCTGGGCTGTCCCCTGCCTCTGTCCGCCGGTGGCCAAAAGGAGACGTTCCAGCTGCTGGTAGAGGAGACTTTGGGAGAAACCTGCAGTATCGAGGCGGTAAAGAGCATTCACGAAAAGATTGTGGAGATGGTGGAGGATCACAAGGAGGACGCCGCTCCCCTGATTTTAGATAAGAATGAGGTCAAGACCGTGTTTGCGGACAGCGGCGTGGCCAATGAAAAAATGGAAGTATTCGATCAGTATTACGACGCCGCCGCAGGCAGCGATACCCAGCTGTATGTCAGCAATGTATATAACAGCCGCTCCTTTGACGTCAAGACTCCCGAGGTGGTGGTGAAGGTGAATCCCGAGCGCACAGATTTGATTTCCACCCGTGTTATTGACGGCCGGGAATGCCTAGTCATTGAACTGGGTCCAAATGTGGAGGTAAACGGCATCACCGTGCGGGGCAATATGAATCCCCCGGACTCGGCCGACGAGACTGACTCCGCCCACTAAAACCTATATGCAGAAAAATCCTCTGCCGCCGCAGCAACACATATTGCAGATCATGTTTGCCACGCAGAGTTTCATGCACATACCGCTGTCGTCCATGGTGGGATACCCGTATCCCGCCTGGCGCTGGCGATACCAGCTGCCTCCGTTTTCCAGTGTCTGCTGCAGCTGTCTGTATTCACCGTTTCCCGGCTCCAGGGATACCGCCTTTCTGGCATGCTCCAGCGCCGCCACATTGTTTCCCAGGCAGGAATGCGCAATGGCACTGTAATAATACCATCTGGCATTTCTCTCACCGCTGTCCATCTGATCCAATGCAGTTCGAGCCTCCCGGTAATAGCCGTTGCGAATATAATTTCCCGCCGCCCGCAGATGGGACTGCTCCTCATAGCCGGTGTTCTGTCTCTGTCCGTAGCCGTAAAATCCAAAAGGACCGAACCCAAAACCGCCAAAACCAAAGGGGTCCTGTTCCTCATGGCCACCCCCATTTCCGCTGGAGCCATATCCCCCGGCATAGCCGCCAGTCTTCTCTTTCATCACCTGCTGATATGCCGCCTGAATCTCTTTGAACTTCTCCTCTGCCTGCGCCTTGTTGGGATTATTCACATTGGCGTCCGGATGATATTTCCGACTCAAAGCCCGATATGCTTTTTTAATTTCCTCTTCCGTGGCACTGCGGGGTACGCCCAGTACCTGATAGGGGTCTCTCATAAATGCCCTCCGTCCTCTAACTTACCTCATTCCTGTCGCGAACCGCCTTATACCGGCTCCACACTCCGGAATACAGAATATTGCGCAAGATCTCCACATTGTCCAATATGGGGAGCTGCTCGAACTCCCGGCAGCAGGCCGACATCATCATAGTCAGGATGTCCAGGCAGCTCTGCTCAAAATCAGGCTCCTTATACCGCTCCTTCAGAGGATTGTAGCGTCCCTTTTCTATATCCTCCTCCAAGTCCTCATAGGCGTCCAGCAGATATACAAATTTTCCCAGATAAAAACCGAAACGGTACAGATTATCCTTCCACTCGTCCTCCCGACAGATCACGATCTGGGCCATCACCTGTCCAAAGCAGCCTGCCATATAGTCCAGGTCCGTCACTCCCTGTTCCTCCGCCTGGGACAGTTTCTCCATGGCGGCGGCGATCTGCTCCAGCTTTCGGGAATACCTGCGCCTGCTCTCCCCTGTCCTGCGTCCCAGCATCCTAGCCATCAGCAGACGGAGACGCTTTCTGTCGTCCTTCCAGTCGTCCAGACATTTGTACTCCGTCAGCAGCACATTCATATCAGCCACATACTCTGTCAGTTCGTTGCAGCGGTACTCGTGCTTTTTTTCCGGATGCATAATACAACGGCTCTTTCCGCATACCGTCTCCGGGTCGTACAGGCCCGACAGCAGCATCAAGATAAACGTCATGTCATAGCTCAAGGTGACCTGTCCCACCCGTCCGTACTTCTTCTTCAATATCCTGCACAGACCGCAGTAGTAGGAGTGATACATCTCCCACTCCCTGATGCGCAGCTCTGGCTGATTCACAACAATATATCCGAACATAGACCTAATCCCCCTGCATCAGGTTTTCTTGATGAATTCTGTGCCGCATTTCCTGCATGTGATGGCAATGCGGCCCCTGTTTCTGGGCACACGAATCTTCTGTCTGCAGTTAGGACATTTGTAAATGCGGTGGGTTCTGCTCTGAGCCAAAGTCTGCTTTCTCTTCTGTAGCTTTGCCCGCAGTTTCCACTCAAACTGCAGGTATTTTTGGTTTTCCGCCGCCCGCTTGCCAATCTGACGGGAAAACATTCGATAATAGGTCAGAATTAAGATCATCAGGCCTATGGTGGAGATGAAGGGAATCCGAAACAGGGACAGCACCATACAAGCCAGCGCCAACATCAGCATGACCTGCCCCAGTCTGTCGTTTCCGTATCTGCCCTGCATAAAGCGTATCATTTTCTCTCTCATATCATCCCATCCCCCATCTGCCCGCCCCGGCGGGCACTCAGATCAGATTGCCTTTTCCTTTAATCCTACGCCCACAGTCCGGCAAATACAATGTATTCTTTCTAAATTATTCTAAAGAAAATATAAAAAGCGCCACTACCAGATCTGCCGATAGTGGCGCATGCCTTGCTTATGTGCTTAAGCCTGTGCAACATCCTTCATGGAGAAACTGATACGTCCCATCTTGTCCTTGCCCAGACATACTACGGTGACTACATCTCCCAGAGTCAGCACGTCCTCCACACGATTGATTCTCTCCTTGGCAATCTTGGAGATATGAACCATACCCTCCTTGCCGGGAGCAAACTCGATGAATGCACCGAACTCCTTGATGCTGACCACTTTGCCCTTGAAGATCTGGCCCTCCTCAAAATCCGTGGTAATCATCTTAATCATCTCCACGGCCTTGTCCATCATCTCCTTATCGGTTCCGCATACAGATACCTTGCCGTCGTCGGTGATATCGATCTTCACGCCGGTACGGGCAATGATCTCATTGATCGTCTTGCCCCTCTGTCCCACCACGTCACCGATCTTCTCCGGATCGATCTGAATGGAAATAATCTTGGGCGCATAGGGTCCAACTTGAGGGCGGGGTGCGGAGATCGCAGGTTTCATGCAGGTATCCATGATAAACAGTCTCGCCTCACGGCAGCGGGCAATAGCACCCTCCACAATGGGTCTGGTCAGACCGTGAATCTTGATATCCATCTGGATTGCGGTGATACCCTCCGTAGTGCCGGTCACCTTGAAATCCATATCTCCAAAGAAATCTTCCAGTCCCTGAATATCCGTCAGCAGCACGAAGTCGTCATCGGTTTCGCCAGTCACCAGACCGCAGGAAATACCGGCTACCATCTTCTTGATCGGCACACCCGCCGCCATCAGGGACATACAGGATGCACAGGTGGACGCCATGGAGGTGGAACCGTTGCTCTCAAAGGTCTCGGACACCGTGCGGATTGCGTAGGGGAACTCCTCCTCGCTGGGCAGCACGGGAATCAATGCTCTCTCTGCCAGAGCGCCGTGACCGATCTCCCGGCGTCCCGGCCCTCTGGAGGGTTTTGTCTCACCTACAGAGTAAGAGGGGAAGTTGTAGTGGTGCATATATCTCTTGCTCACTTCATTCTCGTCCAGTCCGTCCAGTTTCTGCTGCTCGGACAGGGGAGCCAGTGTACACACGTTGCATATCTGAGTCTGTCCACGGGTAAACATGGCGGAGCCATGCACTCTGGGGATCAGATCAACCTCTGCGGCCAGAGGACGAATCTGTGTGATCTCACGGCCGTCAGGACGCTTGTGATCCTTCAGGATCATCTTGCGCACGGTCTTTTTCTGGTACTGATATACAGCCTCGCCCAGGATTGCCAGCCACTCTTCGTTCTCGGCAAAAGCCTCCTCCAGCTTGGCTGTGATCTGACGGATATTCTCCTCACGGGTCTGCTTGTCATCGGTGAAAACAGCCTTCTCCATCTCTTCGGGAGTGGCGATCTTCATGATCTCGTCAAACATCTCCTGGGGAATTGCGCAGCTGGTATAGGTGTGCTTGGGTTTGCCCACCTCGGCTACAATCTTATCGATAAAGGCAATGATGGTCTGGTTGACCTCATGAGCCTTGTAGATTGCCTCGATCATCTTGGCCTCGGGAACCTCGTTGGCGCCCGCCTCAATCATAATCACCTTCTCACGTGTGGACGCAACGGTCAGGTTCAAATCGCCTTTCTTCCACTGCTCCTGAGAGGGATTGATGATAAATTCTCCGTCAATCATGCCCACCTGGGTCATGGCGCAGGGACCGTCAAAAGGGATGTCCGAGATACAGGTTGCGATAGCTGCGCCCAGCATAGCCACCAGCTCCGGGCGGCACTCAGGGTCAACGCTCATAACCATATTGTTCAGAGTTACATCATTGCGGTAATCCTTGGGGAACAGCGGACGCATGGGTCTGTCGATCACGCGGCTGGTCAGCACCGCATTCTCGCTGGCCTTTCCCTCTCTCTTGTTAAAGCCTCCCGGAATCTTGCCCACGGAGTACAGTTTCTCCTCAAACTCCACACTCAAGGGGAAGAAATCGATGCCCTCTCTGGGCTTTTCAGATGCCGTTGCGGTGCTCAGCACCGTAGTCTCGCCATAGTGCATAAACGCACAGCCGTTTGCCTGTTTGCCCACTCTGTTGATATCTACGGTCAGAGTGCGGCCGGCCAGTTCCATTGAATACGAATTATACATTTTTCCCTCTTTCCGCATACCGCATATAGAATCGCGATATTGCACTAATCAGTATTTTCATCGTTCTGCTATGGTAAAAAGGCGGAGTGCCGTAACCGGCTGCTGCTCCGCCTTCCCAAAGTCTTACTTTCTCAGCCCCAACCTCTCGATCAGCACACGATATCTCTCGATATCCTTGCTCTTTAAATAGGCGAGTAAACCACGTCTCTGACCAACCAGTTTCAACAGACCCCTGTTGGAATGATGATCCTTGGGGTTAGCCTTCATATGCTCGGTCAACTCCTTGATCCTCTCGGTCAAAACTGCGATCTGAACCTCCGGTGAACCCGTATCACCGGCGCATCTCGCGTACTCATTGATAATTGCTGTCTTTTTTTCCTTGGAAATCATATTCTCTTCCTCCATATTCTTTTACCCACCGTACACTAAGACCGGGTCGGAGTGTCCCGTGCCTGAGTGGCGGCGAACTCATACCGATTAAGAATAACACATCTTACAGTATTTGTAAACAGGAAATTTCACTTCCCGCAACATTTGCAAAAAATCGGCTGATCAATCCTTTAATACTCTCACATATCTCACCGGTGTGCGGTAATTGTACTTGTTGATCCGGATACCGCTCGTAGGGTTGCTGGCGCTGATTACCCGTCCGCCTCCTATATATATCGCCACATGGTTGATGGTGCCGCTGCTGTTGGCGTAGAACACCAGATCGCCGGGCTGTATATCGGAGTAAGATATCCTGGTTCCCTCGTTGGCCTGCGCCCGGGAGCTGTGACTTAAAGTAATGCCGAAATTCTTATATACGCTCATGACAAACCCGGAACAGTCGGCGCCCTTGGTCAGGCTAGTGCCGCCCCACACATAGGGATTGCCCACAAACTGCTTGGCATACTCAACCAGATCCACACGAAGATCAGATACACCTTGCCCATACAGCAGCTCCGACATGGTGATTGCCGTGTCCAGCCGCTCCTCCACATGGGAATAATCCGCGGACACATAGAGCTTGTCCCCATCTATATCCACCTGATACCACCCCTCCAGGGTGTCCACATACTCCAGCTCTTCCCCCTCCGGTACCTGGGTATACACCGCTCCGCTCGTGCTGGCCTCATCCCGTACCCGAACGCCGTCCGCATCTACCACCACCACGGTTCTCACCACTTCATTGGCGCGCAGCTTAGCATCAGGACCCGTCAGCAAAAACTCCGTACTCACATATCCGTCCACCTCGCCGGATTTGATATGTGCCCAGCCGATCTCGGGAAACTCCTCCAGCACTTCACAGGCCGAACCCTTGGGCATCTTTCCCACCAGTTTCCCGCTGATGGACGCCTCGGCTCTGACATTCAGATTGCCGGATTCCACCTCAGCAATTCCGATATTGGTATATCCCCAGGACGCGCCTTGGGCCTCCTGAGCCGCCGTTATGTATTCCTCCTCTGTAAGTGAAACATCCATCATAGACGCAATACCCGCCTGCTGCAGCACATCCTTTGCGCCGTTGTTCTCCGCCGCCTGCGCGTTCAGAGGCAGCAACAGACAAGCTGCCAGGCAGAAACTGATAGTTCTCTGTACGATCCTTCTTCTCCTCATATTTTCCTCTTTTCGCATATCCGAAACCGGGCTTATATCTACAGTTAACGAAATTGAAAATTTTCGTTTCATTACAATCACATTAATTACAAGTTTATTACGAATTTGTTAACTAATATGAATTATAACCACATTCCCCCACGTTTGTCAACAGTTTCTGCCCATTTCCTTGTTTTTCCTGCAAAAAGAGTGTTCGATGGTGTCAGTTTTCCTCCTCGCGTATCGCAAAAGCAATATTTGTGGCATGATCCGCCACTCTCTCCAAACCGGACACGATATCGGAAAAAATCATGCCCGCCTCGGGGGTACATTCTCCCCGCGCCAGCCGCTCCACATGGCGTTGCTGAAGCTCTCTCTCCTTGTTATCCACCTTGTCCTCCAAAAGCATCACATCCTTCATATGGCGGTCGTCGCTCTTGGAAAACATCTCTATAGAGTACTGGATGATCGTGTTGACCATATCCAGCATCTCGCCCAATTCCCTCTGGGCCTCCTTGCTGATATTGACGCCGGTCTCACGGCGCTGCTTTGCCGCATCCGCCACATTCTCCGCATGGTCGCCTATGCGTTCGATATCGTTGACCACATGAAAAAGGGCGCCCAGACTTTTCAAGTCTTCGATAGGCAGTGTGGTCTGATTGATTCTCACCAGATAGTTGGTGATGGCATGGTTCAGGAAATCGATATTTTTCTCCACCTCATAGACTTCCTGTATATCTTCCTCGTCCAAAGTGATGAGGGCATTCATGGCCCGGTTCAGGTTCTCGCTGGCCAGAGAGGCCATGCGGTCCAACTCCTTGATAACCTCAACCACAGCCGTGGCAGGGTTGAACACTACTTTTTCCCCGATATATTTCAACTGATAGCTCTCCCGGTAGCCCACCTTCTTGTCCTCTCCCGGCACGGTGATGCTGGCCAGTTTCACGATCGCCCCCGAGAAAGGGAACAGGACGATCACCTGGAAAACCTTGATAATCGTATGGGCATTAGCCACAAATCTACCGTTGTCGGCGGAAATGGACTGAATCAACTGGATAACGAGGTCCTTGGCAAAGAAGAGGATCACATAGATCAGCAACGTTCCCACCACATTGAACCAGAAATGAATGAGCGCCGCCCTCTTGGCGTCCTTCTTGCCCGGCAGAGAGGTGATCAGCGCCGTGGCGCAGGCGCCGATATTGCAGCCTAAAATGATATACAGACATATCCCCGGGTCAAGGAATCCCTGATAGGCCAGCAGCAGCACAATGCTGACAGTCACAGAGGAACTCTGAATCACCGCCGTGAGCACAGTTCCCACCAGCGTGGCCAGCAGCGGACTGGTCAGAGACTTCATCAAATCCACCACCTCCGGCACATTCTTCATCTCCGCCATGCCGCTTGACATGGTGTTCAGACCGGTGAACAAAATACCGAATCCCACGATCACTTCCGCGATTTTTTTCAATTTTTCCTTTTTGCTGAACATCATACCCAGCACACCGCACAACAGAATCACCGGCGCGGCCGCGGACAGATTGAGAGACACCAACTGGGAGGTGATGGTGGTACCGATATTGGCGCCAAAAATCACACCCGCAGCCTGATACAGATTCATAAGACCGGAGTTTACAAAGCTGACCACCATAGCCGTGCAGGCCGAGGAGGACTGAATAATTCCGGTAAACACAATACCCACCAACATGCCTGTAAAACGATTGGTGGTAAATATCTCCAATATGCGGCGCAGCTTAGCGCCCGCTACTTTCTCAATAGAATCGCTCATCAGGTCCATGCCAAACAGAAACAGACCTAGACCGCCGGCCAACGATAACAAAATGCGTACATTCATACGTTTATTCCCTTCATTCGTAACAACGTCCTGTACCCCATACACATACGACACCATTTTAAGGGATAATGTCAAAACTGGCAACCTGTTTTTTACATTTTTTTAACAATTATTCTGTTTTGCCCCAATAGGTCCTGCCGGCCTCCCTGTCCGCCCGCAACTGACGTTTCAAGGCGGCTACCGACTCAAAACGCTGTTCCGGCCTGTGGAAAGACATCAGCTGCACGGCGATGCCCTTTCCGTAGAGATTTCCTTCAAAGTCATACAGATATGTTTCCACGCCGACGCGCCCGGCGTCCGTGACCGTAGGTTTACAGCCCACATTGCTGATGGCGGCATAACTGTTTCCCCCGTACAGCACCCGCGAAAAATAGACGCCGAAAGGGGGAGACAGTCTCTCCTCCGGAAACGGTATATTCGCCGTGGGCATGCCGAATATGGCTCCCTTCCCCGCTCCGTGGCACACTTCCCCCCTCACGGTATAGGGAGTCCCCAGGAGCTGCGCCGCCTCCTCCATCCTTCCGCTTTCTACGCAGTTTCGCACATAGGTAGAGCTGACCTCCTGCCCGTGAACCCTGATCTTTTCAATAATTTGGGTCTCATAGCCGCACTGTGCGCCCATCCGGCGAAGCAGCTCCGCGTCTCCCGCTCCCCGGCTGCCGAAGGACACATCCTCCCCCGCCGCCACATAGGCGCACTTGAGTCGCCGGACCAGTATTTCCTGTATAAAAATATCAGGCGGCATGGCGGCGCTTTCCTTTGTCATGGGAAACTCGATCAGGACCTCCACTCCCATCTCCTCAAAGGCCCGGCGTTTCTCCCAGCGGTTCATCAGCTCTTTTCCGTCAGAAAGACCGAAAAACACGGCGGGAGACGGCTCAAAGGTGAACACACAGGGGGCAAGTCCCCGGTCTCTCTGCTCCAAAATCCTGCCCAGGAGTTTCCTGTGCCCCACATGCAGACCGTCAAACTTGCCCATTGCCACCGCCGTATTCCTATTCAGTTGAAAATCCAATGTGTTTTCAATAATCTCCATAATTCAGTCAATCCAAAAACATCTTTACAGGCTGGTATCTGCCTTTTCCCTCATCATAAGCGTATATGCCCGCAAAACGGTTGTCCGGCCGACAGACTCTCACCCAGCGCCCCGGCGCGTACTGCTCTTTTTCCGCCGTCTGCTCCACCGTCAGCGCATTGCCGTTGTCAAGCAGCCTTTCCAGATCCCCGCGCACATGCAGCACCGGGCAGCTCAGAAACACGCTTTCCACCGGTGACACCGCCTCAGAGAGCCGCCCCTGGTCCCTCAGTTCCTGCAGCTGCCTTAGAGTGAGCGCATCCTTCAATGAAAACTCTCCCACTCTGGTGCGCACCAGGCTCTCCATAGCTCCGCCGCAGCCCAGTTTCTGCCCTATGTCCGCGCATAGCGTCCGAATATAGGTTCCCTTACTACAGACCACGCGCAGCTGCAGCGTGGGCAGATGCATATCCAGAATCTCTATCTCCTCGATTTGCACCTCCCTAGCCTGACGCTCCACCTCTTTGCCCTCTCTGGCAAGCTCATAGAGCTTTTTCCCGTTTACCTTAAGCGCGGAATACATGGGCGGCATCTGCAGATAACTGCCCTGAAAGGACAGAACAGCCTCCCGCACCTGCTGCTCCCCCGCCTCCACCGGACGTCTGGCCAATATGGTGCCGGTCATGTCCTGGGTGTCCGTCTCCACTCCCAGGCGCAGCAGCGCCACATACTCCTTGTCCCGGTCAGTGAGCATGTCGCAGAGCCTGGTGCCGTTTCCAAGACATACCGGCAGCACTCCTGTGGCCTCGGGGTCCAGAGTGCCGGTGTGACCGATCTTTTTCTGACCGCAGATTCCCCGCATTTTCGCCACCACATCATGGGAGGTGAATCCCTTTTCTTTATGAACAATCACTATGCCATGATACATTATCTGCCGTCACTCCCGCCCGTTTTTTCCATCTCCTCCTTGATATGGAGGGACAGATTGTTCACACAGTCGTGGAAGGTGCCCCGCATAATGCAGCCCGCAGCCCGCTTATGGCCGCCGCCGCCAAAGAATGCTGCCACCTTGGACACATCCACCCACTCGTCCGAGCGCAGACTTACCTTGTACTCCAGCACATCCGTCTGGTACATGAAAATCGCACAGTGGATTCCCTCGATGTTTCGCAGATGATTCACGATTCCGTCCAGATCCTTGTTATTCACATTATAGAAATCCATGGTCTTACGGTCCAGACAGCTGACAATACAGCTCCCGTCCATAAAGCGGATGCTCTCTAAGAGCACTCTGCCCAGGACCTGACTCTGCACATAGGTTCTCTGGTAGAAAGTCTCCAGGATCAGCCGGGGAAAATCAAAGCCGTACCGGATCAGCTCCGCACCGATCTCCATGGTTTTCGGAGAGGTGTTGGAATACTGAAACACACCAGTGTCATGAATAATACCTATGTAAATCGCCATAGCCATGTCCGCATCCATCGCGCTCTTGTCTATAAGCTCGTAAATCAGCTCCGCGGTTGAACTGGCATCCGGTACCACCCAAAATATATCGCCCGCACCTGTATTGCTGATATGATGGTCTATGTTAATGGTCTTCAACGCCTTGTCGTAGAGTTTTTTAGCCGGCTCCATCATGCGTTCCGGTATGCTGTCCAGCACAAAAAAGACATCATATGGCTCGGTGTCTTCACATTGGCTGTCTATTTGGTCATAGCCCTTAATCTGGGCGAACGTCTCCGCCGGCTGCTCCAGGTATACCCGCACCTGGGCCTGAGGCAGCCTCTTTTGCAGATATTGATAAAGCGCCAGACAGGAGCCCACGCAATCGCCGTCAGGCCGGACATGTCCGGTGATGGCGATGCGGGAAACTCCCTGGCATTCCTGTAAAATATTCACGTGTCTCCTCCTGCCTGAAACTCCTCATTGCCTCTGGTAGCTGACTCTTCGTCGGCGCTGATAACTTCGTCAATTCTCTTGGACATATTCACGCCGTATTCAATGGACTGGTCCATGACAAAGGTTATCGTGGGAGTGTTGCGCAGATTGATACTTCTGGCCAGCTGGGAGCGAATATAGCCTTCGGCGCTCCTAAGTCCCTGATAGGTTGCTTCTCTGGCCTCATCGCCACCCAGAACGCTTATCCAGGCCTTGCAGCTCTTTAAGTCAGGCGCCACTTCCACAGCCACTACGCTGGTCAGAGGGCTGATGCGCGGGTCCTTGATCCCGCTGCGGATAATCTCCGCCAGAGCGCGCTGGACCTCCCCGTTGATACGGGTATTTTTAATGCTGTTTTTTCTCATAAATCCTGCTTTCTTTTTGGAGAAAATAGGGGTTCTCCGGGGACGCTGGGTGGGGTATATGTCCCCTGCCGGACACGCTCTCGCTCGATGCCAAAGCGTAGTGGTACATAAGGCGGCAAAATACGCCGCCTAAGTACCAACGTTTGGCCACGGTCCGTTCGGGGACACATACCCCGCCCAGCTGGTTACCGCAATTTTTTTTAAAATATCTTTCTATATACGGTTAGAACCTTTCACTGTGTTGTACTATATGGTTTTGGTCCCATTTCTCAACATTAGGTTCTGGGGACTTCCACCATGATATATGCCTCGACGATGTCTAACTCCTGCATCTGGTCATAGCCCTCAAACACAAGTCCACACTCGAATCCGGCCTTGACTTCTTTTACGTCGTCCTTAAATCTCTTTAATGACGCCAGGCTGCCCTCGTAGATCTGCTCTCCCTCCCGGGTAATGCGGATCTTACAGCCTCTCTGGAAGATACCGTCGAGAACATAGGAACCGGCAATGTTACCCACTGCGGAAGCCTTGAATATCTGGCGCACCTCGGCGTGGCCGATGACTTTCTCCTCAAAGATGGGATCAAGCATGCCTTTCATGGCCGCCTCAATATCCTCGATAGCTTGATAGATCACCTTGTAGAGCCGGATATCCACCCTCTCCCTCTCAGCGGTAGCTTTGGCTGTGGCGTCGGGACGCACATTGAAACCAATGATAATTGCGTTGGAGGCACTGGCAAGCACCACATCCGATTCGTTGATGGCGCCCACGCCGCCGTGAATACACTTCACCACAACCTCCTCGTTGGTCAGTTTCATCAAGGACTGCTTTACAGCCTCCACGCTGCCCTGTACGTCCGCCTTCACTATGAGGTTCAGTTCCTTCAGATTGCCCTCCTTGATCTGGGAGAACAGATCGTCCAGAGACATGCGGGACTTGGTTTCCTCTATCATTTTTTCCTTATTTTGCGCTAAATATGTCTCCGCATAGGTTTTTGCGGATTTGTCGTTATCGTGAGCGATAAACACCTCGCCTGCGCTGGGCACGTCGGAAAGTCCCAAGATCTCCACAGGAGTAGAGGGCAGTGCCTCCTTAACTCTGCGGCCCTTGTCGTCGATCATAGCGCGAACTTTGCCGTGGCTGGAACCTGCGGAGATAAAATCACCCACCTGCAGGCGGCCCTTCTGCACCAGCACCGTGGCCACGGGACCGCGGCCCTTATCCAGCTCTGCCTCAATAACCAGACCTCTGGCTCTTCTGTCGGGGTTGGCCTTCAGCTCCAGAATGTCGGCGGTCAGCAGAATGGTCTCCAGCAGATTCTCAATGCCTTCGCCGGACTTGGCGGACACGGGGACAAACTCAGTGGTTCCGCCCCAATCCACGGGGATCAGCTCATGCTCTGTCAGTTCCTGTTTCACACGCTCCACATTGGCGCCGGGTTTGTCGATCTTGTTTACAGCCACAACGATTTCAATGCCTGCGGCCTTGGCGTGGTTGATCGCCTCCACAGTCTGAGGCATTACGCCATCGTCGGCAGCAACCACCAGAATTGCGATATCCGTGGCATTGGCGCCCCGCATACGCATGGCGGTAAATGCCTCGTGACCGGGAGTATCCAGGAATGTGATTTTACGATTGTTTACCGATACGGTGTACGCACCGATATGCTGGGTGATGCCGCCAGCCTCCTTGTCTGTGACATTGGTTTTGCGGATAGCGTCCAGCAGGGAGGTCTTACCATGGTCTACATGCCCCATGACACAGATAACAGGCGGTCTCTCCACCAGATTTTCCTCTGCCTCCTCGTCCTCCTTCAGCAGCTCCTCAATCACATCCACCTTTACCTCTTTCTCACAGAGGATATCGTACTCCATGGCGATGTTCTCCGCATCCTCATAGGAGATTTCCTGGTTCACGGTGACGATCTTGCCCTCCAGGAACAGTTTCTTAATAATGGCTGCGGGCTGCAGTTTCATCTTTTCCGCCAGTTCCTTGATGGTGATGGACTCGGGCAGAACGATCACCTTAATAACTTCCTCTACAGCCTCTTCCTTTTTCTTCTCAGGCCGTATGAAACGTCCGGGTTTATTCTTCAGCGCCTCATCTTCCTCATACATGTAATCCTTGCGGTTGCGCTTATCCTTCTCCTGGCTGATACGCCTCTTTTCTTCCTCTCTGTGTTTCTCGTTATCCTTGCCGGGCGCCTCTGCCGCAAAGCCCTTGCCGCCCTGCTGCTGTCCACGGAACTTATCGCCCTGTCCGGGTCTGCCGCCGCCAAAGGAACGTCCGCCGCCATCCTTGCCGAATGCCGGTCTGCCCCCGGGAGCCGCCCCCCGGCCGCCGAACTGACCGCCCCCCGGCCGATTTCCCTGGGCACTTCCGCCTCTCTGACCGTCTCTGCTGCCCTGGTAACCGCCTCTGGTCTGACCATCACGGCCTCCCTGATAATTTCCTCGGCCCTGACCGTCGCGGCCTCCCTGACCATTGCCGTTTCTCTGGCCATCTCTGCCGCCCTGATAACCGCCTCTGGTCTGACCGTCACGGCCTCCCTGATAACCGCCGTCTCTGCGGTCGCCGCCATGGCCGCCCCGCTCGGAATTCCGGTCAAAGCCTTTGCTCTGATCAGGTCTGCGCTCCTGCTGCGGCTTATCCGTCACAGGTCTCTCCGCCGCAGATTTCTCCGCCGCGGGCTGCGGTGCGGTATGCTGCACTACAGCCGGTTTCTCCGGCACCTGCTCCTCCCGGTTCTGCTTGGGCTTGGGCTGGGGATTTGAACTTACCATCTGTACGCTGGGGGTGGGAGACGGCGGAGTCAGCGGCTTAATCGGCGTTCTGGCGGCAGGTCTGCCACCGCCGTTACCATTGCCGCCCTGTCCCGGTCTTCCCTGTCCCGGCTGTCCGTTTCCCTTGGGCCTCTGCCCTGACATCTTGGAATTCTGCGGATTGCTGACAAAGATAATATTCTTTTTCTTTTTCGGAGCAGCCGCCTTCTCCCCGGACTCTGCGGCTTTGGTCTCCGCTTTAGGGGACGTCGCTGTTTCTCTCTGCACAGCTTTCTCCTTACTTACCTTCTCAGAGGCCTTCTCACGAGTCTCTCCCACCTGTGTGTCACCCTTTCCGCCAAAGGCCTTTCTCACCAGCTCGACATTCGCGTCCTCCACAGAACTGTTGGCCGCCTTGGCTTCTATTCCTTTCTCCTGCAAAAACGCAATAATTTCCTTGCTTGACTTGTTTACTTCCTTCGCTAACTCATGTACCTTCATTTTTGCCATGCTCACTACCTCCCTTTACCTGGCAAGCACCTTCACTCTCCAGTGCTTTCACAACCGCCTGTGCCAAACCTGCATCGCATACTGCCAGAGAAGACCTCATTCCCTTTCCTATTGCGCCTCCCAGACTCTCCTTAGTTCCGTAATAATATACCGGGACGCCATAATAGGAACTCTTGTCCGTAAATAACTTTTTGGTATTCGCTGACGCATCCTCCGCCACGATAACCAGCATAGCGTGACCGCTCTTTACTGCAGTTTCCGTCTGAAATTCACCGCTTACCAAATTATGCCCTCTGATTGCCAGTCCGAGCAATGATAATACCTTATTTTGTCTCAATATCGTTAAACTCCTTATCCAGGGTTTCATATACTTCCTCGGGAATACTCATCTTAAAGGAGCGCTCCAATCCTTTGTTTTTGCGGGCTTTTCCCAGACATTCTCTCTGTGTACAAATATATGCACCCCTGCCATTCTTTTTTCCTGTAACATCCAGACAGATCGTTCCGTCAGTGGTTCGCAGGACCCTCATCATCTCCCGCTTATCCTTCATCTCACCACAGCCGATACACTGTCGCAAGGGAACCTTTTTTGCCATTGCGCCGCCCCCTTATTCCTGATACTCTTCTTCGTATTCCTCTACATAGTCCTCGTCGCTGTCATATTCGTCATCCATATAGTCCTCATAGCGGAAACCAGGCGCATCCTTGGCCTGGGTCTCGGACTTGATATCGATCTTGTAGCCGGTGAGTCTGGCTGCCAGACGAGCATTCTGCCCCTCCTTGCCGATGGCCAGGGAAAGCTGGTAATCCGGCACCACCACCTTGGCTGTCTTCTCGTCCGGGTCCGCGAAAACAGCCACTATCTTGGCCGGAGACAGAGCATTCTGAATCAGATTGCCGGGATTCTCGTCCCAGTTCACAATGTCTATCTTTTCTCCCCGAAGTTCTTCCACTATGGCATTGACTCTCGCGCCGTTTAAGCCCACGCAGGCGCCTACCGCGTCCACATTTGGATTGTGTGACCACACTGCCAGCTTGGTGCGGCTGCCGGCCTCACGGGCAATGCTCATGATTTCCACCGTGCCGTCCTTGATCTCAGTGACCTCGGACTCAAACAGCCTCTTCACCAGCTCCGGGTGCGTGCGGCTCACGTTGATTCGAGGACCCTTGGGTGTGTTTTTCACCTCCAGCACATAAACCTTAATTCGCTCCGTGGGCATAAACACCTCGCCGCGCACCTGCTCGCTCTCGCTGAGCATCGCATCCGCCTTGCCCAGATTGATGCTGATATTGCGGCCGATATAGCGCTGTACCACGCCGGTCACAACATCCTTCTCCTTCTCAAAGTACTGATTGTAAATCACACTTCGCTCTTCCTCGCGGATCTTCTGCAAAATCACATTCTTGGCGTTCTGAGTGGCAATACGGCCAAACTCCTTGGACTTGATCTCCACATTCAGGACATCGCCCACCTGGGCCTTCTGAGAGAGTTCCTGCGCATCCTCCAGAGCGATCTGCAACACGGAGTCCTCCACATCCTCTCTGGTCTCCACCACTTCCTTCTCCATGTAGCACAGGAAATCACAGGTCTCACGGTCGATCTCCACCTTGACATTGTCCGCCTTGCCAAAATGGTTCTTGCAGGCGGTCAGCAGCGAGTTCTCAATAGCCTCGAACAGTGTCTCCTTGCTGATCTCCTTCTCCTTCTCCAGAATATCCAGTGCCTCCATCAGTTCCTTATTCATTTTCTACTTTTCCTCCATTCCGCCCTTATAGGCAATTCCTGTTTAAAAGTCAAGCGCCAATCGAATCACCGCTATGTCATTTCTCGCAAAAGTCCTGTCTCCTGTCTCCTCCGCAATCACGATACTGCCCTCGTCAAAGGCTTTGAGCACTCCGGCATACTCCTTGGTTCCCTCCAGGGGTTTGTACAGCTTGATCTCCACCTCCTGACCGATGCTGCGCGCCAAATGTCTGTCCTTCTTCAGCGCACGGCCAAGCCCCGGACTGCTCACCTCCAGAATATAGGCGTCGGGGATAAAATCCTCCCTGTCCAACGCATCGGACAGCGCCCGGCTCACGTTCTCGCAGTCCACAATGCTGACGCCCTCCTCCTTATCAATATAGGCTCGCAGATAATAGTCGCCGCCCTCCTTCACATACTCCACATCATAGATCTCCACGCCCTGCGCGGCGGCTATGGGCTGCAGCAGCGTTTCCGTTCTGATTTCATAGTCCTCTCGCTTTGACATATCTTCCTCTTTTCCTTTAGCTATAACATCAAGAAAGAGTGGTCAGCAACCACTCTCACACTAATAATAATCTTTAATTCTACTTCAGTATATGCCCTTGTCCGACGCTTGTCAATAAAATTTTTAGAAAATTTTAGCACCCAGCACTTTCTGAGAGAAGAATACATCCTTCGTAAATAACTTGTCTTGTGACAGGATAGCTGCCGCCTGCTGTCTTACAATTGTTTCCAAGCGCTTTACACGTTCGGGGGAAAATGCGTCGTCACCTTGGAACGAGAAGGAAAAGTCTTTCATATCCTTAACTCTATCCCTTATAGTATCGTTCATACCCATCTGACCGATTCGTGTGAAATCCTCGCCCAATTTGGGCGCATATTCAAACAGCTTATCCCCGATATGCTCAAATTCGTCCATTGTCACATATGGCAAAAGCGAAAGGTTCATGTCAAATATCGGCGCCATCGCCACGATCTGCAATGTGTCGTTGTCAAACAGTACGCCATAGTTTCCCTTATGTCTGTCCTGATTGAAACAAAGGGCATCTGTCACAAGCATTTCCCTGAACGACTGCTCTGCGCCTATTTTCTCAAAATAGTTAAATACTTCCTGCAGGCCAGGCTTCTGTAGGTCTGCCGCTTTCGCAAAAGAGGCATAGCCATATTTTTCATTCGTAAACAGGTTGCACCTTGACGCAAGCTTATCGTACAGCGTTGCCAGTTCATAAGAAATTGAGTTGTCAGGGCTTATGACTTTGGCGATCTCAGAAGCCATTTTCTCGCAGTACGGCTCAAGACCTTCTCCCAGCTCCATTCCCCTCTTAAACAGAAAGATGTCCGAACCGCATTCGCCTGACCGTTCTTCTCTTCGGAAACATTTGCGGAAAGCACCATCGCAGGTGAGTTCAGGAGAAGTAGCTGTAAAGTCAGCGCCATACAGACCCACGCCTTCAAAAGCCAGTTTTGAAACAGATTCGGTAAACGGGTTCTGATATAAGGAGACCTGATTCCACGATACATTTTCCTTATCGGATTTTATCCAAAAGGTATCGTTTATCGCCGCTGCATGCGTCACGCGAATAAAGCCCTCGTTATCGTCACAGCCCATCTGTTTCATGATCGACTGCAGATGGCTATTGTGCTTTGAGCCTTTCCTGTCTTCCACCCATGAATTGATATCCTTGAAACCAATCGGCAGCTTTTCAAGAGACTGGAAAACCTCAAATGAAACACTGTCGGAGAATTCAGTTGCGGGTCTAACATCAAGGCTTGCAACGATATTATCCTTATTCATCAAGTAATACATATAAGCCATCCTCTTAGATACTTTCAGTGTCCAGCGCCTATAAGCGCTGTCCTCTCTGCTCCAAAACACTCCTGACATCCATCAAAATCCTGCCAAGATGATTTGCGCCTGCCCCATTTACTGTTCCCCATGTCCTGTCCCCCCAAGTATTGCCTTCTTCGAGATAAGCATCATGCGTAGAAAGCAGCTTTTCGGCAAGGTCAGGATTTTGTTCAAACTTAGCCCTCACGATCTCGCTCATGACAGATATTTTTACTTGCTCCCAATCTTTCCGCAGAGGGATAGCCCTGCCCAGGTGACGTGCTTCTGTCGGATTTAACCCCGCAAATTTCTGTCGGTCGGCAGGATTCGCGCATTTCTGCGCCTGAAATGCCGCCTCATTGTTCTGGTAATCAATGCCGTCGTATCGTACAGGTGCTTCATAGAAATTGCTCAAAAAGAAAAACTCCCCACGAAAAGACTTAATTTCATTGCTCATTACATTTCTCCTCTCAGTGTACATGATTTCTCTTGTTTTCATAGACTCTTTTAGCTGGTATAAATCGCCTTCCGGGTCAAGCCCCAGATCATATTTCTCTGCCAGTTCAACAAGATACAAATAATCTTGGGCAGTTCTTTTGTAAGGCAGAGTATTTTCCTCAAACGGAGCATCTGTTTCAACCTCATCGGGAATGGGGAAATCCAATTTTTTTCTTATAAACATTCTTGGCTTACCCGCTTCCCCCAATATTTTCTTTCCAGCTCCTGATGTTCACGCAGCTCATCCGGAAATTCTATTTGGAATCTGGAATATATTGTATCCATTGCGCTCCTGCAAAAATCACGCAAAAGATAAGCATTTGAAAATGCCTTCAAATCATATCCGCTATCAACCATATATTCATAAATTTCTTTCTGCGTGCTGCAGATGTCATAATCGATTTCACCCATTTCAACCACGGCCCCCAAATAAAATCCTTTCCATTTAGTAAATTTGAATTATTTATATATCTGTCATACGCTTTTGCTGAAAGAAATATACTATCTATTGCCCTCCGCCTATCCAGTATTCATCAGTTTCTTCGTACGACAGTCAGGGATTGAGCTAATAATTTTAGGAGGACTTTATTCTCCCTCAATTTTACGATTCGTAAAATCAAAATTTTCCTTTAAACTATAATCCTATTTCGTTTTTTGAAAAATGCGCTAAAATGATTTTAACACAAATCGACGAAAATCAGAATCGGGAGAGAACGTATGGATTTTGGAGAAAAACTGTACCGTCTGCGGGTAGAAAGAGGAATTTATCAGAAACAGCTGGCTGTATATCTGCATGTGTCAGTGGGAACTATCTCTAATTATGAGAACGGCATACACTTCCCGGACCTGAAGACTCTGTGCAAGCTGGCCAATTTTTTTCACGTATCGGCCGACTATTTGCTCGACCGCACGGAGTACATATCTCCCATTGATGATTTGAATCGGGAGCTCGTAGATCACTATACCGCCAGCGACATCATGAATATCATTATCGAGCTTACGCCGGAAGGCCGCCAGGATCTGGTAAAGTATCTGACCATGCTGTCCCTGTGCGACGGGGCCGAGCTGCCCTCCCTTTCCACGGCAAAGCAAAAATCCTCCGCTCAGGTTTCCCCACTTTCAGAGACCAAGACCGAGTACCCGCCGGAGTAAATCTCGTCTCGGAAAAGCATTCCATATTTTAGATATAGTAAAAACACAGGTCCCTGCGATATCAGGGACTTGTGTTATATTGTCTTTATCGTTCTGCCCGCATGGGATTATGCAGGAAATCTTCATATGCCAGGCGAATTCCTTCCTCCAGCTCCGTGTGATACTGCCAGCCCAGCGCTTTGGCCTTGCTCACATCCAACAGCTTTCTGGGCGTCCCGTTGGGTTTGCTGACATCCCAGCGTATCTCTCCCTCATAGCCCACGATCCGGGCCACAGTCTCCGCCAGCTCCTTTATACTCAGTTCCTTGCCCGTTCCCGCATTCACCGTCTCATTGCCACTATAGCTGTTCATCAGGAACACACAGAGCTGTGCCAGATCATCCACGTAGAGAAACTCTCGCAGAGCGCTGCCGTCCCCCCAGCATGTCACATAGGGAGCTCCCTGCTCTTTGGCCTCGTGAAAACGCCGTATCAGCGCAGGCAGCACATGGCTGTGAGTCGGGTGATAGTTGTCGTTGGGACCATATAAATTGGTGGGCATTACTGAAATATAGTCCGTCCCGTACTGTCTGTTCAGAAATTCGCAATACTTCAGTCCGGAAATCTTGGCCAGCGCATAGGCCTCATTAGTCTTCTCCAATTCACCGGTCAGCAGACAGCTCTCCGGCATGGGCTGGGGAGCCATACGAGGATAGATGCAGGAGGATCCCAGAAATTCCAATTTCCGACAGCCATGTTTCCAGGCGCTGTGAATCACATTCATCTCCAGCATCATATTGTCATACATGAAATCTGCCTGCGCACTGTCATTAGCGGCGATTCCACCCACCTTTGCGGCTGCCAGAAATACATAATCCGGCCTCTCCTTGGCAAAAAAATCTTCCACCGCCTGCTGTCTGCACAAGTCCAGCTGCTGATGCGTGCGGGTAATAATATTCTCATAGCCCTGCCGCTCCAGCTCTCTCACAATGGCGGAGCCTACCATCCCCCTGTGTCCGGCCACATAAATTTTTGCGTTCTTTTCCATCATAGCTATAGCGACACCATTCCTTCCCGCTCTATTTTTGCCGCATCACCCGGCAAAAAAACAGATAGTGCGTTTTCCTTTCCCACAGGACATAATATATCGCTATCCACGCCAATTGTCAAGGAGAAACGCTGTCTGCCGCCCACGCCGTCTCGGTGAACCGGACGCTTTGGGCCATGGCTATGACCTCCTCTCTGGTAAAATACCGCTCTGACAGAAACAGCACATAGCCATAGGGCGCGTCCTCTCTGGCAAAACCGACATACCAGATATCAACCGTTGCCTCTTCCTCCGGTATCGGTGTGCCCGCCTCCTCCATCTCGTACAGATCGCTGGCAGTATACAGATCGTGATTCATGGACACGAGGACCGCCTGCTCCTGACAGCCCTCCAGCACCTCGCTGTCACTAGTTATCTCCGAATGATTCATAAGGAGATAGAAATCGTTAAGCCGTCCGTTGTCGTCAAAGACAAACGGCCCGACATCGTCATAGACAGATGGCTCATCCTCCCCTCTATATACCTGAATGAATCCTCCCGCACTCTTCCATGCCTCGGGCGCCCAACTGTCCTCTAAGTCTCTGCTCTCCGCCTTCCAGTCAAAGAGCACACCGCTGCCTATATAGTAATCTGTCCGATATGGGCCTACCTCAACCTGTTCCTCATGGGGCATTTCCCAATCGCTCACCCAATCGCTGAGATGCCTGATATCACGCCTGAATGCGGCGATTTCCGTGTTCCGATAGAGTCCTTTGCCCTCCGCCACCCGGTCGCTGTACAGCATCAATGTGCCCCAGTCGCTCTCCCGGAACAGATATACACTGTCCAGGTCCAGATTCTCTTTCCAATAATATATATCCAGACGGTAATTCTGGCCGTTGTCCGCATCCTCCAGCAAATAATACATACGCGCCGTCTGGCTTGAATCATTCTCATCGCTGTCTTCAGGCCAGTTGGCTCCCTCGTAACCGGCGTAGTCCTCAAGCTGTGGATTTTTCTGTTCGACCAGGTTCTGCAGCTGCTCCCATGTCATCTCGCCGCCCCTGTCCATCGCCTGCAGGTCCGTCAGACTCTCCATCTGTGTCCCGTCGGGAACTTCTGTCTGTTGCCCGGAGGAAATCTGGATTCCACCGTCATCCGGCTTTGAGCCGCCCTCCTCAGGCGTACTCCAGTCCGTCATCAGAACCAGTCCTCCAGCCACAAGCAGCACTGCCAGAACCAATCCCGTTCCGATTTTCACGCTGCGGTAAGCCAGAATATTCTTCACCCTGCTGCGAATATCATTCTCCCCAAAGCTCAGGGGCGCCGCTGTCAACACTCTTCTTCCAATGCCTCCTTGGGACGCGCTGGAAATCGCCAGCAGGGCCTTTGAATATGCCTTTTTGCTCCCCTCACCCAACCGGCGGATCACTCTCTCGTCACAGGACATCTCCATGTCGCGCACCATCAGGCCATAGGACAGCCACACCAGCGGATTGAACCAATGCAGGGACAATGTAAGCCAGGTCACCGCCTTGACCAGATAATCTCCCCGTTTCAGATGCACCAGCTCATGGGCAAGCACATAGGCCCTCTCCTCCTGGGGCAGTCCCACTGGCAGATAAATCCGAGGGTCAAAAATGCCCAGCAGAAATGGAGTGCTGATTCGATCACTCTCATACACATCCTCCTGTATCCGCACAGCCTGCCTCAGCCGCCTTCGCAGCAGCAGGTAGGAGGCCATACTGTATCCCATCAATACTGCCACTCCCGCCACCCAGATCAGGCTGCCCACAGCAACCCATCTCCGCTCCTGAAACAGTACCTCGCTGCGGCTGTACCGCCTGCTGATCTGCTCCCTCTGGTTCTGCGCATCGGCGGATATCCAATCCACCCCCTGATAACGCTCAGGGAAAGCCGGTGCCGCGGCCAAACTATCCTGATAAAAATCCGCCGCTTTGTCTGTCCCCGCTGCCAAAAGGCCCATTCTTCCCCGGCGAACCGAAGACTCCACTGTGCCGTCCTTATGCACCAGCATCTGATACTGTACCAGCTCCTGCTCGTAGGCCGCCGTCTCCAGTCTCTGCTCCATATCCCCCAGCGCCAGGCCAAAATAGCGGCTCTGCAGAGTGAATGGACACAACAGCCGCAAAAACACCACCGCCCACAGCACATAGGAAAAACTCCTGGGTTTCTTTCTCAAAAGCAGACGCAGCGCCAGCACAATCAAAATACAGACTGTTCCCGCCAGATTCATCTCCAAAATTTTCAGAAATATGCTATCCATAACAACTCCCATCTCCCCGTTTCATCAGGCATGTAAAAAAACTTATCACTCCTCATATTCCTCGATCATCCTCCGAATCTCCTCCACCTCCTCCGGGCGCAGTTTCCTGCTCCTGGTAAAGGCGGCAACAAACTGGGGCAGGGAATCCGAAAAACTTCTGGTCACGATCTCCTGGCTCTCCGCCTCCTGTACTTGCTCTCGGGATATCAGGGAGGTCACAACGGCTTTCTCCGATCTGACCACTCCCCGCTCTGTCAGCCGCTTGATAACCGTGTAGGTGGTAGACTTCTTCCAGCCCAGCCGTTTTGCGCAAAGCTCCACCAGTTCGCCGCTGCCGATCGGCTCATTTTCCCACAGAATCTCACAGAAACGATATTCGCTTTCAAAAATTTTTGGTGTGTCCATATTTTCCTCCATAAAAAATCTAATGCGTTAGACCTATTATAAGTCTAACGCATTAGACAAATTCTGTCAATATGATTTTTCTATTTCCATCAAAAACTGAATTCTTAACTCTTTTTCACTTCTTCGTCTATGTAGTATTGGGCCTGCAGGTTAAATAAGGATCTGTAGATCGAATCAACCTCCATCAAGTCCTTATGGGTTCCTTCTTCGGCAATACCGCCATCCGCAAACAGCAGTATCTTGTCACAGAATCTGGAGCTGGCCAGGCGGTGTGAAATATAAATCATCAGCTTATTTCCCACAGACTCGTCGATCATTTTATAGATATTATATTCTGCCTGGGGATCCAGCGCCGCAGTGGGCTCATCCAGAATAACCACATTGCTCTGGCGCAAAAGCGAACGCAGAATAGCCAGCTTCTGTGCCTCTCCTCCCGAAAGGTCAATCCCCTCCTTGTCATAATCACTGTATAACAGCGTATCCAGGTGCCTCGGAGCGGAATCAATAAAATGCATGAATCCGATCTTATTTGCCGCAGCCTCTATCATTCTGTCTGTTATTTCTTCATTGCCCAGCGTCAGATTTTCCCGCAAGGTCAGAGCGAACAGGTTAAAGTCCTGAAAGACAGTGGAAAATATCTTACAGTAATCGTCATAATCAATTTCCCTGATATCTGTCCCATTGAGGTAAATTGCCCCTTCTGTAGGGTCATAAAGCCGCAGAAGCAGTTTGATAAACGTTGTCTTTCCCGCTCCGTTTTCCCCTACAATGGATATCTTTTCCCTTGACCTTATCGTAACATTGATATCATGGAGCGCATCCTTTTCCTGACCGGGATATCGATAGCTTACATTTTTAAATTCGATGGTAAAGTTATCTGTCTGCGCAAGTACACACTTTTTCTGCTCGCCCGCCCGGAATGTGCTTGGTATATTGATAAAATCCAGATACTGTTTAAAATATTCTCCCCGATTGCTGATTTCTATGATTCCGTCGATAATACCGCTGCAGCCGGACTTAAAGGTGTTCATGGCGTTGAAGACCACTGAGAAATCACCGACCGAGAAAACTTTTGTAATGATGATATTAAAACCCAGAATCAGATAAATCAGCAGCTCCTGTATTGAGGTCAGTGCAAAATTAATCAGTTTCACATTGCGGTCGGAATCAACAATTCTATTCTGCAGCTGGTAAAAATCTCGTGAGAGCTTCCTGTATTTTGAAAACAGGAAATCCTGTGCGGAATTTGAGCGGACATCCTTGGCATATTTCAGATCACCTGCAAAACGCATAAACCAGATCATTCTTCTGTCCAACGGCCAAAGCTCATTGTTGACCTGATAGCGAATCTTATTCACCTTGGAATTTGTGCAGGCATTGATCACGATAACCACACCCACAATCAATAAGATCTTGGGATCGAGAAGAATCAGTGTACCGGTGACTACAACCAAAAGCCAGATACTTGAAAGGAATCTGACCAGCGAGGTATTCAGCAGATAGAAATTCTGCGCCATAACACATTTGGTCGCCTTGGCGAAATTATCCATCGTATCTGCATCCTGAAGCATATAATAGTCCATATCCGCTATCTTCTTAAAGAGCCGGATGATTCCTTCATATTCCAGGGTCTTTGTCTGCTTTTCGAGCTTGGATATAATAATCTGATTGGAAATATTCAGCAATAATGTCAGTCCTGCATAAAGCAGGGCATATTGGATCACATTTCGATAATTTTTGCCCAGCACAAATTCATCGATAATTAATTTGGGCAGAAATAATGAGGGCAGTGCAACAAGTCCCGATAAAATAACCGCAATACTCAGGGTAAAAAATGTACTTCTTTCAATTTCGTATATAAATCTGAAAATATGAATGACATTCTCTTTTATTCTCTTTATTGCAGCACACATCTACATTCACCCTTTCTCTTTTCAACTCTTTTGCATTATACTCACGCCCGGTTAGATTTTCCTTTCCGCACAGTGCAATGTAGTTTGCCAAATGGCAAACTACTGTAGTTTATCTTTGATAAACTACATCTGCCCGATTATGCGACATGTGCTGTGCGGAAATTGGAAAATCTTA
>JAAUZI010000080.1 GCA_014804645.1 Lachnospiraceae bacterium | reverse complement strand
CTGGTATAAAACCCTATGTTTAGGACATACCTCTCATCCGCCAGGTACACGCCCTCCATGACCTGCTGCGCCGTCTCATATTCCTCGTCTATGTCCAGATTCGTGTGCTCCAAAACAGGGCGTTCCCCGATCATCTCCAGCACCTGACGGAACAAGTCACTCTCAAAATCGCAGGTTCCGCTCTCCCAATCCACGAACGGAGAATTGGACATATCGGACAGCACCAGATACTCCAGCATCTCATCCTGGCTCCAGCGCAGGGGCATGAACCTCCAGGCGCCCTGCCCTTTGCGCTGCCGCCACAGCTCCACCGCCTCGGAGAGGGTCCAGGTATCCCCCGGCCAGTTATCCTCCACAGTCACCATGCTGTATGCGCTGCCTCCTGCAGGCAGCCCTGCCAGTTTCCCGTCCCTGATACCGGCGGTCATCACACCGGAGAACAACTGCTTGCGGGTATCCTCCTCCAGCACATCGCTCATATCCGCCAACAGTCCCCTGGCACTGAGCCTGTCCATATCCTCACCAAACACATAGAGTATATCCGGTCCCTGCCCCACTGCCATCTGTGCCATGATCCGCTCGTAAAAGCCCTCCTGGTTTTCCCAGTCCGTCTCATACACGATCTGACAGTCCGGATGCTGGGCGGAATACGAGGCTGCCGCAATCTTTACATCGCTGTCATTGTACCACAGGTTAGCCAGCCGCAGAGTGCCCTTCGTCTCCTCGGTTTTGGGACCAAAGCAGCATACCATCCACTTCCCGTCTTTTTCCACCAGCGCCATCAACTCGCCCGCCTTGTTGACACCGATGCGCAGGCTTTTCCCCCGGGGCCAGGAAACCCCATACTCTTTCAGAATCACCATAAAATTATAGTCGCCGGTGGCAGGATTCCAGACGTTTATCTGCCCACCTGTATTCCCCACGCCCCAGTTTTGATAATACAATCCCCTCTCATCAATACACCCTTCCTCGAACGCGAAACTTACCACACTGGCCAGTTCCTTTACCCCGCCCGCGTCCATATCCACATATACCAGTTTACCGTCCATATGTACCACCGGGGTGCCATCCGGCATCCGGCAGCACAGACCCAGCCTGCCGGGTTCCTCCACCTCTATGATTCGCAGTAGTTCCATCTCTCCCGGCGTATCCTTCTCCCCAAACACATACAGGCCGGGAGTGTTCCCCATGACCGATACATAGACATGACCCTGGGCGTCCATCCAGAATCGGTGATAGTCTTCCGGCAAGTCACAGGTTATATCCCATATGCGGGTCTCCCCGCTCTCCAGGTCCCAGAACATCACCTTATTCCCACTCTCCAGCCACTTCACACCGCCGCTGAGAAAAGCCAGCTGATGGTCGCTCACCGCATCGACCTGCCAGACCCACTCATTCATGCCCTGTTCCTCCCAGAAGGGAGTGATCACACGGCTTTCTCCCGTATCTCCGTCCAGCCAGTACAATTGATACCGATACTGCGAGTTCTCATCCCGTGCCTCATTCATCGCGTACCTGTCAAGCACATAGAAATCGCCGCCCAGACTGGTATAGAACCGCCAATTATCCTTTTCGGCATAGGCAAATTCCGGCTCCGGTATGTCCAGCACATAGGTGTTCACAATGGAACATTCCCTGTAACCTATCGGATATAAAGGCATCTGGAATCCCCCCTGCATCCAGTCCACCGGTTCCCAGGTTTCCTCCTGGGCAACACTGACATCACTTTCCGCTAGGTCTCCCGCCATCTCACTCTGGTTTTCCGGGCTCTCCCCCAGGGATTCCACGTTCTCTCCCTGACGGCCACAGCCAGCCAGCAGCCCCACAGCCAACACTCCAACACATACCATCGAAAGCAGACGACTTTTTTTCTTATGCATATCGTTCCTCCTTTTGGTTACAGAGAATCCCAATATAGCCCCAGAATGCAACTTAACATCCAAATAATTTTGCTGTTTTTTCCATTCTTTCCGCGATAGAAACTCCGAAAGGACATCTTGCTTCACAGGCATGACAGGAAACGCATTCCGAAGCCTTATGTTCTAATAACTCATAGTGAGATTTCACCGTTGCGGGCACTTCCGGCTGCATAGTCGCAAGGTCATAGTATTTATTTATCATCGCGATATCCAGATTAGATACACACGGCTTACAGTGTCCACAATATGTACATTCGCCTCTGTATGAATGGAATGGAGCATTTGCAATAACAGATGCATAGTCCTTGGCGTCATCAGACGCATACTCATACGCAACCGCCTCGTCCACTTGTTCTTTGGTGTCATAACCGCATAAAATGGAACTTACAGCGGGGCGCGTCAGCGAATAGTGAATACACTGTATCGGAGTCAGACTTACGCCAAAAGGAGAGCGCTTTTCATCAAAAAGTCTGCCGCCCGCAAAGCCCTTCATAACAGTAATACCTACATCATATTGCTCACACAGCTTGTACAATTCTGCTCTATCCGGATCAATTCCTGTATATTTTTGATCGTACTCCTCCGCAAACATAGTGTTTAAATCATCACTGGCCGGGAGCATGTCAAACGCCGGATTAATGCTGAAGAGAATCATTTCCACAAGTCCGGACTTCACTGCTAATTTTGCGATCTGCGGATTGTGAGAACTCATTCCAATATGTCTGATTTTGCCTGTCTCCTTTAATTCTTTGACATATTCAATGAATTCAGACTCCAGAATGTCATTCCAGTCCTCAAGGGAATCCACAAAGTGAATCATTCCAAGATCAATATAGTCAGTCCTCAATCTAAACAAAAGGTCTTCAAATGCCTGTTTTACATATTTCATATCTCTGGTACGAACATATTGCTCATTTTGCCATGTAGACCCAATATGTCCTTGAATGTACCAGTGTTCTCTATTTTCACAAATTGCTTTCCCAATAATATCTCTGGATTTGGGGTCCGGCATCCAACAGTCAATAATATTAATTCCTTTTTCACCTGCGTATCTGATTACTTCCACAGACTCCTCTTCCGGATGCCGCTCTAGCCATTCGCCTCCAAAACCAATTTCACTCACCATCAAATTTGTCTTTCCAAGACGCCTCTTTTTCATCTTCTCTGTCCTCCATTTTGTAATGTAATATTAGCTCATTTCACGTCGAACACGCCACATGCCGCGAATACCATGTGCCAGACAATAACACAGAAATCCCAATATTGTCCCCAGAATGTTAGTCAGGATATCATCGATCTGGAAATACCCCCTTCCTGTGACAAGCTGCATGCACTCAATGGCAAGACTGGTCATAGCTCCGGTCAGGAGATTGAGCAAAAAGCGCCTCTGCCTGGCGTCAGCCCATGCCAACACAAACCCATAGGGGATGAACAGCAGGACGTTCTCCACCACATAGGCGTTGTTGCGTCTGTTGATCCCCCAGGTGGAAAAAAGCTCCAGATCAATCCCTGCTCTGCTGCCGCTCTCCCTGGAAAAATAGGTAATCACCAGCAAAATTGCCACATACATCACCAGACAGGACACGGCCGGCAGAGAAAGAGCGACTTTGCTCTGCTTTCTCCTGCCCTTGTTAATCCAACATAGCACCACCACGGCAAACAGCCCCGCTATGATCCCGTAGGGTAAATAGCGCAGCGCTGCCGTCATGTCATCCACAATATATTTCAACATATCTTTTCTTCCAATCCGTCATACTTTCAGGTGGTCGTACTGATCCCAGCTACGGCTGCTTTCCCGCCACAACTCCCCGTCTTCAAAAAGTCTGTCGTTCATCCAGGCCACGGCGTCCGTTACCCCGTCCTCGTCAAATGAAAACTCCGCCCGCTGTTTTTTTTCCTCCGGCGTAGTCACATAGTTAAAGGGTTCCGGCCATACTGTGACCATCAGCCTTTTTCCCTCCTCACGGCTGACCCCCTCCAAACGATAACGCATGCCCTGATGGCTCCCTGTAAACTCCGTCTTTTTCAAAAACTCCATGGACAAAATATCTTCTCTCTGTATCATAAAGCATTCAAAGCCTCTTTTTCTCACCTGATACTTTTAGTATATACTATAATGATGGATTTGAAAAGGGAAAATCTGTCTGTTAGATATTATTGCTCATCTCCTTTTTCAGCTGTTTCATAATTTTCTTCTCCAGTCGGGAGATATAGGACTGTGAAATGCCCAGCAGCGACGCCACCTCCTTCTGTGTCATCTCCTGTCCATCGGGGCGTCCCAGGCCGAAACGCAGGCGAATAATGGTCTTTTCCCGCTCCGTCAGCTTGTTGATGGCCTTCAGCAGCAGACTTCTCTCCACTTCGTTTTCCAGATCGCGGTAAATAATGTCCTCATCCGTGCCCAGAATGTCCGACAGCAGCAGCTCATTGCCGTCCCAGTCCACATTCAGCGGCTCGTCGATGGACACCTCCAACCGGGTCTTGTTGTTGCGCCGCAAATACATCAATATCTCGTTTTCTATGCATCTGGACGCATAGGTAGCCAGTTTGATATTTTTGTCCGGCTTGAAAGTGTTGATGGACTTGATCAGCCCGATGGTTCCGATGGAGATCAGGTCCTCCACCCCCACGCCGGTGTTGTCGAACTTCTTGGCTATGTAGACCACCAGACGCAGATTGTGCTCAATCAATATGGATTTGGCCTCCTCCTCGGACTCCGTCCCCAGCGCGCCGATCACCTGACTCTCCCGCTCCAGCTCCAGCGGCGGCGGCAGCACCTCCGCACCGCCGATATAATGAATGTCTCCCTGTTTATGTATCCTCTTTCCCTTCTCCCTGCGAAACACCCAATGTGAGATACTCACAGGAATAGACGCCATCAAAATCATATCCTTTCCTTCCTTTCTTATTTAAAGTTCCGTAACCCTCTTTCCAGTGCCTTTACCGGCGGAGTAATTTACGGCCGCCTTGCCGTCCGTAAATTCTCCGGGCACTGTTCAGATGGTTACTGTTTTAAAGTTCCGTTTTAAAGTTCCAGCATGGCAGGCTGCAGCAGAATGTTGTAAGCTCCCGTCTCGGACAGGCTCTCCTGCCAAATGGCTACATAGATCTCCCCGCATTTCCGCCGGATGCCCCCGATCTCCACCTCCATATCCCTCACGGGAAAGCCAACCAGCGTCCCCGCCGATTTTCCCACGCTGTGGTAGGGTATCACCCGCATACCGGGAGGCGGCTGCCCAGGATACAGTTTCTCCCAGACTCTTTTTTCCAACACTGCCACGGGCATGCCGCTGATAGGCTCCGTCAGACTGTTCCCCGTGTCCACCAGCCCTTCTATCCGTATGCTGTGCCCGTCTGCTCCATGTAGGATAACTCTGCAGTTCTCCCGGTTTTTTCTCCGGCGCAGCATCAGCAGACGGATTCCCTCATAGCATACAGCTCCCAACAGGAGCACGGCCGCGCTGCAGGTCAGCCAGCCCTCCTTTCCAGGCAACAGCTTAAGCAGCAGCGTCAGCGCACCGCCCAGCAAAAAAAAGCAGACGCAGAGACTCTCCACGATTCTGACAAGTCCCCTTCCCCGCCAGCATCTGAAAGTTATCCCCGCCATTCCATAGAGTCCGGCCGCAAAAAGCACCAGACGAAACGGCGCGGCTCCCGCAGGCACAAGCAGAACCAACAGATTCCCCACCGCTCCCAGAGCGGCTCCCACCCACAGCCTGACATGCGTGGCAGTGCATGACAGACACAGGCAGGTCAGTCCCAGAAGATAGCGGTTCATGCAGAGGCAGATCAAAAAGACACTGTCCAGGTAGACTTCATAATACATATACCATCCCCCTTACTTCATCCCGCCTCCCCTTAATATTCATTCCCCGGGCCTTCATAACCAGTATAAGGGACATGAGCTGTAAAATTTGTCGTAATCGGGTAGAATTCCGGCGAAAAGCCGTCTTGAAATTTCGACATTATAGAAGTACGCAAAAAGGGTTTACACCTATCGGCGTAAACCCCATCATAGTATGTACAGTTTATCTCTAGCTATTTTCTCTGGAGAAAATCCGGAATTTTCAGAGATTTCTCCTCCACATTGCTGCGGATATCCGCAGGTCGATTGATGCCCGTCAGCGGTCTCACCGGCGTCCCGTTCCCGGGAGCGGCAGTATTGCCCGGCTGTACAGTGAAATTCTTCAGAGAGCTGGAAGGCACATGGGACGCAGGACTCTTGTAGGCCAGTCCCCCTCCAAGTCTGGACTGAGGCGCAGTGGAGACCAGATTCTCCTCAAGCCCCGTGGCAATCACAGTGATCGTGCAGCTGTCAGACTTGGAATCGTCATACATTGCACCCAGGATCACATTGATATCCTCACCGGCCAGCTGTTCCACATAGCTCGCCGCATCATTGGCATCTGCCAGCGTGATATCGCCCGACACATTGATAATAATATCGGTAGCGCCGGAGATCGTGGTCTCCAGCAGAGGACTTTCCACAGCCTGCTTGACTGCATCCATTGCCTTGTCGTCCCCCTTGCCCTCACCGATACCGATATGAGCGATTCCCTTGTCCTTCATAACCGTCTGCACATCCGCAAAATCCAGATTAATTACGGAAGGAATATTAATCAGATCAGTGATACCCTGCACGGCCTGCTGCAGCACTTCATCCGCTTTCTTAAGGGCCTCAGGCATAGTCGTCCTGCGATCCACGATCTCCAGCAGCTTGTCGTTGGGAATCACTATCAGCGTGTCTACATTGTCTTTGATCTTGTTGATACCGGCCAATGCGTTGGTCATCCGGGCCTTGGCCTCAAATCGAAAAGGCTTAGTCACAACACCCACGGTCAGAATGCCCATATCCTTGGCAAGCTTGGCAACCACAGGAGCCGCACCGGTTCCCGTTCCACCGCCCATGCCGCAGGTGACAAACACCATGTCCGCCCCTGTCAGCGCGCTGGCAACCTCTTCAGAACTTTCCTCGGCAGCCTTCTCGCCCACCTCCGGCTTGGCGCCTGCGCCCAGCCCCTTGGTCAGCTTTTCTCCAATCTGCAACAGCTTGGGGGCCTTGCACAGCTGCAACGCCTGCTTGTCCGTATTCACCCCGATAAATTCCACACCATCAATCTTTTCTTCAATCATTCTATTAACAGCATTATTGCCTGCACCACCCACACCGACAACAATGATTCTGGCAGCGGCTTCTGCGTCGTTCGACTTAATCTCCAGCAAAGGTTTGTCCTCCTTCTTTCCCGTATAAACTCCATATAGACTATCATATAATTATTTCTAAAATTAATCAACACATTTTTTTGAAAAAAACTATTTTTATTCTGTTTTTTCCGGCTCGTCCCTCTCAAACACCGTTGTTTTGGTATCCCTGTTATAATTTTCCATCCTCAGGACACCCTTTTTTCCCTCCAGGTTCTCCAGAAAGGTGGGCAGCACCATGAGTTTCTCCTCCAGATTGCTGCCCTCCCCCAGAGCCACCCGCACGTCCGCAAAATACAGGGTGATCTCCGTGTAATCCCGAAAATAGATCCGGTCCGGTGAGAGCTTGTATTTGGTCAACAGCTTGGTCAGCTCCATGATGCTGGAGAAAATGTCCTCCCGCTCCACCGGCAGTTTTTGGCCCAGCGTACAGTAGGAAAACTGCAGCCCGGTGATTTGCGGGACTCCCTCAGTCCTTATATTGGAGCTTTCCACCACATAGCCGTCCTTGTCAAAATACATATAGCTGTCCATGTACGCCACATACCCGGCCAGAGCTTTCTCGTACACGGTGATTTTGATGGTATCCGGCGCCAGGATGCTCACATCCATCACATCCACGAAGGGAACGTCCTCAATTCCCTTCTTCTTGTACTTCAGCGACAGATACAGAGAATTGTTCCCCAGGGGACCGTCCATGACGATCTCCTGGATTTCCTCCTGCGTATAGTGAATGTTTCCCTCCACATATACGTTTTTGATTGTGTAGTTGGCGAGCACATAATATCCCGCCCCCAGCACTGCCGCCGATATACCGAACAGAACCAGCAGCACAATCGGCCATTTTCTCTTCTTTTTTCGCCCTGTACTATACACTGTAGATTCTAGCTCCTAACTCTCTTAAGTCTTTGCAGATATTCCCATAGCCCCTCTCGATAAATTCGCAGCCGGTGACGATGGTCTCACCCTCCGCCAGCAGTCCCGCCACCACCAGGGCGGCTCCGCCGCGCAGCTCGCAGGCCTCTACCCGCTGTCCTCGCAGCAGGGAATTTCCACACACCAGCAGACTATGTGAGTCCAGCTGCTGTATGTCAGCCCCCATCTGCCGCAGAGGATCTGCCACGCGGAAACGATTTTCAAAAATGCGCTCCTCGATCCGGGTCTCCCCCTGGGCCATGGTACAGACTGCCAGCGCAACCGACTGCATATCCGTGGGAAATCCGGGATAGCCCCCGGTGCGTATCACGCCGGGCGAAATCAGTTCTCCCAGAGACTGCACATACAGCCCCTCCCCCGTCTCCTGACAGATGGCCCCCATCCGCTCCGCCATACGTATCACCGCCTGCATATGCCGACAGGGCGCCTGTTCCAGCAGGATGCAGCCACGGGTTCCCAGCGCCGCATACAGATAGGTGCCCGCCACGATTCTATCCGCCGGTATCCGGTAACAGGCCCCGTGAAGCAGCCTGACCCCCTGAATCTCCAGGCGGGAACTGCCTATTCCGTCGATTCTGGCGCCGCAGGCATTCAGGTAGCGGCACAGAGCCTCCACCTCCGGCTCCCTGGCCGCCCCGCTGATTCGGGTACGCCCTCTGGCCGTGACCGCCGCCAGTATAATATTTTCCGTGGCCCCCACGCTGGGCAGCGCCAGAGAAATATCCGCACCGTGAAGACCCTCTGGCGCCTGGCCGCAGATCCTGTCCTCCTCCTCGCAGAAATGCACTCCCATCTGTTCCAGCGCCTGCAGGTGCAGATTGATGGGCCGCTCGCCGATCACGCAGCCGCCGGGATACTCCATGACAATGCTGCCGCACTTGGCCAGCAACGCTCCCAAAAGACACAGTGAGGAGCGCATGCCGGTGATAGCATCCTCCGGCATATCCTGCGTGGTGATACTGCCTGTACTGACGCAGACGCCCTCTCCCTCCCAGCGCACATGCCCGCCAAGGCTTTGCAGCAATCTCAGCATCCGATATACATCCGAAATCTTAGGACAATCCTTAAGACAACTCTCTCCCTCCACTAAAATCGTAGCTGCCAGAATGGGCAGTGCCGCATTCTTAGACCCCTGTACCTTCACCTTACCCTGGAGGCGCACTCCTCCCCGGATATGGATCTCTCCCGTGGCTCTTTCTGGGATAGCGCTCATGGCACACCTTCCGCTCTTTAAGTCATGAATTATTCTATCCTATGACAAAAAGTTGCCTATGTTGCGTTGTCCCATATTTTCCTTACGCCAATTCTCTGAGCTGAATGCGCCGGGCCACACTGAGTACCAGCCCGATCTCCATCATCAAAAACAACACCGAGGAGCCTCCGTAACTGATGAAAGGCAGGGAGATTCCCGTGTTGGGAATGGTGTTGGTCACAACTGCAATGTTGAGAATCACCTGAATAGCGATATGTCCCATAACGCCCACCACCAGCAACGCACCAAACAGGTCCGGCGCATTGTTGGCCACAATCATCATTCTCCACAGCAGCATGATAAACATAAGAATGATGGCAATGGCCCCGAAAAGTCCCAGTTCCTCACAGATAATCGAAAAGATCATATCGTTCTGAGCCTCGGGGATAAAGTTCAGTTTCTGCATGCTCTGCCCTAGCCCCTTGCCCCATATGCCGCCGGAGCCGATGGCGTAGAGGGCCTGCAGTGTCTGGAATCCCTTGCCCTGGGCATATGCCTCCGGGTCCCGCCAGGCCAGAATGCGCTCGCCTCTGAAACCCACCTTCTCAATAATTGAGGTATTGAAAATAGCCCACACTATACCGATCACTACCACCGATGCGGCAAGCCCCATGATTACAAACCTCTTGTAGTCGGGAGTGGCCACAAAGATCATCAACACTGCAATACCCAGGATAATGATGGCGGAACTCAGGTTGTTGGTGATTCTCCATACCGCTATAGAATGGGGAAGGGACAGGGCGATCAGCACGATCAATCCCTTAGCAGTGCGCAGGCTCTTTCCCATCAGACACACCATGTTGGCGAGAAACAGAATCATACAGACCTTAGCCACTTCAGCGGGCTGCAGATTAAAACCCGTGCCCGGGATACCCACCCATCTTCTGGCGCCGTGAGATTCCACGCCCAGCGGCGTCAACACCATAGGAATCAGGATCAGGGACGCAAAATAGGCCAGGGTGGTAAAGCGCTGCCAGAACCGATAGGGAATATTGGCCATGACCGTCATAACCACCAGCCCCAGAATATCCGCAATCAGCTGCTTGCGCAGATAGTAGGTGCCGTTTCCGAAATCCTGCTGGGCCTCATAGGAGCTTGCGGAGTAGATCATCACCAGCCCAAATCCCATCAAAAACAATACTATGAACAGAAGGCTGTAGTCAAAAAAGTACTCCGTCTGCTCTTTTTTTCTTCTCCGTCTATCTGCCACGTGATCACTCCTCAAGCCCGTTTACATATTCCTTAAAAATCTGTCCCCTCACCTCATAGTTGGGAAACATGCCCCAGCTGGCGCAGGCGGGTGAGAGCAGCACCGCATCTCCGGGCCGGGCCAGTTCCGTACACAGCCGCAGGCATTCCTCGTAGGTGTCCGCCATGCGTATTTTGTCAAAACCATGCGCTCTTGCGCATTTCGCGATTTTCTCTCTGGTTTGGCCGATCAGCACCAGCCACTCCACCTTACCCTCAAAACTCTCTATCCACTCGTCGTAATCGTTCTCCTTGTCGTAGCCGCCGCCAATCAGAATCGTGGGACGGCTCATGGCCTTAATGCCCTGGATAGCGGCGTCTGGATTGGTGCCCTTGGAGTCGTTGTAGTAGGCCACGCCCCCCTTGGTCGCCACATATTCAATGCGGTGCTCCACCGCGTGGAACTCCCTGACCACCCGCAGAATCGTCTCCATGGGGACCCCCATGCCTCTGGCGATCGCGATGGCCGCCATCACATTTTCCACATTGCACAGCCCCACCAGATTCATATCCGTTTGCACGTTGAGCAGCGGGCTCACCCCACCTTCCTGTGCCAGACAGATTTCCTCACCGCGCAAAAAATATCCGGCCGAAAGCTCTCTGACAGAGGAAAAATACACCACCCTCGCCGGGCATCTGTCGCCAAAATCGCGGGTATACGCGTTCTCGTAGTTCAACACACAGAGTTCCTCTGGCGTCTGTCGCATGGCGATTCTCTCTTTCGCCTCCACGTAAGCCTCCATGGTATGGTGCCGGTTCAAATGATCCGGCGTTATATTCAAAATCGCGGATACCCTGGGATGAAAACTGTCCACTGTCTCCAGCTGAAAACTGCTGAGTTCTCCGACCGTCACGGTGTCCGGTCCGGTTTTCTCGGCCTCCATGGTGTAAGGATTGCCGATGTTTCCCACCACAAACACCTTATCCTGCCCCAGGTGGGCTTTCATGATCTCGCCCACCAGAGTAGTTGTAGTGGTCTTGCCGTTGGTGCCGGTGATAGCGGCCACTCTCCCCCGCTCCGCCAGAAAGCCCAGCTCTATCTCTCCGATTATCCGGGTTCCCTGGGCCTTCAGCTGCTGCACCAGGGGAATGTCTGTGGGCACACCGGGACTTAACACCGCCACTTCTATCCGGGTCAAAAGTTCTTCCGGCAGTTGTCGCACATAGCACTTCGCCTGTACTCCCTGGGGGACTTTTGCCTCCAGTTCCTCCTGCGTGATCTTGTCGCCGCCGTCATACAGCAGAATATCCGCACCCATGTGTCCCAACATGGATACCGCACCCACGCCGCTGACGCCGGACCCTATAACCAAACACTTTTGTCCCTCAAACATCTCAAAATCCTCCTGATTAGAGTTCCGCATCAGCCCTCCCAATGCCATTCCCCGCAGAGTAATTTCTGGCTGCTCTGGCATCCAGAAATTCTCTGGGCATTGTCCGGGCAGATGCTGATTAGAGTTCCGCTACGCCTCTCTCAATGCAAAACAGTCCTATACATTATAAGCCCAATCCCGGTATATTGCAAGAAGTCCTCATGTCTCGGTCTCCGTCTGCTCAATCCCCATATAGGGCAGAATATTCTCAAAAAGCTGTCGGATGATGGGGGCTGCCACCTGTCCGCCATAATACACTCCCTGGGGAGTATTTACGATAGCCACGGCGATAACCTGAGGATCGTCCGCTGGCGCAAAGCCGATAAAGGAGGCTATGTATCTCCCACTACCTCTGGGAAGCGTCTGGCTGGTTGCCGTCTTGCCGCCCACCCGGTATCCCTCCACCTTGCCGTTTTTGCCCGAGCCTTCCTTCACCACCATCTCCAAAATCTCCCGCATGGTGGCTGAAGTCTCTTCGGATACGATATTCTCTGTCACCGGATAGGCAAAGCTCTCCACCAATTCCCCTTGGGCATCCACCACCTTCACGCCAAAATGGGGAGTGATTCTCCTGCCCCCGTTGACGATGGAGGAGGCGGTAGTGACGAGCTGTATGGGAGTGATCTGAAAGGACTGCCCAAAAGAAACCGTAGCCAGCTCCACCAGCCCCATATTATCCTTGTTGTGCATGATGGTGCCCGCTTCCCCCGGCAGATCTACGCCAGTTTTGGTCAGCAGACCAAAACGATCAAAATAATCGTAATAGGTGTCCACACCCAGCAGCAGTCCCACGGAGATCAATGCCGGGTTGCAGCTGTTCATCATACAGTGGACAAAATCCTGTCCGCCATGTCCCGCCACTTTGTGGCATCTGATTTTCCGGTCCTCCACCATGATATAACCCGGACAGGAAAATTGACTCTGGGGAGTGATGACCCCCTGCTCCAGGCCCGCCGCCGCAGTGATGATCTTAAAGGTGGAACCAGGTTCGTATGTGTCGTTAATGCAGCCGTTTCTCCACATCTGATTCAGCAGATTCTGCTGCTCCTGCTGGGACAGGTTTTCCCCCGTCCCCTCCGGCAGTGCATAGGGATCGTTTAAGTCGAATTCCGGTACATTGACCATGGCGTATATCTCCCCGTTTTGGGGGTTCATGACCAGAATGGACACACTCTCCGCCTGCTTTGTCTCCAGGGCCTGATAGGCCAACTGAGTGGCGTAAGTCTGAATATTTCGGTCCAGGCTGATATACAGATCGTTGCCGCTGACCGGCTCCACGCGCCTCTCTCCAGCAGCCTCCACCTCGATTCCCTTGGCATCTGTCACCGTCAAAATCATTCCCGGCTTTCCCTGGAGATATTCCTCATAGATTACCTCCAGTCCTATAATGCCCTGATTGTCACCGCCGGTAAAGCCCAGCACCTTGCTCGCCAGTTCTCCGTAGGGATAATACCGCTTATAATCCTCATCCACCTTGACTCCCGGAATCTCATATTCACGGATTCGGTCTCCCACACTCTTATCCACATTGCTCTTGATTCGCTCCATGGAACTGTACTTCTCCACGCGCTTTCGCACATACTCCTCCGACAGCTCCAGTTCCCGGCAAAGCATCTCAATGACGGCCTCCGGGTCCTCAATCTGGTTGTGAATCACGGAAATCGTACACACTGTTCTGTTGTCGGCCAACACCTCTCCATTACAGTCTAAAATACGCCCTCTGGCCGCCTTTATGCTGCGCTCCCGCTCGTGGAGCTGCGTGGCTTTTTCCGCATAGTAGTCAGCCTCCCAGACCATCAGGTAGATCAGACGGGCAAACAGCCCTGTCAACACCAGAGTACAGCCCAGAAAAACAATCAATATCTTCTTCCTATGTGCTATCTTGTTATGTATCTCCGGCATAGATGAACCTCATAATAACCGTTACTATACTGTATTCTCACAATTATGAGGTTATTCGTGATGTTATTCTTTACTCCAAAGCATGCCAGCTTCCGTCTATGGCATCCCCTGTCTCGGGATCATAGTGCTTGCCCGTCTCCGGGTCCACTCTGTGACCCGTGGAGAAGTCCACAGGAAAACTCATCCACGCCGGCTGGCTGGCGGCGGGAGTCTGCGTGGGCGCAGGCTCTTGGCCCTGCATGCTGTCCAGATCATCTTCCTCCGGAGTCTGCGTATACTGGTTCGTAATGGCCAATTTGCGCTCCTCCAACTCCCTAATCTCGGCGTCGGACAGTTCCTCCGTCATATAGATATTCAGATAGGGCAGCACCTCTGTCAACACATTCCGCACAATGCCCGTGGCAAACTTGGCATCGTCCTGTTTAGGGGCATTGGCCCTGTCCACCACCACATAGATAGCGATCTGGGGATCGTCCGCCGGAGCGTAACCGATAAAAGATACTACATGCTCCGTCTTCGAGCGCTCTCTTGTCTCCCGGTCGACAGTCTGAGCCGTTCCCGTCTTGCCGCCGATGGCATAGCCCGCCGGACGGGCTGTCCGCCCGGTAATTTTGTTATCGCCCTGCCGCATGACCACCGCCTCGCAGTACTGGCGTATCCGCTCTGAAGTGGATTCAGATATGGTCTGGCGCAGCACCCTCGGCTCAATGTTCTCCACCGTGGCGCCGCTGGCATTGGTAATCCGGTCCACCATGTGCGGCTCATAGTAATAACCGCCGTTGATCAGCGAACAAAAGCCGGTGATCATCTCGATCATTGTCACATTAAATCCCTGACCGAAAGAATAAGTGTACAGATCCGTTTGGGTCATGTGATCCCCATCCAAAATCAAGGATGCTGTTCTTGTCTCCCCCTCCAGATCGATATTGGTTCTCAGTCCGAAGTTGAACGCCTGTTGAAATTGAGAAAAACGGTCAATACCGATGGCCTGAGCCTCTTTCATCAGCGCCACATTGCAGGACCAGGCGATGGCGTCCTCCACACCTACATCGCCATCCCCCCATTCATTGTGGCATCTGATCGTATGGCCGCCGCTCTCCAGAGAGCCGTCACACCGATAGACTTCATTGCCGGTGATGGCCCCTACCTCCAGTCCTATGGCCGTGGTAAAGGGCTTTGAGGTTGACCCCGGTTCAAAGGTATCGCTGATACAGAAATTCTTCCACAGGTAATTCAAATTCATATACAGCTCTGTGTCGTTCATCGCCGCAATGCTCTCCGGGGTGATGTACTGTTTAGTCTTATTGCCCTGTTCATCGACCATCACGCTGCCGATCAGAGCGTCCGTGTTGCGTGTGTCGTTCAGATCATAGACGGGATAGCTGGCCATCGCCAGAATTCTTCCTGTGTTGACCTCCATAATGATGCAGCCCACATTCTCTGCTCCGTTTCCCTGTCTCGCCGTATCTCTGTGTTCTTCGTCAAACTGCTTTAAATATTTCTCCACAATGGCCTGAATGTTGGCGTCGAGAGTGGTGTGTATGGTATATCCGTCCTCCGCCGGTTTCACGGTCCGCTCCAGTGTGGAGTCGTCGTTGAGATAGCCGAACTCTCTGCCGGTGGTACCGTTGAGTTCCTCGTTGTAATAGGCCTCCAGACCATAGGCGCCCACATTGTCTGAGCTGGTGAATCCAACCACGTCGCAGGCCAGAGATCCCAGGGGATAATAACGCCTGTACTCTTTTTCAAACCACACTCCCCTGATCATGCTGTCTTCTGCATTCATAGCCGCCTGAAAGGCGCTGATCTGGTCATAGGGCAGTCGTCTGGCCAACACGTAGTAGGCAGATTTCTCATGGGTTGCCACATAAGAGCGCACCGCCGTCATATCCAGATCGAAATACTGGTCCAACGCCCGCAGGGTCGGTTCCATATAGTCCTTGTCCTCCAGTTTCTCCTTCTCCCGGATCACCTTCACGTCCAGAATGACATTGTATACATTCTCGCTGACTGCAAGCTGGGTTCCATTGGCGTCCACAATATCTCCGCGCCTAAAGGGGAGTGTAGTGCTGTCATACTGCTGCTGTGAGAGAATCCTTCTGGTGTACTCATCCTCTTTGTCTCTTGCAATCCGAATCATCTGAAGGCTCAATCCGGCAAAAGCCAGCAGTACCATGACATACAGTACCACCAGCTTTTTTTGCATTCTGCTGCCGAATTTCTTATCCTGTTTTCGCCCATCCCGGAGTTTTCCAGTCCTGCGTCGGTTCTCCCTGTTTTTCTCGGCTCTGCCCTGTTCTCTCTCTGACATATTTACCTCTGTCTGCATAACGCAGGTCTTGCCTGTGTTATTGCGTTAATCAGTATTTGGATGCTTTAGTTGCTGCCGCTTATCTTCCGCACATAATCCTGCCCCTCGTTAGAGTAGGGGATAATCTGTCCCTCCTCAGGATATACCATGCCCAGCACACCGATAGCCACGCGCTTTACTTCCTCCATGTCCACGCTGCTGGTGATACGGCTGAGTTCCTCGTCATTGGACACTCTCAGATTGTTCAGTTCCCGCTCCTGACTGGCAATGCGCTCTGTCACAGTGGTGATGTCGGCCTGCAGCTGAAGATAGTGAATCAGCACATAGCCCGCCACACACAGGGCCAATACCAGAAATGCCACATAGCCCAGGCTCATATGTCTGGCTTTATCCCTGTTCTTCCGTGTGGTGTTGCTAAGCACACGGCGGGGCTGCTGCTCCATCTCCCTCTGCACATCCGGTTTCTGCGCCGCATTGCCGTACACGTAGCTGCCGGTCTGCCGCCTTGACTGCTGGCTCTGCGACCGGTCGGTAGTTCTCATATTCTGACGGGTGTCTGCGTTTCTATATGAACTTGTAGGTCTGTATCCGCTGGTTGTCCGTGCCATAACGCAATATGATGTCCTTTCCTGTTACTTGCGATTCCTTATATCTTCTCAAACACCCGCAATTTCGCACTCTTAGAACGGCTGTTTTCCTCCAGTTCCTCCCGGCTCGGCAGAACCGGTTTTCTCGTCACTACGCTGCCCAGGGGCTGCTTTTTGCAGACACACACCGGGAATTCCGGCGGGCAGGTACAGGGATTTTCAGCTTTTTTAAAGGCTGTCTTAACAATTCGATCCTCCAGGGAGTGAAAGGTTATGATACACAGACGTCCCCCCGGGGCCAGCAGGTCTATCAGATCCTCCAGCGCCTCCCGCAGCACCTCCAACTCATGGTTACACTCTATGCGGATGGCCTGAAAGGTCCTCTTGGAGGGGTGGCCGTTTTGCCGCATCTTGGCGGGAATCGCCGCCTTGATGATCTCATTCAGCTGTCCGGTTGTCTCTATCGCCTCCCGCTCCCTGGCTTGTACAATATGTTTCGCTATATTTTTTGCAAAAGTGTCTTCCCCGTAATCCCGGATGATGTGAAACAGCTCCGCCTCACTGTAGTCGTTCACAATATCTCTGGCTGTCAGCCCCTGCCGCCTGTCCATTCTCATGTCCAGAGGGCTGTCGAAACGATAGGAAAACCCTCTCTCCTGGGTGTCCAGCTGGTAGGAGGAGACGCCCAGATCCAGGACGATACCGTCCACCTGCCTGACGCCCTGCTCCTGCAGCGCCGCCCTGGCATTGCAGTAATTGCTGCGTATCAGGGTCACTCTGTCCGTGAAGGCTGCCAGTCGCTGTCCTGCCGCTTCAATAGCTGCGTCATCCTGGTCGATTCCGTAGAAATGGCCACTCTTCAGTCTGCTGCACACCTCCCAGGCATGTCCTCCGCCTCCCAGCGTCCCGTCCAGGTAGATTCCGTCGGGCCTAATATTCAAATAGTCAATGGTCTCCCGCAGCATGACGGAATAATGTTTAAATTCCATATCGTATTTTCCTGTTTTCAAGCAACGCCGCTCAAGGCAGCCTCCCGCTCCTCTTCGCCTATATCGTCAATCCCAGGCTCTCCATGGTGGCCGCAATGTCGTCCATATTGCTGTCCGCATCCATGTTCTCCCAGTTCTCCCGGCTCCAGATCTCAATCCGGCTGCCCACGCCCACCAGCACCACATCTTTCTCCAGTCCGGCAAATTCCCGCAGGTTGACTGGCAGCAGTATCCTTCCCTGTTTATCTACTTCCACCTGGGCCGCACCGGCCAGGAAGAATCTCGCAAATTTTCTCGCCTCTTTGTTGATCAGCGGCAATGACGTCAGTTTCTGTTCAAAAGCGCTCCAGTCTTCGTTGGCATACACAAACAAGCAGCCATCCATACCCTTTGTAACTACAAATTCATCTCCTAATTGCTCTCTGAACTTGGAGGGAACGATTAATCTGCCTTTCGTATCGACCGTATGATTGTATTCGCTCATAAACATCTGCAATCACCGCCTTCGCGCCGGAGGTCCGGCTAAAAAGTGGTCTGCCACGAAAACGGATGGTTTTGATTCATTTGGTCCCCACTTTCAACCACTTACCACCACTTTCCACCACTTTTGTTCTAATTCTATACTAAAACAGATAATAATGCAAGCAAAATAAAAGATTTTTGAAATAAAAAAAGCGCCTTTCTTTCAAGGAAAAACGCTTTTCACTACATCTTGTATATTCAGTTTTTTGAGCTACAAGTTATGGTTTTTCGATTTTCATCGATGCCCCGCCGCTATCTGGGGAAATCTCTCTCGTTTTGCGCCTTATTAGAATCCTTATCCCAATATCCGCCGCAATCGCCGACAAAAAGAGTACCATGCCCAGCAGCTGGGACACCGCAATATTTGTCCCCGCCAGTTTCAGCCGGTCCGTGCGTATGCCCTCCACAAAGAAACGAATGATACCGTATCCTCCCAGATATAGCAAACAAATCTCCCCCCGGAATCTTCTGTGTCGGTAATACAGCAGTATCACCGCCAGCAACAGTAGATTCAGCGCGCTCTCATACAAAAAGGTAGGATGCACTTGGATATAGTTTATATCTCCGGTGATATGTGCCGCAATGTTCTCAGTGATGTCAGTGCGGTCCCGCACCGCCTCCAGAGGAATCCGCATGGCCAGCAAACCGTCGGAATACTCGCCGAACACTTCCCGATTGGTGAAATTCCCCCAGCGCCCGATAATCTGTCCCAGCAGCAGCCCCGCCATGGCCGTGTCCCCTATCACTCTGGGGTCCTTTTTCTTGATTCGGCACCAGATAAACAGGGTGATGAAAGCCGCAATCACACCGCCGTAAATGGCCATGCCGCCGTTGCGCACATGGAAAATCTCCAGTAGATTGTCCTTATAGCTGTCCCACTCAAACACCACATAATAGATGCGGGCGCCAATCAGTCCGAAAATCACCCCGAAGATCGCAAAATCCCAGTAATCATCAGGGTCCTGTCCGGTTCTTTTGGCGAGATGGGCCGCTATGGAGATACCGGCCATAACGCCCACTGCGATAATCACACCGTACAGGGAAATATAAAATCCGAATATGGAAAAACCCTGAGGAACGTTTTTCAGATAAAGCCCCAGGTTGGGAAAAGCTATGTCGTTTACGCCCATTATGTCCTGCATATATCGTATTCCCTTTCTACACTCATACATTAAAGCGGAAGAGGATCACGTCGCCGTCCTGAACCACATAGTCCTTGCCCTCCATGCCTACCATGCCTTTCTCACGGGCGGCAGCCAGGGAACCCTGTTCAAGCAGGTCTTTATAGTTGACCACCTCAGCCTTGATAAAGCCCCGCTCGAAATCGGAGTGTATCTTACCGGCGGCCTGGGGCGCCTTGGTGCCGATCTTGATGGTCCAGGCTCTGGTCTCGTCTTCTCCCGCCGTCAAAAAGCTCATGAGTCCCAGCAGGCGATAGCTGGCGGCAATCAGCTTGTCAAGTCCCGACTGGGCAATGCCCAGATCCTCCAGGAACATGGCCTTCTCCTCCTCGTCCAGCTCCGCGATCTCCTGCTCAATCTGGGCGCAGATCACAAACACCTCGCTGCTCTCCCCGGCGGCAAACTTCCTCACCGCCGCCACATGCGCATTGGAGGCACCGTCGTCCGCCAGATCATCCTCCGCCACGTTGGCGGCATAGATCACCGGCTTATAGGTCAGCAGATTGTAGGAGCGCATCAACTCCAGCTCATCCTCATCCTCGATCTCCATGCTCTTGGCCATCTTACCGCTCTCCAGATGCTCCTTGATCCGCACCAGCAGAGCCTCTTCCTTGGCCAGAGTCTTGTCCATCCGGGCCGCCTTCGCCACCTTGGCATAGCGTCTCTCCAGAATCTCCAGATCGGAGAAAATCAGCTCCAGATTGATGGTCTCCACATCCCGCAGAGGGTCCACGCTGCCGTCCACATGGATCACATTGCTGTCCTCAAAACACCGAACCACATGAACGATAGCGTCCACCTCCCGGATATTGCTCAAAAACTGGTTGCCCAGGCCCTCCCCCTTGGAGGCGCCCTTTACCAGCCCCGCAATGTCCACGAACTCTATTGTCGCCGGAGTCACTTTCTTAGACTTGTACATATCTCCCAGCAGCTTAAGTCTCTGGTCCGGCACCGCCACAATCCCCACATTGGGGTCGATGGTGCAAAAGGGATAGTTAGCCGATTCTGCTCCGGCCTTGGTCAGTGAATTAAATAAAGTACTTTTTCCCACATTGGGGAGTCCTACGATTCCTAGTTTCATGTTAACTTAATCTCCTTTGGAATATGCTGTTTTTGACTTGTGTTCCTTTTCCTTTTAAATCTTTTCTCATGGCAAAAGCTCCTTTCTGTCACAGAATAAAATTTGTGGCTATCGCTACTAGCACAAATCAGAATCTGCGATTTTCCTAATTTCCGGGAAATCGTCAGATACATTATGTCCGCTGTTCAACCGTTTCGCTTAACTGTCTGCGTACATCTCTGCCGCCATACATAATTCGGACAATATTTACTGTATTCTGAGGTTCTTCCGGCAGATAGAATATCAGATAATTATCTACAGGCAAAAATCGGATTCCCCGACTATGCCACGGTTCTTCTTCATAAAGTTGATGACGCATAGGCATTTCTTCAAGGGAACGAATCGTTTTCATAATCCGCTGAGTTTGCCCTGCCGCATTTTCTGGCGCAAGTAGCTCTAATGCTATATATTCATAAATATCACGCAAGTCTTGTCTTGCCCGCGCTGTATATACAATATCCCAACTCATATGCCAAAATCTCTCTTCATTTCCGCTTCAATGGTATCTGCCGAATAAACTCTGCCCGCTTTTACATCAGCCATGCCTTTTTCCATTTCCGCATCAAACTGTTCTCTGGTAAGAGAGCCGTAATTCAGCGGTGCCGTCTGCGGCAGCTTCATTTCAAACGGAATCCCTCTTTGCAAAACCACCTGTCTCAAAAACATGCCCACAGCATTAGACATAGGGATTCCCAAACGTTCAAGTACCTGCTCCGCCTGCTCTTTGATTTCAGGTTCCACTCGTGCAAATACATTTGATGTTCGTGCCATAACAATCGCCTCCTTTATCATTAGTATATCCATTTTGCTTGCGAATTGCAAGCGCTTTGCAAAAACTATTCCGCAATGATTTTAGCAACTCTTCCAACATCTACGATTCTGCTGACCACAGCAAAATCGTCAGATACACAGAAAGGACAAGGTATTTTCCCATGACTTGTCCTTTCTTTTCTCGGTATTAAGGCTCAACCCTAGTATTTATCAACCTTTAAGCCATTTTATAGAAATGCAACAATATGTATTTTATCGATAGACGGGCTTTTTATCCTTTAGTTCCCGGTACAGCTGACAGTAGTTATCGTACCGCAGACGGCTTATTTTCCCCTGCTCCAACGCCTGTTTGACGCCGCACTGCGGCTCTGCGGTGTGAGAGCAGCCCCCAAACCGGCAGTCCGCCTCATAGTCCCTGAATTCGGGATAATAGGATGCCAGCTGCTCCTTCTCCAGGTCAAAAAGCCCCAGAGAGCTGAAACCCGGCGTATCCAGAATGTAGGTATCCTCCTCCAGAGCGATAAGCTCTGAATGCCTGGTGGTATGTTTGCCCCTCTGAATTTTTTCACTGATTTCCCCGGTCTCCATAACTGTCCCAGACTGTAGACAGTTCACCAAGGAGGACTTGCCCACCCCGCTGGGGCCTGCCACTGTGGTGGTCCTGCCCTTGAGCAGCTCTCTGAGCGGCCCTATCCCCTGCTCTTTGATGGCGCTGACCATCAGCGCCCGGTAGCCGCAGGCATTGTAGATATCGGCGTACTCCTGCCCCCTGCCCTCCTGGTCCAGGTCCAGCTTGTTCAGGCAGATGACACAGGGTAGTCCCTGCTGCTGCATCATAATCAGAAAACGATCCAGCAGATTGAAGTTGGGCTGGGGATGAGTGACTGCAAAAATCACCAGCGCCTGATCCACATTGGCCACCGCCGGGCGGATCAGCTGGCTGGACCTGGGCAGAAGGCGGCAGATATTGCCCGTCCTGTCCGCCTCATCCAACAGTTCTATCTCCACATTGTCCCCAACCAGAGGCTTGATCTGCTCCTTCCTGAAAATTCCCTTGGCCTTGCACTCATAGACACCTCTGCCGGGCACATGCACATAGTAGAAACCGGCAATTCCCTTTATGATTTTACCTTGCATAAGCAAAAGCCCTTTCTAAGGAATATGCTGATTGGAGTCCATTATTCCTGCTCAAATTCTATTCTCCGCTGTACGGATTTGCTCTCCGGTACGCCATCCACAGTGGCCGTATAGGTCAGCGTGATGGTTCCCCACTGGGAGGTGATCCCATAGAAATTCGCCGCCTGCGGGAAAGTGCCGGTGGTCACGTCCAACAGAACCTTTCCGTTGTCCGTCACCAGAGTGACATGCACATCACTGCCGGAGGAGTAATCGGGAGCCTCGCTGATGGTCGGAGCCACAATAGTAGCGTTGCACTTGTAGGTGGCGCCGCTCGCCGGGTCTTTGCCCAGACTGATGCAGAACACAATAGGGGTGCCCGGATCAAGGATAGACCCCTCTGAGAAATTCTGGTAGCAGACCAGTCCCTCGGCTATGGTGTCGCTGTATTCCTCCCCAATGGACTGCAGAGCCATGCCGTTCTCGTGAACCCACTCCTCCGCCTCAATCTGATCGCTGCCGATGAGATTGGGCATTGCCACTTTATTGTCCTCCATTCCCAGACTTACATTCAGGACAACTGCCGTCCCCGGGGCCGCCGGTTCTCCTCCGATAGGCATCTGGCTGATCACTCTGCCCTTTTCCACTGTGGCGGAATAGCTCTCCAGACGGCTCACAGTAAGTCCTTTGGCAGTGATCGTGTTGTAGGCTTCCTCGAAGGTCAATCCCAACACATCCGGCACCTCCGGGGCCTCCGTACCGGCGCTGACCGTCAGCACCACGGTACTGTTCACCTCCACCTCATCCCCCGCCGCAATGTCCGTGGAAATTACTGTGTTCTCCTCATAAAGCTCGGACTCCACCATGGTCACCTCGGGAATCAGACCGATGCGCACGATCTCTTTTTTGGCTTCCTCCACATCCCATCCCAGTACATCCACCATCGGCACAGTCAGCACATCACTGCTTTCGCTGCTGGGAGTGACCCCCGACGGCTGCATTGCGCTGCTGCTCTCCTCTGTCTCCGGGTCGATCTTACTGCCGATGTCATCAGTGTTCATAACGCCCAATATTTTACCTACCACCATAAGAATGACGGCGCAGATAACCACTCCGGCCAGAATGGCCAGTATGACGGTGACCTTTTCCATCTTGCTGTCCCCTGCGTCGTACTCATCCTCCTCGTAGTACTCCTCCTCCCCGTCATACTCCTCGTCCTGAGGCGGCCGTGTGTACTGGGTGTTCAGACGCATCTGCTCCTCGTAGGCGTCCTGACGCTGGGCCTTTCTCTTGATCTGATTCATCTCCGCCTCGGAGATGGTTCGGGTGCTGGCCTCCTCATCCATATCCCGGTTCACCACAAAATCCTCATCCGGGCTGATCAAAGACTGTTTCAGGTCCGCAATCACCTCCGCCATGCTCTGATAACGCCTGTCGGGGGATTTCTGACAACATTTCAGCACAATGGCTTCCACGCTGCTGGGGATCTCCGGCACGTACTCCTTGGGAGAAATCATTTCCTCCTGAATGTGCTTGATGGCTATGGCTACGGTAGTCTCCCCATTGAAAGGAACCCGCCCTGTCAGCATTTCAAACAGTGTAATGCCCAGAGAGTAAATATCGCTCTTCTCGTCGCTGTAGCCGCCTCTGGCCTGCTCCGGCGACGTATAGTGCACGGATCCCATGACATTGGAGGTAATGGTGTTGCTGGTAGCTGCCTTGGCGATACCGAAGTCCGTCACCTTCACCTTGCCCTCCCGGGAAATAATAATATTCTGGGGTTTGATATCCCTGTGTATGATATGGTTGTTGTGTGCGGCCTCAATGCCCATACTCACCTGAATGGCAATGCTGACGGCCTCCTTGTAGGACAGTCTGGCCTTACGCTCAATATATTTTTTCAGCGTAATGCCCTCCACAAGCTCCATGACAATATAATAGATGTCGTTCTCGGCACCCACGTCGTACACGTTGACGATATTGGGGTGCATGAGACTGGCCGCCGCCTGGGCCTCGATTCGGAATTTGGACACAAAATTCTCGTTCTCGCTGAATTCCTGTTTCAAAATCTTTACTGCCACATAGCGGTTCAGTTTATGACACTTTGCTTTATACACATCGGACATACCGCCGGTACCGATTTTTTCCAATATCTCGTAGCGGTCTCCTATTATCATCCCAATTTTTACCATGCTTATTTCTCCGTTCTCACTTCTCTGTACATGCTGCGGATAAATCCGGCTCCTGCCTCCTCATGTCCGCCTATGCCAGCGGTTCAATCAGAATCACAGAGATATTGTCCTTGCCGCCGTGGGAATTAGCTGCCTCTATCAGCTTTTGGGCTTTCTCTTCCAGCTCTCCCGGGCATTTTAAAATATCCCGTATCTCCTCATCCTCCAGCATATTGGTCAGACCGTCAGAACACATCAGCACGATGTCTCCCGGGGTCAATTCCACGGTAAAAAAATCCACCTCAACAGCATCGTTGGCTCCAACCGCTCTGGTAATAATATTTTTTTCCGGATGGTTGCGGGCCGCCTCTCTGTCGAGGACTCCTACTCTGACCAGCTCCTCCACCTTCGAGTGGTCTCTGGTAATCTGCCGGATCTCCTCGTTCACAATATAGAGTCTGCTGTCCCCCACATTGGCCACCTGCAGATATTTTCCCAGACAGGTGGCAGCCACCACCGTGGTTCCCATTCCCTCCAGACTGATATCCTCGCTGGCCTTTTGACGGATATGGGTGTTGGCAAGCTCAATCGCCTTCTGCAAAATCAGCGTGGGACTCTTTTCAAAAGAGCGCTCAATGCAGTTACAGATAGTCTCCACCGTATATTTGGACGCATATTCCCCGGCCTTATGCCCACCCATGCCGTCTGCCACGATAAACAGATTGGGCAGATTTCCGATGGCCCGCTGTGAAGTAAACACATAGTCCTGATTCTGTTTTCTTTTCCTGCCGATGTCGGTGACTGAAAACGTCTTTAGCACGTCTATCCCTCCTGCATATAGGAACGTCTCAGCTGCCCGCAGGCGCCGTCAATGTCCCTACCCATTTCCCTTCTAATAGTAACATTTATTCCATTTTTTTCAAGAAGATTTTTAAAAGCCTGTATCCGGCCGGTCTCCGACTGCACATAATCCCTTTCTTTTATGGGATTCACCGGAATCAGATTCACATGGCAGCGCAGCGGTGCCGCCAGAGCCGCCAGCCGCCGGGCGTCCTCCCGGCCATCGTTGACGCCGCCCACCAGACTATACTCAAAAGTGATCCGTCTGCCGGTCTGCTCAAAATAGTAGCGGCAGGCCTCCGTCAGCTCCTGTATGGTGTAGCGGTTCGCAATAGGCATCAGTTCCCTGCGTTTTTCGTTCGTGGCGGCATGGAGGGACAGCGCCAGGGTGATCTGCAGTTTCTCCTGGGCCAGTCTCCTCATCTCCGGCACAAGTCCACAGGTAGATACTGTAACATTTCTGGCGCTGATATGCAAGCCCTTTTCATCCGTCAGCATCCCGAGAAACCGCAGCAGACCGTCATAGTTGTCCAGAGGCTCCCCCGTGCCCATGACCACCACGTTGGACACCCGCTCTCCCGTCAACAGACTGATGGCGTAGATCTGATCCAGCATTTCACTGGGCCGCAACCCCCGCACCAGCCCCCCGAGGGTGGAGGCGCAGAACCGGCAGCCCATCCGGCAGCCAACCTGGGAGGAGATACATACACTGTTCCCATGCCTGTACCGCATCCACACGCTCTCCACCACATTCCCGTCCTCCAGGGCGAAGAGAAACTTTTTGGTACCGTCGAGCCGGGATTCCTGCACCTCCACTGGCCGCAGACTGGTATAAGAGAAATGCCCCTGCAAGTCCTCCCGCAGCTTTCGGGGCAGATTGCTCATGTCGTCATAGTCTCTGACCATTTTTTCGTGCATCCACTGATAGAGCTGCTGTGCCCGGAAAGGTTTCTCCCCCAGGGCCGCCAGCTCCTCCTGCAGCTGCGCGAATGTCAGAGATTTGATATCTGTTTTCCCATCCTGATTCTCCCATTTCATGCTCTGTCTCGTCCCCAAAAATCCAGCCTACGTCTCTCTACGGAACCCGCTGTTCCTTCTATATCCCACCCGCTTGGTCCATTTCACGCCTCAGTCTGGCAAAGAAAAAACCGTCCATATGCGCCTGCCGGGGCAGCAGCTGTCTGCTCTCCTCCAGGGTGAAGGGAAAATTCTCACATATCCAGCCGCACATATCCTGATTCTCCTGCCGATTGATGGTGCAGGTGCTGTACATCAGCACACCGCCGGGCTTTACATAGCGCCAGCTGCCCTCGATGATCCGGCGCTGCAGCTCTGTAAGCTCCTTCAGGCTCTCCGGCGTCACCCGGTACTTGATATCCCTCTTTTTGCCCAGCACTCCTAGGCCGGAGCAGGGCACGTCCATAAACACTACATCCGCGCTCTCCGCCCTGGACTCGTCGGGCAGACAGGCGTCCCAGAGTTCCAGAGTCATTTTGTCCTCCAGCCCCATGCGGCGGGCATTCTCCCGAATCCGCTCCATTTTCTGCTCCGATACGTCCCGGGCCAGCACATGAGCCGCCCTCTGGGCCGCCAGAAGGGCTTTCCCGCCAGGAGCGGCGCACACATCCATGACGAAAGCCCCCTCCCGCAGTCCGGCTGCCTCCACACAGAGCATGGAGCTTATGTCCTGCACCAGAAAAGCTCCCTCCGCATAGCCCGCAAGCCCGGTGACGCCCTGAACGCCTTCCAGATAATAAGCATAGTCCAGATATTCCGATGGGGTGACACGCACCCCCTCGCGCTGCCAGTTTTCCACATATGCCTGGCGCTGTGCCTGCGTAATCCGCCCGGCAAAGCGAACGGTCACAGGATGGACTGCCAACAGCTGTTCCAGCAGTTCCCGGGTCTGCTGCGTTCCGTACTCTTCCAGCCACATTTGCACGATCCATTCCGGCATGGAATACCGCACGGACAGATGGCGCAACGGCTCGGCCTCAAAATCCGGCAGGGAAATTTCGTCCTTCCGGGCGGCAACCTTGCGCAGCACTCCGTTTACAAAGCCTTTGAGGTTGGTGAACTTTCTCTGTCCCGCCAGCTTTACCGCCTCATTGCAGGCGGCGCTGTCCGGCACCCCGTCCATATACAGAATCTGATACACGCCCATCCGCATGAGACAGCGTATCAGCGGTTTCATCCGATTCACCGGCACGGTGGAATATTGGTTCAGAATATAGTCCAGCTCGATTCTGCGCTCCACGCAGCCCTCGGCCAGACGCTTGATAAATCTTTTGTCCTGGCTGTCCAGATAATCGTATTTATCCAAGACTGCCTTAATGATCTGATTGGAGTACTCTCTGCCCCGCTCCATCTCCAGCAGGGTATCCAATACGATCTCTCTCGTGTTTTCAGCCATAATGATATTCCCGCCTAGTCCCTCCTGCTGCTGCGGCGGTTGCCGCCAAACAGCAGAATCAGCCGCAGCAGCTGCAGCACTGTGGCCAGGGTGCCCGCCACATAGGTCATGGCAGCGGCGCTGAGTACCTTTCTGCAGCCCCTGTTCTCTTGCTGGGTGACTATGCCGTACCGCTCCAGACGCTCCAATGCCCTGCCGGAGGCGTTGAATTCCACCGGCAGCGTCACCAGTTGAAACACTACGGTGAGAGAAAAGGCAATGATTCCCAACTGTATCAGCAGCTGGTTCCAGCTCAGTATCACACCCAGGAGAATCAGCGGCATGCTGGCATTGCTGCCAATGTTCACCACCGGCACCAGCGCCGTCCTGATCTTGATGGGCGTATACTCCTGGGCATGCTGTATCGCATGTCCGCACTCGTGGGCCGCCACCCCCATGGCTGTCACCGTCCTGCCGTGATAATTCTGGCTGGAGAGGCGCACAGTGTTCGCCGCCGGGTCAAAATGATCTCCACTATTGCTGCCCAGGTCCTGCACCTGCACATAGTACAGCCCCTCGTTGTCCAGAATTCTCCTGGCGCATTCGGCGCCGGTGATACCCGTGGTATTTGGCACTCGGTGATACTTTCTCATGGACGAGTTCACTGCCCAGCTCGCCAAAAGACTGATTGCCAGCCCGATCAAAACCAAAATATAAGTAGGATCCCAATAAATCATACCTTCAACCTCCCTCGCCCAGTTTTTCTCCTGGCGCAAGACGCATGCCCAGCAAAAAATCGTGGGCGCTCATGCGTTTCTTGCCCTCCAGCTGCAGCTCCTGTACTCTGAGCAGCCCCTGTCCCGTAGCCACCGTGAAATCCTGTCCACCCACGGAAACGATGGTTCCAGGCTCCATGGCTGCCGCATCCTGCTCCAGAGCGACGGCCTCCCATATTTTAAGTTGTTTTCCACGATAAAAAGTATAAGCGCTGGGCCAGGGATTCATACCATGAACCAAACGTTCAATGGAGATGGCGTCTCTGGAAAAATCGATCCGGCCCATTTCCCTGGTGATAAGCCCGGCATAGCAGCTGTCCTCCTCACGCTGTTTCCTAGGCACAAGCGCTCCCTGTTCCAGCAGCTCCAGAGCCTCCACAATGGCCTGGCCGCCCAGGGACGTCAGTTTCGCGTACAGAGACTGGCAGGTATCCTGCCGGTCGATGGGCAGCGTCTTTTGGTATAGTATATCCCCGGTATCCACGCCTATGTCCATCTGCATGATGGTGATGCCTGTCTCCTTTTCCCCGCCTATAATCACATGCTGTATGGGGGATGCTCCCCGGTATCTGGGCAGCAGGGAGGCGTGGATATTCAGGCAGCCCAGCCTGGGCATATCCAGAATCTCCTGGGACAGTATCTGTCCGAAAGCCGCCACCACAAAGGCGTCCGCCTCATAGCCTCTGAGCGTCTCCACCGCCTCCGGCCGCTTAATGCGTTCCGGCTGAAACACCGGAATATCATGGGCCAGCGCACATTCCTTGACCGGGGGATACTGCAGACTGCCGCTGCGCCCCTTGGCCTTGTCCGGCTGCGTCACCACCGCCGTGATCTCATGTCCTGCCTGTATCAACGCCTCCAGTGCTCCCACCGCGTAGTCCGGGGTTCCCATAAAAACAATTTTCATACGGTTCTCACTCCTCCTCTGGCTGGATCGCCATCACATCCGTCAGCTCTCCCTCCACCTTTTCCACATACAGGTGGCCGTCCAGGTGATCCAGCTCATGGCAGATCGCCCGGGCAAGCAGCTCCGTACCCTCCAGCTCAAAGGGTTTCATATCCACATCCTGGGCCGCCACCTTCACATAATTGGGCCGGGTGACGATCCCCGCCTTTCCCGGCACACTCAGGCATCCCTCGGAGCCGGTCTGCTCCCCGCCGGTCTCCACGATCCGGGGATTAATCAGAATATAGGGTTCCTCTCCCGTCACATCGATCACGACGATCCGTTTCAACACACCCACCTGAGGGGCCGCCAGCCCCACGCCGTTGGCCTCGTACATGGTGTCCAGCATATCCTCGATCAGATATCTGGTCCGGTCCGTCATCTCTGTCACTTCCTTGCACTTCTTGGTCAAAATCTCTTCCCCTATCTCCCGTATATTACGAATAGCCATATTTTTCTCCTTTCAAACGCCAGCTGCCGCAGTATCGCAATTATTATATTATCTCAAATAATGGAAAGTTTTTCAAGTGCTTACAATGTATTCATGGGGTCAAAATCGAACTGCAGGTTGACCTGCCGCAGCTGCTGCGCTCCCATCCATGCCTCCAGGCCGTCTTTCACCTCAATCAACCGGTCGTAGCTGCGATCCTTGACATAGAACACAAAGCGGTAAATGTCATTGACCTTGCCAATGCCGGCAGGAGCCGGTCCCACGATCATCATTCGTCTCTCCAGCGGCTGACTCATGTCCACATACTCCTCTGCCCGGCGGGCCAGATTGCAGGCCAGTGCGCCGCCCTGTTCCTCCGATGCCGCGTATATCTGAACAGCCAACATATGGGCCGCCGGAGGATACCCCATCATCTCCCGGTACAATATCTCCTCCTGATAAAATCCCCTGTAGTCCTGGGCCGCCGCGTAAGTCACGGCATAGTGCTCCGGCTGGTAGGTCTGGATCACCACTTCCCCCGGCATCCTGCCCCGCCCGGCCCTGCCCGCCGCCTGGGTCAGCAGCTGAAAGGTCCTCTCTCCGGCACGGTAGTCCCCTGCCGACAGTGACAGATCCGCCGCCAGCACCCCCACCAGAGTGACATTGGGAAAATCATGTCCCTTGACAATCATCTGTGTGCCCACCAGCACATCCGCCTCCCCTGCGGCAAAGGCTGCAAGAATCTGCTCATGACTATCCTTGGTCCGGGTGGTGTCCGCATCCATCCGCAGTATCCTCATGGCCGGGAACATGTCTCTGAGCCGATCTTCGATCTGCTGAGTACCGGCGCGAAACCCTGAAATATATTTGGAACCGCAGGACGGGCAGCTGCGCACACTCGGCGTCTCATAGCCGCAATAGTGGCACACCAGCCTGCCATCCCTGTGCTCCGACAGGGACACGTCGCAGTGCGGACATTTCATCACATGCCCGCAGGCTCTGCAGGAGACAAATCCGGCGAACCCTCTGCGATTGATAAACAGCATGCTCTGCTGCCTCCTCTCCAGCCGGTCCGCCAAAAGCTGCTGCAGCTTTCTGCTGAAAATAGATCGATTGCCCTGTTTTAATTCTTCCCGAAGATCCACCGTATATACCTGTGGCAGAGTGCCGCCGGTGAGCCTTTTTGTCAATGACAGCTGTCGGTAAATTCCCTTTTCCGCCCGGTAGGCCGCCTCCATGGACGGAGTTGCGGAGCCAAGCACCACGCTGGCACCATGCAGAGAGGCCAGATAGACGGCGGTCTCTCTGGCATGGTATTTGGGTGTGCTCTCACTCTTATAGCTTGCCTCATGCTCCTCATCCATCAAAATCAGCCCCAACCGGGGAAAAGGCACAAACAGAGCGGACCTTGGCCCGATAATCACATCGATCTCGCCACATTTCGCCCTCTCGCACTGGTCATATCTCTCTCCCGCCGACAGCGTGGAATTCAGAACGCTGACCCGGTCCCCGAATCTCCGGTAAAACCGCATCAGCGTCTGATAGGTCAGCGCAATCTCCGGGATCAGCACGATCACCTGTCTGCCCCGGCTCACCATCTCCTGGGCGAGGCGGATATAAACCTCCGTCTTGCCGCTTCCGGTAATGCCCTGCAGCAAGTAAGTGCCCGGCTCTCCGCCGTCATAGTCGGCTATGACCCGATTCACGGCCTCCTGCTGTTCGCCGCTCAGCGCCTTGTCGGCCTCGCTCCCCGCCTGCTGTTTCACCGGATTGCGGAAGGTCTGCAGCACCTCCACATGGACGGCGCCCATCCCTTCCAGCCCTCTGATAACCGAGGGTGACACCATCAGCTTGCCTGTCACCAGCTCGTAGGGGAGCTCCCCTTCCTGCAGCAGTTCCTCCAATAGCCTTGCCCTGGCGTTCTGCTTTTTTCGCTGGCACTCCCCCAGCAGGGAAATCCCCTCCTCCCGGGTGACGGCCAGCTGCACTTTTTTGTGCTCCGCCTTTTTCACGGTGCGCCTGGCGGGCAGCACTGTCTTGAGGGCCTGTATCATGGTTCCCCCGTAAGACCTGCGTATCCACCTGGCCAGGCGAATCTGACGGTCCTCCACGCCCACACCGTCGCTCACGGTGCTGTGCAGCTCCTTGATTTTCTGAGGGTCAAAGGCGCATTTATCCGTAATATCCGTGACGTATCCCCTGCGCAGTGTATTGCCCCTGCCAAAGGGCACCATCACGCAGGTTCCCACCTCCAGCGTCTCCTGCATATGCTCCGGCACCCGATACTGGAAGGGGCGGTCTACCTTTTCATGAGAAATATCTATAATAACATCTGCGTATCTCGTCAATTTGATTCTCCTATTAAGAGTTCCGCTGCGGCCCATACAGGCCTTGCTATTAAGAGTTCCGCTGTTATGAGTTCTGCTGCGCCTCATCCAGGATCTCTCGAATCAGAACTCTCTCGTCCATGGGATATTTTACTCCTTTAATCTCCTGGTAATCCTCGTGTCCCTTGCCTGCCAGCACCACAATATCGCCCTCCTGGCCGTGAGCTATGGCATAGCGTATGGCCTCCTTGCGGTCACAGATCTCCACATACGCGCCGTCTGTTTTTGCCATACCGGTCTTGATATCGTTGATGATGTCCTGCGGCTCCTCAAACCGTGGATTGTCGGAGGTAATAATGGTCAGGTCCGCCAGCCTGCCGCTGATCTCCCCCATCTCATAGCGGCGCTGTTTGGAGCGGTTGCCGCCGCAGCCGAACAGACACACCAGCCTGTGGGGCTCATATTCCCGCAGAGTGGTCAACAGACTCTCCAGCGCCATGGCGTTGTGGGCATAGTCAATCAACAAGGTAAAATGTCCGGGCACCTTCACCATCTCTATGCGGCCCTTGACACGCACTGCCAGCAGCGCCCTCTTGATATCGTCCTCCCGCACATTGAAATGTCTGCAGATGGCAATGGCCGTCAGCGCATTGTAGACGCTGAAACGTCCCGGCGTGGGCACCTCCACGTCAAAGTCCATCAGCCCCTCCACGCGAAAGGCCACGCCCAGTTCTCCCGGTTTTCTGACCAGCCGCACGTTCTCCGCCCGCAGATCGTTGTGCTGTCCGATTCCATACCGTTCCACCTGACAGGTGTGCCCTTCCAGCACCGCGTCCACATGGGCGTCGTCTCCATTGACAATTCCCACCCGGCACTGCTTAAATAAAAGCCCCTTGCAGTGCATATACTCCTCAAAACTGGCATGTTCGTTGGGCCCGATATGGTCCGGTTCCAAATTGGTGAAAATGCCCAGGTCAAACACAAAGCCCTGGGTGCGGTGGAGCATCAGTCCCTGGGAGGACACCTCCATGACCACTGCGTCCATGCCCGCCTCCACCATCCGGGCAAAATATTCCTGCAGCGCATAGGACTCCGGCGTAGTGTTTCCGGCATGTATACGCTCTTTGCCGATAATCACTTCAATGGTTCCCACCAGTCCCACCTTGTAGCCCGCATTCTCCAAAATGGACTTAACCATATAGGTGGTGGTGGTCTTTCCCTTTGTGCCTGTGACGCCGATCACCCGCAGTTTCTCCGCCGGATAGCCGAAATACGCCGCAGAGATAAACGCCATGGCGTAGCGGGTATTCTCCACGCGGATCACCGTCACGTCCTTCCCTGCAATCTCCGGCATCTCCTTGGACACCACCAGCGCCGCCGCGCCATTTTCCACCGCCTGGGCCGCAAAATCATGGCCGTCAAAATTGGCGCCCTCGATACAGATAAACAGGCAGCCCTCCTCTATTTTCCGGGAATCGTAAACCACCCGGCCGATCTCCAGGTCCACTCTGCCCTGTATGCATTCGTAATCCAGCTTACACAATAAATCTGTCAGTTTCATGACACATCTCCTTCTCTCCCCGCCGGGAGTCCTTCTACCTATTACTATAAATGACTGTCACTCATATGTAAATGATTTTTTGTGTTTCCACATGCAAAAACTCCGGTATCGTTACCGGAGTTTTCGCTATTTCTTATGAGGGGGGGAGATAGTGAGTTCATCAACTATCTGATATATACTATACTTACGAAATGTGTCCAAAGTGTGTACAAATCATTAGAAAAAAATAAAATGACCCTAAACAAAATAGAAATTCCGAATCACAAACTGCAGTTCTTCCCGTCCTCGATACCGGTTTATACCCAGTTGGTAGGTAATATTCATCTCATACCCACGATCCCCCGCGCCTGCGTCAAAAAGCCTTTCCGCACTGCCCTGTCCATGTCTCTCCTCCAACTGACGACAGAACTCCTCCAGATCCCCAAAATACATAAGCTCCTGCCACACTCCCTCCGCCCGCGCGGTGAGTCTGGCAAAATTCTGTTTGGCGCCGATACGCCGCCCCTTAAGCAGCAGCACCCCTTTCTGCGCAAACAGCGGCTGGGGATTCCCCGTGCCGCAGGGCTCCAGGCCCTCCAGCTCCCGCGCCAATTTCATGTCCGCATAGCGGGTCGGCATGGGCACGTCGATATGTACCCGCAGGACAAAATCCTCCTGTTTCAGACCACAGTCGGCGTTCAACGCCTGTCTCAGCGGCTCTATGTCCTCCTCCCGCATGGACAGCCCCGCCGCCATTTTATGTCCACCAAACTTGGTAAAATACTGCCGCACACGGGTCATGGCCTCATACATGTGGTAAGTTTCAATGGAACGCCCTGAGCCTTTGACGCCCTCCTCACCTCTGGTCAGCACAAAGACCGGACGGTGATATTTCTCCTTGAGGCGCCCGGCGATTATACCTGCCAGACTCTCGTGTACCTGGGGAAGATAGACCACCATAACCGGGTCCGGCTCCCCCTGAGCCTCTATCAGGCTGACAGCCTCCTCCACCCCTTTGAGGGTCATGTTTTTGCGGCTGTCGTTCAACTCTTTAAGCTCTCTAGCCGCATTCATAGCCTGTACCTTATCCTGACTCTCCAGCAATTCAAGCGCCCGCTTTGCCGTGTCCAGCCGTCCGGTGGCGTTGAGACAGGGGCCAAGCACAAAACCCAGATGATAGGCGGACACCCCGGCCGGGTCCAACCCGCTCACCTCCATCAGCGCCTGCAGCCCCAGATTACTGCAGGTAGCAAATCGTTTCAGCCCCTCCCGCACCAGGATGCGGTTCTCGTCCTTTAGCTCCATCACGTCGCACACTGTGGCCATGGCGGCAAAAGGCAGCAGCGCCTCCATGAGTTCGGCCAACCCGGGATAGTCTCTATGCTCCCCCAGAGCCTGTACCAGCTTGTAGGCCACCACCGCCCCACAGATTCCCGGCCAGGGATAACTGCACCCCTCCTGCCGGGGATCGATCACTGCCTGGGCCGGAGGCAACTGTTGCATTCTCTGTCCGTTCTCTTCCGTAAACGGCACCTCATGGTGGTCCGTCACCACCACACGAATATCCAGCTCCTGAGCTTTCGCAATCTGGGACTGCGCCGCAATGCCGTTGTCACAGGTGACAATCAGCCCCACTCCATCCCTGTAGGCCTCCTCGATCAGAGCGTCGTTCAGCCCATAGCCGTCCCGTATCCTGTGAGGAATGGCCGTATCCACCCGGGCGCCCATCTCCCGCAGCGCCCGGGTCAGGATATAGGCGGAGCATATACCGTCCACATCATAGTCTCCGATCACACGGATTTTCGTTCCTTTTTCCAGTTCTTCCTCTATCACAGCCACAGCCTGCTCCATGCCCTTCAACAGCCAGGGACTGTAACAGTCTGAAAGGGTTCCCCGCAGGAATTTCTCCACATCCTGCGGCTCCGTGATATCCCGGTTGCGGATGATCCTAGCCAGCACCGGGCTGATGCCGAACTGCCTGGCCCATCCGTCGAAGTCCGCCTTTTTAGCGGCTACCATCCATTTTTCCATGTTGATCTTCCTCAAGTTGTCTAAAATTGCATAAATATTTTTATTGCTCCATTCATTTCCTGTTACAAACCAGATTTTTTTAATGTGAGTATTTGGCTTCAAGCTCTTTTAGATAATCAAAGCATAAATCGCCATCACAGCGATAGAAAAATGGGTCTTTGCGAATCGCATCGACACTGTTTATTACGAAACTTTCCATTGATTTTCCCGTTTCGTCACAGAAAATCATATGAAAACTCCACCCGGTATAACCCATGGAAACACCGTCTCTTTCCATTTTGTTACCCTGTATGTTTTCTACAATGTAACGGATTTCATCTGCATCGCTGATATAAAATCCCTTACCCGTATTGCCGTCAAAAACAACTATGGATTTTATATCGGACGGTTCAACTCCTCCCCAAAAGGTTCTTGGGGAGAAATACCATACCAATGAAATTGCTGTTGCCGCAATTACTATCACTATAATTAACAGAGATATTTTTTGCTTTGTTTTCAATATGACCCCCAAAGTTCTATGCGAAAATCTACTGCATTAAGCGACTATTTAATGCAATTAACAAAAAACGATAGTGTGTTTCATAAGGTAAAAGTACAGACGAACCTGACTCCACCATCCTTTTGAATTCATCAAGCGGAATATATCTTACTTCCTTTACCTCATTATCGCGGAATAAATACTCATCTATAGGAATATCCGCTCTATAGAGAAACACATCGTCAATCTCATTCTCAAAATATCCGTCAATCCCACCATATTCTCGGCAAGAAAACAGATATTGAAGTTTAGATACATCTATATTAACGCCAAGTTCTTCACGTCCTTCCCTCTTAACAGCTTCTACAGAAGTTTCGCCAGCCTGAATATGCCCTGAAAAAGAAATATCCAACATATTGGGAAACATGACATGACTACTCCGTGTTTGCAGCAATATTTCTCGCTTAGAATTCATAATCCACACACAGACACCTCTATGGATAAGCGCTTTTCTATGTACTTCGTCTCTCTCTTCACTTTTGCCGCTTTTTTGCCCTAAATCGTCATAAATATCAACGAATTCCATACGCTAAACTCTCCCCCAAGTTGGAATTTATTCAATTACGCTGTTTATATATTTGACAACCTCTTCTGAAATGAAATAATCTTCGTGTGTAACATCATCAAATATTTTCAACTCGGAATTTTCAAAGCAATCCGACAATTTTTCCTGTAATGATGCACTTAATGTTTTATCTGCTTTTGAACCGATTATGTACACTGACGCAGTTATGTTTTTAGCATATTCAGCTGTCTGAATATTGTTTGAGATAAAAATTCTAAAAGGTCCCCAGAATATCGGTATCACTTTATTATATAAATCAGAAATATCTCTATAACCTGCCGCCAATACCAATGTTTTGCACTGTCTCACACTTGCAAGATACGCGGCCATACCTACGCCATAGCTATGTCCCATAATTATAATTTCCGCCTGCGGATACTGCTTTTGCACCCAGTCATACAATTCCGTGGCTGATTTCATCATTGTTTGTAAATTCATTTTTCCTTTGCTATCCTGCGTTCCAAAATAATCAACCGCCAAAAACGGATAGGAGAACTTGTCTGCATATTTTCCAACAGAATTGTATGCG
>JAAUZI010000079.1 GCA_014804645.1 Lachnospiraceae bacterium | reverse complement strand
TTTAATAACAGTAACAGAGGAGGTCATTCGCATGAAAAAAGTAGAACGATATTTTTATCCCGCCATATATACTTATGAACCTGAGCAAGAAATTGCCGTTGTTTTTCCTGATTTGAATTGCGCTACCAGCGGTATTAATGAAGACGACGCTCTTCTCTCTGCCCGCGAACTTCTTGGATGTGTTCTTAATGGCTTGGAAGAGGATGGAGAAGATATCCCCGCTCCCACTCCTCTTTCAGAAGTACAATTAAGGCCTAACCAGCGCGTAATACTAGTTGATGTATATATGCCGTCAGTTCGCATGGCCCAGATAAATCGCTCTGTCAGCCGAACAGTTACCCTACCTGCATGGCTCAATGCCGCCGCATTAGAGCGCAATATTAATTTCTCCCAGGTTTTGCAAGATGCTTTAAAGTCTCAACTTCATATTGGATAAAAACAAAAAACAAGGCCCTGCAGACACCAGTGGCCTTGTTTTTGCATATAATATACTAAGTATTTTTTTCATTAGGTAGAGGAAAATATATGCCACTTATCGTATTGGATGCGGGTCATGGCGGCGCCAACCCCGGCGCAGTATATCAGGGGCGTCAGGAAAAGGACGATGCGCTGTCCCTGACTCTGGCTGTGGGCCGGATTCTGGAGAACAGAGGAGTGGATGTGTTCTATACCCGCACTACGGATATATATGAATCTCCCGCCCAAAAAGCGCAGGAGGGGAATCAGGTGGGGGCGGATTACTTTGTCTCCATCCACCGCAACTCCAGTCCCTATCCCAACCAGTACAGCGGAATAGAATCTCTGGTCTACAACCGCTATGGTGAGGCTGCTCGCCTGGCCTACAATATCAACCAGCAGCTGGAGGCTGTGGGGTTTCTCAATCAGGGCGTCAATGAGCGCACCAATCTGGTGGTTTTAAACCGCACACAGATACCATCCGTACTGTTGGAGGTGGGCTTTATAAACACAGACGCAGACAATCAGCTGTTTGACGCCCAGTTTGACGAGATTGCCCAGGCCATTGCGGACGGGATTCTGATTACGCTGGGAATGTAGGACAATCGTCCCCGGGCAGCATCCGATAATCGCTTTGCGATTACCGGATGCCCGGTTTCCGATCCACTTCCCGGGCTCAATGCTCCAGCATGTTTTCAATAAATATCCCATACCCCCTGCTGGCGTCCTGTACCAATACATGGGTCACAGCGCCGATCAAATGATTGTTCTGGATAATCGGTGCGCCGCTCATGCCCTGGATAATGCCGCCTGTCAGCTCCAGCAGCTCTGGGTCCGTCACCTTCAGTTCGATTCCCCGGTTGACATTATCATGATCCAGATGCACTGCCGTGATCTCCACATCATAATACTTTGGAGTGCCATCCACGGTACACAGAATCTGGGCCGGCCCCTTCTCAATCTCCTGTTTCAGCCCGATCGGCAGTGCCTCCTCAGTGCCCATGGCAAGTGCCTTCTCATTGCAGTGACCGAAAATACCTTCTTTTCCGTTATAATATATATCTCCCAGAATCTTCTCGGGGCTGTAGACGATCATCCCCGTCATCTCCCCCGGTTCCCCGTCTTTGCCTTTTTTGATGGCAATGATCTCCGTCTGATACAGCGTGCCGTCGTCCAGACTCATCAAGGTACTGGTGTCCACGTCATTGATACCATGTCCCAAGGCGCCGAAATTACCCTCCGCGTCTATATATGTCATGGTGCCCACTCCCTGGGCGTTGTCACGAATCCAGATACCCAGCTTGTACTTTTGATCAATGTTCTGTACCGGCTGCGCCTTCACATCCAGAATATCATCCCCGCGCTTGATGCGCAGAGTCACCTCCCGGCCCTGGCACTGCTCAATCCGGCTCACAAAATCTTTCTTGTCCGTCACCGGTTCCCCATCCAGTTCCAAGATATAGTCCCCGGATTTCACTACATATTTTGCGGGACAATAACTGATGCCGTCCGCCCCCTGAAAATCTCCCACACCCACCACCAGTAGTCCATCCGCCTTCACATAGATTCCGATGGGCGCTCCGACAGGCGTCAGCTCCTGCTCCCGAATGACTTGGATTCCCACCTGCTTAAAGGGCAGAATACCAAAAATCTTCACATTCATCTGGTAGCTCTGATCTGAACTCATCTTCATGGTGACCTGACGGCTCAGATCGATATTGACGGCTCCGGCGGGGATATTGGACTCCTCCTGACCGCTTACCGCCACCATCTCCCCGGTGAGAGGAACTCCCAGGTCAATGGTCTGCTCCATATCCGCCTTGATGCGCAGCACAGAAGGTATCTTATTATATAGGTTGTAATAACCCATGGCTCCCAGCGTCAGGCTGGCGCACACCAGCACGGTGCACAGGCAGCATCGATAGATTTTGCGGCGTTTCCTGAACTTTTTCCAGTTTTGCAGGAACGTCTGCATGTCCGCCCCCGCCTGATCCCGAATCGCCGCATTTTCCTGCTTAATCTCTCTTTTTTCACTTATATTTTTCCACATAAAAATCACACACTTTCCTCAGATGTCCTGCAAATAGTGTGTGACTTTTTTTTGAACTTTAATCAATGAAATTTATGGCTTTAAAAAATTAAGTGGTTGTCCGCACCTTATCCCAGTCCGTAATTCCTTCCGCTCCCACCAGCCAATTCAGCGCGTAGTGCCATTCATAGACGATCTCGCTGTTTACGGCTTCTATCTGCGTTCCATGGATTCTGGCATCCACACATGCCCAGTCATAGCGGAGGATCAGATCCTGCATGTCCAGTATCTCCTCCCGGCTCCTGAGTATTGCTTTTTCCTTCAGGCTGTCAAAGTCGTTGTTCCACATGAGGGCGCCCAGCTTAGAGGCGTCACAAATTTCATTTGGCTCGCCCAGTTCAAAAAGGGAAATCGCCCACAGAAGGACCGCACAGCACTCATATCTCCATCCAAATCGGTTATGATTCGCGGCATCATCAAGTTTTCCGTCCAGATAAGCCCGCTCCGCCTCAGACAGCCATCCCCCGACGCCATACCTCTCGTCCATCTCTTCTGCCATCTCCCGGGCCAGCGCCTCCGGGTTCCTATCCTGCCCCTGCGTATATACCTCCGAACGCACACATGCTGTAAACACCGCCGCCGCTCTGTGCAGAATATCCTCCTTGGAAAGAATCCTGCACTCGCTTTCGTAGACCGCCGCCCGCAAATGCTCGATATACGGAATGCCTTTGGCCTTGCAGACAGCGATGGAACGAGCCTTGCGATCCTTATCAGCCTGGGTTTCTTCCGCTCTCCCCTTGTCCAAAAGAGAGGCGTCCCCCACCGGGTTAAAGGATTCAAAATCCGTCCTTCCGTCTATGGAGATCAAAAGCCTTCCGTCAAAATGATACAGAGACATATTCGGGTGCAGTACAAATGCTACAATCTGCTCTGCCAGCCGATAGACCGCATTGACCACGGCATTGGTTCTGGCAGAGTCTTCATTAATCTGAAATTCAATTCCGACAATACAGTTAAACAATCGAATCTGGGTCAATGCGGCCGCCTTGACCTCCTGGTTATCAAGCTGCGCCTGTGAAAAGAAGTTCGCCATGCCATCCGCCTGTACCGCTGTCTCAGAAGGGTCCGATATAATGTAAAGATTTATGGCTGACCCATCCTTCAGCGACACCTCAAAATGATTGGAGGCCACCTGCGAAAAGCCCTCCAGCATCGAAACGAAGACCTCCTGTATTTTCCCCGGGATGGAATCCGTCTCACCTCTGCACGCATACAGCGTGAGAACTGCCTTCTGCCATTTTTGCTCATCCTTCTTTTTCTTACCAAACAGGCCCATTACGTTCTCTCCCCTCATTCTTTTTGAGACTTATGTTCCAGCGCCTGCTGCCGCATCTCCCTGGCATTGCCCAGCACTGCGTCCGTCATTCCGTCGCCGCCCAGAAGTCTTCCCAGCTCCTGCAGATTTTCCTCCCCCTTAAGCTGCCTGATCCGGGTGACGGTGGCGTCTCCCTGCACATCTTTTTCAATGACAAAGTGTGTGTCCGCCATGGCTGCAATCTGAGGCAGATGAGTGATGCAGATCACCTGATGGGCATGAGCCACACTGTCGAGCTGTTCCGACACTTTCCAGGCCGTCTTGCCGCTGATTCCCGCATCAATTTCGTCAAAGATAAGCGTGTCTATATCGTCCCGGCTGGCCAGCACGGTCTTGATTGCCAGCATGATCCGGGACAGTTCGCCTCCGCTGGCAATCTGAGCTAGCGGTTTCACCGCCTCACCCGGATTGGTAGAAATCAAAAATTCCACCTCGTCCCAGCCTCTGGCGCTTATACTCTGCCTATCCCGCACCTGAATCTGCAGCTGTACCGTCAGGAAGTTCAGCCCCTGCAGAGCCTGCGTCAACACCTTCGTCAGCCCCTCCGCGCTGTTTCTGCGAATCCGAGTCAGTTCGCCGCATGCCTTCTCCAGCGCCGCCTCCGCCTCCGCCAGCTGCCCTTCCAGCCGTTTCATATACAGATCATAGTCCGCCAGCTTTTCCAGCCTCCGACACTTATCCTCATATGCCTGCAGCACCTGTTCCAGAGTACTGCCATATTTGTCCTTAAGGCGGTTTATCAGATTCAGCCGTTCCTCCGTCCGCTGGAAATCCTCCTCGTCCCAGGTCAGGCTGTCCCGGTACTGGGCCATATCCCGATTGTAGTCGTTAAGCAGATCGTCTATCTGGGTAAGCTGCTGTGCCAGCTCTTCCAGCTGCTTATCGTACTCCGCAATGCCGTGCATGCAACGCAGTGCTCTGCTCAGGGCATTACCCGCGCCGCCCTCCTCGTCGCCTGCGTACAGCTCCGCCTCGCCCAGCGCCTGAGTGATTTTTTTGCCGTTCACCATGCGCCGATAACTCTCCTCCAGCGCCGTGTCCTCGCCTGGCGTCAAATGCGCCTCAAAAATCTCCTGCTGTTCAAACGCCAGCAGATCCTGCTCCCTTTTCAAAGTCTCCTCATCCAGACGGTTTTCCTCGATCTCCTGCCGGAGCTTTCCGGTCTCCTGAAAGCGCTCCGCCACCAGTTTCAGAACCTCCTGGGCCGCCGTTCCCGCATAGGCGTCCAGAATCTCCATATGCTTTTTTTTGCGTAGCAGGGACTGGTGTTCGTGCTGTCCGTGGATGTCGATCAGCAGCTCCGCCACCTCCTTGACCTGGCGGGCTGAGACGGTCTCACCGTTGATGCGGAACACATTCTTGCCCGTCTGCATCCGACGGCTGATCAGCACCGTATCCTCCTCCAGGGGAATATCCAGTTCCTGCAGTTTTTCCCGCAGCGCCACATCCTCCGGCGGGCAGGAAAACATCAGCTCCACCAGAGCGCTCTCCGCCCCCTGGCGCAGCATGTCCTTGTCGAATCTGGCTCCCAACGCCAGATTGACCGATCCGATCAGGATGGACTTTCCTGCGCCGGTCTCGCCGGTCAGGATATTCAGTCCCTCCCCAAATTCCACTTCTGTTTCCTCAATAAGGGCCAGATTTTTCACATGTAAATTGACTAACATATTCTCCTTCCTCCCGGCTTCCTCTTTTCAGGTAAGCCGCGTGCCCTCTTCCCGCAATCCCCCAACTCCCTGTGTCAAAGGGACTGCCGCAGTTTTTCTCCTGCGTTATCTCTGCAGTAATTCCCGGATTCTCTCCATCAGTTTCTCTGTGTCCTCCACCGTGCGCACAGCCATCATAATGGTGTCATCCCCTGCAATACTGCCCACGATCTCCTGAAAATGCATGGCGTCAATGGCTGCCGCAACTGCCATGGCCATGCCAGAGACCGTCTTGACCACCAGAATATTCTGCGCCATATCCATGGAGGAAAAACCATCCTTCAGCACCCGAATATACTTGTCCTCCAGGCGCCGGCTGTCCTCCTGCTGCAGTATGACATACTTCTGTCTTCCGCCGCCGGCAGAAACCTTGTACAGATTCAGCTCCCGTATATCTCTCGACACGGTGGCCTGCGTCACGTCGAATCCCGCATCCTTCAGCTGATGAGCCAGCTCCTCCTGCGTGTCGATCTCCTGACTGGCTATAATATCCAGAATTTTGATGTGTCTTGTCTTTTTCGGGCTCATGGCTCTCCCCCTGTTTCCGGTTTTTCCTTTTCCGCTGTCCGGCCGCCGCTATTCGCTCTCCCGCATTTTGCGGTGCAGCACTTCCAGAAAACTCACCTTGTTCACCGCGAGAATCTCTGTGGTTTTCTCGGATTTTACAATCTGTATCCTGTCTCCGGTACACATGGATACCTGATGGGTTCCGTCAAAGTTGGCCGTCACCTGCTGTCTCCGGCCCTCCCGTCCCTCGGGAATCTCAATCTCGATCACATCCTCCGGCGACAGGATAATGCTCCTGCTGCTGAGTGTATGGGGGCAGATCGGAGTCATGATGATCAGCCTGGAGGACGGCTCCGCTATGGGGCCTCCGGCGGATAGATTGTAGCCGGTGGAACCGGTGGGAGTGGTGATGATCACACCGTCGGCACTGTAGTCCTTGAGGAATTGCCCGTTCACATAAATATTCAGCTTGATTACCTGCAGCGCACCGCATCTGGATATGACAATATCATTCAGAGACCAGTCTTCCGTGGCGCCGCCGTCCTGAAATAACACCTTGCCGTTCAGCATCATTCTGCTCTCGGAATAGACCTGGCCCGACATGAGTTTCTCCAGCGCCTCCTCCAGTCCCGCAGGTTCCACCTCCGTCATATAGCCCAGGGTTCCCAGATTCACGCCGATCAGAGGAATGTGCATCTTTCTCACTTCCCATGCCGCCTGCAGCATGGTGCCGTCTCCTCCCAGCACGATCATGCAGTATACGTCTGTCGGGTACTGCATCTCCGGGGCCGATTTTCCCTCTCCCGCCGGACCGTCTTCCACGGAGCCTTCACTGTGGTGGTCGCCGTCACCCTTGTTGCGAAGAATCACCGTGCATCTGTGACCGTGGGATTCGAGATAGCCGCGTATCCGCTCGGTGGTGACCAAGTCCTTGTCCTTATGACAGTTTGTATAGATCAGAAAATGTTTCATTTTACCGCTCTACACCTCTCTTTCCAGCCCCGCATGAGCCTGCGATACCGTGCTCTCTATGCGCTGTGGCCAACCCTGCTGCCAGGAGAGACCACTCTTTGCCGTCTGCAGCTCCCGCAGACGGACTTCAGCCTCCTGCTCCGTCAGCTCCGCCAGCGCCGCGCAGTGCGGTCCGTCCTTACGGATATGTATCAGATACTCAATATTCCCCTCCCGCCCCTTTATGGGGGAATACTCCAGATCCAACACGGAGAAACCAACGGCGTCCGCAAAGTCAACGACCTTGTGAACCACCTCCCTGTGTATGGCCGGATCACGAACCACACCCTTTTTGCCCACCTTCTCCCGGCCTGCCTCAAACTGGGGCTTGATCAGACACACCATCTGCCCTCCGTCCCGCAGCAGATTCCGGGCCGGAATCAGAATCTTGGTCAGGGAGATAAAAGACACATCCACACTGGCAAAATCCAGTTCGTCTGAAATGTCTCCGGGCACCATGTAGCGGAAATTGGTCTTTTCCATGCACACCACCCTGGGATCGGTGCGCAGTTTCCAGTCCAGCTGTCCCGGCCCCACGTCCACGGAGTAGACCTTCACGGCACCGCTCTGCAGCATACAGTCGGTAAATCCTCCCGTGGAAGCTCCTATGTCCATGCACACCAGCCCCTCCAGAGAGATGTCCCAGCGCTCCACCGCTTTCTCCAGTTTCAGACCGCCCCTGCTCACATATTTCTGGGCAGCGCCTCTGACCTCCAGCTGCAGACCCTCCAGCTCAAACATGCTGCCGGCCTTGTCCTCCTTTTGCCCATTCACATAGACATTGCCCGACATGATGACCGCCTTTGCCTTCTCCCGGGAGGGCGCATAGCCCTGTCCCACCAAAATTACATCCAAACGCTCCTTCATAGTCTCCCTTTCAGCTTATACTCACTAACGATTAGATTTTAGCTATCCTCTCCCGGATGCTCCGGCAGATGCTGTCCACATCCATACCGATCTCGCTCTTTAATTTCTCCACATTGCCGTGTTCGATATAGGCGTCGGGCAGCGCCACCCGCAGACAGTCCGCCTCCAATTTCTCATCGCAGATCAGTTTCAGAACTCTTTCGCCAAATCCCCCGGCAGACACATTTTCCTCCATTGTCACGATGAGCGAATGTTCCCGGCAGGCCTCCCGCACCGCCTCCTCGTCAATGGGTTTCACAAAGCGGGCGTTGACCAGGCTCACCTGCAGCCCTTCTGCCTTAAGCTGGTCCCTGACCCGCTCCGCCGTTTTGACCATGCTGCCCAGGGCAAACAGCGCAATCTCCCGCTCCCGGTAGATCCACTCCGCCCTGCCGCAGACAATAGGTTCCCGATACTCCTTCAGACCGTCATAGGCCTCCCCCCTGGGATAGCGGATCGCCATAGGGCCGCCGAACACCACCGCATACTTCAGCATGTCCGCCAGCTCCCATTTGTTTTTGGGGGCGCACACATGCATATTGGGTATGCTGGTGAGATAGGACAGATCAAATATCCCCTGGTGAGTCTCGCCGTCGCTGCCCACCAGCCCCGCACGGTCAATGGCAAAGACCACCGGCAGATTTTGAATACAGACATCGTGCAGTATCTGATCGTAAGCCCTCTGCAAAAACGAGGAGTACACCGCCACCACAGGTTTCATCCCCCCTGCCGCCAGACCTGCGGCAAATGTCACCGCATGCTCCTCGGCGATCCCCACGTCGAAAAAGCGCTCGGGATACATGTTGCGGAACCGTTTCAGCCCCGTACCGTCCGGCATGGCGGCGGTGATCGCCACTACCTTGTCGTCCCTCCCTCCCAGCTTACACATCACAGTGGAAAAAATGTCCGTGTAATTGGGGGTGGTGCGGGGTTTGGTGGGCAGCCCCGTCTCCACGTCAAAGGGATCGGCGCCGTGAAACCGGGCAGGATGGCGCTCCGCCGGGGCATAGCCCCGACCCTTCTGGGTGATGGCATGGATCATCACCGCTCCGTTTACTCTCCTGGCCTCCTGAATCACCCGAACCAGGGCCTGAATATTGTGCCCATCCACCGGCCCCAGATATGTAATACCCATGTCCTCAAAGAGCATGCCGGGAATCACTAGCTGCTTGAAACTGCTCTTGACTCTGCGTATGCCGGACACCATATTGTTGCCTCTGGGCGTTCCCCGCAGGGCCTCATAGATTCCCTTTTTCAGATCCAAGTAGCTGTCCGCCGTTCGGATATTGTTCAGATATTTTGAGACGCCGCCCACGTTCTCAGAGATAGACATATTGTTGTCGTTCAGAATAATGATAAAATTAGTCTCCAGCTTTCCCGCATTGTTCAGGGCCTCATAGGCCATGCCCCCGGTCATGGCGCCGTCACCGATGACAGACACAATGGTCTGGTCCAATCCCTGGATATCTCTGGCTTTCACCAGCCCCAGCCCCGCTGAGATAGAGGTGGAGCTGTGCCCTGTGTCAAAGGCGTCGCAGTTGCTCTCCTTGCGCTTGGGAAAGCCGCTCATGCCATGGAACTGACGCAGACCGTCAAAGCCGTCCTTGCGCCCGGTCAGTATCTTGTGGGTGTAAGACTGGTGCCCCACATCCCATATGATCTTATCATCCGGGAGTTTCAGAGCCAGATGCAGTGCCATAGTCAGCTCCACTGCCCCCAGATTGGAACCCAGATGTCCGCCTGTAACGCTGATCTTGCGAATCAAAAACTCCCGGATTTCCTGAGCCAGCTCCTCATAATTTTTGGAATCTATATTTTTAATATCATTAACATTCTGAATCTGCTCTAAGTACATAATATTTTACCCCACGTTGCCGCTCTGCTCTTACTCATGTCCCGCAGAGCTATTTTCTGCGGTGAATCAGGTATTCCGTCAGCGCCTGCAAAAAGCTGCTGTCTCCCTCCACAGAGGAGAGTATCTCCATGGCCTCCCGGGAAAGCCGTTCCACCTCAGCCGCCGAATCCTCCAACCCTCTGATTGTCACATAAGTCTGCTTGTGGTTCTTTTCATCGCTCCCTATGGGCTTGCCCAGCTCCTCCATGCTGCCGGTGATGTCCAGTATATCGTCCTGAATCTGAAAGGCAATACCGATATCATAGGCGCATTTCTCCATCTGACGTACATGGCTCTCGTCGGCCCCCGCCAAAATCGCCCCCACCATCATGGACGCCTGAATCAGAGCCGCCGTCTTATGCTCATGGATAAAGAGAAGCTGCTCCATAGTGACCTGCCGGGCCTCCTCCGCCTCAATATCCGCCGTCTGTCCGCCGATCATGCCATAGACCCCCGCCTTCCGGGCCAGAACCTTTACGGCCTTGGCAATGCGCCCCAGGCGCGCCGCCTCCTCCCCCGGCTCCCCGCCATCCTGCTCATCCAGTGAAAACGCCTGCATCGCCGTCTCCCACGCCAGATTCAACAGTCCGTCTCCGGCAAGGATCCCCATGGCCTCCCCGTATACCGCATGAGTGGTCTTCCGCCCCCGACGATACTCGTCGTTGTCCATGGCGGGCAGATCATCATGCACCAGAGAGTAGGTGTGTATCATCTCAATGGCGGCCATCAGAGGCTCGATCTCCCGGCCGGTTCCCCCAAACATCCGATACACCTCCTGCATCAGCATGGGGCGCAAACGCTTGCCTCCCGCCAATACACTGTAATTCATGGCCTCCAGCACTGTGTGCTGCAATCCGGTTTCCTCGGGCAGCCACTTGCAGATGATCTCCTCGACCTCCCCGGCCCTGCGCTGTATGGTATCCTGTATCTGTTCCATATTTCTCTTATTCCTCCGCGTCCAAAGGCTCCAGTGTCCCCTCCTGGGTCAGTTTCAGAACCTGTTTCTCCACCCTGTCGATCTGGTTGTTACATGCCTTCACCAGCTGCATGCCCTCGCTGTAGGCTGCAAATGCCTCCTCCAGGGAGGTGTCCTCGTTTTCAAGGCGCTGTATAGCCTCCTCCAGTTTCGCAAAATTCTCCTCTATACTCAATGTTTTCATCTGCTTTTCCTCGCCTCTTCTCTCTCACTGCATGTCCCGGTATCCGGCCATGTCAGCACACCCCTTTCCCCGGAAAACCTGTGGCCTCCCGGTCCGTCACCTTGGCTCTGATCCGGCCGTCCGTCACATGGATCGTTACGGTCTGCCCCGGCTGCACTCCCTGCACGGAGCGGACGGTGTTTCCCTCCTGATTCGTTACATAGCTGTAACCGCTGCTAAGTTTATGCAGGGGAGAAAGCCCCTTCATCTGTTCAATATACAGAGCCATCCGGTGTCTCTTCTCCTGAATCGTTCCCTGTATGCCCCGCTGCAGCTTCTCCTCCAACTGCATCAGGTAAGTGCGTCTCTCCCGAAGTCGGCTCTGGGGACTGGCGGCCTTCAGGCGCAGCGCCGCATTCTCCACTCTGCTCCGCTCTCCTGTGAGCCTGCGCTGCATCCCTCTTTTCAGCTCCATTCCGGCGTTCTCCAGCGCATCCGCCAGCTGCCGGATGTCATACACCGCCAGCTCCGCCGCTGCGGAGGGCGTCGGCGCCCGCAGGTCCGACACAAAATCAATAATGGTAGTGTCCGTCTCATGGCCCACCGCCGAGATAATGGGCACTGAGCAGTCAAACACCGCCTGGGCCACCTCCCGTGAGTTAAAGGCCCACAGATCCTCGATGGAACCGCCGCCCCGGCCCACGATCATCACGTCCACTCCCTGCCTCTCCAGGGCCCTGATACCTCTGACTATGCTCTCGGGAGCCTGGTCCCCCTGGACAATGGCGGGATAGAGCAATATCTGCACATAGGGGTTACGCCGGGTGGCAATCTGTATAATATCCCTCACCGCAGCGCCCGTGTCCGCCGTCACCACCCCCAGAGTGTGTATAAATCTTGGGATCGGTTTCTTGTATTCCTGAGCAAACATGCCCTGCTCTTCCAGCTCCCGTTTCAGCTGCTCAAAACGCTCGTACAGCGCCCCGGCGCCGTCTAAGACGATCTGCTTTGCATAGAGCTGGTATTTCCCGTCTCTCTCATACACATCCACCATGCCGCCCACGACGACCTGCTGGCCCTCCTGCATATGGAAATCCAGTCCTCTGCGGTTGCCTGCGAACATGACACAGTTTAGCATCCCCTTTTGATCCTTTAACGTAAAATAAATATGTCCAGAGGAATGATACTTGCAGTTGCTCACTTCTCCTTTTACGAAAAGCGCCTGCAGCATATAATCCTGCGTGAACATATTTTTGATATACGCATTGACCTGCGTGACAGTATAAACATTGCGCGCCATCACGGTCTCTCCCCCTGTTGCGGGCGCAGAAATTTCGCCAGCACGGCATTGACAAAAGCGCCGGAATTGTCCTGTCCATATTTCTTGGCCAGCTCCACTGCCTCGTTGATGGCCACGCTGTCGGGCACATCCTCGTCATACATGATCTCGTAGACGCCCAGGCGCAGCAGAGTCAGCTCCACCTTGCCCATACGGCTCACACTCCACCCCTGCGCCTTCTCGTCGATCAACTTGTCGATCCCGGGGAGCTGCTCCTGTATCCGTTCAAATTTATCCGCAATATAGACAATATCTTTCTCTTTGGCCGCCATTCCCTCCTCCTGGGCTGGCAGCTTTATCTGATCCAGGAAAAAATCCCTCTGCTCAGGCATCTCCTCCGGCGTATTGAATTCCACGCGAAAGAGCAGCTTGAATATCTGCTCCCTCTGTTCACGTCGTCCCATAGATCCTACTCTCCGTCCTCCTTAGTTCACCTTCACCCCGGCAATGCGGATATTGACGTCGCTGCAGGTGAGTCCCGTCATATTCTCGATGGCGGACTTTACCTTGGCCTGCACCTTGCTGCAGGTGGCGGGAATATTGAAACCATAGGCCAGCACCACCGCCAGGTCCACAACGACATTGCCGCCGCTCACTTCCACTCTGACATATTTTTTAACCGGTTTTCCGTTGGAGCCTATGGCCGGAGCCACTCCCTCAACCTCGTTGGCCGCCAGTCTGGCGATGGTGGCCACCACATCATCCGCTATCTTCACACTACCCACATTCTCGTCCTCCTGCAACACTACTGTCTTTCTATCTATCTCTTTTTCCATATCTGCCCCTTTCCGCATATCTGCAGTTGGCAAAGCCAACTACTGTTTAGCCTGAGCCAAACTCCGACTATGCCCGTGATATTGCACCAATCGGTATGTTCCCGCCGTTTTGTGAATCATATCATATTGTAACACATTCTGCCTGATCTCTCAAGTACAAAAAAGCTAGGAAAACCAGAAGGTGATAGACAGCTGTTTCTCATTGCGGGCATAGTGCAGAGTACTGCAGTCACTGCCCAGATAGGAAAATACCTCCTTCTGTCCGATCAGATGCTCCAACAGCTGGCGGTATACACTCTCCTCCGTGCATTTCAGGGAAATCTCCTGCCTGCCCGCCGAGACGGCACGATCGAAAGCCTGCCGCAGCACCGTCTCCTCGCATTCGTCCAGCAGACAACCCTCCCGCACATAATAATTATCGCGGGTTGCGGTACACTCCGGCAGCGGCACATCCTTGCTGGGTGTATGGGTGCGGAGCAGCTGCTGGGTGGTGACACACAGATAGTCATAGTTGACCTGGGGAATCCATCCCTGGTCCTCCTCCACTCCCTCGGCCTGTCGGTAGGAGGCGTCCCCCCAGGTGGTGTCCATATAGTAGTATTCCCCGTCCAGGCAGAGCAGATTCCAGGCATGTCCCTCCCCCGGTTCCACCTGCCCCTGTACCAGCATGCAGGGAATCCCCAGACAGTTGAGCAGATACTGGGTGGCCTTGGCATAGCCCTGGCACACGGACGCGCCGTTCACCAGGACGGAATACAAGTTCTGACTGTCGGGCGCGTCCAGCACATAGTCGGTGCTGCGGATCAGGGTTTCATATACATAGCGCGCTTTCTCATAGTCGTCCCCCTCGGCCGGAGCCTGTGCCAGCAATGTCCCGGCGGCCTCGCTGATCTGCTCCCACCTGTCGGCGCACTCCTGACCATCGCAGGTGTAGCTGCCGGAAAACTCAATCTTGACCAGTCTGTCCATCCGGCTGTATTTTGTATAGCGATAACCGTCCACATAGAAATATTCCGGATGGTCTGCCAGAACATAACAGAATATCCTGTCGATATCCTCCTCTGTCAGTCCCGCCTCCAGACCCTCCGGGGACAATTCCTGCTCCTGCCCCAGGCTCGCCAAAATACGTTGAATATCCCGATACCACTGGCGTCCCGGCTCGTCCAGCTGCTGATAGCAGTACTCCCAGGCCAGTGGGTTCGTATAGTCCACTGCCGTGTCGTCCTCATGGTCTTGAGAAACCAGCAGCGCCTGCCAGGTCAGAACCCGGGATTCCCGGGCCGACTCCGGCGCATCCTTGCTGTAGTCATCCGCAATCTCCCGCTCCGGGACCGAATTCTCTGCACCCTGCGCGTCACTCTCCCAAAAGCCCGGGCGGCCGACCAGTACAAACACAGCCGCCAACACCGCTATGATACCGCAAAACGCTCCTATATATGCAGTTTTTCTTATAAAACTTCTTTTTCGCCTACGCAATCAGGCACCTTCCTCACACACTATTCTCTACTGAACTCCGACAGCTCCAGCCCCTTGTTGCGGTCCAGAGTCATGCCTATGCTCCAGGAATTCACAAACAGCAGCAGTGGATTCCCTCTCATGTCCTTGACCTTTTTCATGTCTGACGTACCGGTCAGTTTCTCCACATCCACCTGGTCCTTGTTAGCGATCCAGCGGATATGCTCGTAGGGCAGATTCTCCAGCCGAATCTCCACATTGTACTCGTTCTCCAGGCGGTACTTCAGCACATCGAACTGCAGCACGCCCACCACGCCCACAATGATTTCCTCCATGCCGGAATTGAATTCCTGGAAAATCTGGATGGCGCCCTCCTGGGCGATCTGCTGTACTCCCTTGGTAAACTGTTTGCGTTTCATAGTGTCCACCTGACGCACTCTGGCAAAATGCTCCGGCGCAAAGGTGGGAATCCCCTCATATGTGAACTTTTCTTTAGGCATGCAAAGTGTGTCTCCTATGGAGAAGATACCGGGATCAAACACGCCGATAATGTCCCCCGCATAGGCTTCGTCCAAGATTTTTCTCTCGTCCGCCATGATCTGCTGGGGCTGGGACAGACGCATGACTTTCCCGCCCTGCACATGGCGCACCTCCATATTGGCGTCAAAACGGCCCGAACAGATTCGCATGAAGGCAACCCTGTCCCGGTGGGCCTTGTTCATATTGGCCTGAATCTTGAACACAAAGGCCGAAAACTCATGTTCCACCGGGTCTATCAGCCCCACATCCGCCGTTCTGGGCAGAGGTGTGGTGGTCATCCGCAGAAAATGCTGCAAAAAGATTTCCACACCGAAATTGGTCAGCGCCGATCCGAAAAACACCGGGGTAAGCTGCCCTTTTTGCACGGCCTCCAGATCAAATTCCGCGCTTGCTCCGTCCAGAAGTTCCACCTCCTCCAGCAGCTTGTCCGCCGCCGGATCTCCGATCAGTTCACGCAGCTCTGTCTCCTCCTGCACCGGCACCACCCGGGTCTCTCCCTCCTTGGTGCCCTTCTCCGTGTCGGAGTAGGTGTACACCGCCTTCTCCTCGCGGTCATACACACCCTTAAAACCTTTTCCGGAACCGATGGGCCAGTTGACGGGACAGGTGGCAATACCCAGCTCCTTCTCGATCTCGTCCAGCAGTTCAAAGGTATCGTTGGCGTCCCTGTCCAGCTTATTGATAAAGGTAAAAATCGGGATACCCCTCATGCCGCAGACCTTGAACAGCTTGCGAGTCTGGGCCTCCACGCCCTTGGACGCATCAATGACCATCACCGCGGAATCCGCCGCCATCAGGGTCCGGTAGGTGTCCTCCGAGAAATCCTGGTGCCCCGGGGTGTCCAGGATATTGATACAAAAACCATCGTACTCGAACTGCAGCACGGAGGAGGTGACTGAAATACCTCTCTCCTTCTCGATCTCCATCCAGTCGGACACAGCATGCCTCGCCGTGGCCTTGCCCTTGACGCTGCCCGCCAGATTGATGGCGCCGCCGTAGAGCAGGAATTTTTCCGTCAGAGTGGTCTTGCCCGCGTCCGGGTGTGAGATAATGGCGAAAGTACGCCGTCTGTTTATTTCTTCTGTATATTGGTTCATGGGTTTATGTTCCTCCAAATTCGTTGTATTTTATAGAAAACGACATTAGAAATGGTTCACAGCCTAATGGGGAAACAGCTCCTCCCCTGCGATCTCGGAGTCAATGCCAAAATACTGCAGCACCGTGGTGCCGATATCCGCAAAGGTTTCCCGGGTTCCCATATTGCCGGGTTTCACCCTCTCACCGTACATCAAAAGGGGCGTGTACTCTCTGGTATGATCGGTAGTCCTGGCGTAGGCCGGGTCACAGCCGTGGTCCGCCGTGATCATCAGCAGGTCCTCCGGCCTCATTTTTTCCATGATCTTGGGCAGGCTCTCGTCAAATACGCTCAGCGCCCGGGCATAGCCCTCCACATCTCTGCGGTGGCCGTACAGCATATCGTAATCCACCAGATTGACAAAGCACAGTCCCTCGAAATCCCTGTCTAAGTATTCCAGCGTGCGCTGGATGCCCTCCTCGTTGCCCCCGGTATAGACATGCTCCGTAATGCCCCTGCCTGCGAAAATATCCTGTATCTTGCCCACGGCAATCACACTTTTCCCCTTCCCGGACAGCTGATCCAGCATGGTCACGCCGGGCGGCTCCAGCGAAAAGTCATGTCTGTGGGGAGTTCTGGTGAACAGGCCTCCGGCCGGGCCCACAAAGGGTCTGGCAATCACCCGGCCCACGCCGTGCTCACCCTGAAGAATCTCCCGGGCGATACGGCAGTACTCATAAAGCAGCTCCACCGGGACGATCTCCTCATGCGCGGCAATCTGAAACACGCTGTCCGCCGATGTGTACACGATCAGATCGCCTGTGCGCATATGCGCGTCCCCATACTCCTGTATCACCTGAGTGCCCGAATAGGGCAGATTGCATAGAACACCCCTTCCGGTGCGGCGGCAAAACTCCTCCAGCACCTGCGCCGGAAAGCCCTGGGGATAAGTGGGCAGAGGACGCTGAGACACCAGCCCGGCTATCTCCCAATGCCCTATGGTGGTGTCCTTGCCGCAGGAGCGCTCAGCCATTCTGGCATATCTGCCAATCACCTGAGACTGCGCCACCGTAGCCTGCCGACGAATAACCGGCTCCTCTGCTACCCCGTCAATATGAAACAACCCCAGACGCTCTAAATTGGGTACATGGAAACAGGAGCTGGCTGCCACGCTGCGCAGGGTATTCACATTTTCATCCCCATACTGCGGCGCGTCCGCCATCTCCCCGATTCCAAAACTGTCCAGTACAATTAGAAACACTCGTTTGTCGCTCAATATCTTTTCCTCACCTTTCGTAAAATCCGCTTGTAATAAGTATACCACATTTTTATGTAATGTACACTAAATTATTCCTGTACCACCGTGCTGATAATGATATTCTCCGCGCCTATCTCCGTCTTGCGTTTCACGATATCCTCGATCTGCGCCCGCTGAGCGTCCGTCAGCGTCAGAGCATTTACCACCACATCCACAGCGCCGTCGTTGATGCTGACCACCACGTCGGAAAAGCCCTTGGCCTCCAGCAAGATCTCTGCAGCCGCCTCTCTCTCGGCAATGGTTGTCATCTGTACCATGGTATTCACTGCCTCCTGCTTTTGCTCTTCCGAGAGTCCGTCACTGTTGATGATCTGCAGCAGCGCCTCCTTGTTCTTTGCCCTCACCTGTTCCTTTAACAGCTTGGCTTCGGACAGCAACGCAACACCGTTGGAGGAGGAAAACACCGCTTCGCCGGGCACTTCGCCCTCTCCCGGCTGTGCCTCGCCAACCACCATATCCGAGTCCAGATAATTCTCGGCAATCACATCCCCGTCCGTGTCCAGACTGTCGATTTCCGTGACGGAAGACGCCACCAGGTCCGCCTCCGACAGATCCAGCATGCCGTCGATGTCGCTTATGCTGTACTGCCCGGCCACCACATTGTCCGTGATCACCCCGTCCGTGTTCGTCACCTCCGCCGTCTTTCCGCTGTCATCCAGATATTCCTCGTCCAGATTGGTCCCCGCAAACTGCAGATATCCTGCAATGGCCAGCATAATCGCAAGAGCGGTAATCATTAGCTGATTTTTTTTGATTAAGTTTTTCACACTTTCTCTCCCTTTTCTATGCTCTCTTCTTTTTACTAGTTCATTGTATGAGGGCTTATTCGGATATATTCACACTGCCGTCCATTTTCACTACCTTTACTTTATGCACCTCCACGTCAAAAAGTGCCTGCACCACATCCGTTATATTTCTGTTGATATTGCCGGTTCCGGCCCCCTGGGCTACCACCACCACTCCCTCCACCCTGGGCAGCAGCGTTTTTATTACATAAGGTTCATTGTTTCCGGAACTGTGATACACCGTGTTCTCCGACCGACTGGTCTGATGGGAATAGCGGCTCCCTCCCTGGCTGTCCTCCTCAGTGGTGCTGCTGCTCTGGGTCTGCTGGTCTTTCTCCAACACCAGCTCCTGGGTTGCCTCCAAAGTGATCATCACCTGCACCGCGCCCACGCCGCTCACTTGGGAGAGGGTATTTTCCAGCCGCTTTTCCAGATAAGCGGCGTACTCCTCCACATCAGAAAATCCGGCGCCCACGGATATTGATTCCTGGACAGCGCCGCCCGAGCTCCCCGTGACCGCGCCCGGGTTCTGCTGCTCCCGGCTATTTTTTTCCGTGGGCAGCGCTATGACCACCAGCAGCACACCGGCCAACAGCAGAATCAGCAGATTATCCCTCTTCAGCCATTTTGCCATTCTGCTCCTTATCTTCTCCTCCATGCTCTTCCTCCCCCTGCTCCATGTCCGGCAGTCCACTCTGAGGTGTCCCCACAGTCACCGGATCGATTTGAATGCGAATCTCATCCGTTTCCCTCAAATCGCTTTCCGTCCCTATGTCCCATGCCTCCATCTGAGCCTTGATCTGAGCCGTCAACAGCTGTTGCCGAATCTGCTCCACCTGGTATTCCTCCAGCGTCGCCTCCTCCAGCCCCTGCTCGAAGGAGCTGCTGTAAAATGCAATCCGCTCCTCCAGGCTCTGTCCCCCGCTGTCGGAGAACAAAGCCTGCACCGGGCCCAAAAGCTGCACCAGAATCATGGTACTGACCAGCAATTTCAGATATTTTTCATAGGACCCCTTTGGCTTGAAGTAAATCAGAGCCTGGGCACAGATCATAAATATGCCTATCTGTCGTATGCTTCCAAGCAACGCCTCCCACATATTCGCCTCCTATTAGAAGTTCCGCATCCGCCCTCCCAGTACCATTTCCCGCAGAGTAATTTCTGACCGCTTTGGCGTTCAGAAATTCTCTGGGCACTAGGAGGGCAGATGCTGTTAAGTTCCGCTGCGGCCCAATTCTTTGGGCCTTGCTATAACCCATGGTTGGTGGAGACAGCCACGACGGATATACTGATCAGAAACAACAGCAGCGCCGTGCCTGTGATTCTCAGCAGCATCATGCTCCCCTCTCCCACCTTGTTGGTACATGCCGTGATCCGTTTGTCGCTGACAATTCCCATGACTGCGGCAGCCAGTTTCAGACAGCAGGCCGTCAGCAGTATCTGCAGCAGGGGAGCCAGACACATGCTCACCAGCAAAATCAAAAGCACCACGCCGATACTGTTCTTGATTACCACAGCCGATCCAATCACCAGCGAGACCACACTGTCCGCCGCCCCGCCGATACCCGGAATGGCTGACACCACTTTCTGCAGCGTGGATGATTTCGCCGTATCTATAACAGGCGTTATTACCGCCTGAAAGACACTTATTCCCGTCACCACTCCGATAATCGTCTTCAGCGCCGCCTTAATTGCCTTCTCTAGCAGTTCCATCAGCAGGGACAATTTCTCCTCGATCCATATGCCATTGACCACAGCCAGCAGCACATAGCTGTATATGAAGGGCAGCAGCCCTCCCACCAGCACCCGCTCCACGCCGTAGATTAATAGCAGCACCAGTTGATGGCTTGCTCCCGCCGTGGTGGTTCCGCTGGCCACGCCCACGGCCATCAGATATGTGGGCACCAGCAATCGTATGAATACCAGAATATTCTCCATAGTATCTGTCGCCACCTGCACTGTCTGTCCAAAACTGGCCAGCAAAACTGCGGTCAGCAGCAAATACATAAAATAGAAACTGATATCGGCAATCTGATGCTTGTCAAATATCTCCATAAAATGGCTCATCAACGCCGATACGATTCCCAGCATTACCAGCCACAGCAGGACATTGCGCATACCTGCCAGCTGGCCTCCTATATCACCCAGCATCGCGTTCAGAATATCCCGGATGGCTCCCAGCACATCTCCCTGCAGAATCTGGGAAAATACCTGCCGCAGGGAAAATGTACTCCCCGGAAACAGGTCGGAAAGCCCCTGCTGCAGCTGATCCAGTCCGTATTCCTCCCATATTATATCAACCGACAATCCCTCCATGGCTCCCTCCGCTCAAGTCTCCCGCACATCCCGCAGCCGCCGCCCACATGTCTCAGCGCATGAACGTCTGTATCTGCTCCATCACCGCCAACAGTATGGGCAGCCCGGCGAACATCACCGACAGCTTGCCCAGTATCTCAATCTGTTCAGCCACTGACCCATATCCCGCATCCTTGCATATCCCCGCACTGAATTCGCAGATATACGTCACGCCTGTTATTTTTAACAGAATAGCCAGGTAGCCCTGGCTGCTCCCAAGAAACTGCCGTATCAGAGCAAATTTTTCCAGCACGGCGGAGAACTGGCGCACCGCATACGCAAATATCAGAATACTGATTACCAGCCCCATATAGATCCCATACTCCGGCCGAGTGGCCTTAAACTGCAGCGCTACCATAACGCCCAAAATCCCAAGTATGCCAATTTTGATAAGTTCCGACATAGCCCCTCTCCATTTTAGTTCCGCATATTTCCTACCAGCCCCAATTCCCCGCCCCCGTCACGTCAGGTCGAACAGGGCCTGTATGGTGGTGAACAAATCATAAATATATGGAACGATCCAGGTCAGCACCAAAATCAGTCCCGCAAGGCTGATGAGAAAAGCATGCTCCTCTCGGCCGCTGTGTTTGAGCACCTGACTCAGTATTGTAACCAATATTCCCACTGCCGCAATTTTAAATATCAGACTCACACCCATACCTACCTCTACCGTATTATCTCTCCAAATGCTTTCGTCAGAAAAATCCCTGACGCTACAGCAGTATGATAATGAGCAGAATTCCGCCCAGAGTTCCCAGTCCCACAGCCATGCGGCTCTTCTCCCGGTTTTCTGCCTCAAGCCTGGCAATCCGCTCTTTCAACAGCTCCTGCTGCCGCCGGATCAACCGTATTCCCGTCTCTCCGTCGCCACAGCCCTGCTGAAGGACACATTGCAGAAAAAGCTGCCTGTCCTGCTCTTTCAGCGAACCGACGCCCTTCATCGCCTCACCCATGATCTCCGCATATACCTCCGCAAAGCTTTTTCCTCTGTTTTCCGCCAGTTCTCGATACACCAATGCAAAGGCCTGCCGGTATGGTTCCTCCACTTGGGCCGCCAACTGACGGCAGCATTCCGGCAGAGTGCTTTTCCCATACTGCAGCAGACTGACCAGCAGCTCTATAATCCGGTTCATGGTATGCAGATGTTCCAGGCGCTGCCGCAGCTGCACGGCATACCATATCCCAAGCCCGCTGCAGCTAAGTCCAATCATACTAAATCCTGCCAGCCGGAGCATCTACCGCCACCTCCTCCCATATGCCATCCATCTGTCTGCGGTGCAGCACCTGTCTCACCCGGCAGCGTCCCTGTCTATCCCGCCTCAGAACCAGCACACAGACAAATATCCCCTCCGACAGCAGCGCCCCCATCCCCGGTTTCCCCTGTACGTCCTGCATATCCATGCCATGTATGGTTGCCACCAGACTGACTCCGCAGGAGGCGGCCATTCTCACCGCCTGTATCTCCTCGCTGCTGCCCAGTTCGTCCACCGCCAGCACTGCCGGCGACATACTGCGCAGCAGCATCATCATTCCCAGCGCCTTGGGGCAGGCGTCCAACACATCGCTGCGCGGTCCCAGATCGTTTTGCGGCAGCCCCATATAGCAGCCCGCAATCTCCGAGCGCTCGTCCACCACTCCCACCGTCCGGGCCGGACCGTAGGCATTGCCGCCGGAAATCTGCCTCACCATATCCCGCAGCAGCGTGGTCTTGCCACAGCCCGGTGGGGAGACAATCAGTGTGTTGCACATGCTGCCCCCCTTATAAATATAGGGCAGCACCGAATTGGCCGCCCCAAGAATCTGATGGGCAACACGGATGTTTATGGCGGAAATATATTTGATAGTGCGGATAGCGCCGACGCCCTCCTGCACCGCCTGTCCCACAATTCCGACCCGATGGCCGCCCTCAATAGTGATATAGCCCTGCCGCAGCTCGTCCTCATAGGCATAGAGAGAATACTGGCAAAGATGGCTGACAATCTCCTGCAGGGCCTGCCTGTCAGGATGCCAGGCCTGTTCCATATGTTCCGTATAGGACCCGTCCTCTCTCAGAAAGACTTCCCTGTTTCCCTCCATCAGAATGGCCGGCCGTTCGACCCGCAGCCGGATCTCACTGACTTGTTTCTCCCGTCCCGCAGCGGTCTTAAAATAAATCCTGTACGCCGCCGGAAAAATATCTGCCAGATTCGTGTTCATCCCCAGCACCTCCCTATCTCAATATATGATAGGACAAGTAAGATATGCCTGTTTCTTTTTTTGAAAATAATCTCGGCGCACAAAAAAGGCATTCCGGGTTTTCACCCGAAACGCCTTTTCGTATCACGTGTTATTTACATTACTGTATATTGACTGTATGCGTTAGACGATACTGGCCGTCTGCCGTCACCTGGCAAACTATCTGCACGCTGCAGGAATTGCCGCCCAGACGGTTCATGGCTCTTACCAGAAAACTGTCCGATATATTGCCGTTGTTATATGCAGTCCACAGCTCGTTCCACAGTCCAGCGTCAATATCCTGCACGAAACTGAAACTGCCAAGTCCGTTGTCAATAATCTTCTGACCGCAATCCCGATAATACGTCTCAAGCTCCGCCGAGATATACGGATTATCCGGGGCCTCAGTCGGTGCGGGAGTCGCCTTGGGCGAAGGGGTCGGAGTAGGCTCTGCCTCCTCGGGGACCTCCTCCAGATTCCGGTAACTGATACCGTCGCAGGCCGGCAGTTTCTGGGCCAGGCTCCTGCGCGCGTGAGTGGTGGCATAATCCTGATCTGTCTTGTTGAAAAACTTGTAGGTGGCAGGTTCCGTATCATCCCAAGTCAGATCCACATTGTAATATTCTCCATAGAGATAGACGATATTCCAGGCATGATTCTCCCCCGAATAGCCCGTACAATAATAGCAGGGAATCCCCAGCTGCTGCATCAGATACTGAAACGCTCTGGCATAGCCCGCGCAGACAGTCTTGCCGTTTACCAGGGCACTGTAGGCGCTCTGACTCATGGGTGCGCCGCTCTGATACTCTACCAGCTCCAGCAGTCGGTTGTGGACATACTTTTCCCTCTCGTAATCGTCGGCAAGACCCCATGCCTGATTCAGAATCCTGTTCACCTGCGTGTTAAAGGTGGACTTGAACTCTTCCAACTCTGCGCTTTCCACACTGAACTGCAACGTGATCTCCACACATTTTCCGCTGCGGCTGTACCCACAGCTGTAACCGGTCTCAAGCCAGAACAGCTCCGGATGGTCGTTGTACACCGCCTCAAACACGGTTTTCAGCGCATTTACAGTAATATCCTGGCAGGGCATGAAAGTTTTGTTCATGCTGTTGGCATTGGCATATATCTGCCTGTATATGGCCTGCCCCGTCTCGTCCAACAGATAATAGTAGGGATAATACAGGCTGTCAAAGTACAGCGCCGTGCCGGTCTCGCCCAGCGTCAGCTCCGTCTTTAGCTTGTCAGCCTCCTCCGTGTTCAGCTCTGTGGTGTCGTCCGTCACCGGGGTATACCCGGCTCTGTCGGCCAGTTCCTTGGGAGCTGCCACAGAATCGCTTGTGGGGATCACATAACTGGGCGCCTGCTCCGCCGTGCTGCCATTTTTCACCGCATAAATATTGATAACCATTCCGTTGGAATCAAAATCGGGAACACCGCCCGGTATGGGAGTCTGAACCGGAGCCGGTGTGTTCTTAGGCTCCCAGGTCAGAGGCTGATCCATATGGGTTGGCGCTATGGTAGGCTCCGGAGACTCCTGCCCATCCGGCTGCTCCTCTGGGCCGCTTTCCGTAGGCTGCGTATCCGGCTTGTCGATCACGTCCAGTATCCCGCTGTCACGATTCTCGCCATACAGCATATCCGCCAATTTCTCTGTGGCTGAGGGCGAAAAGGCAAGCCCCACCGTCAATGCGCAGAGCAGAATCACCAATATGCAAAATCCATAGAATAATCCTTTTAACAGTTTCAGAACCGTCACCCCCTGTTAAATCAAAATTCTGTTCAGTATCTCATCCTCTGTCAACAGACACTTGGCCCGCTCCCGATACTGCTCCTCATGCAGATAAGTATGTCTGTGGGGCTTGATGGAGGGAGCCATATCTATAGCTTTGGAAAAATCCTCCTTTTTCATACCCAGAGTCTCCACATATTTCCAGAAACCGGTATCGGTAAAAATCGTATTGACACGCTCATAGCGGTGTTCCTGCACTCTGGCCATCAGATAGGTGGCTATGCCCACCTGAATACCGTGGAGCTGGGGCTGTTCCAACAATTTGTCCAGCGCATGGGAAATCAGGTGTTCGCTGCCGCTGGTGGGCGCGCTGCTGCCCGCAATTTCATTGGCAATCCCGCTCATAGCCAGAGAGTCCAGCAATTCCTTCAAGAACAATTCCTCCTGTATGCTCTTAAACGGCGTCCGCACAAAGCTGTTTACCGCCTTTTTCGCTATCATTACCGCAAAGTCATTAACCTGAGAATAACCCGCCTGGGCCTCAAACACCCAGTCGTACAGGGCGGTGATCTTGGACACCATATCCCCAATGCCCGAATAGATAAACCGCTCCGGCGCCGTCCGAATCACTTCCGTGTCCACAATAATGCCATAGGCCAGCTTGGCGGGCACGGAAGCCCGTCTGCCCTCCACAATCAGGGAGGCGCTGGCGCTGGAAAAGCCGTCGCTGGAGCTGGAGGTGGGCACGCTGATAAAGGGCAGTCCCCGCAGGAACGCTGCGTATTTGCCCGCATCGATCACCTTGCCGCCGCCGATGGCAATGATCGTCTGCACCTTGCTGGGTAGTGTGAACGCCATCTCCACAATATCGTCAATACACACGGTGTCGATCTCCCGATACTCCAGAACCTCGATGTCAGCCGCCTTCAGGGAGTCCATGACTCTCATGCCGAACAACTCAATCAGTCCGTTGCCGAAATAGATCACCGCATTCTTAAAATTCTCTTCCCGCAGATAGCCGCCGATATTCTCCAGTGCGCCTTTCCCAACCTTCAGAATCGTCGGTATCGCTATACTTTTTCCTGTTGTCGCCATATCCTTCTCCTTAAAATATTCTGTCAAAACAGGGACATCTGTTCAAATTCCTTATGTCTCTCCATATCCTCTCCGGCCTCCGCAACCTTGCTGACTATATGAATCTCCAATGCCTGACCGCACTGGCCGCAATGGCAATACTCCCTGTCTCTGCCCACAATATTCCTGCTGCCACAGCCCGGACATATCGCCAGATCCTCCCGCAGGCAACCAACTGTTATTTTATCCGCCATAGTCTTTTCTCCGTACCTTTCTCATATGCACATTATAAGCCTTGCCCGCGCAATAATCAAGAGGTTAAATGTCTCAATCCGGCCAATCCAGAATGACCTCCTGCTGCCGGATCTCCTTATACCAGTCTATTTCCTCCTGCCATGTGCGCCTCAGCCCCTCCGTCACGTAATCCCCACGCCCACTTAAAACCATGAACGACTCTCTCTCCTCTATCGACTTGATGGCGTTTTTGTCTATCCTCTCGCTGTGACAGTCGGCAAAAAAAGCCTTCAGATCCCTCCATTCGCACTCCGACTTATCCCCCTCCTCGTGATCACAGAAAAAAATCCTGCCTCTGTTCCCATCGCCCAGCCCAATCGCAATATCATTCCCGAAAATATCTCCTGCAATGGGCAGCAGCTCCCTCTCCGCGAGGCGTTTTACATGGAAGTCCCAAAAGGGCCTGGGCACATCTCCAACGCCGCTGAACTCTTTGAGGGTGCTGACCATCTCTCCCCCAAAAAGAATGTCCGTGCGGGGTGCATATCCGCCGTTATATTTCTGCAGAAAAGCCTTATACTGCCCCGGCAGGGAAATATTGTATTTCCCCTCAAACCGGAAAATGTTCCGCTTTATATCCTCTGTGTCGAATTTTGAGATCAGCAGCGGCTTATCCTCATAACTCTTTATCTTGAACATATCCCCGATTTTCATATGGTAATATTCCTCAAGACAGCCAAGTATGGTGTGTTCTCCGCCATAGACGTCACGCATATCCTCCGAGGCGCTCTGACCATATACCAATCTGACAGACTTATCCCACCTCTGCATAACGGCACGGACCTCGTCGGCATATCCCATCCGGCACCTGACCACCAGTGGAAAAATCCAGTCTCGGTCATTGCAGTCCACACAGATAAATTCCTCTTCTCCTCCTAAGAGCAGCAGATTGCGCAGACTCTCCAGGTCCCTCTCCCGCCGCGCCCTCCGTATGCTGCCCTCCAGCGCCTTTAACGGCATTACAGCGCATAAATCCCGCACGATCTCCTCCAGATATTCACCGGCAAAGCACATCTCATACTGAACCGTACCTTCGCCGCCCTCCCGCTGCAGCCTCCTGTCTGCCACATGCCGGAGCAGGCCGTTGGGGGCGGGAGCGTAAACCCTCTCGATTGTGGCCTCTGATTTGGGAACGTTTTCTCCCTTGTCGTTGTAATAGTAATAGATCATCGTGTCACCTCCCGTTATTTCTTCCGCCTGGACGAGCAGTACTTTCAACTCCTCTTCTTCAAACATCATCTGGTTCTCCGGGATTTTCACCAGCAGATCAGGAAACTTCCTTATAAACGCCCTGCTGTGCTCCTGGCGCTGTTCTTCTCCCGGCGGCCAGCTCCCTGTCTCGGCATAAATCATCACTTCGTATGCGTCATGATCTGACATTAAAGCTTTTTTCAGGTTTTCTCTGGAGATGGGATAAGTAACGGTCCGGTCAAACGGTCCTTCGGGCCAAGAAATCCAAATTCCATTCTCATCCTCTGTGATGGCATAGCCGTTTCTCTTATAGACCTTTTCCATGGCGGCCCCCGCTTTCTCCTTTATGTACTACAATATTTTACCACTCCAATGGCTTTAGAGCAATTAACAATTTCAACTCATTTCAGAACGGTTCACCAGCGGCGCCAAAAGTGGTGTAAGCGGTCGCAGGGCAGAATATTCCATGATTTGGAGCATTGATCCAGCGACAGGATTTCTTGACGTAACAGTTGAAGTATGCTAAAGTGAATCCAAATATTTATACGGAACGGGGTACATATGAAAATCGCTATCTGTGATGACGAAGAAGTTTTTACGAGGAAAATATACCAGTTCCTGTGGCAGGAGCACGACTGCATCGCAGAGTGTTTCCTCTCACCCGAGGAACTGCTGAAAAAATACGCCGCCGGAGAACGATATGACGTGCTTTTTCTGGACATTTCGATGTCGCCCATAAGCGGCATGGAGCTGGCCAGAAAGATCAGGGAGTGGGACAAGTACGCCATCTTGATTTTTATAACCGCCTACCTGGAGTATGCCCCCGAGGGATACGAAGTGAATGCGTTTCGTTACCTGTTAAAGCCTGTTGCGGAAAACGATCTGCGCCTTATCATGACGGATATCCGCAAAAAGCTGGAGGATTCAGCCCAGACTCTGCTGTTCAAGACCCCGGAATGCAATCTGCTGCTTCACGTACCGGAGATCCTGTATCTGGAGGCCGCCAACAAGGAGACGCTCCTCCATTGCCGTGACGATGTTATTACGCTGCGGAAAAGTCTGAATGAATTGGAGCGGCAGCTCCCCGAGGCATTCTTTTTTCGCGTTCACCGCAAATTCCTGGTCAACCTGTCCCACATCAGGGAATACGACGCTCTGAGACTGACGCTTGACAGCAGACAGACTCTGCCCGTCAGTCGAAGAAAGAGCAGGGAATTTGGTCTCGCGCTAAAGACCTATATTGAAGGAGATATACACGCATGAAATACCTGCCGCTTGACATCGCAATCAATCTGACGGAATATTGGATTCTAATCCTCATGACCCAGTATATATGCTCTGCCCATATGAACCTGCGCCGCAGGAATGTATTGCTCTGCTCCGGGATCTCCATACTGGGAGTATTTTTTGTCTACTGGACCGCCGCAGGAGATTTACTGTCGGTACTCACTATGTTAGGAGAGCTGGTGCTGACGGTTTTGCTGTTCAGCAGAAAGCGTCTCTCTGATCTGCCGCGCCTCCTGGCGGCCATGGCCATCTATTATACGCTGATGATCACTCCCTTGCTGCTGCTTGAATCCATCATGCCCAACAGCCTGATCCCTATTTTTCCCGATCACACCTACACCTGGTTTGATTTGATAACAGATGTTCTTTTTCTGGGAGGCTTGCTCTTTCTGGGCTGTGTCCTGCGCAAATATCAGACCACTCTGCATTTTCGCCCGGGAGAGATTCTGGGCAGCATCGTCCTTGCCCTCTTTTCCTTTATCGACGCAGGACTTGTGATTTTCTTATATTATGCGCATTTAGAGCCTGTAGAGCACTATATCTTTCTGGTGCTCTTTCTGGGGGCATTCGTGCTCAGCACCGGTTATTTTCTGTACGGTGTGATAACTTCCCGGATGCGGATATATCGGGAAGCGCTGGCCAGGAGCCAGACCGAGTATCTGCAGCTGCAGCTGGAGGCCCTGCAGGATGTAAAGGAGCAGGAGGAGCAGGTGCGGCGGCTACGCCATGACCTCACCAGCCACATGGCCATGATACACACGCTGTGTCAGGAGGGCAATTACAGAGAGGTCAAAAAATATGCGGAGCAGTTGAGCCAGAATACAGTTTCCCCCGGCGGTGGAATACTCACCGGCAACAAAGTGGCAGACCTGGTAGTCCACTCCAAAATGAAAATCTGTGAGGAACGGGGCATAGAGTTTACCTTTACCGGCGCTCTGTCCGGTTTTGACGCTCTGGACGCGCCGGATATCTGCAGCCTTCTGTCCAATGCCTACGACAATGCCATTGAGGCCTGTATGTCTCAGGAAAATGCCTATATCCGCACCACTGTACACACCACACCCAATCACACAGCGATCCAGATTGTCAATCCCGTGTTAAAAAAGGTATCGATCCGCAACAACCGCGCCGCCTCCTCCAAAAGGGACAAGGCGGCTCACGGATACGGCATTGATATTATGAGGCGGATCGCCTATAAGTATGGCGGCAGTTGTACGCTGCACTGCGACAAGCAGGAGTTTACTGTCAAGATTGTGGTGCTGACGTAACGGATACCCATCAGTATCCCTTACACACATCCACCCATCCCGTATAACTGGAATGTTCCTCCAGTTCAGAAATCGTAAGCTCTATCGCGCTGTTGGAGCTTCCGCAGGCAGGAAATACCGTATCAAAACGTTTCAGTGATATATCCAAATACACTTCCACTCCCTCATTCACCGCAAACGGACATACACCGCCCACGGCATGGCCCACAAGCGTCTCCACTTCTTCCGGCGAGAGCATCTTTGCCTTCGCGCCGAACCGCGCCTTATACTTCGAATTGTCAACTCTCGCGTCCCCGGCGGCCACCACCAGCACCGCGTGGCCATCCACCATAAAGGAAAGCGTCTTCGCTATCCTCTGCGGCTCACAGTGCAGGGCTGCGGCGGCAAGCTCTACCGTTGCGCTGGACACATCAAGCTCCTGAACCCTTTCCTCCATCCCTTGTTCCCTAAAATATTCCCTTACCTTTTCTATTGCCATTCTTTCCTTTCCTCCTATCATAGCGCCCAGAACTGATTTAATCATTCGGGTAAAAAATCACATTATAGACTGCACAGACATTATCTGAAACATTGCAGTATGCATGGGAAATATCCGCCCCAAACCGTATGGACTGCTTTTCCTGCAGGAACACTTCCTTCCCGCCTATAACCATCTTCAGCGTCCCCTGCACCAGAAATACATATTCCTCCACACCCGGCACATGGGGGAGTGAGCTATGTTCCACGCCCGCGTCAAACTCAATATAAAAGACTTCCACGTTCCTTACCGGGTCAAAGGGAAACAGCGGGTATGCCCTCATTCCCCCGTTCTCTTCCGTGATCATCTCCTTTTCACCAAGCCCGGCAACCATATATTCCGATTCCTGCTTTCTACAGAAAAAGGATAACGGTATTTTCAGCCCTGTTGAAATCTTCCATAACACATTGATGGTTGGCGAGGACTGCCCACGCTCGATCTGTCCTAGCATGGGCTTGCTGACTCCCGACAGCTTAGCAACGTCATCCAGCGTGAGCTGCCTAGTGTTCCTGATTTCTTTCAGCCGCTCTCCTATCTTCAATGAAACCTGCTCCATGACTCCCCCTCTAATCTGTTTTCAAATACAAAATGTATTATAACATACAAAAGTCAAAAAGGGAAGAGTAAATGCAGAAGGAGAAATGACAATTTGTCATAAATAATCCAAAATAATAGAAAAATAGTCTTGCTTCTTACATGTGAAGAATGGTAAAATATAGATAAATATAGCAGCGAGAAGAAAATATATATTGAAGGATAAGTCGTCTGAAAATATTCTTTGGGGAAGGAGATTGTGTTATGGGAATCGGCAGTGTAACATCAATGAACAGTATGTCAAGCATGCGGATGCATACGTCAGTTTCATCAGATTCAAAAATCAAAAATATTCAAAATGAAATTACAAATGCAAAACAGCAGATGCAGAAGCTATCTCCAAAGCAAGAACTTTCTGCTGCCGAAAAAGAAACTGAACGAAGGAAACTTCAGAAAGAAATATCCAGTCTCAATACAGAGCTGAAACAGCATCAAGAAGAGCTTCGCAAGTCACAGACAAGAGAAATCAGGATGGCGGAGCTGCAGGAAGATCAGGAGCCGAAAAAAGAGGAAAAATCAGAAGATAAAATACAAAAAACTGAGACATCCTTAGATAAGGCAGACGAAAAGAATCTGCCAACCAATCAGCAGCAGACAGGACGCCCGGGAACGGTCATAGTCAGCAACAGCGATGGCACTGTTATTTTAAAGGGAATAATGAATCAGGATGAGAAACGCGGCGTAGATACAGAAGAAAAGCAGGCTGATGAATCCAAAGAAAACGGCATTGCTGAGAAGGAGACAAAAGCCGTAGACGGTGATACGGCTAAAGATACCAGCCTGTCCCACAAAAAGATATATGCAATCGTTTCCGCAGACTCTTCCGTACAACAGGCAAACCGCCAGGGAGCTATTATTGCCAACACCAGAGACGGCATTGCTATTTTAAAGGGCGAAATGAATCTGGACGAGAAACGCGGTATGGATACAGAAAAAAAGCAGGCTGAGCTTGAAAAGATGGAAGAAAAGGAACAGAGAGCCAGAGCATTCCAATCCTCCATATTAGGTAAAGCAAATAATGCAATGAAATCAGCCGCAGAGACTAATGCGACCGAAACCAATGACAAGATGCAGGTCAATGCCCAAAATAACGCTTTTGCTAACGCCATAAAAGCACAGGAAGAAAACCAGGCAGAGCAACAGAGATTTCATATCTCTTTTGCCTAAATAAAATTATAACTACACTAATAGACAGGGATTCGAAGGATAAAAAATCCCTGTCTATTTTCTAGAAGGAGATAACGATGACAAAGGAAGAATTTTTAAAACGTATACAGGAAGATGAAAGCTATTCGCCCGGATGGCAGGCAATAGATGATGCTTTTGAAAAGCTATATCCCGGCCAAAACCCAGATCATTTCGGAACACTTATTACTTCCAGAGCCATATTTGGAGGAGACGAATACTTGGATGGTTTTTCGGTATACACGTCGCCTAAGGGTTATAAGCATTTAGTTACATATGGGATGACTGTTCTATATGGCGATGAGGAGGCTTTTGGCGGCGAGTGGAATGGTTGGGGATATGAAATGACCATGAAACTTAAAGAAGATAGCGCTGAAAACTGTAAGTGGGCTATTGATATGATGTCAAATCTTGCCAGATATACATATAAAACAGAGAGATTTTTTGAGCCAAATCAATACGTAAAGGGTAATGGAACATCTCTTCATATAGGCGAGGATTCCATGATTACTGCTCTTTTGATCGTAAGCGATACTGAAGCAGAACCCCAGATGTCTGTATATGGAAAAACAGAGTTTATGCAATTGATCGGTATAACAGAATCAGAAATTCAGGCAATCATAGAAGATCCGAGCAATATCGAGAAATTGATTGAGTTAATGAAAGCAGACGGGAATGAAGATCTGGTTACGGACATGAAACGAACCAAGTCGTATTTATAAATTGCAATCGCAATGTTCAAAACCTTCAATTATAATAAAAGCGGCCAGCTATTTTGTTAGCGGCCGCTAATTTATTTGCATATTACTCGTCGCTGGCTTTGTCAATGATAATGACAAGTTTCCCGTCCTCATCTGCTATCCTGCCGATCAGTTCTTCCTTCTCCAGCCACTTTAGCTCACTGCTGTCCGTTACGATTTTCGGTCTGGTATAAATAGTTCCCTCTCCTGTCACAGCATTGTTTTCTATAAATAGCCGGCAGGAGTTGTTCTTACTATCACGTCCCTGTAATATATATCGGGCCGATAAGGCAGTTCTCCCGTCCGCACCTGTCTTCTGTGTATCAACGCCGCCATTCAAAATCGTTCCGTTAAAGAAAGCACCTACACAATACCCGTCGAACAATAACATACGAACCGTAGTATTTTCAGATACGACTTCATTCATTTCAGTGATATTGACATAAATTTTCAGGACTTCCATATGCTTGTTTCTCCCGCTGCAAAGTCAGTAACTATTTACATTCCATACATTCATGGATGAAATATAAGGTCATGGCCTCCATCCGTCGGTTTCCCTCTTCAGAAAAACCGTGCCCCTCATCTTGAAACACTTCCAATCGGGCACTTGGATATTCCTTGGACGCCCATAGCGAATACTCTGCATTCACCACGCGGTCTTCTGTTCCATGCATAAGCAAAACTCTCCCGGCAAATTGACCAATCTGCTCTTTTATTTGAAAATCACGGATCGTCTCAAAAAACTTGCGTCCCAATACCATCCCCCATAACGTTTCTGTATCCGGAATATCCTCCACATTTCTAAACCGCGCATTCCAGTCATCAGCAATACAAAGAGCCGGATATAACAAAATAAGCGCTCGGATTTCCCCGCCTCTTTCCTCTGCGGTCAGTGCCGAAACCAGCCCTCCCTGACTGCCGCCAAACAGATAAATATGAGCACTGTCAACACATTCCCATTTCTTAACCTCATCTATAACGGCATTTAAATCTTCCTTTTCCGTAAATAGCGTCATTTCCGTTGTCGGAAAACCGCTGACATCTCTCGTACTTCCGCCGCAAAAGGTAAAACAAACTGCCCCGATTCCGTTAGTTGCAAAATATTTTGCTGTAACCGCAAAATCTTCTTTGTACCCATTATAGCCGTGGCTAAAAATCACTACGGGAAAACGGTCTTTTCCGTCAGGTTTATAGTAAGTTGCGTCAATTATTCTGTTATGGTGTGGTACGGTTATGTTTTCTATCTGCATCCCGGTATCCTTCTAAATTAGTTTGTGACATCACTATTCTACCAAAAAGCTCATTCTGCGTCAAGAAAACCAGCTTCTATAAACGAATATCCACAGATTTATATGCTGTTGGCTGCTGTGTTGTGGTTTCGGCTGCTGCTGTACTACCTGAAACGGAAAGATCTAATTTTGTATTTACACTTTCTCCCTGTGTATCTACGCCGGACGCATTTTCGTCTGAACCATTTCCCTTTGCACCTGCAGTTTTTGCGTCCTTGTTGTCTGCCTTTTCCTCCTTGCTGTCCGCTTTTGCAGCTTCCTCCATTGTCTTGTTTGCGTCTGCCAGCGTGGAGAGCTGTGAGGCCGTCGCCGCCTGCGCTCTCTGCTCCACTTTGGCAAGCTCTTCTTCCTTCTTCTGTGTAGCATTGCCTCTTGCCTGATCCAGCTTGATTTCAGACTCCAGAACTCCGGCTCTCCCTTCCATTTTTGTTGCCACGCTGCCCTGTACTCTCGCCTGTTTTATGGAGCTGTCCGCAGAGATTATCGCTGTCATGCTTGCCTGTGAAAGTCCGGTGTTTTTACTTCCCGCCTTTGTACTTCCTGCGTTTCCTGTACCACCAAGCATATTGTCCATGGAAGAACCTTTTGCCTGCTGCTGCTCGGAGTCGCCCATGGCGGCTCTGCGCTGCTCCATCTGGTGCTGTCTTAACTGCATATTCAGGTCGCTGATCTGCTGCTGTATTTCCTGCCGTTTCTTCATTTTTTCCTCTAACGACATGTCCCCCTTAGAAGAAAGCTCCTGCATCTGTTTCTGCGCGTTGGCAATCTGGTTCTGAATATTCCGGCTGTAAGAATCCGCTGCCTGATTCATTCCCATCTGCCCCACTTGTGAGTTTGCTCCATTGATACCGTTGATTTTCATTTTCTTTTCCTCCTTGATTTAAAAATTGAAATCCTTTTCCTGTTTTGCCCTGAAAAAATTTTGACATTTATTGTTTCGGAGCTTAATTTCACAATCTAAACCGATATGCTGTGGAGCGACCTTTTTCTGTTGTGAACCCCGAAAAAACCTCTCATGCCAGACTGATTTCCCTGGCACAAGAGGCTTTTTCTGTCATTCCATCATCAGCATAATACTGAGACGAAATTCACTATCTTTTAAGTCAATGGCTATATCTCCGGAATATTTCCTCGCCACCATGCGGATATTGGACAGCCCATACCCATGACCATCCGTTTTTTCTTTTGACGTAACAGGCAGACCACGTTCTTCATCCCATTGCAGATTTCCGGCAAAACTGTTACTTATCTCAATCATATAGGCATTATTTCTATGGTAAGAAAGGACGGATATATGTGGTGTTTCGCTCTTTCCCGCATTCTCCATTGCATTCTGCAGGGCATTGTTCAATATCACACTGACATCAAAGGCGTTGATATTCGTGCCTGTGGGATAATAAAAATCTGATTGGAAATGTATGTTCCTTTTCTCTGCCTCACTTTTTAGTTCCTGCAGGATCACATCCGTTACGGGATTCCCACTCTTGATCTCTCCATCCACCTCAGCAAGTGCAGTCTTTAACTCTGTACTATACGCCCTCGCCTCCTCTGTCTTGTCTCTGGCGTAAAGCCTTTCCAGCGTCATGATATGGTTCGCCATATCATGCTTGATGCCGCGGATATTTTGGTACAGGCACTCTACCTGCCCGATGTGATGACGGATACTGTCAATCTGTGCAGCAAGCAGCTCATTCTGCAGTTTTTCCTCCTGTTTCACCTTGATGCTCTGGTACAGTCCAATCACTACCACAACTACAGCTATAGACACTGCGTAATAAATTACTGCCCACATATCATATGCCTCTGTAATTTCTCCAGTCTCCATGATGTAAAAACTACGGTAATATTGTATGATCTCAAATCCTACTGCCCCCGTAAACACCGGAGCCAGCAGTATACACAGCTCCTTTTTTGTCATATTAGCGCCCTTGTATGCATAGACCTTTCTTACGCACCAAATACCGGCAAGCAAAATCAGAATTTCCGACATGAGATATACAATACACATTACCACATACAAAGCATCCCATAAATAATCCGGAGACTTCGCCATAAAGTCCGTATGTGTGGCAGAACCGTACAGATTATCATACAAAATTCCCGTTATTGCATAGGCAAGCCAGCATAGAGAAAAGAATGTTGCCGAGAGAAATATTTTCTGTTCATAATTTTTTTTATCCGCTCGGCACATCACCAGAAATGCCACGAAAATTCCAATCATTACCGCAACAGTAGTGCTCAGGCAATTCATGATAATGAACATCAGCATTGTCAGAGAATATGCCGCCCACACAAGTTTCACTTTTTCTTTCCTCTCCATAAACGGCTTTACCAATCTGCCAAGACAATACCCCTGCACAATCGGCTCCACAACTGACAGCAGCCCTGCCACCAAATTGAAAAGCAGTCCGCTCTCTACCATTTCCTTCTGCCTCCCTCAGCCGCGTTAATAGTTTTCTTCTGGTTAAATCTCAGATAGCTCTTCACAAAATCATGATAGTTCTGCTTTGCCATGAGCGCCTGTCCTCTTTTCAGGTAAATGGTCGTTGCATCATATTTACTGATAAAGTTAAAATTCACAAGATACGCCCTGTGGGGACGGAAAAAGTCGTCGCCCGCCCTTTTCTCCAATTCCTTCATTTTCCCATAATATTCGATATCTGAATCCATCGTATGCAGGATCACTTTCCGGTCAAATACCTCCGCATATACAATATCCTCCAAATTGACGGTGATATGCTTGCCCCCTGTGGTTACCATAAAGCTCGGCTTTTCCCTTTTTCCGCCTGCATCCTCCAGCTTCTTTCTGTCCTCAAACTGTTTTACGGCATTCAGCAATACCTCGGCAAATTTCTCGTCGTCAAAAGGTTTTACCAGATAATGGAACGCCCCTACGTCGAAGGCCTGAAATACAAAATCGTCTAAAGCGGTCACAAAAATAATGATCACTTTTTTGCTTTTAATGCGCAGTTCTTTTGCCGTTTCCATGCCATTCTTTCCCGGCATCTGAATATCAAGCAGCAGGATATCCGGCTCTTTGTCTGACAAAAGCAGTTCCTCCCCAGACCGGTACAGTAACAGGTCTGCTTTCGAATAGAGCCTTCTTATCTTTTCCGCAAACATATTTCTGATTTCTTTTTCATCGTCACATATTGCTATCTGCATTTTTTCACTCCTTCTGTATTTCTTAAAAATTATATCGGAATCAGATTGATACTGCCATAATGGAAATGATGTGAAACGGATATTTTCTGCTGTAAATTATTCTTTCTGATTTCCTCAGTTTCCAAACTTATTACAATAAAAAACAGGCTTTACCCATACCTTACACGGAAAAGAAGCCTGTTTTCGTTTTTAATTATTCTGTTTCAATCAAATATAATCTCAAATCAGTTCCCATAAAAGATAGCTTTGGCCTTTTTCGTTACCTTCCCGGCGCTTCTGATGAAAAAGAGATAATAGCATAATCCGGCTCCTAACAAAACAAGCAGTCCGGCCATTTCCCACCGGATAGAGATATAGAAAAAGAGATAAACTGACAAGCAAAGCCAGAACAGCCAAAGCAGCCATGTCAGTGCAGTACCGTACAGGGTCAGTTCCACTTCTTTATAGCCGTTATATTTGTTTCTGCTTTTTGCGTCCAGTCTCCAAAAGGGATTTCCATGACACAATGTGCTCAATTCTTCCATGGCTTCTTTTCTTACGAAGGGTTCTTCTGCCCTAAGCCTTTGAAAAGGACAGCACAATGGAGCGTTTTCTTTCAATTTCCGGCGAGTATAGATCTTGACACTATCATCATATCCACGAATCAACTGCACAAAATCCTTTTCATCCGAAGTAAGCAGGTTCACTGAAAAGTGAGTGCCATCTTCATAATGAAACTCCAATTCGTAGTAATACATCTCCACAAAAAAATTATTGCGTCCAGAGCGGCGTTCACACTCCAAATATACGGTATCCAATCCCTTTCCGGGAATCCGATAGGATTCTATCATAAAGGACTCCGAATCCTTTCCCATCTGTTCCAACTCTTCCAGGTTCATCATTTCATTACTTCCTTTTTGACCATTACTACGGTATCGTCCTGATAGACAATCTCAAATCCATTTTTTAGAAATAATTTATACGATGGGTTATCTGCTGCAATGTCATCATAAAGTATCGAAATACCATTTTCTTTTGCCGCATCACAAAGCAATCGAATGCCTGCTTCACCAAATCCTCTGTTCCTGTATTTGGCTAAGACAATCACATCACAAATATGGATTTTCCTTTTCTCGTCATAATGATAAGCAACTTCTCCCACAAAATTTTTACTCTCGGAATCATATAAATAGCGATAATACCGTTGATACGCAGAGTTTTCAAGCCAGCATTGATACCATTTCTCCCATTTAGTTTTGGGAAATGGAATGGTCCCTCCCCAAGCACGGTTATATGACATAGTTTTTTCATCGGCCATAAGGCTTTCTCTAAATCCCAATTCATCTATTGTTGGTCTATATAATTCAATCATTTTGCACCTCTTCCAGGTTCATCATTTCATTACTTCCCCGCTTTTTGACTTATGTGAAACAGCAACAGCTAATATAATAATTATTCCTTTACAGATAAGCGATATGTAAAAATCGCCACCTCTTGATATTTGCGAAAGCATGTTAATCAAGGCATGTGTCATTACACATATCCACAAGCTTCTTGTTTTATTATATAATGCAGACAAAATAAAACAGTATTTCCTGTAACGTTACTTTCTTGTACCTGTTTGTAACAATAACACCCCATAATGCTGAAGAAATTCCGCCTATTCCAATAGCCAGCATTCCCAGAGCTGTTGTATAATCTATCTTCATTCCGATACTTCGTAACAAGAAAACTACAATGCTTATAATTAATATTTGTCCTAAAGCGCCTGATAAATATGTCAAAAGTCCCTTTTTCTATCCATAATTTTCCTAATCTAAAATATATAGTTTTCAGCCGATTGCTCTCTCTGCAATAAATTTCAATTGAATTTGTATTGCTAATATACTTTCCATCTTAATGTTGCAAACAGAGCATTTCTCACCTTTGATGTAAATCACCATATTATCAGGCTCACTAACGTTCCAATTCATTTATATTTTATCCGTCATATACAGTAACCGCATGACTGCATCTTCCAGATTTTTTCGGGAAACCCTTCCTTCATGGTATCCTTGCAAAATCTGCCCAATCACCGGAGGACCTCCGGGCATCACAATATCATTGCCTGCCGCAACGGCATCCGCACCGTCCACTACCACATCCATATCACCCCAATCTGTAACAACCACCCCTTGATATCCCCATTCCTTCTTTAAAATATGGGTACAAAGGTCTGTATTCCCGGCGGCAAACACACCATTGATCTTATTAAAGGATGTCATCAGGCAGGCAATGTCTGCTTCCCTTACCAGCATTTCAAAAGGTTTTAAATAAATCTCCCTTGCTGCTCGTTCATTAAGAATGGAATCTACCGCATCATAATGTTTAGCACTGCTTCCCCGGCGGAAGGTTTCCTGTTCATTTACTGCGAAATGTTTTGGGCAAACCAGCACAGAATGGTTTTCCTGAACCCCCTTTGTTATCTCACAGGCACAGATACCGGTTAAATAAGGGTCTTCCGAAAAATACTCAAAGTTCCTTCCTCCAAGAGGGTGCCTGTGCAGATTTACCGCTGGTGCCAGCCAGACATCAACCTGCCTTCTTTCACACTCTGCTCCCACAGCATCTCCGAATTTATACCATATACTTTTATTGAATGCACAAGCCATCAGCATTTCCGATGGCCATGCCATTTCACCAATCCCTGCCGGTCCGTCTTTATAAGACACAGAATAAATTCCTGCCTCTTCAATTGCCGGTGATACATAACCATTATATCCGGCTGGATGACTGTTGGTTGTAACTGGTTTTTCGTCCTTATCATAAATCGTTTCCGGGTCACTTTCATCCCTGAAAGCTGCAAAAGGTGTACCAGGACCATACCCCACGCAAAGAGCTGCAAGCTGTTCCAGTGACAGCTTTTTTACTTTATCTGCCCTACCATCACAGGATACTGGAGCATTGGCAGAATTAGCTGTCTTAATATCTTCTGAACTCACAAATATTTCCGACACACATAAATCTTCTTCTGGTGTACTTCCC
>JAAUZI010000078.1 GCA_014804645.1 Lachnospiraceae bacterium | reverse complement strand
TTTTGGTTTTAAATAGAGTGTGGAAGTCTCTGGAGAGTTGTGGTAGAATGGAGGGGAAGAACAGGGTGAGAAAAACGAAAATCTGCAGAGAGGAAAAACTGCGCTCTGCAACAACAGGAGTGCAATGAATTGGTATTTTCCTTGTTCATGTTTTTTACATGGTGCTAGCACCATGTAGATAAAGTCGTTAAGGAGAAAATGAGAGTTGGCAAATGATTTGTTACGCTTTAGCCTTTTTGAAAGCCTTATTTTGCAAAGCTTTTTGGTAGTAAATAAATATAAAATGATGTTTTATTCCTTTACCCTCAAAAATGGACTTTTACTGCGTAACATTTGAAAAATGTGTTGCCAATCAGTGGAGATTTGCTATAATAAATGCGTGGCAACATTTTGGCAACAGAAAATCAGCAGACCATAATAAATGTTGTAATTGGAGTAAAAAGCGGTGTGTATTTGCATGAAACTTAAATAAATACAGTTAAGAGCAACAAAGGACACGACGAGTATAATTTGGCTTTGTAATGCTAAATATGGTTTACTTTTAAATATTGATACGGGTGAGAGTGAAAAACCTGCTAGAATTTTATATTTTGATGAAGATGTTTCTAGGAAAAGTTGGAAAAGAAAAATGATACAATGATTGAACTTATATTAGGGTTTGTTAAGTGACTTTTTGTCAAAACATTAAAGTGAGTATATAATATTATGAAAGCAAATAATTTTGTGTATGGAAATACAACCCGAGTTTTTGTTAATACTGATATGGGTTGTAATGCGTATTGCCAATATTGTTATTTATCATCATTAGAGATAGTTCATGGAGAAAGAAAAATCAGTGCGTCTAAAGCGATTGAATTAGTACATAATTTAGGGTATTATGTGCCTGGTGAAAAGGGAAGTATAATATCAATAGGATGTTATTCTGAATGTATGGATAAGGCTAATATTGCAGATACAATAGCTATAGTAAAGCATTTTGTTGAAAAAGGTAATTTTGTACAGTTGGCAACTAAAAAAAAGATAGATCGTGCCTTTTTTGATGAAATTACTAAGTATCATAATGTAAAAAACTGTTTATGGATATATGTAAGTATGCCTACCATAAAGAATTATAATTTGATTGAGAAGGGCACTGATTCACCACAGGACAGGATAGAAAATTTTGAACTATGTAAAGAATATGGTATTCATAGTGCTTTGTATATAAAACCATATCTTGCTAGGATAACCAATCAAAATGTTGCGCAATATTGTGAGCTGGTTTACAAATATAATATCCCTGTTGTAGTGGGAGAAATGCTAAGTATAGAACCTACATCAAGAGAAGTGTTGGTCGGGGAAAGGAGATTATATGAACATCCAGCGGAAGATATGGATAAATTTATTGCGCAATTAAGTGAAATAACCAAAGTATACTTACACAGTGTTGATTGTGTGAGGTAATGGCGGGACTAAAGAAATTATGGATACAATAATTTTAATTTTGCTAAGTATTTCAACCGTGATTCAAATTTGTGACATGTGTGGCTTTCTTCCAGAATGGATTAGAAAAAAATTTAGAATAAATAAATCGCTTGACACCTTAGAAGTATTAAAAGAATTAGGAATCAATACAAATATGTATAAGCGTAAGAATGCAATAGTAGGTGTTCCAAGAGATTATGATAAAGAAAACCTTAAAGAAGATGTTGAAAAGAAGTTAAATGAGCTTATTATTGATAAAAATGTGTCTGTTGGAAAAACGAGAAAGACAGAATTAAATTATTACATAGATTTAATTGGTTATTCTTGCAAAGAAGAATGTGCTCAGTCATATGCAAGAATATTAACGTCATACTGGGCTGATATAGTTGAAAACACACAAAATGTTAAGGATCCAGTAATAGATTTTGTGGTAACTCCCAAGGGTGGTAGTCCGATTCTTGGATATGAATTTGCAAAATTAATGAATAAACCTTTTGTTTTACATGAAGAGAATGCTCGATTTGATTCAGAAAAGGATGATATGAGAAGATGGTTTGATTGCGCAGGAATACCGCCTAAAGGTGCTAAAGCATTAATTGTAGATGATAGTACTACAGGCGGAAGAATGGTTTTGAGTGTAATTGAACATTTGAGGGAATATGGGTATAGTGTGAGTGAATGTTTAGTAGTTTTTGAACCCAAAAATAAAGATGCGAGAAGAAAATTAAGTGATAAAGAAGTAAATTTAAATTCTATTGTTGAAACGCATAATAAGTAACCTCTATAAAATTAATGATAATTTGGCAACAGAAAATCAGCAAGCCAGAATAAATGATGTAATTGAAGTAAAAACAGATGTGTATCTGTATGAAAATTAAACAAATACAGTTAAGAACAACAAAGGACACGCCGAGTTCGAGTGATGAGAGTGTTTTTGCAGAACTCATTTTCCTGTCTGCAAAAGTTTTTTTCTGAACAGGAATAAAAAAGCCATTTTAGAGCCTTAGAGAGAGTTTCAAGTTTTGTGTAAACTCAAAAGCTGATATAAGATAGGTCAATGGTTACTTGGGGCGGAGGCCGGTTTTTCGGGCTCCGCCTCTTATCTGTAATTATACAGACAGTTACAGCGCTGTCAATAAAAACTGCCGCAACCGCTCCTTTTACAGATTCCTGCCCGAGAGCCGCTCCTCAAAATAGATCTCTAACTGGGAATGGATCTGTCCCCAGTCCTGCCGGTGGCCTGTCCATTTCTTCGTGATATCCATCATCGCCAGATACAGCATTTTAAGAAGGCTGTCATCCGTTGGAAATACCGTTTTTGATTTGGTGACTTTCCGGAGCTGGCGGTTAAATCCTTCAATGGCATTCGTGGTGTAAATAAGCCGCCTGACTGCTTCAGGATATTTGAAATAGGTGGAAAGGGTCGCCCAGTTGTCATGCCAGGATTTATAGATCTTGGGGTATTTGCCATCCCATTTGTCTTTGAACAGCTCTAGTTTGTTTAGGGCGGTTTCTTCGGTTGGTGCAGCGTATACGCGCTTTAAATCTGCCATCAGTTTTTTGATGTCCTTATAGGACACGAACTTCGTGGAATTACGGATCTGATGGATGATGCACTGCTGAATCTCTGTCTGTGGATATACGGCCTCTATTGCCTGGGGGAAACCTGTGAGCCCGTCCACACAGGCAATTAGGATGTCTTCCACCCCGCAGTTCTTTAAGCCATTCATAATAGAGAGCCAGAACTTTGCGCTTTCATTTTCCCCCACATACATGCCAAGCACATCTTTTCTGCCATCCATATCTATGCCAAGTGCTATGTAGACAGCCCGTTTTACGATACGTCCCTCACTCCGGACATGGTAATGGATGGCATCCATGAATACCACGGCATAGATCTCCTCTAAGGGCCGTTCCTGCCATTCTTTTACGACAGGCAGGATCTTGTCCGTGATCCGGCTGATGGTGCTGTCTGAGATGTCTATGTCATAGAGTTCTTTCATGTGGGACTCTATGTCCCCGGTGGTTATGCCTTTCGCATACATGGAGAGTATCTTTTCCTCCATGTCCTGCGTCACAGTGTTCTGATACTTTTTGATGAGCTGTGGTTCGTACTCACCGTTACGGTCACGGGGAATGGCAACCTCCATATCTCCGTAACTGGTATGCATGGTCTTTGGGGAATGTCCGTTACGGCTGTTGTCCGTATCCTTATTCCGGTAATCATATTTGGAATAACCGAGTTCTTCGTCCAGTTCCTCATCCAGTGCGCCTTCCAAAAGCACAGACATCATGTCGCGCATGACAGAGTTTACATCCGTCCCGCTTTTGATGCTGATATCATTGTTCTTCAGATAATCACGCATCATTTCCCTCATTGCTGTTTTTTGTGGACTTTCATTTTTTCTTGCCATAAACTAAACCTCCAAACTGTGTAATCTTATCTTACATCAGTTTGGAGGTTTACACAAACTTTGGGACAGTCCCGAGCCTTACTGGGGTCTTCCCCCAGCGAGGCTCTTTTTAACATTTTAGGCTTCCTCCCCGCACCCTTAAAAACCCCCTAACCCATCCATTTTCTCGGCTTTTTCGACTTCCTCTTTCCTCATCTTTTTCCTGATTTCTCATTTCAGGCTTCCTCCCCCGCCCCCTTAACAAACTCCTAGCCCAGCCTATTTTCCTGCCATTTTCCCGTATTTTCGGGTTTCCTCCCCGCCCCTCTAAACATCTCACTGACCACAGCCATATCCAGCCTATTTCCGATTCTTTTTTTCTGATCCTTTTCTGGTTTCTCCCTTTCAGGCTTCCTCCCCGAACCTCTTAGAAAGCCCAAAAATATGGTGGTTTCATTTCTTCCTTTTTCTTTCTGGAATTGTAGAGTGGGCGAAGGTGGCGAGAGTGGGGGAGGGGAAGCCTTTTCTGTATTCTTTTCGGGGGATTCTTCTGGGATTGTAGAGGGATGGGAGAGGAAACCGTGTTCTCTGTATTTTCGATAAGCTTTTGATTTTAAATAGAGTGTGGAAGTCTCTGGAGAGTTGTGATAGAATGGGGGAGGAAGAGGAAAAATAAAATCTGCATACGTGAAAAATGAGTTTTGCGATCACAGTCACACTTTTACCAAATACAAGAGGAGGAGATTCAACCAATGAAACAGGACCTGATAGTAATTTTGGATTTAGGGAGTACACAGAACACAGTACTTGCCAGGGAAATTCGCGAGCTGGGCGTATACAGCGAGATTCATCCCCATGACATCACAGCAAAGGAGCTGCAAGCCCTTCCTAATGTAAAGGGGATTATCTTAAATGGTGGCGAGAACCGTATCGTGGATGGACAGGCAGTGGAAATCAGACCGGAGCTGTATGACCTGGGCTATCCCATGATTTCCGTTGATTATCCCCAGTCAAAATGTCAGACTCAGCTGGACCGGATACCCGACAGGGAGACACTGAGCAGGTTCCTGTTTGAGGACTGCAGGGCCGAGAAGAACTGGACAATGAAAAATTTCATCGAGGATCAGATCGAATTGATACGCAGTCAGGTAGGGGATAAAAAAGTGCTTTTGGCGCTGTCCGGCGGCGTGGACTCTTCCGTTGTGGCAGCCATGCTGATAAAGGCAATCGGTCAGCAGCTGGTGTGCGTGCATGTCAACCACGGCCTGATGCGCAAAAATGAGTCCGAGAGCGTTGTGAAGGTTTTCCGTGACGAACTCCACGCCAATCTGATCTATGTGGACGCGTCCGAGCGTTTTCTGGGCAAGCTGGAAAACGTGGCCGACCCGGAGCAGAAAAGGAAAATTATTGGCGGCGAGTTTATCCGCGTCTTTGAGGAAGAGGCAAGAAAGCTGGAAGGAATCGATTTTCTGGGCCAGGGAACCATCTATCCGGATATTATTGAAAGTGGAACCAAGACGGCAAAGATGGTGAAATCCCACCACAATGTGGGTGGTCTTCCGGAGGATCTGAAGTTTGAATTGGTGGAGCCGTTGAAACAGCTTTTCAAGGACGAAGTGCGGGCCTGCGGCGTGGAGCTGGGTTTGCCCCACGACATGGTATACCGTCAGCCGTTCCCGGGGCCGGGCCTTGGAGTGAGATGCCTAGGCGCAATCACAAGGGACAGACTGGAGGCGGTCCGCGAATCCGACGCCATCCTGCGGGAGGAATTTGCGAAGGCCGGGCTGGATAAGAAGGTATGGCAGTATTTCACCGTGGTGCCGGATTTCAAATCTGTGGGTATGAAAAACAATGCGCGGGTGTTTGAGTACATGGTGATTATCCGGGCCATCAATACCGTGGACGCCATGACCGCCACGATTGAGAAGGTGGACTGGGACGTGCTGGAGAGAGTGACGGGCAGGATACTGGCGGAGGTGGATAATGTGAACCGGGTCTGCTATGATATGAGTCCTAAGCCGCCGGCTACGATTGAGTTCGAGTGAATGAAAAATATAATATAAAATATTTTAAATAACAGGTAATCTATGAGATTGCCTGTTTAGGTTGTAGATAAAGTCCGAGGCATCTGCCTCGGATTTTTCTCGTCAAAAAATCCTAAAGATTCGTGTTTTTCGGGACTTTAGGATCTTTTGTGGTATAATGGAAGTACCAAATAAAGGTGGTATACTTCTATGATGACTCAGAATGCCGATAAGAAAAGAGAACAAATTCAGATGTTCTGTATGGACGACATGGTTCCTCAGGATCATCTTCTCAGGATGATTGATAAAGCCATTGACTGGAGCTTTATTTATGATCTTGTAGCAGATAAATACAGTCCCGATAACGGACGTCCAAGTATGGATCCGGTCATGCTGATAAAGATCCCTTTTATCCAGTACCTATACGGAATCAGAAGTATGCGCCAGACAGTGAAAGGGATTGAAGTTAATGTCGCTTACAGGTGGTTTCTCGGTCTTGAAATGATGGATAAGGTTCCCCATTTCACCACCTTAGGAAAAAACTATACCCGCAGATTCAGGGATACTAACCTCTTTGAACAGATATTTTCCCATATACTGCAGGAATGTTATAAATTCAAACTGATAGACCCTACAGAGG
>JAAUZI010000077.1 GCA_014804645.1 Lachnospiraceae bacterium | reverse complement strand
TTGAATAATATTTGACAACAAGGGGGAAATAGAAGTAAACTGAAGGAAATAAAGTCTGGGTAGATCCAAAGCAGGAACTCTCTGCGACTCTCCAACTGACAGTAAGTTTACTCTATCTCATAAAAGTTTTGGATAGTCAAACGGACAAAAAGGTGCTATAATAGTCCATAACGAATGAACGCTGCTTTTGCCCACCCAGGGCGGGGCAGACAGATAGGAGGCAACGGGTGGACCGCATAGCATGGAATAGCAGTTATATTATGGGTGTGGACTTTCTTGATCAGGAGCACAAAGCACTCTTTTCGACTATGAATAAGCTTCTCCGACTCAGCGAAAGCGAGGAGAAAAGCGGGTGGGTGTGTCAAGAGGGCGCTAAATATTTGAAAAACCATACTCTGGAGCATTTTGAGCACGAGGAAGAATACATGCGCTCTATTGATTACAGCGAATACGAGACACATAAGCGTCTGCACGACAATTTCCGCACCATCACGCTGCCCGCGCTGGAAAAGGAGCTGGAGAACAGTGGCTACTCGTTGGAATCCATACGACATTTCCTCGGAGTCTGTATCGGCTGGGTAGTTGCGCACACGCAGACAGAGGATCTGGCGATTGCCGGAAAGCAGAAGAGCATATGGGCCGACATCCCCCACGTGAAGGAGAAGGAAGCTCTGGAGCAGGTCATCACCCAGCTCATCGATGATCTCTTCCATTTCAGAGCCAAACTGATCAGCGAACAATATGCGGGAGAGGATTTCGGAGAAGTAGTCTGCTGTCGCTTTATTTACTCCGGACAACAGAAGGAAAAATGGGAAATCACATTTGTCTATGAGAAACATTTGCTGCTGAAAATTATCAGTGATCTCTTAAATACCCAGTATTTAAGAGTGGACGACATGGTGATCAATATTACCCGGTATATCTCCAGACAGTTTCTGGAGCGCATCCGCGAGAATTTCCCCTCTATGGATCTATACAAAGTGGAGAAAGAATCTCTGCTCAGCTACGAGCAGCTTTTAGATTCTTTCAATCGCTCCAACCCGTCCTGCAGTTTGCTTTTCGACACAGGAAACGGCTATTTGGCATTCTGCGCCAACAGTTCAGAGTCCATCCGCGGAAAACTTGTGCGCAATATCAATCCGGACAATGTAATGCTTGCAGTCAATGAATTCTTGAACAGAGAAAAGACCGTTCGGGGGGATATTCTGGTGGTGGACGACTCTGAATTCATGCGGGCCAGAATCGTCAAACTGCTGTCGGGCGATTACAATGTATCCGAGGCCAGTTCCAGCTTGGCCGCCATCCAGAGCATAGCAATAAAAAAACCCGACCTGATCGTGCTGGATTACGAGATGCCGGTATGTGATGGAAGACAGGCTTTGGAAATGATCCGCTCGGAGCAAAATACAGCCAATATCCCCGTAGTCTTTCTGACCGCCAAAGGGTCCCGGGAGCGCGTCCAGAATGTCATGGCGCTAAAGCCCAACGGCTACCTGTTAAAGAGCATGCCGGACGAAGAGATCAAAAAATATATCGATACCCTTTTTGCTAATAAAAAGGAGAAGTGATTCCCTCTTGGCTTACATATAAAAAGCAGGCGTTTATGTGGAACGCCTGTTTTTTATCTCTTCTGTCAGCCTTTCCGATGCCTATTCCAACCATTTGGCAATTGTCTCTTCCGAAAAGAAATAGTAACGTACCCTGTCTTGGCTGCCGCTCTTATAATTTTCAACGAGTTCTATCCGGCAGCCCGAGTTCCACAATATCTTCCTCTTCTACAATATCCTCTAAATAATCACTGTACATATAGACATTCCATTCATCTTCGCAATCGCAAACCAGCATAGCATATCTGCTTATTGAACCAGTCACACAAGATGAAACTCTCCAATAACAGATTCTCATACCCAGAAATATATATACATCCCGCTATCATCATACACAACATACACAAAGATTTCTCTCGTTTTTGCATATTTTCCGTCTCTAAAACCTGAAAAGGTATACCTCCATTCCTTTGTCTCTACTTCATTAACCAAAGAGTTTGACGGAAAAGGGGGGACTCTGTCATAAGGATTACCTGTAATTTCTCCCAAATTATCTTTCAAAAGTCCTATTACAGTTTCCTCGTACTCCTTCAAAACTTTTGCTTTAATAACACCCGTATCCTCTTCATCTTCATGCATTTTTACTTCGCCTTCAGCAACTTTAACATAATTTCCTAATTCTATGTCCCAAGCTTCTCCCAGATACTGAATCAAATCTTTGCTTTTGCATATGGTATTATTTCCATCCGTCGTTCTTTCAACAGATTTATAAATCGCCAACGCAATCATCCCTGCAATCACAATTATCCCTAAACATAAGATGCAATATTTTAGTTTTTTTTCCTTTCATAAATGCCCCCTTAATATGTATTCCTGTTGCTCTTTATAAAGATATATAGCCACCAGGTCCTCATCGGCTGCATCGTTTCCGAAAACCAATTCTACTGCGCTATTATCCTCCAAGATATAAACGGGTGATAATATTCCCCCTCCAACCCAACCATCTGGTTTCCCCAGTTTCTTTTCTATTTCATCTAAGGAACTTCCAAGTTCAATGTTCTCAAAATCTTCAACTGTCAACCCTCTGTCCGAAGGAGTATATTCCATATCCCAGCCAGCAACTCTAATAATAGATTTATCCTCTTTTTTATTATTTAACTCCCGTTTCGTCATAAAATCCTTAGGGTACATCCAGTTAGGCAATATCATATCTCGAAGTATTGGATATACCGGATACCATTCAACTATATAGTAAGACTCTATTTGATCTTCAAAGGCATCATGTTCTACTTTTCCTTTGTATTCTACTTGGCACAAAAATGTGTTTACATAATCTTTATCATACATTTCCATCTGCGGCAATATAGCTCCATTTACTAAATCTATATCAACGTATGTCTCCGGTAAAAAATAGCCATTTTCATTTCCTACCTGCACCCAACCGGTTCCTGTATAATGCACTTCTTTGACTAATATAAAAGGCTTATAGTTGTCAAATTCATTTACCTCTTTTGCAGTTCCTATCAACTTCTTCGCTTTCTTTATTATTTACCAGACACAGCATCCCCTTATCTTTTCAGTACATACTGGAATTCATGTGTCGTCATCTTTGCCTTATATATGCATCGTGAACTGCGCGTTATAACATTATATATCATTAGCCGCTCTGTCGATGCATTAAAAAGTTCTGGAAAAGATTCAATATAGAAAAATTCTCTTCCATTATCACTCCATCTGGAATTTGTCCAATTTAACTCTCCATAGTAGGTATTCCAGCCTCCCTCGGCAATATGACTGGTCTCTTGTGTCCTCATATCATATAAATATATTTTATCGTTGTACAGCCCTTTTGTATAAGCCACCAGGCCCATCTCTGGCATTACCACTGAATCGGATTGTGCAGACTTCATTATTTTAGTTCTTTCTTTACTTTCCAAATCATATTGGTACATATTACTATTGACTACATACCACAGCTTATTATTATGAATTGTCAAGGACCATATCCCTTGTCCTGTAACAATGTCATACTGGTCTGTTGTCAAATCATACAGCAACCATTTTACATTTTCATTTTTATCTTCAAAATCAACAAAATTTTATTTCCCCCATCATATATCAAAGAATTGTAGCATCCGACATGATTATCTGTTAATGCAGCTATTTTTTCTGCCGCGTCTAGCATTTCAAACGTCCCGGCAACCAGGTCATATCGAACTATCTCAAAAACCTCGTCATAAATCACACCTGTAATATAAGTTTCATCACTGTTTATTACGCAATTTTCAAGTTTCCCCTGCACTCTGCCTATCTCAACCACAGAGTTACTTTTTGAATTGTATCGGTAAATGATCGTATCGTCCTTTTCATATTCGTTCTCATATTCCGTAAAAAATATATTTTCCTGCGATTCATAAATTTTACATAGGATCAGCACTACCGAAACAATAATTCCCGCTATCACACATATGTACACCCAACGTTTTCGCTTTTCTTTTTTACTCATCTGCATTGCACCTCTCTATCTTTCCGGTCTCCCAACCAGCCAAAGACATAAACAGCTCTGTCTCACTATCATTTTGTCTTTCTACTGCGTATTATCAACTGCTTTTATGATCTGACTTTTCCCATTTTTGTTAACAAGAACAATTCGTACTAAATCCTCAAAAGCTGCCGGATATTTAAAATGAAAAACTACAACTTTATTATCTTCCATCGTTATTCTTCTATCTGTCGCCTTATACTCAATCTCAAAGCCTTCAACTTCAATAATCGTTTTCTTCTCCTCTCTACTAAGCAATAAAATTGTAAATATAACGCCCAGTCCAACCACTATTGATCCGAAAAAAATACTATCTTTTCTTAATCATCATCACGTCCCTTCAGCTTTTCATTATGTTTCGCTAAATAATAGAATTTGAATAGGTTTAATATTGCGAATAAAATTATATATGATAAGAAAAACAAAAGAACACATACTAATTCCATAGCCTTTCTTTCATCCATATCTTTTAGAAAAGTTTTAGCTATAGTTATCCCTAATATTGCCCCTAAACCGGAGAATAACTTCAGTTTTTCCGTGTTGGATTCATTGCGTCCTGCCCTTTTTATTAGCTTTTTGAACAAATAGCCTTGTAATATACCGATTAAAATATACCCTACACATACTATGCATATTATAATATTTCTTGTTTTTCCTTGAAATAAAACGAATACCATTTCTATAGGTATTATCGTAAATATGAAGAAGATACATCCTATAAAAACTGCATTATGAAGTATATTCTTTCTATACTTAACTATAAATATAGGGTGAAGAATAATCGGTAATATATGTAATATACATAACACATCACTTCTTTCTAGTACAAAAACAGGAAATACAAGCGATAATAGAGACAAAAACATGATTAACACTTCATTTTTAATGCATTCTTTCAGGGTAATCCGTTTTTCTATTCCATATAACATATCTTCTTCAACATTTTCTCTTTCTGCCACTTTACCCTCCCCTCCCTGCATTCCATAGCATCCAGTTTTTGTTCCATGAATTCAGCTATTCAAGCTGGTGGTATAGTTGTTCCCTCAATATTTATCACGCAGTTTCAGTTTTTTTGCCAATAACTGCATATTATCTATCCACATCTCATCGTCATCCGCATACGCCTGCGCTAAATATTCTTTTAAATATGATTCGACTACTTGTTTATTAATAGTTTCAAATATCTCTATCGTTTTATCAAAAGTCGGCCAATTAGCATCTTGTAATAATACAAATAAAGTTGGAAGTCCTCTGATTCTATCTTCCTCGGGCATATTCTCCAAAATTTTTAAGAAATTCAGCCAGCAAAATTTCGTTGTAAACTTCAAGAGATCAAAATACTCGTTTAAATCAATACTTTTATCGGCAGAGATGGCCTCTGCAATTTTTTTGATTTCTTTGTCCCCAATGTCTGCATTATTGTATATGTCATATTTTTTTAATTTTAACATTGTATCAATCTGAGAAGACACTTCAATAACCTCCACGATTTTTTCTTGTTATCACTATACAACTTTTCCATGATTTGTCAATTACTTTTCCAATTGATAATTGACTAAAACAGGCGTTTCTGGGACCTGAGACAGTTCCCCAAAAACGCCTGTTTTACATATGGTTTAAAGCAGTCTACTCCTCCCCTTCTATAATCAGATCACCTGTGTATTTGCGCTCCATATCATGACGTTTCTTGCGGTTTTCCACCGTGTCAAAGACAATAGAGAAGTCATAATCCTCCGGGTATAGCTCATCTGCCGCCACATGAAGTTTCACCCGCTTGTGGTTGATCCAGATTTTTCGGTCGGGCAGCTGCACTCTTAGACAGCCTTTGTCGTTCACCGGCTCGCAGACAATGCCGATCTTGTGGTCGGGATAGAGCATTACGCTGTCTCCCCTCCGGAATTTGTTGGACAAATCCTGACGCTTGGCTGCCGGGCGGTCTTTTTGAATGTGAGGACCACCGGATGTCTGGGCAGACAGGATTCGCCCCGAATCCATCTTCGTCCTGTCACACTCCTGTCCATCTATGGTACTTCCATAAGCCGCCCTCTGCGCCACATCCAGCATGGCCTGGGACATTCCCAGCCGTTTTGCAATGGCAAAGGCACAGGATTCACCCGCCTCTCCGATTACCATGCGGTACAGCGGCTGCAGACTCTCCTGATCAAAGGTCATTCGGGCGTTAATCACTTCGGCGGTCCGGGCGGCGTATTCCTTGACCTCCGGGTAATGGGTGGTCACCAGAAACAGGCAGCCGCTCTCCCGCAGAGCCTCCAAAATGGCGACGGCGATTCCCATACCCTCCGCAGGGTCCGTGCCGGAACCCAGTTCGTCCATGATGACCAGGCTCTCGGCGTTGACGCGCCCCAGAATATCAAGCACATTGGTGATATGGGCGGAAAATGTAGACAGATTCTCCGACAGACTCTGCCCGTCCCCGATGTCACACAGATACTGACTGTTCATGCACACCTGTGCCTCACGACAGGGCACATGCAGTCCCCACTGAGCCAGCATGCAGCACAGGGCCACCGTCTTCAGCGCCACGGTCTTGCCCCCTGTGTTGGGTCCGGTAATCACTACGCCTCGATAAGGCTCCTCTCCGTCCTCTCCCAGCGCAAAGTCCAGCGGCACTGCCATGGTGCGATCCATCAGCGGGTGCCTGGCCGCCACCAGACGAATCCGCCTCTCCGTGTTGACGGACGGCGGCACACAGTCCCACTCTATGCTGAGCTTTCCCTTGGAAAAAGCATAGTCCAGTCGCTCCATAATCCGGCTGTTTTCCCGAAACGCCTCCAGCTGCTCTCCGATCATCACTGTCAGCGTATACAGAATCCGGCGCACCTCATTATCCTCCTGGATCAACAGCAGGGACAGCTCCTCCTCATATTTCTGTACTGCGGCAGGCTCTATAAACAGGGTATTGCCGGTGGAGGACTTGTCTATGACACTGCCGCTTATACGGAATTTGTACTCCTTTTTCACAGGCACACACAAATGCCCGCCGCGCATGACACAGAAACTGTCTGACATGCATTCCTTATGCGTGCGCAGCACGCTCTCCGCCTTCTCTTTCCGCTTTTCCTGAGTGCGCTGAATCTGGCATCGCAGGTCAAAAAGCTCCCGAGTGGCATGATCCTCCACCTGTCCGTTTCTGATCTGCTGGTGAATCTGCTCCCGGATCTCCGTGAGCGGCTGCAGATTCTCCCCGTAATAAGCCAGAGGAATCTGATACTGCTGTCCCCTGGACAGGTAATCCTGCATCCGTCTCACCGCCGCCAGTGCTCCTTCCACCTGTTCCAGCTGCTCCGGCGACAGCATATCTCCTTTTTCCGCAATCTGCAGGATCTGTTCCATCCCTTCCAGGGATACCAGTGGCGGTGTGCCGAATTTCTCCAGCAGCTGACGGCTCTCGGTGGTTTCTCGAAGTGCTGCAGACAGCTCCCTCTGGGCCAGAATAGGCTCTGCCGCCTCTATTCTGGCCCGGGCAGCGGCCGTCAGGGCCAGCTGCGCCCAGATTTCTTTAATTTTCTCCAGCTCCAGGCCGGTCGTTGTTCTCTGATTCTTTTCCATCTCTTTCTCTCCTTTAAGTTCCGCACAGCCCCGTATCTGCCATTTATCTGAACAGACAAAAAAAGACCATGATACACCTGTCCTACAGGTTTGCTTCATGGTCTTAAATCTCTCAATCTATCGAATTCGGAAATATTTGTCAGCACATTGTAAGGCAGAAATGAGGGCAGACTCCTAGTGTGTCAGCGCCCGTAAGCATACGGTCACACACATACCCTCTGCAATATTTACTTGCAGTTTTCCTCCATTACAAACACAGTTGACAAACAAACTTCCTCCTTACTCATTTTTTATGATATTCTATACTATACACTATCAACAGTCTGAATGCAAGCCCTATTTTGCATCGGTGGGCACAGGCTTGTGGTACATCTTCCAGGCAACAAATCCGAGTGTGCCGGAAAACAATATCATTATCAATTCCACTGCCAGAATGGACAGATACGCTGCAGAGATCACTGCCAGGGCGTCTATCAGAAAATGCAGCAGGATCGCCAGCAGATAGAACGGCATTTTTTTCTCCTTCACCGCAAGGTACACCAGGTAAGACAATGAAATATGGAAAATGATGGCGGCTATTCTCTCCACTCCGCCCATATAGAATTGCCAGGCCGGCGTGGTGCCCAACTCCGCCAGCTGGGACACGGCCAGCTGATAAGTGGAACCATCCAGACCGCTTTTTTTCAGCAAATCCGCTGTTAAAACGCCGCTGTTAATCGTTATTGCGACCACCAGATTGCTGATGCAGGATAGACCCACCAGCAATATCGCCTCAATACCGCCGTGACCCACGCCGTACATAATGGCATTCTGCTTGTTCAGATTCTTTTTCATACACAGCTTCATAGCCAGATAACGCCCTGTCTCCTCGAAAATGCCTGCTGCCAGTCCCCCGTACAGGGCATAGAGCCAGATGTTGCCCGTCAGGGTCGTACCCGTAGCTCCCAACACTACTATGTGCATGATCTGCTCCAGAATCAAAGCGAACACAAAAAAGGTAGCCGCCCCGATGAAAAAACTGGATATCCTGGCTTTGGTCTTCCGCCTCACGATTATACACAGGGCGATGGGCAGCCCTACGGATATGATAAAAGAAACGATAATACCGATGATGTTGCCCATCGGAACATTGGGTATCACTGTGTTGCCTGACATATTGCACCTCCATTTCGCATATTCTGGGAATATGCTGTTTTTATTCTCCCTTTTCGGAAAAGTGTTCCCATTAGCTACTCCGCAAATTTGGAAGTTAAGAATATCTTTTCAAAATCCCCTTATAAAACCGATATGCCAAATAAATCCCAACCGAACAATCAAACACTAATAAACCAATTCCAGCAATAGGAAAGACTACAAATAAAATCCCAGTCAATAAGAAGAATAATGCACACTTTTTATATAATCCAGCCATTTCCGTATTATAACCTTTTAAGTCCTTAACCTTATCTTTTAGTGAGGTATCTCCACTCCAAAAATTAATAGGCTCACTGCTATCTTTATCATAAACACTTACAACAAAGAAAGGGAAAGCACATAATAAGCAACTTATCAGAGCTACTATTCTTCCAACCAATATACCAGCCTCCTTAAATTCCAGTTTTGTTAGTGCAATTATAACCTATTTTTAACGGGTACACAATTCCGAAAAGGGAGCTTTTATTTGAGTCCCGCATCTGCCTGGACAGATGCCGTCTATGATTTATATTTCACGGCCGTGCCATAGGCGATGACCTCAGCGGCTCCAGTCATAACCTGAGAGGAGCCGTACTTGACGCCGATGACTGCGTCCGCTCCCAGCTCCCTGGCCTCATCCACCATGCGTTTCACCGCAATCTGCCTGGCCTCGTTCAGCATCTCCGTGTAGCCCACGATCTCGCCGCCCACCAGAGTTTTCATACCGGCCATAAAATCTCTTCCGATGTTCTTAGTCTGCACTACAGTACCCTTTACCATTCCCAGCGCCTCGATCTCCTGCCCCGGAATATACTCAATACTTAGAAGCTTCATCCTCTTCTCCTCCTTTAATCTCTCTGATTCTGCCCACCAGGGCTACCACTATAGCAACGCTCACCGCCAGGGAAATACCGATAAAAAATACCAGTATCCACACGGGTATCTCTTCCTTTGTGCTTGCACTGATCCACAGCACGACCCCCACAGGCGCCAGCGTCAAAAACAAAAATATCGCGGCTCCCAGTATGGCTCCCTTCTGCTTTTTCCTGTGAATGTCTCTGCGAGTCTCATCCATAAACTCCACCCCCTCCTGCTCCAGCTTATCCATCTGTTCCAGACAGCCATCCACATCCAGCGTCTCCAGGCGGGGAGTCTCCATAAGCAGCTGTCTGCAGTAAGCCTGCGTCCGCTGGATACTCTCTTTCTGGTGTTCCAGCAGCGTCAGCTGGCGCTCCAGAATATCCTCCAGTGTATATCGCCCGTCAAAGAGCTGCCGGATGTCGTCAAGCGGCACGGAGAGCCTGCGCAGCAGACGGATTTGTTTCAGCCTCTTCACATCCTCCATGCCATATTCCCGGTAGCCGTTCTCCGAGCGTCCCACGCTGAGCAGTCCCTGCTCCTCATAAAAGCGGATATTCTTGCGGGTGATCTCCACCAGTTCCTCCACCTGTTTGATCTTCATGGTCTGCGGTTCCCCCCTTCAAGTCCGGTGTCGGTCTGTCTGATAACTTTTTTATACAGCTTCCACCAGGTGGAAGGTCAAGTGTTTTTTTGCATTTTAAGTATAATTTTTTAATGCTCTTGTAAAAAACAGAAAAATATGTTATGCTCTCTATACAAGGGAAGAGCCAGAGCTACGGCTTACCCCTACTTAACTAGCTGCAATAGTTAAACAGCCGTCATTATTTGGGGTAATGACGGCTATTTACGTTCATCCTTGAAAATCTCATAGCAGAGACCTACAAGGGCACAAATGAATATACAAAACTGGAATAAATCCCCATATGTAATCATTGGCAACGCCCTCCTTTCTTTCGTTAGGAGGATAAGCCCTCCTGAAAGGAGGGGTAAGCCGCCCGGCTCTGGTTTCCCATATGCGGATTATAACATTATTCCATTTTTCGTACAAGGATCATAAAACAGTTATTTCATTTTTGGCGAAATGTGCCAATGTTTTCTTGTTTCATATTATATGCATTTCAAATTATTTTATTTTGCGCGAATTTACTGCGTTTTATTTCCTTGTAACATTTGCACAAATGAGACACTGAAGTCTCCCTACAGTCGCCCGGCTCACCCGGCGCCCGTGTAATTGCGGCGGGTCTCCAGCTGCCATTCGCACCGGGGCGTGACATAATAACTGGCAATCCAGCTGACCTGGCCGCCCTCAACCAGCGATACGCTCAGATAATAGTTGTACCCCTCCGTCAAAAACAACTGAAACGTATATATTTTCCCGTCAAACTCCTGATACCACAGCTGAATCAGCTCATAGTCATAAGAAGAGTAGGGGCATTCCGGCTCCCAGGACTCATACAGCTGCACCGTGATCCCATCCAACCGGTATCGCTCCGTGAGTAGCCCCAGCGTGGTAGAATTGCTGGGATACCAGTAATGTCTGGCCAGATATTCCGATCGCCCGTCGTTGTCATAGTCCACCCGATACCAGTCATAGCTCCAGAGCAGCCGCTGCCGCAGCACGGCGTCTGTCACCGGCTCCTCACAGCCTATATATACATCCACATCGTCATTGATGGGGGAGACCTCCATCAACTCCTCCCCGATCTCCTCCACATAGCGGTCAATCTGCTCCAGCGCCGCATCATCGCTCTTGTATCCGTCTGTCCAGACATAGGACACCGGACTGAGCACAACTTTCGTGGCGTCCTCGCTGATCCCCTCCGCCGTCAGGCGATGGAGATAAATCGTATCCACATATTTGGAATAAAAATTGTAGTTGCCGTCCACCAGATAGAATTCTCCCTCATAAGGCACTACATAGTCGTTCCACCAGGTATTCCACTGGTCCCCCAAATATTCCCGCCCCTCCGAGGTCAGGCGGTAGCAAGCATTAATCATGAAACGGGCCGACCCACCGGAATCCACCATAAAAAGCAAATAGGTGTCATCTCCTATGGCATACTGGTAGATACGGTTGATATAGCCATCCATCGAGTAATCGTAACCCGGAAACCAGGCCGCAAGCACTGCCTCTTGATCTGTCTGTTCAAAGGGTTCCGCCAACTGGTCAAAGGCGGACCAGTCCCTGGTAAAAAGAGCCTCCCGGGCCATATTCACCAGACCCTCCGGCGCCAGCTGCTGCCCCTGCATTTCCTCAGACAGCAGTTCCTCATTGACCTGCCGCCACAGCTTTTCCGTCACTTCCGACCTCTCCTCCGGGAAAGCCAGAGCGGCCTCCGGAGCCGAATGGAATACCTGTTCCTCGCTATTGTACTCCATTTTTCCCATATAACTCCAATAGGATTCTAAGTCCACCTCTATGCGGGGAAATATCCCATAGAGACCTATGGGCGCAGCCTGCTCGCCCTCGCTGAGAAACGCCTCCACCAGATACTGCTCCGGCTGGTCCCTGTGGTACAGGGCAAAATACACCTGCTGTTCCTCCAGTGTAAAAATCCACCGCTGCTCCTGAGCTGTATACCCCAGATGCTCCGGCGTCCACAGCGCATTGTCCAAAACTGCCATGGCCTGCTGGCGCTCCTCCCTGGGAAAGAGCCTTTCCTCCCCGGGAAATCTCGTATCGCTGCGATTATACAGCATCAGATCCAATCCGATCTGTTGCATATAATCCCATATGGCCGTCTGCAGTTCCTGCTCCCCCTCCTGTTCGGACTCCCACAGCTTTTCCAGCTGGCAGTCTGTGCTGCTGCGGCTCAGATAGACCTTCTCCCAACTCTCTCCCAAATCAAAAATTCCCAACGCTCTGGTGGTCTTTTTCTTATAATTATCAAAATTACAGATTAAATAAATATTATCCTCATAGGAAAAAAGGGCGTACAACCTGTAGTATCCCAGCCTTTCATATCCCGCAAAGCAATAGTGCCCCCGCTCATCCTGCTCCAGAACCACCGCCCGGCTGTTGTAGGAATAATTATATCTCGTCCGCTCCACCATGAGAATCTCATCCGTTCCGTCTCCGTCCAGGTCCAGTCGGTAAAAGTCATAGGGCACCGACTTCCCCGGTTCGGAGGACAACAGCTCATTGATCTCAGCCCACACATCCCCATAGCTGCCAGAGGATTCCTCCACCTCGGTGGGCTGATAGATAAAATCTGTTCTCTCTATTTTTAGGCTGTTGTCGGTCATTTCCCGTAGCAGCTCGTCCGAGGTTCCTGCCGCCAATGCCTCCTGCAGCTGCGTTACCAGCTCCTCTGGGAAATTTGCCGCTCTCTCATCCTGCATCAAGTCCTGAAAATCCCACAGAATTTCCCTCTCTGCCAGAGCCTCCACCGCTCCGTCCAGCTCCTGGATCAGCGTATCCTGTTCCTCCTCCTGGAAAGCCTCTGTCTCTTCCTCCGACTGTACGGTCTCCGTCTGGTTTCCCTCTCCCGGAATATCCCTGTTCTCACATTCGATTTCTCCGCAGCCTGCCATAAGGAATAGAGCCAGCAGACATCCTATCGCCAATTCCCTATATCTGTTTCTCACTTTCATCCGCCCTACTCCCGTCAAAAGCGCCTACTCCTTACACCAGTTTTTCCTTCCCGTCCAGAACGGCCTCAGCCAGAGTGTCCCCCTCATACCGCAGTTTCAGGGAGAAAAAATCCTGCCGCTCCTCCAGCAGCCGGAAAAATATCTTATCTCCCTCCCAGATCGGCAGCTCATTTACCTCCCCCTTGGGTACCCACTCCAGATTTCCCTCATCACATGCGTGCATAATCCCCTCGAATCCTTCGGCTGTATACAAAAACATATACTCCACCGGATAGGCATCCGCAATAAAAGTAATCACGCCCCGCAACCGATAGTCAGTCAGAGTCAATCCCGTCTCCTCTGTCACCTCCCGCAGCAGACACTCCTCCGGAGACTCCCCCTCCTCGAAATGCCCTCCGACGCCAATCCATTTATCTTTATTGATATCTCGCTCTTTCTTCACCCGGTGCATCATCAGATAAGCCCCGTCCCGCTCAATATAGCACAACGTGGTCAAATTCCTCGCCATATCCCTAGCCTCTCCTATTTAGAGTACCGCATCTGCCCTCCTGCCACACAGACCTGGTGAACAATATATGGCCGTTTCGACGTCCATATATTGTTCAGTGCGCCATCCGGGAACATGCTGATTAAGAGTACCGCATCCGCCCTCCCAGCACCATCACCGGTAGAGAAAGTCCTGTTCATAGTGCAGCCAGCGCTTTCTCTGGGCACTGTCCGAGCAGATGCTGTTTTAGAGTTCTGCATGTCCCGTTGCCGCAAGGCAGGGGCGGCGGGGGCATGGTGTTCCCCTGCAGACTCTGTGAGGGCGTCGGTACTTAGGCAGCGTACTTTGCTGCCTTACGTACCGCTACGCCCGAGCCGAAGCGAGAGCGTGTCTGCAGGGGAACACCATGCCACCACCGCCCCGTCCCTCGCACCGTCCCTCGCCTCACTCCTGCGCCGGAGCCGGTGTCAAATAACTGCTGACACAGTACAGCACCTGCCCCCCATACTCCACTCTGGACCATCCCAAGTCCGTGTTGATTCCGGTGCGCAGCACCACATCCCCATAGTGGATCGTTGCCACCACCACCGCATCCGGGTTCGTCACACTGGGCAGCGCTCGCAGATTTGTCTCAATCTTGGCCGTCATCAAATCGCTGCAGTCCGTAAACTTGGTCTTAATCCCGTCATCCGCCTGGACCGGTTCAGGCTCCGGCTCCGGTTCTGGCACATGATAGGCCAAATCTGTAGTCAGCAAATTCGACACCGCATAACATACCTGGTCCTGATAGATCAGCCTTGACCACCCACTGTCACTTATACCGGTGCGCCGGGCCGTATCCCCGTTCCGCAACGTCCACAGTACTGTACTCTCCTGGCCCTGACTGGGCATGTTCCGCAAATTGGTGGCCTCCTTGGCCGTCACCACCTCATCCACCTCCCGGAAATTCATCAACGCCTCCACATCCGCATAGGCCTGCTCCGGCGCCTGCCCGTTTACGGACTCCGCCGCCCCATCATATCCAAAATACGCCACGTTTACATCCACCGGCCGGTCAATTCCCGGAACACTGCCCTGATTGGTATACTGCCACATGGCATGAGTTCCCTGATAGGAGGAACGCTCCGTCTGAGGATAGGGCAGCACCGGATATTGGGATACCCACACCTTATAGGACCGCTCAATCCTGTCCATATCCCAGTGATTGCTGCCCGTCATGGCATAGCTGGAACCGTAAAACATGGGAGTGTACCCCTGCTCATAAATCTCCTGCATAAAGGCAATGGCAATGTCCGTCCGCTGTCCGTTGTCCAGCGCGTACAGCACACTGTCCTCCCGCTCATACCCCTCACAGTCAAAGGCCACCGGATAGGTGATCTGATACTGGGAAATATATTCCGCCACCCACTGTGCCTCCTCGATGGCCTCGTCCCGATTGACAGCTGTGGAAAAGAAATATACCCCCACCTGGATACCCGCCGCCTGGGCCTCCTGCATATTGTAGCGGGCGTTGGTGTCGGCATAGATACCCCTGTCCTCCAGCGCACTGCGATATCCCACACGTATCATGGCAAAATCAATTCCCGACTCCGTCACTTGGCTCCAGTCTATTGTTCCCTGATACCGGGACACGTCAATGCCAATGGTCACTCGCTCCTGCTCCTGCACACGCTCCGATACCAGCAGCTGCGCCACGTCCACCTGGCTTCCGGTCTCCTGCTGGGAAGGCTCCTGAGGGTCCGTTTCCTCTGCAGCGCTCTCCACCGGGTCTTCCTCCCCGGCTGTCGGCGCCCCGCTTTCCTCCGGCTGCCCAACACCCTCCACGGGATCTGAAACAGTTTCTTGCGTAGCGCTGCCACTCTCCTCCGGCTGTTCCGCTCCCCGGTCCCGCCTGCGCTGCAGTACCATCACTATCAATATCACCACAATAATCAGAACCGCCGCCAGTACCGGCAATAATCGCATCCATCTGCGAGGCCCTCTGCCGTTCTCCTCCAAATTATCCTCGAAATCCATCTATATCCTCCTAATCAGGATGAAAAATGCCTATTTCTGTCTACACGCCTTTCGCCACTTCCTTGGGACGCTGCTTTTTCACCTCATACAGCCTCTCGTCGGCAACACTCAGCGCCTCCTCCAGTGACATGCCGCTGTCCGGCCCCAGAACACAGGCCCCGGCCGATATGGTGACATTGTACTCCTTGTCGGTGCCCTCATTGAAACGACGAAACGCCTCATACAGCTCCGACAGCATCTCCGCCCCTTCTTTCTCACCGTCATAGGGACAGATATAGGCATACTCGTCTCCGCCGATACGTCCCGCGATACCATGGCTGCCCGCGGCCTCCACCAGCCTGTCCGCAATGGCTTTCAGAGAGAAATCCCCCTCCTCATGCCCATAACGATCGTTGATAATCTTCAGATTGTTCATATCCGCATAGACCACCAGCACATTCCTGCCCTGCCGGTGACATTGTTCCACCACCCTCTGGCCCTCTTCGTACAGTCCCCGTCGGTTCCAAATCCCGGTCAAGCTATCTGATTTGGACAGATTATCCAGCACAATATTGTTCTCTCGCAGCGCCACCAGACTCTCCTCCAGTTCCTGCTGTATCTTCTGGTTGGAGCGCAAAAGTTCTATCATCTTGGCAGCCGAACTCAGATGATTGACCAGAAACTCGCCGCTCTCAAAAATATTTTCCGTCATCTCGCAGAGAATTACACCCTCCAGAACTTCATTGAAAAACAGAGGGAACAACACCATGCAGCCCTGCTGTATGCCTTTATTGTCCGTGAAGAGCTCCGCCAGTTTCTTTTTTTGCTCCAGGGCGGGCACCACCTGTACCTCCCCAGACTTCAGCACCGCTTTCAAATACAGCTCCTCCGGCGCCTGAAAGGGTTCTCTGGTCAGATGGGTGATGGGCGACTCAAAGATATAGATTCCGGCGTTCTTCACCTGCAGCCAGTTCAGGTTTTCCAACAGCGTTCCATAGCTCTGGTCAGTCCCCTTCTCAAACTGCAGCGTCTTTTGCACAAACAGTTTCATGTCAAAGCTGTCCCGCAGACTCCTCTCCCCCATCTCCCATAATCTCTGATCCATCACCCGGATAATCCTCTGGTAAATCATAGGAAAGAGATCCCTCTGAGCCTTGGTATAGGAGTTTCCTGCTCCCAACAACATTTTCTGCAGCCTGCGGAACACAATCAGCAGATTGTCCACATCCGCATACTCAATGGTATCCACATTCAGAAACTGCTCCAGCAGCCCCTTTACCTCCCAGACTCCCTCCTCATGCTCCTCGAAAATGGAGCGGATGCACTTTACCAGCATTTTAAAGGAATGACGGAATTGCTCCACCGTCTTCTGCATGTCCTCATGCTTACAGCGGTAAAATACATCGTCAAACCACATATCCATCATACGGGCATCTATGGCATGATCCCTCTGCTCATCCTCCAGGTTGCCAATAGAATCCCGCCTGATAAACTTGGTGGGCAGCACCCTGCTCTCCACAGCCTCCCCACGCAGTTTGTCAAGTACCAATTCCAGAGCCGCCTCTCCCAGCTCCGCCGGATCCGCCCGCACTGAGGACAGCGGAGGAGACGCCTTGGCCGCCGCCTGTATATTGTCATATCCAAGCACGTGGATATCTCTGCCGATCTGCCGCTTTCTGCGTTGCAGCTCCTCATACAGCCCCAGAGCAGTGTCATCATTGACGCAGAACACCGCCTCCAGATCCGGATTGTTGTCCAGCAGTCTGACAAAGGCCTCCCGGCTGTTGCGGGTCAGATTGCCTGCCTCGTAAAGCTCCTCGCTCACCGCCAGCCCATGCTCCCGCATGACCTGACAGAACGCCTCCCTCCGCTCTCGTGCGTCGGAATTGTCCTCCGGCCCGCCAATCATACCGATCTTCGTACAATGCGTTTCCTCGATCAGGCATTCCATGCCCTCCATGACACCGGAGAAATTGTCAAAAGTCACACTGTCATAGCCCGGCAGCTGTGAGGCGATCAGCACACAGGGAATTCCCTCATACTGTTTCATCAGCTCCAGCATGCGCTCGGAGGTGCTGAAACACCCGATACAGCCCGTGGCCGCCACTATGGCGTCCAGATTCTGTTTTTTGGCGTAGGACAGGATTGTCCCATACTGGTACTCATACCTGAGATCCCGGTTGTCCGACACATCGCGATCCACGTATTTTGCCGGAAAAATAACCAGATTTACGCCTCTTCGCCGGGCCGCTTTCATTACGCCCTTGCAGATGATCCTAGTAAAATCATCCATAATGCCGCTGACTAACACACCCACTGTAATTTTTTTCTGCTTTTTCATTTTTACCCCGTTCCTGCATATCGCAAGCTATGCTTGCGATACTGCGTTAATCAGTATTTGAAACGTTAGTTTCAAACTTGTACCCCCTGTGCGCTTTAGCGCACATACCAATCAATGCTTGAAAATTTTTTCAAACTTACCTTACTATGCATATCACAAGCTGCGCTTGTGATACTGCGCAAATACGTATATGAAACGAAGTTTCATACTTTCACATATTTACTATACGTCCGAACCTCATTGATGTCAAGAACCGTTATTTCTCAACTCATGGTTGCGCCGCAAATAGCTCAACAGTTGGTTGCGTAGTCGCGTATTCCATGTTATTCTAAGAAAAAATACAGGCAGGGCCTAAAATAAGGAGGAAAAATATGCTTACAGAATTTGCGGAACGATTTATCCAACTGCGTCAAGATCAGGGCTACACACAGCAAAAAATAGCTGAAAAGCTGGGCATTACCCCTCAGGCGGTATCCAAATGGGAGAATGGTACGAGTCTACCGGACGCTGAAATGATACGTTCTATCGCCCGGCTGATGGACTGCTCCACGGACTATTTGCTGAACCATCAGATCTCAGCCATTTCTCAGCACAACCTGGAATCACTGCAGAGGCAGAGGCAGGCTGAGGTCGAAAACGTGATCCAGAAATACGTTTTGGTGTTGGAGGTGGGAAGAGGACTGGTGGATATGCTGGTGAAGGAAAATACTAATACCTACCTTCCAATCCACAATATGCGCATGAGATTGGGAGACCACATGGGCATTATGATCCCCATGATCCAACTCCGGGACAATATCACTCTGGGGGAAAAGGAATACCGTATTCTGCTTCACGGCCGGGAGGTAGTGGCTCAGAACAGTTCTGAATATCCGAAATACTTTTATGTGCGGGAGAACGCGCTGCCCGTGGCCGAATGGCGCACCGTCTGGCCGGAGGGAGAATGGCTGGAAAAGCAGGATGAGACCCCGGCGGGATATGTGGAACTCTCCGCCTTTGACTGCATTGTTGCACATCTGTCGGAGGTAATCCTACAAAATTATGACCGCATCCTGAACCGCCAGCTCACCGCCGACATGGTGAATATGGTGCGCAGACGCTACCCGGCAGTGGTGGACGGCGTGGTGCCAGAGCAGGTATCGCTGAAACGACTGCAGAGAGTGCTGGCCGGGCTGGTCACAACAGGAGTGCCCATCAACCGACTGGACTATATCATCAGTTATCTGGAGGAACATCCTGAGACGGGAAACGATGGCGAGACCAGCATCATCGCCGCATTGACCGAGGAATTGCAGTAAAAAATGCAGTAAAAAACTGCCGCATCTACATAGCGGCAGTTTTCTAATTGTAAATTTTTCATTTCTTACTGTCATAGAACGGCTCGTTGCTCGCGGCATTCAAACCGGACATACTCTTGTAAAAACGGTAGGCTTTGGCCGAATCTCGAAGGCTCTTGTGTATACTCTTGCGCTCTCTGGAGAAAAACTTTTCAATCAGAGATTTGTTCCTTGCCTCCTGAGCCTGTATGGATACTCCCAGATCAGTAATCTCCTTAATCTGCTGTTGGATTGCTCGAATCTGATCCGCATACCGCTCTCGGTTGTTCTCCAACTCCTGCGAAAGTTTCTGGAACATGGTCTCAAATCCATCGTCCAATTGCGTCAGCTTATCGATCAGGCGGCCTTTCTCCTCTATCGCCTCGTCAAAGAGGGACATATCCACCTCTTCGCTGGTAAAGACAGCCTCCTGTTTTCTATTGTATTCCTGTATCTCCAGAAGTATCTGACGTTTTGCCACCAGACTCTCCTGCAGTATGCTTAACTGGCTCTCCATCAATTAGCCCCTTTCGCCTGATTGATCCGCATAACCTCTTTCCAAGTATCCCGCACTGAGCGCAAATGCCCATTGACCTCTTCCAGGATTTCCTTATCCTTCTTCAGATTGGCCTCCACCAGACGCTGTGACAGATATACATAGATATTCTCGAAATCCTGCGCCACCGGATATTTCATATCCAGCGTCTGACGCAGATAATCGATTATTCTCTGTGTCTTCACAATATTGGTATGCGCCTTGGGTACATCCTTCTGCTCCACCGCCAAAATCGCGATATTACAGAACTTGATTGCCCCCTCATAGAGCATCAAGGTCAATTCCGCCGGAGACGCCGTGAGAACCTTGCTGTTATTATATTGTGAAAACGCATCAGGCATTGCCATATTATGAGCCTCCTAACAGAGCTGTAACGGCGCTGGCTCCACTCTGCATCTTAGCCATAGCGGTCTCCATCGCAGCAAACTTCTTATACCACTTATCCTCATAGTCGTTCAGTTTCTGCTCTAACTCCTTAATCTTGGTGGTGTAACTTTCATAATCCGACTTCATTTTCTTGTCGTCATAGAAACTGCCGAAACTGCGGTAATCCTTCACAGAACTGGACAGCTCGCTCATCTTGTCGTACAGGTTCTGGGACAGCTTGGTAAAGAACTTAATGGTTGTATCCGGATCGTTGGCTATCATGCTCTTCAGCTTATCCGCCTTGCCTACGGTGTTGGCGTCATCCGGATCGCCTGCGATATGATAAGCGTTCCTCTCATTCTCCTCAGCCTCAAAATATCCCAGTGTCTCAATACCAAAGTCATAGAGATACATTTTCTTGCCACCTATCTCTATACCTTCGGCCATGATTCCTCTCATGGCGGAGCTGATGCTGCTCAGATTCTCGTCCTTTCTCAGCAGCGCATCCTTGATCTTCTTCTCATACTCTTCGATCTCGGTGTCGGACAGAGCATCCTTCTCCTCTGTGGTCAGAGGCTCATAGCCCTTGGCGGAATCCGCATTGTACAGCTTATCCATCTCATTGATGATGGCGTTGTACTCCTTCAGGAAATTCTTGACCATGTCATAGATACCGTCGGTATCCTGCTGTGTGGTCACAGTGATCTCCTCATCCGATGCCTGCAGAGCTGTAAAGGTCAATCCGTTGATGGCAAAAGTATTGTTCTTGCTCTCGAACTTCGCGCCGTTCAGATAAATCACCGCATCCTGACCTTCGGTCTTGTTATAGCCCTCAACAGATGCATCCAAGCCTAATTTCTTCAGTGCATCCAGTCCGGCGCCGGTAGCCGTAATACTAAAGTCGCTGTCAGCACCCGACTCCTTGGCGCTGATAAAGAATCTCTGGTTGTTCTCGTCAAAATTGGCGTTTAACCCCGCTTTCTTCAGCTGGGTCAAAACATCCGAAATCGTTGTGTCCTTGTTCACCTGAATGTCCACAGACTTCTCGCCGTTCTTGCCAATGCTGAGATTGATAGTGCCTGCGTCGGTCACACCCAGAGACTCCAGGGTGGACATTGCTGTCACCTTGCCCCCATCACTGCCCTTCACAACGCCGCCTGTGAGGTATCCTGTCTTGGCCAGCTTTTCGATCTTCAGGGACTGTACGCCGTTCATGGCATCTTCGCCGGTAATCACGCTGACGGCATTGGAATTGGATACCTTTGTCGTCTTCTTGGTGTAAGCATCCGTGAAACGCATACTGCTCAGATATTTGGACTGCAGGTTTTTCAGCTTGGTGTTCAGGCTCTTCCATGCGTCCTGTTTCCACTCCAGCTTGGTCTGAGCCTTCTTGGCATCATCAACCTTGGTCTGCTTGGCTGCCACCAGCTGCTGGATCATACTCTCTGTATCCATGCCAGACATCAGTCCGGTAAGTCTCATTGTCGACATATCTTTACCCTCCTATCTCCTCTCATCCACGAGAATGCCTGCCATCTCCCACACCTTGGCAATCATATCCAGGGTCTTCTCGGGGGGCAGCTCCTTCAGGACTTCCTTTGTATCTTTGTCTACGATCTTAATGGTCACACGGTTGGTTCCCTCGTGTATGCCAAAAACGGCCTCCGAGTGAGCCACCATGTTTTTATTCAACTGCTCCACTGCGCGCTTGAGCTGCTCGTTGGTGGGCTGCTGCTGTTGCTGCTCATTACTGTTATTGTTGCTGTTTCCCTTGCTCTGTCCCTCCGCCACTACGTTGACGGTGTTGTCCACCTGAGCGGCCTCCTGAGCAGTATTGCTCTGGGACTCAACACTCGGCGCCTTAGTCTGCGCCACAGGCTTGGGAGCGCTCACACTCTGAGCCTGTACACTCATGATACTTCCTAACGGTTCAATTGCCATAATTACACCTCCATGTGTTACTGCAATGTCGTCATCCTTTTACGACACTTACTGGTTTCTTACAGCTATTATCGGATGCGGCAATGAAAAAATTTAGATTATTTATTAAAAAAATATTAAAAAGTGCACAAATCTCCCATAAATTATACCAGCAAATCCTTCAGTGCAGCCATACCCTCGGCATTGGCAGCCTCCTGGTTGGCCTCCTGTATCTGCGTGTAGACTTCCTTGCGGTAAACCGGCACCTCTCTGGGGGCGGTGACGCCTATTTTAACCTGGTCGCCCTTGACCTCCAGAATCGTGATCTCAATATTGTTGTTGACGATAATCGCCTCATTCTTTTTTCTGGATAATGCCAGCATCTCAGTCACCCGCCTTTCTGGACTGCAAGATATCGTAGACAGGGAAACGTACCGGGTAGGTATCCGCATCCACAATGATCTGACAGGCCTTGCGCTCATCCACGTTGATGACAATAGGACCCTGCAGGTTGACGCTCAGCTGCGTCAGATCGGAGGGAACTCTCACCGTCACAAGCACCAGCAGATTGTCAGGCGTGACCTCGCCGATTCCGGTAAGCAGCTCGTCATCGATCTCAGGGTTGTAGTCCTCCTTCACCACCAGCGGGTCCATCACCGTCATGGCAAATGCCGGTTCCTCCAAGGACTGGAGCCAGCGTATGCCGGCAGCCACTCCCTGCTCCTCATCGTGCAGCAGAGTGAAACGTTTCATGTCGGGGAAACCGATAATACCGGCCGGAAAGGTGATGATCTTGTCGTCCGTAATTTCAACTTCGCCAAATGCTTTGGTTTTGATTATCATTCTTCTTCTCCTCCTCTATGGTTAGAGCCGCCTTTAGATATATTGCAGCAGACTGGTCTGCGCCACTTTTCCGGTAGCCATCAGGGCCGCCTCATAGGTGAGCTTTGCACTGCTCAGATTGATAATGACTTCAGCGATATCGATATCCTCATTCTCGCTCTGGAGTTCCTCAAAGGTAGTCTTCTGAGACTGCATGCGATTCTCGATCAACTCCAGCTTTTTGGTCCGCGTACCTATATTGGTAAGGCTCAGATTGGCTTCGTCCAGATGTCCCTGCATCAAAGTGATTCCATGCTCGAACATCCTCTGGGCCTTGCCTTTCTTCTCATTCAGCACCGTCTGGGCCACGTCCAGTTTCTTCTGGATATCCGGTTTGTCAGCCTCGCTGGCCTTCTCCAGCAGAGCTTTCATATCCTCCACGATCTTTTCCGTGTCCACCACATCCTGCATGGCGTTCACCAGATCCTCCACCTCCCGGCCGATGCTGTGCTTAAAGCACTCATCGGCAGTGGAATTCACACGGATCGTCTGGTTAAAGCCCACATCATACTCAATGTCCTGACGCTCTTTGTCGGCTTCCAGATAACTCTTATTGTAGGTGAATTCCTTCTCCGGATCACCCGGATCGGTGGTACAGTAAAAATAGTGCTCCGGGCGCAGATCCCCTTTGGCCCACTTGGTTTTCTCATAGGTGATGCGGATCTCGCCCTCGTTGACGCCCGCAGTCTTCGGGTCGTCCTGGGTCTTCATCAGCGTTTCGTAAGCGTCCTTCGACAACAAAAGTTCACCGGTCTCAGGCACAAAGATAGCTTGCTCTCCAGTAGCCGCTGCAGCCGCCTCATAGGGGGAGGGGGAGTCAGTGTCATGCACAACAGTCACGGGAATAGTGGAATAGGGTGCTGTCCCATAGCTCAGCTCAGCCGGCGTTTCATCACAATTGCCGTAGGCCAAGTGGAACCGATAGACGTCCAGCCGCTGGATATCCTCTTGTTTCACGTCAATAGTCATATAATTGTTGACAGTCATATCCATCACGTCACTGGTGCCATCAGCGCCCTTTGTAGTGATAAACGACACCTGCTCTATGGCGTCCTTATTAAGCTGCTCGGTGATGCTGTATTTCTTCTCCGTCGCATCCGGAAAACTTAAGGAAGTGTCCGTGCGATAGCCGGTGAACACATAGCGGCCCGCGTAGTCCGCGTCGCCGGTACTATATACCTCATCCGCCAGCGCCTTAAGCTGCTCTATGACGATCAGCCTGTCAGAAGTCTTGATGTCCCCATTGGAGCCCTTAGTGCACTGTTTCTGCATTTCCGTCACGATGGAGGCCAGATTCTTCACCGCCTCCTCCGTCACATTCAGCCAGCTCTCCGCATCCGGAATATTCCTGCTGTAATACTGGGTCACTTCCGTTACATTGCTGCGCAGACGCAGAGCGCGAATCGCAATCACCGGGTCATCGGAGGGGCGATTGATCTTTTTCTCCGTGGACATCTGGGTGCTGAGTTTATCCTGCAGCAGCTTGTTGGTATTGATATTCGCCAGATTATTGTTCTGCATGATCTTGTTTGTTATTCTCATATTACCTCATTTCCGCACATCACAGGATTTTCCTGGGATATTGCACCACTTTCTAAAGTCTGTACTATCGCGTCAATCTATAAGTGATTTTATACGCCGGTCTCCAGAATCAGTCTGTCATAAACCTCGGTCAGCACCTGGATCATCTTGGAGGACAGGCCATACGCATGCTGGTATTTTACCAGATTCACGGCCTCCTCATCCTCGTCTACGCCGGAGATAGACATCCGCTGGGTGTTGATGATCTCACTTATATCGCTGAAATTCTTCTGGAAAGTGTTGGCCCGGCTGGCATTCAGCGCTATATCTCCCAGTATACACTGTAGAAATTCCGAGGCGTTTCCTCCTCTGAAACTCATCTTCTCCGTGTCGGTGGCAATACGTTTCAGATCGTCCAGCAGCACATCCTGCTCCACGCCGTCTCCCTGTTCGTAGCGGTGCGACAGCAGATCAGGGTCCAACTCCACGGCCACCGACACATCAAAATTCATGGCCGTTAGGTGGTAATAGCTGTCAGCGTCGTCCGACACCTTCAGCGCCGCCGCCTTCTCAGCATCCGCCTGGCTCATACCATTCTGCACCAATTCCTTTACTCTCTCCTGATACGCCTCGTAGGTAAAGGTATCATACCGGAAATCGTCCACGAAATTGTACTGCTCACTCGTAGCGCTCATATTGCCGGTCAGCAGATTACAGCCCAAATCGCCGTAGGTATTGTAACCGCTCTTCAGCGTATCGTTGAATTTCTGCGCAAAGGTACGTATCCAGATATTCATCTGGTTCATATAGTAGGGTACGCCCTGATATTTCAGTCCCGTTCCCACCTCTGCATTCTTGCCCACCCGGTCATTGGTCAGACGCTGGGGATTTAAGGTGCTGTCGGACAGAGTAAAGGTATAACTGCACACTTTTTCACCCTTGTCGTTATAACTGCACTCATAGGTCCAGGAGTCGTAGTAATACTCCCTGTTGCCGAGGGAGATGACGCCGCCCTGGTCCGACAGGTTGGAAAAATTCAGATCCTGCAGATATTTCTGAGTCACGCTGACAGTCACGGTGTCGTGCTTGTCATCGTCCGTCCTGCCGATGGACTCTATCTTGCCGTTGAAATATTCCCCATTGTTGCCGTCTCTCATCTGTACCAGTCCCTGCAGATTGCCGCCCATGGAGGGATTGTAAAGATTGAACTTCTGGCCGTCCGCCCAGTAGACGTCGTACAATCCGTCGATATCCGTCTGGTTGACCTTCTCATAGCTGGCTCTGGCCACGCACTCCAGACCATTGTACTCGGTGCCGTCCACCAGGGTCTGCCCTCCGGCAATCTTCACAATAAAATTGTGCGCCCCCGTCTCCCGGTCAGGCTGATTCAGATCCATAATGGGGTATTCCTTCGTCTCCACGTCCACGATCAGAGAGAGCTGATCCAGCAACAGACTTCTGCGATCCCTCAGCTCATTGGCCTTGCTGCCGGAGAGCTCCACCACATTGATCTGCTTGTTCAGAGTCGCAATCTCGCCCGCCAAAGAGTTGATCTCATCTACCTTGATCTTGATCTCCTGGTTTACGTCCGCCTGCAGTTTCTGCATGTTTCCCGCCAGTCCGTTGAAATACTCCGTGAGCTGACCCACCGTGCCGATAAACTGTTTCTTGGCGTTGGTGCTGCTGGGATCCTTCTTCCACTCCTGTATTCCGCCGATCATCATCTTGTCAAAGATCGTCTTGAAACCTGTGTTCAATCCATCGTCTTTGAAATAGGCCTCTATCTGCTGCATATAATACTGCTTGATATTGTACTCGCCTGCGTTGGCGTTGTTGTTCCAGTACTTGGTGTCATAAAATTCGTCCCTGACCCGCTCAATGGCCAGCGTATCCACACCCGCACCGGCACAGCCGTAGGTCTGGAACACCCGGATGGCCTGGCTCGCCTGCTGTACCACTCGCTGGCGGCTGTAGCCGTCGGTCTGTACGTTGGCGATATTGTTGGCTGTGGTGTTCAGAGCCGCATTGCTGGCCAGCAGACCCTTATATGCAATATTTAATCCGAAAAATTGTGAAGGCATCTCTCTATCCTCTCTATCTCAAATTATACACCTGTCCCTATCTGGCCAACGCATTGATAACATGCTCCAGCATCTCACTGATCGCATTGATATACCGACTGGATGCGTTGTAGGCATTCTGGAACTTAATCATGTTGGAAAGCTCCTCATCCGAGGACACCCCTATGACCTGCTCCCGGGCATTGCTGGTGGATTCCACCGTATTCTGCTGGTTGGCGAGAATGCTGCGGAACGCATAGCCGCTGTTGGACACCTGCGCTACCATATCGGAATAGAAATCCATAAAAGTGCTTCTCTTGTTCACATTGGGATTCAGCGTGTATATCTCCTCATTGAAAGCGTTGCTCAGCGCCTCCGCCGTAGCCTTGTCTTCAGATCCGTCCGCCAATCTGAATCCCAGTATGGAGGGCGACTGCTGCAGCTCCGGATCGATCTGCAGATTCTTCAGACTGTAGATCGTCTCGGGACGCAGGGGATCGTCCTTCTTGGGATCCACATCGCCCAGATGCTCCTCCTGATATACCCAAAAATCCTTCTCGACTGTATTGCCGTTTTCATCGACCACCGTCCCGGTCACTTTCTGGTAGCCCGGCGTGGTGATCTTGGCAAACATCTGAATCGGACTGCCATCCTCATGCCTCATGTAGCCGTTGGGGTCGTCCTCACAGGCCCGCACTCCCTGTAACACTGTGCCGTCCGTCAGGGTTATATCCATGGTCTTGACTCCGGCCGCATCCGCCAACACGCTGTTGATCTTATCCGCCACATAGTGGATCATCCGGTCAAACTCGGCCTCCATGTTCATGACGATCGACTGGGAGACGGAGTCATAATCTCTCTCCACGTCCGTGTAGTCCGCCCGGTGGTCTCCTCTTGCGTGCAGCATGGCCTTCAGTCCGCCGATATCCGTATCTCTGTCCGTGGATATCTCCTGCGTTAAGTCAAACACCTCGGCGCCTCTGATATCATACTCTCTGGTGCCGTCCTCCCGCTCCGTGAACCTGGCGTTCAGCAGCCAGAACGGAGTGTAAAAACCTGTCGTTTCATCCGTGTATAACGCCATCTCATAGCATATGGAGCCCTTCACGAAATCCACGCCCTCAATCTGTACAGACACATCTCCGAATATGTCCTCCGAAAAAGATATATCCGCCAGCTCTGCCAGTTCATCCAAGAGCTGGTTTCTGGTATCGCGCAGATCATTGGCCCGCTCAATACCACCAGCCTCAATGCACCGAATCGTATCGTTCAGCGCCAGGATCTGGTTGCCGTACGCATTGATCGTATTCACCTTCTGCCTGATCTTCTCATTCAGATTGTCCTGATAAGAGCACAGGCTGTCATAAATATGAACAGAGCGCTCCAAAAACTCCCCCGCCCGCTGTACGAACAGTCCCTGTGTCACGGAACTGGCAGGATCCTTTACCAACTCCTGCACGCTGGTCCACAGATCCGACATGGTGGTCTGGAATGCCTCCTTGTTCAACTCTCCCAGCAGGCTCTCCACCTCCTCCATGGTCTCCGTAGACACCTGGTAGAACATGCTCCTGCCGGACTCCTTGCGGAAAGTCTTATCCAGGAAATAATCTCTTACCTGTTTTACATTGGAATAAAATGTTCCCAGACCCGTCTGCATATTGGACACAGAATGCGGGTTGGTTGACAGGGTTACATAGGACCTGTTCGCCTGCTGAACCTGCTGGCGGGTATAGCCCTTTGTATCCGCATTAGACAAATTATGCGCTGTGGTGTTCAGCGCATTTTGACTGGTTTGTAGTCCGGATGCTCCTATATATAAGCTGCTCATCAATGACATATGACATCACCTCTGCCTTAACTATTGTTTCGCGTCGAAACCGTGGTTAATGACTCCCATGGTTCCGCCTGCGCTGTATGCTTCCCGATTGTAATTGGCTGTCTGCGGCGCGGTCCTCATGGACTGCAGGAGATTCATGTCGAACTCCACCAGCTCCAGGCTGTGCTGTATCAGCTCCCGGTTCTGTTCGTTGACAGCCTGTACCTGGTGCACAACGTCTCTGAGTCCGTCACAGACGTCCGACAGTTGTTTCTGCTCCGCCGGACGGGCCGCCAACATCTCCACCAGGTCATTCAGCTTCATCGTTTTAACATCCTTGTTAAGCACATCAGCAATGTCGGCAGTGACCTCCGATCTCTTTTTTTCGAGATGGGCGATCCTGCCTACCCATTCCTGCTCTTCATCCGTGATTTTTTGTAAGTTATCAAGATCGCCCGAGACAATGATAGGCGTCTTACGGCTGGATAATTCCAGTAGCCCGTTGTACTCTACGCATTCCTGCTGTAGCACCGCAATCAGGTTTTCCATCAAACTAGCCACTGGTAATTACCTCATTTCCTCGTACTTCATCATCAGTTTCTCCGCGAAACTCTGATTGCTGACTTCATAGGTTCCGTCCTGTATTCTCGCCTTGATTGGAGCCGTTAACTCCTCACGAATATCAGGTGCGGCGGCAACCGCTGCCTTGGCGGTCTGAATATCCTTGCCCAAACTGCTGATCTGCAATCTGTCCGTCCTTGCTGATGCCGCAGACTTCTGAGTCTTGCCCGTGCGTTTTGCCTGATATAACTGCTGTACCTGATTGTACGCCTCTATTCTCATATCCGACTCCCCCTTTCCAGAATGATCCTTCATTCTTGTTACTATTTTTATCGGACAAAAGGCAAAATACTTTAGAGGGAAAAAATAAAATCAATTGCTGTCGGAAAATAACTCCAGAAGTTTCTTGGAAGATCCAAAGCATTTCAGAAGATCCGGCGCAAAAGCGCCGCACTCTCCGTTCATAATCTTTTTAAACGCCGTCTCCTTGTCGTAGGGTTTCTTGGAGATACGCTCGGACAGCAGTTCGTCATACGCGTCCACAATGGAGACGATCTGAGCGGATATGGGAATCTCACTGCCCTCCAGCCCGTCCGGATACCCGCCGCCGTCGTGGCGCTCGTGGTGCCAGCGGCAGATCTCGCAGGACACGCGGAACTGCTCCTCGTCCTGTACCTCCCTGAGCAGCTGCATGATCTCCTCTCCCTTGGTGGTGTGGCTCCTCAGGATCTGCTGCTCATCCTCCGTGAGCTTTGCGGGGTTGAGCAACACCGCGTCCGGCACTGCGACCTTACCTATATCATGTATCACGGAACCTCTGACGATCCGGTTGATCTCCGCCTCGTCCAGCCCGCAGTCCGGGAACTCATTCTTGTAGGCTACCGCCAATATTCTGGTGAAACCTTTGATACGTTTCACATGCTGGTCGGACTCGGACACCCGGTACTCCATCAACGTACCGATGGCGTCCAGCAGGTTGTCATAGAAAACGTCCAGTTTCTTCTGACTCTCCTCCAGCTGCCGTCCCCTTTTCTCCACTTCCTCACGCAGCCGCTCACGCTCCGCCTCCCGCTCCAGACAATTCAGTATCTGCCTGTGAACCGCTACCGCCGAGTAGGGTTTCTGAATTATCGCCGTGGCGTCCATTCCAAACGCCTTCTTGTCGATCTCAGAATCCTTCTGGACCGTGCTGACAAAGAGCCGTATCTGCCCCAGCATTCGCTTGGACTGCATCACCTGCATGATCTGGTATGCGCTGACAAGAGGGATATCCCAGTCCAGCACCACCGCCGCCAGCTCATTCTTTCTCTTCTGTATCTCGCTCAGCACCTGCCTTCCGTCGTCGGCAAGTATAATATCATAGGAGTCCCCCAGAAGCTGGCTCAGCAATTTTCGGTCCGCCCCTTCTCTGTCCGCAATCAATATTTTGTTTCTCTCTGCCATCGCCAATTCACCTCGCTATTTTTTCTTTTCCAGCAAAACTGCTTCCGTCAATGTAGTGCCTGACATGGCCTCCATAAACATCCTTGTCACGCCGTTGATTACAACGACCGTCCCGGGGCGCAGCTCCTTGAGGGCTCTCACAGACGCCTGCATGGCGTCCTTTTTCACTGTCTTGAGATGCTCCTTTCGCAGCTCCAGCTCAGTCCACTCGCCCTCCTTGATCTGGGACGCCTGTAGGACCTTCTGATAGAGCCGCTGGTCGGCGACCGCGCCGTCCTCCATCAGCTTTTCCAGTTTCTGCCTGCCCTCCTCCAGCTTTTCCCGCTCGAAACTCACCTTTTTTTCCTGTTCCTTAATGTTCTCCAGCTGCTCTGTCAGCTCGTACAGATTGGCCACGGAGATCACCGTCTTGGCGCTGCCGTAGTTGCCGATGATCCCTGCCTCCACGCCCGCGCTGGCGGTCATCTCACCGCCCATGATCCGGCTCTTGCCGCCCTTGGCAAGCACCCTTCCCTCCGAGTACACACTGCAGTCCAAAAAGTAGTTGCCCTCGATATTTCCGCCCGCCGTGAGGCGCACCCGCTCGAAGAACTTGCCCATGATCTGGCCGCCCGCCTGTATGCTGCCCTGATCCCCCGCATTGACGCCGCTTCTCAAAATCACATTGTGTCCCGCCTCGATATAGCCGCCGCTGACAAAGCCGTCCACAATGACGTCTCCCGTGGCCCGTATCATAGCCTTACCGCTCACCGCGCCGCTGATATGTATAGTACCATCGTAAATCACACTGCCGCTGTAGCTGTTCACATCTCCGTTCACCAGGTAGGTCGGCAGTACATTCAGCTTACAGCTCTCCGCATCATATGTCACATAGCCCTTGATGGCGGAGTAGTAGATGCGCCTGGCGTCGTCCCCTGTGATACCGCTGCCCGTAATCGGCGGCAGATCCCGCCCCGTCTCGCCGTCCAGCGCGATACCGGTCACCGTCATGCCCGGCTTTCCCTTGCCCGCAGGCCGGTACTGAGCCAACAGCTGTCCCGGCTGAGCCGTGTCCGCCACGATCACCCGAGAGTAATCCACGCTGCCATCCGCCAAAAGCTCCGGACTGCCCGGCAGCTCCCGGTTAAAAAACAGCTCATAATAGCCGTCCGTTCCCGGCATCGCGGACGTTCCCTGGGCAATCAAAATCTCTCTGCCCCTGGTACTCTGTATCGTAGCTTCGCACAGGCCGTCGGCCTGAATGCCATGCCGCACCTCATATTTTTTGAGGAGGCGGCGCAGCTCCGCTACGGTGTAGATGCGCTCCTCGCCCTCCGGCACCATGATCCACGCCGTCATCAGATCCGCGCTGAGGTGAATCCTGATACGGGTAAACTCATCCAGAATATAGCGTTCCTGGCCCCCCTCGCCATTTCTGTATTTCTCCTCCATCAGGGCGTGACGCTTTTTGTACATATCCGACACAGTGTAAATCAGGCGGGCATAGCCCGACACGTCCAGGCCATACTCCAGACCCAGCCGAATCTGATGCATCTGCTCCGCGTTGTAGAGGGGGTTAGTATACCACTTTACATCCACCTGGGCCAGCATGCCCAGCCGGATTTCCTTCATCTGCATCCAGTTATAACAGTTCTGGGCGTATAGCTGCACCGGCAGTTTCTGTCTGATACCCAGTTCCACCTCCTGCAGCTGGGCCTCATAAAGCCCCATTGCCTCCAGCTCCGCCAGATCGATCTCCGGTTCCTGCTCCTCGACTTCCACCTCCACCGGTTCCTCGTCCAGAGCCACCAACTCACCGTTGGCTATCTCGATCAGACCGTTGACCGCATGGAGCAGGTCGTCAATCATCATTTTGCTTTCCTGAAAATGCGATCCACTGCTCATATGTCTCCGCTATTTCCTTTCCCTCACAGCCATTTCCGCGAGATGCCCTCCAGTGACTACATAGTTCGTGCAACATCTGATTTTATCATAACATTATTCATATTAATCGTCAAATCCTACTTTATGGTTTTGACCCCCATTTTCTGCGTCCTGCCCGGCCTACATTCTTCCCATCTGCGTCAGATACATTCGCGCGTACTCCCCCTGCAGATCCATGAGCTGCTGATGCGTCCCCTGTTCCGCAATCTGTCCGTCCCGAATCAGCAATATCAAATCGGAATCCCGTATTGTGGACAGGCGGTGGGCAATGATAAAGGAAGTGCGGCCCTGCGTAATAGCCAGCATGGCCTGGCGGATATGCTGCTCCGTCACGGTATCCACGGAGCTGGTGGCTTCGTCCAGTATCATGATGGGAGCATGGTCCAGCACCGCTCTGGCAATGGTCAAAAGCTGTCTCTCCCCCTGACTCAGCTCCGCGCCGCCCTGGTGCAGCACAGTCTCATAGCCCTGGGGGAGCCTGCGGATAAATCCGTCCGCCCCCGCCACTCTGGCCGCCTCCTGCACCTCCTCCAGGGGCACGTCTTGGTGGCCGTAGCTGATATTCTCCCGGATCGTAGCTCCAAAAAGCGCCGTGTCCTGCAGCACCACGCCAAAGGCCTGCCGCAGCTCCCCCAGCCGATACTGGCGCAGGTCGCAGCCGTCCAGCAGAATGGCCCCCTCCTGCACGTCGTAAAAGCGGGTGAGCAAATTGATCAGAGTGGTCTTCCCTGAGCCGGTAGGACCCACCACAGCCACTCGGGTTCCCGCCTCAATCTCCAGATTGATATGCTGTAATACCGGTTTATCGGGCCGGTAACCGAAGGTCACATCCCGAAAACTGACGGCTCCCCGGACCTGCGCCGCGCTCCTGGCTCCCTCCACATCCTCCGGCTCGCAGCTCTCATCCAGTATCTCTATGATACGCTCCGCTCCCGCTACCGCCGTCTGAAAGTTGTTATATATGTTGGCGATCTCCACAAAGGGCCTGGAAAACTGCCGGGAGTACAGCAGAAAACTGGAGATCTCCCCCACGGTCAGCTGTCTCTTAAGGGCCATTATGCCGCTGGCCATGGCGATCAGCACATAGGTCAAATTGTTGATCACATTCATCATAGGCATCAGGTAACCGGAGGCGATCTGAGCCTTGGTTGCCACCTGGCAGAAAGCGTCATTGTTCTCCACGAACTTCGCCACCATCTCCTGCTCCTGTCCGAATGCCTTGACCATACCGATGCCGGATATGCTCTCCTCCACCTGACCGTTGAGTCTGCCCAAAATGGCCTGCTGCTGCCGAAACAGCACCTTGGTTCTACTTGTCACCGCCCGAGTCAGCAAAAAGATCAACAGCACCGCAAAGAGCGCAATGCCCGTGAGCAGAGGGCTCATGCAGATCATGACGCAGAAAATGCCGCTGATCGTAAACCCATACATCAGCAGCTGAGTCAGTGAATCCGATATGGTGACGCTGATATTGTCCACATCATTGGTCAGCCTGCTCATCAGCTCTCCGTGCTGCCGGGTATCGAAAAAGGACAGGGGTAGCTTTTCCATATGGGCAAACAGACTGGTGCGGATATGCAGGATCATCCGCTGCCCTACGCCCGCCATGAGAAACTGCTGCAGGAATCTCACCAGCCAGTCTCCCAGATACAGAGCCGCCAGCACCAGCAGCAGCCTCAGACCAGGCTCGCCGTTGTCAATGCAGTTGACCGCCCTGCCGATGAGATAGGGGGACAGCACCGCCGAGCCGGAGGCCAAAGCGGACAGCAGCAGAATCCAGCCCAGTCCTTTTCTGTGGCCCCGTGTCAGCTGCCACAGTCGAACCAATGTCCCTCGCATGTCCTTGGGCTTAACTGCCGGGACGCCCCTTGCGCGGCCCAGCTGAGAGGGCGGCGTCGCCATATTTTTATCCATTGAGCATCCCTCCTTTCTCTGTGGCCCCTGCCTCCCCCGGCAGATTCTCCGGCCCGATCTGAGATCGGTAAATAGCCCTATAAGGCTCACAGTCTTCCATCAGACTTTCATGGGAGCCGAAACCGCAGATTCTCCCGTCCTCCATGCAGAGAATATGATCCGCTCTCATGACCGTGGATATCCTCTGGCTGACCAGCAGCACCGTCGTGCCTGGAGCGTTGTCAAGAATTCCCGCCAAGACCTGGGCCTCTGTGGTGGCGTCCAGGGCGCTGGTACAATCGTCCAGAATCAGTATCCGCGGCTTTTTCAGCAGCGCTCTGGCGATGGAGAGACGCTGTTTCTGGCCGCCGGAGAGATTCACGCCCCCCTGGCCCAGCTGCGTCTCATAGCCCTCCGGCAGCTTTGACACGAACTCCTCCGCGCAGGCCGCCCGGGCCGCCCGGTGAATCTCCTCCACGGTGGCCTGTTTGTCGCCCCAGCGCAGATTCTCCTCTATGGTGCCTGTGAAAAGCAACGCCTTCTGGGGCACTATGGCGATCTGCTGCCGCAGCAGCGCCGTGGGGATCTCTGTCACGTCTTCGCCTCCTACCAGCACCTGTCCCTGTGTGGCGTCGTAGAATCTGGGAACCAGGTTCACCAGCGTGGATTTGCCCGAGCCGGTGGGACCGATAATGCCGATGATCTCCCCGGTCCCGACAGAGAAGTCAGCCTCCTGCACCGCCGGGCGGGCAGTGTCCGCATAGGCAAAGGACACCTGCCGGAAGACGATACTGCCATCCCTGACCGTCACGGCCCTCTCCTCGGCCGCCTCCCGCTGGGCGGGCATCTCGTCCAGAATCTCCCGCACCCTGGCGGAGGACGCCACCGCCCTGACGGCGGAATTCAAGATATTGGACACCATACCCAGCGCAAACAGCACCTGGGTCATGTAGTTGACACACGCCATCAGCCGCCCGATCTCCCCGGACAGCTCCCGCCCCGAGAGCCAGAGCATCACCACGATTCCCCCGTTGACGGTGAGATTGATCAGCGGGCCGAAAATGGCCATGACCCGCATGGAGGATATGCCCGCCTGGGCCAACTGCTGAGAGGCCTCCCCAAATTTATCCCGCTCCTGCTCCTCCGCCCGAAATGCCTTGACCACCCGGATAGCGCTCAAAAACTCCCGGCTGGTGCGGTTCAGTTCGTCCAGCTTTTTCTGCATCCTGTCAAAACGGGGATAGCCCATCTTCATATTGCCGTAGATCAGCAACCCGGCACAGACCAGGATCACCAGCATCAACGGCAGCAGCCGCGGCATCTGCAAGATAATTAGCACCACAGCGCCGATGCAGGTCACCGGGGCCTTCAGCATGATCCGCATGATCCCGTTGATAAAGTTCTGCATCTGGGTCACGTCGTTGGTGATTCTGGTGATGATGGACGCGGGCTGCAGCCGGTCAATATTTTCATGGGACAGAGTCTGCACCTTCTCGTAGATAGCCAGCCGGATCTCCTTGCCGATAAGCTGGGAGGTTCTGCTGGCATATATGTTGCGCACCACCGCGCCGATGGCTCCCATGGCGGTAATCCCCAGCATAATCAGCCCATAGCGCAGGATCAATCCCATCTCCTGCCCCTTGACGCCCCGGTCCACAATATAGGACATAAAGGTTGGCTGCAGCAGATCCGCAGAGGTCTCTATGGTGAGAAACACTACCGCAATCAGGAACATGCCCATATGTTTTTTGATATATTGTACCATCAGTCTCATAGCTTACTCCTGTTCCGTGCCGGACGCCCAGCCGTGGAAAAACGCTGTGCAAACATTCTCCAGCCCACAGATAAAAGGAGATAGCCATATAAGGTATCTCCTTCTCATCAGTCTTACTCCATATTTCTATATTACTCATTCCGCAACGATGTTGTCAATACAAATTTACAGTGTACGTTCAACCTTTTCCGATTTGAATAACCTCGTCAAAACGGCTTAGATACTCCTGCGACCAATTATGTGTGATCACTACGCGTGTCATGTCCTGACAATTAAATATGAACTCATCGATCAAGGCGACATTTTCCGGATCAAGTCCCGTGGTTGGCTCATCAAAAAAAACGATTCTCGGATGGCGGTGCAACGCGCGGGCTATATTTATTCTCTGACGTTCCCCACCAGATATGTTATCGCCAAAATCTCCCAGTGGCGTTTCCCCCACCCGCTGAGCCAAAGCTGTAAGATTAAGCTCTTTTAGCAAAGAATGATACTCCTCCGAATCCCGGCCGGGTTCGCCGCCAAACAGCGTGATATTTTCATATAGAGAGGCGTTAAAAAGATACGGGGACTGGTTGACCACTCCCACCATGGCATACACCTCTTTCTCAGAAAGTTGGCGGATATCCTGACCTGCTAAATGGATCGTCCCCTCATACCCATCAAAATATTTCAAGAGCAGCTTAAGCAGCGTAGATTTTCCGCTGCCACTTTCTCCTACTATGGCATAGCATCCCCCAAAAGCAAAGGTATGGGTAAATCTTTCATAGAGTTTTCGTTCCCCAAAAGCAAAGGTCACATTGTCATACTCCACTGCCGGTCCCGATGCCATAGGCAGACCACTTGGTTCGGGACAGGGCATATTCCTCTGATCCTGCAGCTTTTCCGTTACCTTTTTTGTTGATCGGATGGTCACAATATAGTTTGTCGCATTTGAAAAACCGTTAGATATGGAGGAAAAATAGTTCAGCGCGGCGAAAATCATACCGATCGACATAACTCCCTTGACCGCAAGACAGCCTCCGACAGCCGTGCAGACAATACCGGCCACTCCCGCCACATGCATCAACAGTTCAAAGCTCATCTGCCCAACGAAGAAGTCTTTTGCCCATGCGCGCTGACGAACTGCACTGGCCTGGCTATACCTGAGTTTGCTGTACTCCTCGCCATTGCCGGAGCGAATTGTCTCATATCCTTCTATGTTTTCCTTTAACGCATTCGTATAGTCTTCCGCTGAACGAGAGTATGCTGCCTTGGTTCGCTGCCGCGCACTGGCGAAAGGTTTGATCGCCAACATAGGTAACGCTGACACCGCCAGCGCAGATACAAGCAGCAGCGGATGCATCCGCAAGAGCATGAACGCGGAAAACAGCATGGCCGTCACGGTGTTTACGGCAAGAGGAACATTATCCAGATATCCTTCCACATACATATCCACATCCGTTGTCAGCAAATTCAGATAAAAGGCATCCTCCTCCCCGCGAAAACTCTTCAACGGACGCCTTAAGATATTTTGCATGATGCCGTTTTTCATACATAATTCCCCATTGGAGAGAAACGCAAGACGGGCAATCACTGCCGCGCCCGTCAGCAAATAGCTGAAAATCAAAAGGCCCAGCCTGGCCAGCGACTGCCAGAGCAAACCAGTGATATTCCCCTGCTCGGCATACTCCAAAACTTTTGCCGTCCAGTATACAGCAACTACGTCCGTTGCCGCCGTCATTGCATACAGCAGGCAGGCCAGCGCCATATATCGTTTTCCTTTTTTAGATAAAGTGCTCATATGTCGTCTCCTCCACCAAACATTGCGCCATTACAAACCCACAAGGACCATGGCCTCTTATACGCTCGGTCATGGTCCTTGCAGAACTGACATATTACTGCTATTACCCACACGACCCGGAACAACCGGAACCCTTACAACCTACGCCACACGTTCCCGGCCTAGATTGCTGGAACTTTGTGCTATCGAAGGGTTTCGTTGTCAACTCACGGCCTAACACCTTTTTCAGCATATGGTTTCACCTCCTTTATAAGCTTATCTATTACTCTATCTGATTAATTTTAGCACACTCCAATATTAAATGAGCCTGCTGAGTTCTTGTTATATGGCAAGTAGCAGCTATATCCGTTTCATATTCTTTTTGTAACAAAAACTGTGCCGGACAGGATGAGCAAACTGCTTTTGCCCAACAGTCCTTACATCTTTCGTATTGGGATTTCCGAATATCGTCAAATTTTGATTTTACATCGTTATAATGAGTGAAATCAAATTCATCGTTTATATACTCTGCGATCTTAAATTCGGGATGATTTATAAAAAAATGACAAGGATATATCTCTCCGTTTGGGAGCAACGCCAGCGAGCCATATGCGACATCACACCCGATATCAGAAATTTCCTTCGCGGCCAAGCGTTTTGCTGTAGATTCAATATTCGGGAAAGGAACTTTTCCGATATCTTCTACATGTGGATTCCAATCCTCATAAGCAAGACCATCCTCCATACCCCCACTGCTGCACCCTGCAATCATAACGTTTTCTGTGTGAAACTGCTCTTTTATATAATCTCTTATGCCCTCCCATGTATAGCCCATTTTTTTATGTTGCATAGTGTAAGTTGCCTCAAATAATGTCGGTGGAGAACCCGCTTGATTCAAAATCTCAATTCCTCGGGCAATTCTTGAAAAGGTCCCATTACCGGCAGCATCTATACGATTTAAATCGTTGATCTCCATAGGACCATCTATGCTTATGGTAACACCGATATTGTATTTATGAATCAATTCCGCAATTCTTTCATCAATCAGTGTTCCATTTGAAACCATTAAAAACTGCGGCAATTCTTCAAACATTTTATTATTAGTATTATTTTGAAAAAATTCGCATATCGTTTGTATCGTGTCGGGACACAATGTTGGCTCCCCACCAAAAAAAGTAACGATATCAACCTTTCTATATCTGCCAAGCAACAGTTTGGATAAATACTGTTCCGCTGTTTGAGGTGACATTCTCTGAGCGGGCATATCATAATTTCCGCCATGCGCATAGCAATATCTACATCTTAAATTGCAGTCATTAGCCACCACAATTTCCAGTTTATGTAATTTATTCCTTTCCAATAGGTTTGCGCAGGAACCGATTGGTAAATCCTCGATATCCTCAAAGGATCTTCTCATATAATTTTCCAAATCCTGTTGGTCCTGTATAGTCAGCTTTTCGTTAAAATACTGTTCCAAGCAGTTTTCTATCGCTTGTGCATGCTCTGGTGTAGTCGTTTTTATAGCAACTTTTCTAGAGGCATACACAACGCCAAGTTCGTTATCGTGTATAACCATAAACTCATCCGGATCAATTTTTTTCATGAGTTTTCTCCATTAAGGCTCTGATTTACATATCTGCGCATAATGATAAGGTATCATTTCGTTATCTTTGTATCAAGGGGCATATCTGTCAAATCCTGCCCAAGTCACGCACTGCAATCGCATCAAAACTGCGGTAAAGTATAGCAGGCCAGGCACCCCCCTGCCCGCCGCCGCATAAAATATATCAAAAGAACCCCTGACACAAGGACTTTCTCATGAAAAATATATTACATATCAAGTTAAGGACCATATTAGGCCTTGCATGCCTGGTAATCTGCATTCTGCCCACCACCAGAAACATCAGCAAATCGGAGGCCGCGGAGGAATTCCCCGCCTCTTACCCCTTCATCTCGGACTGGACCTCACTTCCGCTGTCAGATATGGCATTGATCAACAGCTACCTGGCTCATATTCAAGACGCCGCTCAGACGTACTACACCGAGAGGGGAGAGGAAGTTCCCACGGTCTCCTGGTACTACGTCACGCTCAAGGAATTGAAAGCCGACACTCAGGCCTCCAATCCCACGGTACATATCACTTTTACTCTCACGCCCTATACCGGCGCCCACGATCCGGTGGGAGTGGATGAGGTGACTTTTGCCGCCTCCTACACCGGGCAGATCAGCCTGTTGGAATACAGACGCACGGAGGACCCGTCAGTGGGCATAGCGCCCGATGAACTCCATCATCAGGCCGGTTAGACAGGTATCCTCATACAGACTGCCCGGATACACCTCCGCGATCTCAAATCTTACCTCCAGCATACCTCCGTCAGGAACCTTGATATCCTCCTCCGGCAGCAGGAAATACTGGGGGAGGATCGTGTCCTCCAGCTCCAGATAGGCGTAGGGGCAATTCTCCACATACATCAGGAGCTTTTTGATGCGTCCGTTCTCCTCCCAGGTCTTTTGGGTCTTGGCGTAGCCATTTACAATGCAGATTTCACTGTAATGCATAAAACCGTCCCGCACCGGCTCCCGGTAGTCATAGGTCATGGCCTCCCACTTGCTGCTGATACCGGTAGTACAGCTCTGGCGATAGAGCAGGCTCTCCCCGATGCCGGGGCCTTCCACTCCCTCCGCCCAAGCCCCCTGCCTGTCCTCCATCAGCACATTGGCGGCCGCGTATCTCCCACTCGGGGAGGCAAGCTCCGAAGACGCCACCGCCTCCCGTTCAAAATCCACGACCCCGCACCAGCTGGAGCACCCCGGGGCCTGCCAGTCGATATAGCCAAAATTGGGAGCCTCCTGATCCTCCTCCCAGGAACACCACAGCTCCTCCTTACTTTCGTCGTAATCCCCATAAAAAAAATTCCTTATCTCCGGTTTCAGCACCAGCGGCTCCGGGGGATAGTTGACAATGGGTTCCTCGGACAGAACGATCTCCATGGAGTCAAAGCCCTGCTCTTTGGCATACCCAGCCACAAGATTTTCCTGCTCCGCCGAAGAACTGCCATAGCACAGCAGAAATCCGTCCCGGCAATCCTCAAATACGCCCTCCGCCAATACCGTCCGAGCGTCAGGAATCAGTGCCGTCCACAGCTCTCCATTGCCGGCGAATGCTCTCTCTTCTATGGACAACGGTCCGTCGGGGAACTCAAGTTTCTCCAAAGCGCAATTCTCAAAGGCCCCGGCCTCCACTATTGTCAACGTGTCCGGAAGCCCCAGGCCCTGTATGTCCATGCCCGCAAAGGCCTCTTCGCCCACCACCCTCACGGGCACGCCGTTTATGTCGGCCGGTATCAGCATATATTTGTATCTGCTGCTTTTTCCGGTGATCGCAGACATATTTTCCCAAAAACTGTCCCTGTACTTTTCGGCAACTCCCGTGATAACCAGATAGGGGTCCCAGAACGGCTCACGGATCTCATAGGAGAACAGCTGCTCCAGCAGAGGAGATTCTGCCGGGGCAGTGTCCTCAACGGCAACGGTGTCCTCTGCGGCATAGGTGCTCTCCGCGGCGGACTTATCTGCCCGAGGGTTCTGTCCCACAGGAAATACCACACCCACTGCATCCTGTATATTGTCGCCCGATTCTCCTGCATCCTCCAGGACGTCCGCAGACTGCTCCCGGGGCGCTCCCATCCCGCATCCGCCCCACAGTATACAACCTGCCAATATCATAGCGAAAACACGCATAAAACCATATTTGCGTCTGCTCACTCCGCATCCCTCCTGCCTGTCGTTTACCGATTTGCCCTGCCGCGGCCCCTTCGGCCCACGGATTTCTCAGAGGGCCGGGCTCCCGCCAGCTCTATCACCGCCTGCGCCGTTCCCAGCTCGCCGAAGTAGGTCTTCTCCTTCCTGCCCTGCGTAAACTCCCGCACAGCCGTCAGGAATGCCTCGCCGTAGCGATCGTATTTGCGCTCGCCCACTCCCGATATCTTCAGCATTTCCGCCCTGTCAAAGGGCAGATAAATACACATTTCAATCAAAGTCTTATCACTGAACACCATATAGGGCGGCACACCCGCCTCCCGAGCCAGCTCCAGACGCTGCTTTTTCAGCGCCTCGAAAAGCTCCAGCCCCCTGTGGTTCAGGACGTCGGACTTGCGGGTTTTCCGGGGCTTCGCCGCCGCGTTCTCACTCTCCCTGGCCCAGCGCAGAATCACCGTATCACTGCCGTCCAGCAGCCCCTGGGCCTTGCCGCATACCTTGAGAATGGCATACTTATCCAAAGTGGCCTCCAGGTACTCCCTCTGCTCCAGCTCCCGGATGATCAGCTTGATCCGATCCTCGGAAAGATTCTGCAAGGCCCCGTAGGTGGGGCAGCGATCCGCTCCCAGCTCCAGCAGCTTGGAGCGCCTGTCCCCGTGGAGCGTCCCAGCCACCACATTGATGCCAAATCGCTGCCGCAGTTCCAGGATACAGGTGACAATCTGCCGGGCCTCCTGGGTGCAGTCCTGCTCCTCGTACTCTCCCCTGCAGACGGAACAGTTCTCACATCGCTGCATGCCGTACTCCCCGAAATACTCCAGTATGTATTTTCGCAGACAGCTTGTGGAACCGGCATAGTTTACCATGCTCTGCAGCCGCTGGCTGTCCCGCTCCCTGACCAGCTCGTTCTCCTCCGGCTCAAGCTCCTCGTTGGGGGCCTTATTGTCCAGCAGATACCGGTTGACCGCCACGTCCTGCCCGGAGAAAAGCATGATACACTCCGACTCCGCTCCGTCCCTCCCGGCGCGGCCCGCCTCCTGGTAATAGTTCTCCATGCTCTGGGGCATGTTGAAATGTAATACAAATCGCACATTGGACTTGTCGATCCCCATGCCGAAGGCATTGGTAGCCACGATGACGGGCTTTCTGTCGTAGATAAAATCCTCCTGGTTCTCGCTGCGCTCCTGGGCGGACAGCCCCGCATGATACCTGGCGGCCGGAATCCCCCGGGCCAACAGCGCCTCATGGACCTTCTCCACGTTCTTGCGGGTGGCGCAGTAGACAATGCCGCTGTCCCCCACGTGGCTCTCTATGTATTGTATCACGTAACTTAGCTTGTTCTTGGGAGTTTCTACGCCAAAATAGAGGTTCTGGCGGTCAAAGCCGCTGATCAGCAGCTGCGGGGTCCGCAGCCCCAGCACGGCGATAATGTCCTCCTTCACCTGGCCGGTGGCAGTGGCCGTGAATGCGCCGATAACGGGCCTGGCGTTCAGTCTTTTGATAAAAGAGACGATTTTCAGATAGCTGGGCCTAAAGTCCTGTCCCCACTGAGAGATACAATGGGCCTCATCCACGGCCACCATGCTTATCCGCGCCCTCTGGGCAAAACAGATAAAGTCCCAGGTCTCCAGCCGCTCCGGCGCCACATAGATAATCTTGTATCTGCCTCCCATGGCGTACTCCATGGCCTTCTGTATCTGCCCCTCCGTCAGGGAGCTGTTGATATAGGCGGCGTGTATCCCCGCCTGGTTCAGCGCCTGCACCTGATCCTTCATCAACGAGATCAGCGGGGAGATCACCACCGTGATCCCCGGCAGCATCAGAGCCGGGACCTGATAGCATATGGATTTTCCGGCCCCGGTGGGCATAATGCCCAGCACGTCCCGGCCGGACAGAATGCTGTCGATCAGCAGTTCCTGACCGGGGCGAAAGTCGGAATAGCCGAAGTAGGTCTGTAGTATTTCCTGTTTTTGCAATCTATTTGTTCCTCCATCTGCCCGCCTTGGCGGGCGTTCTTATCTTCACGGCGTCAATGCATTCTGGAGAAATACTCCAGCAAAATACTCTTGATATAATTGTATCTCCTGGCATAGGAGTTCTCCACCCGGATAATCTGCAGGTTATGCTCTCTGCATATCCTGTTTTTCTTCTCATCCCTGCGGCGCACCACCTCATCCTCATAATGCTCCTTGCCGTCCAGCTCGATAGCCAGCATGGGCAGCTCCTGCTCCCCCTGTTTTTCATAGACCACAAAGTCGAATCTGCCGCTGTAAAACAGATCGTCAAACGTGTCATTGCTCTGAAAAACCTGGGAGATGGGCACTTCCTTGTGAATGGCATACCGGCTCTGGCTGAGCCATATATTTCCCAGAGCATGCCCCAGGTTCTGCAGAAAGGCCTCCTCCGTGGCTGTGCTGAAGGGCTTGACTCCCAAGGCCCGGGAATTGGCCTTCTTGGGCGTCACGGTGGACTGCCCATTGCTGCGCACATACTGCACCAGCTCATACAGATCGTCCTGGTCATCCTTCTGATGCAGGCGGCTCAGATTCCTCTCGCTCCCCAGCACCACCAGCTTTTCTCTTGCCCGTGAGGTAGCTACATTGATTAGTTCCTTATTGTTTTTCAGCCATTCGTAGGTGCGCGCCTGCGTCTGGTCCGTGATGGCCGTGGAAAACAAAATCACATCCTTTTCGTCTCCCTGAAAAGCGTGAACCGTGCCACAGGCCACATTGGTGACGCCCACCTCCTTAAGCGCCTGTTCAATCAGTTGTTTCTGATTTACAAAGGGCGTTATAACGCCTATGGACCGGTCCCTGTGGGCGGCGGCGTACTCGGCGATGGCCCTGGCCTCGGCAGGGGCCGTATTTTTCATGGTAGTTTGGGCATCCTGCATGTCCAGATACTCCAGCGGCGCCGACTCCTGGCTGGAGGTCCGGATATTCAGCCGGGAATTATAATACTTTTTGTTATTAAATTCTATGATACGCGGATGACAGCGATAATGGTTGTGCAGCAGAATCTCGTCGCTGACCGCATCACAGGCCAGATAGACCTTGTAGATGGAATTCTTGCGGTAATCGTATTCCTCAGATACACAGTACCTTTTCTTGAGCCTCTCATTGACCAGATCGTCCAGCTGGATCACTGGACTCAGCTGTTGTGGATCTCCCACCAGCATCAGACTGTTGCCCCGCACAATGGGAACCAGAGACACTGCCGTGTTGCACTGGCTGGCCTCATCCATAATCACCATATCAAACATAGGCTCCGGCTCCCCCAGGCGGTGGGCGGAGATACAGGTGGTGGCAATAATCGGGAAAACCTTCTGCAGCCGCTGCAGATTCTTTTTGTCCGCCAGATACTTAGCAAAGGCCTCCGTGGCCTTTTCCATGTCCTCCTCGGCCAGAATTTCCCGCAGCTTATCAAACTCCCTGCCATCCAGACGTTTCATGTAGCTCGCTCCGGTGTAGTAGAGATATTTTTTCAACTCCTCCACATCATCATCCACCAGCGCCACAGCCTGTTCCTCCGACACTTCGCCCATGGCCGACAAACGTTTTTCGATCTGATTTAGCTGTCTGCCGCTCAGGTCCGCCTGAAAGGGGAGCATCTGGGCAGACATCTCATGGCCGCGCTGGTACTCCAGCATGCGCTCTATGGTCTCTCGGCGCTCCTGATAATCCAGCATGTCGTCATATTTTTTGAGCAAATCCGAAAGCTTTCTGGCCCGCTGTTTCCGCTCATCCTTGTTGCGCCCCAGCGTCCCCTCGAACACCGACACAGACTGAGTCCGCCGGTACAAATCCCTGATATATAGGATGGCCTGCTGTACCAAGTCCCGTTTCCCCAGACGCAGAATGGGAAAGGAGATGGGTTTTCCATGGTATTGCAGACTGGTCAGCTTGTCACATACGCCGTCTATGGGATGGTTGTTATTGGATGCAAAGAGCACGGTCTTGTCATTGAAAAAAGCAGTCATGATGGTATTTAGAATGGTATTGGTCTTGCCGGTGCCCGGCGGTCCCTGAATATAGGCCACCGGATATTTCATGGCGTTGTTGATGGCCAGCAGCTGATCCATATTGACACGCTGGTTAATCAGAGTTATGGGGCTGGCCTGCCTGGCGCGGGGACGTTCCAGCAAATCTCCGAAAAAGGCCCGAATGGGCACAGGAACCCTATCCTCCTGATACAGTTTCATAATGGCCTTATATTCCTTGTGCAGGTCCAGGGCAATGTCCATCCCCAGTCCGATAATGTAAGGCATATCATCCACCAGGCCATTACGCCGCTGGGTATGCCTGTTGATGCAGTCCTTGATCCTCTCCTGATTTTGGGTGAAATCCCCGAGCAGCTCATAGTCCTCCGCATCCAGATATCTTCGGATACTCTGCGTCGTGCCATCCACGGTGAACTCCGTGCAGATCGTGATCTCCTCATCCGGGCGCAGCACCCTTTTTTTGATGTCCAGATTCAGGCTGCGATAGGCCAGCACATGCAGACTCTTTTCCATACGGATACTCAACACATTCATGGCCAGCTGCTGCAGACGCAGAGACCCGTCCCGGCGCTGGGGCTGGCTGGTTCTGTACTGAAAACTCTTTACAATCTTCTGAAACTGTTCCTCGCTAAGTTCATAGTACTCACCGGTCAGTTTCTCCCGGTCCAGATACTTGACTAACTCAAAGTCCGAAATATAGGGTGTGGTATCCAGACGGTTGCACATCTCAAGATAGTTCAATATCTTGAGATTGGCCACATTGTCAAACAAAGACTTATATTTGTGGGGATTCAGGTAGATATCCTCCACCAGTTTCTCATTCACCGGACAGTAGGAGCCGTCCACCACCTGGGAGGACTGAATGGAATCAATGCGGATTTTGAGATCGGCCACCGTATAGTGGCCTAAGTGCAGGCCGTCCACAGCCATAACTCTCCTGTGTACGTCTATATCCCTGATGCCGATCCAATATTTTGTAGTTTTTTCCTCCTGGTTCAGATATTCGATGCTGAGCCATTTCCCCTCGTGAATCGCCCGGAAAATATCCCTGTATACCGCATTCATCCCCCGTCAACCCCTTTGCCGTTTATCTGGCGTCTATTTTTCCCGCCGGACTAATCCACCACCTCAATGCTCTCAATCACCGGCTGGTACTCCGCCGGGACTGTGCCGTTGTCGTCCGTCACCACCGCATTTTCACAGATCTCATCCACAATCTCCATGCCGCTGGTCACATAGCCGAAACAGGCGTATTGGCCGTCCAGAAAAGTGCCGTCCTGGTGCATGATAAAAAACTGGGAGCTGGCGGAGTCCGGGATAGTGGTCCGGGCCATGGAGATAGCTCCCCGGGTGTGGGACAGGGTGTTGTTCACGCCGTTCTGGCTGAATTCCCCCTTGATCTCCTGCTCGGAGCCGCCGCTGCCGTTGCCGTTGGGATCGCCGCCCTGCATCATAAAGCCCTCTATGATGCGGTGAAAGGTCAGACCGTCATAAAAACCGTCGTTGGCCAGATTCACAAAATTGGTCACGGTGATGGGAGCCTGATCCGCATCCAGCTCCACCTCGATGGTGCCGAGATCCTTCATATTGATCTTGACATGGTGCTTGCCGGATAATAGCTCGTCCTGTTCGGACTCCTGCCCGACGGGCTGGCTGGACTCCTGCTGCCCGGATTCAATAGTTCCTCCCTGACTCTGGCCGCCGGGCACGGGGTCCGAACCCTGGCCCGGTTTGCCACAGCCGGAAAGTACCGCCGCTATGACAAATCCTATTGTTAAGATTCCGCATAATTTCTTTTTCATAATTTGATTCCTCGTCTTTCATTTATTTGGTGGCTGCAGCATTTGTGTCCTGCTGCCGCCCGCATGATTCCATTTTTTGCCATGGACAAAGTCATTGTATCATATTCTTTTAAAAGAGCAATAGAATTTATACTATTTTTCATGCTTTTTTAATACTTCCTGCAACATGGACTGCCGATAAGACACCTGCTGTCGGGCATGCTTAATTCGATTCCCCGGCAGGGTATCCCGGTTTTACTGCGGTTTCTATTTCAGGTTTCTGGTATATTTACAGCCCCTGGTCTTGTAATTGCTGCACCCCCAAAATTCACCGTAGGGACCAGACTTTTTCTGCAATTTCCCGCCGCAGAGGGGACAGCTGAACCGCTCCTGCCTGAGCCTTTCACCATACTGGAATTTTAGCTCCTTTACAAAGGAGGATTCCTGTTTTTCCACAGTGAGAATAAAAACCTTCTGCCGCGCCCTTGTCAGCGCCACATAGAACAGCCGCCTCTCCTCGGCGTCAGGATATTGGTCGCACTTTTCAAGCAGCAACTGCAATATGGGAGCATCCTGTATCTTGCTGGGAAAACCCATCCTGGCATTTCTGTTGTTGATGATAAAAATATAATCTGCCTGCAGGCCCTTGGACTTGTGTGCGGTGACAAAATACATCTGCAAGTCAGGCCGATTACGATATTTCACCTCCACCTGCTCCCTGACGTTGTCATACCGACAGGCAAGCAGACCGCTATCCTTTAACAGTTCCGCGTCAAAAGAGTATCTCCCTATAAAAAATACACTGCTGTTTTGAGGCAGATCGTCCAGCTTTTCCACCATGAATTGTATGGCATACTTATCCGTGTAGGCGCTGATCTCTCCCATGGGAAATCCGGCAGCGTCTGCCTTTCCCCGGATAGACTTTCTCATCTGAGCCGGATTGCGCATAATGAAATTGCCGCTGATTTCGGCCAGCTGCTGCGAAAAACGATATGTAGTCTCTATCCTGCTGGTCTCCGCAGCGCCCCAATAGTGCTGGAAATTCAGGATAAATCCGATATCGCTGCCCGCAAAACGATAGATGCTCTGCCAGTCATCCCCCACGCAAAACAGTGCATAGTCGGCGGATTTCCTCATCCTGTCCAGCAGCGCAAAACGGGAACGGGAGATATCCTGGTATTCATCCACAATCACATATTTGTAAGGATTCACATATTTTCCCTGTTCTACATACCGTGTAGCCAAGTGGATCATATCGTTAAAATCTATTTCCCCGCGCTCTCTCAGACCGGAATCATATGCGTTAAAAATCGGTTCTGCCAGCGACAGAACCAGCGCATTGCGGAGGGCGTGAATGCCTCCGTTCATCTGCCGCACTGTGGAAATCGTGTAGCCGTTGCTCTTAATCAGATTAATCACCGTTTCCAACAGCGCCGCTACCCCGACAAGCACCGTATCCCCGCCAGACGCCGCCTGCTCCCACAGCTCCTGTGCGCTCTTGGGCGACAGCTCCACCCCATGTTCCGCCAGTCTCTGTTTCAGATTGTCCAGCAGAGTTCCCTCCATATTTTCATAGGCGTAGCACTCCACCATAATTGTGCCGTTCTCCCGGTGTGTACGGCGTTTCCAGTCCATGGATGCCTGATAAGCCTGCGACGCCGTCATCCCAGACCTCCCCCGGAAATAGGAGGGCACTTCACCTTTTTTATTGACGCCAAAGTACTCAATATAAATATCATAATCCGGCAAATAAAAATCCGGTTTATACTGTCCGTATTCCGCAGTACGGGTGTCGATCCTGTATGGCTGCTCGTAGATATATGAGATATTGTTCTGCGCCAGAAAATTCGCGATCTCCATCTCGCCATAGCTCTTTACCGTCTCGTTTCCCAGTGTAGTGGGTGGATTTAATTGCAAATATTCCCGGTACTCCTCCATGTTCTGAAAATCGAATTCAGATCTGGCCAGAACACGATGATTCAACAAATACGAACTCAGCAGCAACAGATATCTCTCTGACCGCATCTGGAGCCGCAGCTGTTCCATGATAAATTTCCGCATATCTGTTTGAGAGATTTTGGGGACGATCCCCTCGACCTGTGTGATAATATTTATTCCCAGCTTATGAAAGGTAAAGGCGTCTATGTGGCAGCCGGTCTCCCGGTCAATACGCTGACTCATCTCCGCTGCGGAGGCCTTGGTAAAAGATAATACCAGAATGTCCTCCGGTCTGCACTGCCCTGATTTAACCAGATATTTGATCTTTCCCACAATCGTAGTTGTCTTTCCTGTCCCTGCGCCCGCAAGCACCAGATGGCTGTGGGCCTCCTTGACGATACACGCCATCTGTTGACCATCCAACTCCCGGCCCTCCACTTTGCCGATCAGCGCATAGGCATTGCGTATTCTCATCTGGAGAACTCTCTCGTTGTGAAGGCCAATCTGCTGTTTTAATATCCCAGCGGCCTGTCGCAGCTGCCCCTGCCTGGCTGCCAGCTCGCCGAAACGAGCCGCCCCTCTTGTCCTCTGCACGTCGGGACTCGTCAGCAAAAAGGAATTACGGGCATACCACTGAGCCTCTTTCTCCGGGTCTATGCTAGAATTCGGATCGGCAAACAGTCCATTTATCTCCTGCAGGGCACGATCCATCTGTATGATATATTGCTCGCAGGCTTTGTTCCTGTCCTCTGCTCTCTGCCTGTATTGTTCAATGATGTTCTGTATAAGTCCCATAGCTGGCGTCCTTGTCTTTGGAGTAGCTGAATACTATTTTATCCTTTATTTCATTTACCAACCTATGTACTGTTGTACATGGACACATCTCTGAGGGTTTGTCAATTCCATCCCTCAAATACTGTCGGAGGCGGTTTTCTGCTATCTTAACAGCTTCCGTCTCATTGCCATAGCGATTCAGCATAGCATAGATTTGATCACTGGACTTTTTGTATTCTTGTCCAGTCTTCTTCTCAAAAGTATTGGCAAACTCTCTACAGCATGTAACAGAATCCGAATAGCTATGCATTTTCCCAAAATAAGCATCAAACCAAATCTCTATGCAGGGATTAGACCATCCCACATTGACGCGCTCCCGCCTGGCTTTTTCTATAATCTGATCAAAGCAAGCCACTTGATCCCGATCAAAAACAATCCACGGTTCTCCGTATTGGGGCTCCATAGCCGCTTGCTCTTTACATGTCTCAACAAGTTCGTCCGTCTTGGCTTTGGAAACTTTGATAACAATTCGCCCCTGTAAATCCTTAGGAAGTGCATTTCTAAGACTATACATATAGTTTTCTTCTGTTTCCTTTGTATCTGTTACAATGAAATAGTATCCCAAATCCGGTACTCTTGTGCAAAAGTTTTCCCGCCCTTTACGTTTTCCCCTTCTATCTGCTTTTGCCATACTCACTTCTCCCCAAACATATCAAAATATTTCAACGAAGGTACGGCTCCATATTTTCCGAACAGATAATTTTTCTCATAGCTTTCGTCCTTACGGATTTTTATACCGTCTTCATCCACAAAATCAGCAAGCGAATACAGCGTGGAAACTCCATTATCATCCTTTTCAGTGAACCAGATTTCATCGCGCCTGAGCAAATTATTGGAAAGCTGCCAGGCATCGTGAGTGGTAAATATCAACTGTGCATGGTTCGGATTTATTTCCGGATTCAAAAAAGTGAGAAGAAACGTCCTGACCAGCAGGGGATGCAGTCTGCCATTCAGTTCATCGATAAACAACACTCCGCCATTTTCAAATGTATCCTGCAGGATAGAGTATAGCGCAAACATCTTTAAAGTTCCGGCAGATTCCTCTTCCAGCGGAATAGATGTGGTTCCGCCGTTAACCACACGATGAATCGCATCAATTTTAGCCTGATTTATTTCCCCATCATCCTCTTTCACAAATTCGACATTGAAACCAATAATAGAAGAATCAAACGCTGAGAGATATGTCACAACTTTATCCTGAACAATTTTGTCCTCTACAAATCCATCTGGGAAAACACGGGAAAGAATTATATTCTCACGAGGATCACCAAAGTTTGCAAAGTTTGTGCTGTAAAACCAATCCCTAACGAATTTCAATTTTTCAATCTTCAACATTGCTCCTAACGAGACGATCAGCGCCTCTTTGTTCAGGGATATCCGAATAAGTTCCTGACTCTTATCCGGAATACCGGATAGATCCAGTTCTTCTCTGTCGCGATAAAAAACACGCTTATATTCACGGGCTGTCTTGGCCTTTGTATTGAGCCATTCTTCAACAATTTCGTGCTGATTCAACACAAATCCATAGTTGTACGACTTACATCCTCGTCCCTCAGTATCTATAAAGTAGACTTCAAAAGAGGATTCGGCCTCCATGCTGGTAGCATCAAACAAAAAGGGAGTACATTTCAATCTCCTGCTCTTAGATTTTTTATCGTTCGGATCACCGCCATACGAAAAAGACTCCATTATATAAGTCGCCATATAGCGAAACGCTTCGATTACATTTGATTTACCGCTGGCATTGGCACCAAAGATGGCAGCCGTAGGCAAAAGCTTTTCATATCCGGCAGAAATAACTCGCTCAGAATGCTCGGTAATTTTGGTCGCGGAGAGATCTAAAATCGTATCATCTCTAAAAGATTTATAATTCTTAAAACGAAATTGTATCAACATGGCATACGCCTCCCAACACCTATTATACCCACTTCCCTGCAAAAATCAACATGGTTTTGAGTTTTTTTCTCAATCAGCGGTTGATTTCTATTCGTGAAACTAAACATCAATCAGCACCACCGTAAAATCATTCACATTCGTACCCGTGGGGCCGGTCTTTAACAGCCCTCCCACGGCCTCCAGCGCATGGTAGGAGTCGTTGTCGGCAAGGGCGTCCTGCAAATGGATTCCTCTGGCCTCCAGCGCCGCCAGGCTGTCCCCGTCCACATATCCGCCCGCCGCGTCCGTAGGCCCGTCCGTCCCGTCGGAACCCACGCTGAACAAGGCCACACCGGAAAGACCCGCCAGGCCCTCCGCCGCTGCCAGAGCCAGCTCCTGGTTCCTGCCGCCAAGTCCTTTTCCGTGCAGATGCACCACACACTCGCCGCCCGCCACATAGGCTCTTTTTCCGGTCCCCAGACCACTCCCGGCTATGGAGGCCATAAAACGCCCCGCCTCCCTGGCCTCGCAGCACATGCGGTCCGTCAAAATATGCGTCTCATAGCCCAGCTCCCGGCATTTCTCTGCCGCCGCCTGACAGAGCTGCGCCACGCTGCCAATCACACGGTTGGACACATGCCCCAGCTGTTTGGGAGTCTCCTGCCCCAGACAGGCAAGAACCTCCTCCAGCACCTCCAGCCCGTACTTTTTCACAATCCCCAGGGCGTCCTCACAGGTGGAGCGGTCCGGCGCCGCAGGCCCGGAGGCAATCATGTCCAGCGGGTCCCCCAGCACATCCGACAGGATAACGGAATCTATATGGGCCGGTTCGCACCATTTTGCAAAACGCCCGCCTTTCACGGCAGACAGGCGTTTGCGCAAAATGTTTATCTCCGTGACGGAGGCTCCTGCGGCGAGCAGCTGCCGGTTTAATTCCTGCAGAGCGGAGAGGGGCACAAGCGGTTTTTCAAACAATGCGCTGCCGCCGCCTGAAATCAGAAATAGCACCCTGTCTTGGGCCGTCAAATTGGCTGTCATATCCAAAATGGCCTGGGTGCCAGCCAGACCATTCTCGTCCACAATAGGGTGTCCGCCCTCAAAACAGCGCACTCCCGGGATGTCCCCTTTCATGTGCCCGTACTTGGTGAGCACTATGCCGTCCACAACGGGCACTTTCAGACAACGCACAGCGGCGTTCGCCATCTGCCAGGCAGCCTTGCCGATGGCAACCAGATAGATTCTGCCTGAAAAGTCATATTGCTCCAACGCCTCGGCCACCGCCCTGTCGGGCAGCGATTTTCCGATGGCGTACTCCATGATCTGCTGCGCCTGGCAGCGGAGTTTCTGATTCATGTCTTCCTCCCGTTTGCGCTATCCCGCCGTCAATACTCCTTAGTCACCTTATCAATCCCATAGGTCTCCATAAACTCCCGCAGCTCCCGGTCGTCCCGGATCAGTGTGATCTCCTCAAACTTTCCGGTGCGGATATCTTTGAATCCCGCCACCTGCTCGCCGGTGCAGATACTGCAGAGCAGCACCGGGCGCTGGGTTTCGGGATCGTAGCTCTTTGTGGGGGATTTGTCTGTGGTCTTTTTATCTGTTTTTCTGCTAAAAAGCATGTGTGAGTACCTGCCTTTCCTGCGTTTTGGGCTATGCGGCTAGTTTCCCTGTGGCGCGGACATTTATTTCTCCGTGTATCTCCTCCGGTAGTATTCCATCGTTCTGTATTCCAAGATGTCCTTCATGTGCTGCGCAAGAGCCGGGTTTTTGATGCAGTCCCGCAAGTCCTCCCGCATAATTTCTTTATATGCCCCCTTACTTGCCATTCCTTATAGTTATTCACTTTATACAATTTTTACGTTTTTAGTATGGTCTTTTACCAGCCGTCTCTTTCATTTTCATCACCACACCAATTCCCTGGCTGCCTCTAAAAGAGCTCCAAAAGATTCTTCTACATCATTAATTGTAATACCAGCTCCCCAACTGATTCTGATTGAACTTTCAATTTGATCTAATGGAATTCCCATTGCTGCTAACACATAACTTGGATTATAAGAATTAGAATTACAAGCTGACCCATTAGATACTCCACAGTAATCCTTGACCAAAAGCATAAGAGCTTCTGATTGCACACCACATATACAGATATTCATTGTACCTGAAATACAATAGGTTTGTTCTCCATTAATCCTATAATCCAAACCTGATCTCTGTAACATGAACAACATTTTTTCTTTTATCAATCTGCATTTCTTATCATTTTCCTTATACTCCATTTCAGCCAGTTCACATGCTTTTCCCAATCCGGCTACTAGGGCTACAGGAATAGTCCCTGGCCTAATTCCCTGTTCTTGTTGTCCTCCACATACAATCGCCTTGACTGGCGGCAATTTATAATGTTTCTTGCGGAGAATCAATGCGCCAACTCCCTGCGGACCTCCAAATTTGTGAGCGCTCATGGAAAGCATATCATAATTCACACTCCGCAACTCCTCAACTAGCTTTCCAAAACTCTGCGTTGCATCTACATGAAACAAAATATTCTTCTCTGCTAGTCTATCACCAATTTCCTTAATCGGCTGAATAATTCCTGTTTCATTATTCACATGCATTATACTTACTACCAAAGTATCCTGACGAACTTTAGATAATACATCCTCAGCCAAGACTCTACCTGATTGATTAGGCGCAACAAATTCCACATCAAAACCTAATTCTTGCATAGCCCTTACCGATTCCAAAACAGCTTTATGTTCCACTGCCGTAGTTATGATATGTCTCTTGTTCGCAGCAATCCCATATGTTTTCAACCCTTGAATTGCAATATTATTACTTTCAGTAGCGCCGCTTGTAAAAAAAACCTCATCATTCTTAATTCCTAATATGGAGGCTACCTGTCTCCTGGCACTTTCTACTATTTTTCTGGAACGCTCTCCAAATATATGCGTGCGGCTATCCGCATTCCCTATATCATTCCGATATACATGAACCATATGTTCCAGCACTCGTTCATCAATTGGTGTCGATGAATTGTAGTCTAAATAAACACTCATATATCATGCCTCTGTTGCTATATTTATAAGATCGTCCAAACTCTTGATAAAATTCGTACCAGCCAAATAAGAGATTCCTCTTTCTAAATGTAACCTAAAATAATTAGTAAGGTTCTCATCCGTTGGTTCAATTTTTTTCTCTAAACACCATTCCACTATCAGCGCCTCATATATTTCATTATACTCACCTGCGAAAGTATACCAAGACATTTCTACATTACTATCCGCATTGATCGGAATGTTCGTAGGAACTGTATTCTCATGTAATGAAAAGCAAAATGCCCACCTACACAAAATATTCCAATTCTTAATACCCGTCTTACCTTTTAGCCTTGAAAGTTTCTCTTTCGCCTGACTAGAAAGCCTAATCTGTTTTACAATCATCCCTTTACCTCCGGGAAATAACCTTCCCTAATAGTTGTAGCTCCAGTACTATCATCGTAAATCAAAGTAAATTCATCCCCAATATTATTTTTCATAATCTCATAATTGCTCTGATCAATTTCCGAGTCCGTAGACAAAATTATCGTCTGCTCACTTGCGTACGGAAAATATGTCTGGATTATAGCAACTCTATGGGCAGAATCCAATCGGGACAAAGGCGTATCAATGATCACTGGCAATTTCCTTTTTGAGCATAATGCTAACGCCCACAAAAACGAAATTACCATCAGTTGTTTTTCGCCCGCTGACAAAGATGACTTATTTATCTCCTCTCCATCTTTTTTCACATATTTTAGATCTAATGTGATGGGGTCCATCTCGATTCTTTCTATTAGGTTTTTCTTATTAGCCAATTTCTTATAGCATGCTGTCATTGTAGCTGCAACAACAAATACTTTCTTTTCCTGCAAACGTACTTTATATTGCTCTAAAACTGTCTTTGCCATATGAGAATATTTAATAATCCGATCACTATCGTCATTCAATTCAACTTTTTTCAGATAACTCTCAATATATTTATTGAACGTTGTTGTTGCTGCGACCAACTCCCCCTTACATGTCCTTCTCTCATTCATTTTTCCGGCAATCTGTAAATCCAAATCAAGCAGTTGCTGCTCAAGCTCTTTTATGCGCCTATAAATTCTTACTACAGCTTTCTCATCAATATCTACAGCTAAATAATTATCTATCTGATCAGATTCTGCTTGTAAACTAATCAGTTTTTTTTGCCTTTCTTGTACCGAAATCTTCTTTTCCAATAATTGGCCATCCAAAAGAACCTGTAACTTAAACAGAGATGTGTCCGATAAATTATAAGTAAATTGTTTACTCCTATTTGCCGTTTTTCCTGTCACAAACCCCATAAAACGAGAAACTGCCTCGGCATCAACTTCATTATAATTCTCATATTCAATAGATAATTTTTGCATTTTCTTTAACGCTATGTCCAACACCTTGCTATCATGTTCAATTTCTGCATTTTCCCTAATGTTTCGCAACAGATTCTTAACTAATACGAGTGGCAATTCTGATGCAGCATCAAGAGTCAATTGCTCCTTAGCAACTTCAATCTTATAGGAAATATCTGCTCGTTTCTGAAATAGCTCCTGCTGTTGTGTAACAAGATCTCCCCCTTTCATGGCATAATTCTGACGCATACTTTCCAATTCCTGCTGAACTTTAGTTCTTTTCTCTTCAAGTTCAGCGAGTGCTAACTCCGCACAGTTAAAAGCCGTTATTGCAGCATCTTTTTGCATTTTCAATTTTTCGGCAGTTTTAACTTCTTCCTTATCAACTCGATTTTTAGCAGTTCTGTTTATAATCCTGTCAAGATCACTATCCAGATAATCCAAAACAGTGATACCTAACAACGATTTAATAGATTCTTTCATTTGATTACTTGTATTGTCAACCGCTAATTCAGCAATTTTTTCACCATCAAAGAAAAAGAAATTAGAAAGGCCGCTTGGTAAAATACTTTCAATAAACATTGCCCAATTATCAGTTAAAAATGAATTATATTCATGATTCTTGTATACCCGGATTATTTCATTTGTTCTTTTCTTATTCCCATCCCATTCTCGACGCACTCTATATACTTCATCACCTTTAGAATCCATTGCAAATTCCAAATCTACATATGTAAAAAAAGTGCCGTCTGCCACATTTACAAAAGACTTTAAATACTGGCCAAAACTTTTATATCTACTTTCACTATATGCAAATGAATTGGAGCCATATAGAGCCAGCAAAACGGCCTCTAAAAATGTAGTTTTGCCTCTGCCATTCATGCCACCAATCAGTACAATTGGCTTTTCTCCATGAAATATAAATTTGTTTGTAGATGCATACACGCCAAAATTATGTAATACTAATTCCTTAATAATCATTTGTTTACGTCCTCTTCTGGAACATCCTCAAATTCTTCGCCCTCTTCTTGGATGTGTGTAAAAAACTTCTCGTTATAGCGCCCACCCATACTTTTTTTTCTTTCCAACTGTTTAGTATAGTATGACGTTGCATCTTCCTCATTCATATAAAAATTATGCTTGATGCAATTTTCCAGAGAATCTAAAATTCCTTTTCTTTGACTTATGCTATTAGCTTGATTTTCAATATCAATCAAGCTATATAATAGTTCAAATGATAATTCTTCGTCATGAAATAACTCCCGACATATCTCCCTTAAAATATCCCATTCAACATGGCCATATGTTTCCGCCCCAATCCATTCCGAATCATCAAATGGCTTTTTCATAACAGTTTCGTAAATATCTGGCAGCGAATCATCAAACTCATGTTTTTCATATACCCAAATCCGCCTGATATTACGCAATTCCTCCAGGGTAATAAGTTCTAAATCTGCAAATTCCTCAGGGCCATTTTCATTAATATTATGTTGAATCTCTAATAATTCACGAAGCCACTGTTCTCTCACTTCCTTTTTGTAAGGCCCATGGTGCAATTTCCCATAACTCCCCTGCAAATATCCCTGCATCTTCCTAAAACTTCTTCGTTCCCGATCCTTTTCCTCATCTCCAAAGCGATTTCTAAACTCAAGTAATGGAGCCATCCATGATTTTTCGTCATCATTTGCGATCATAGCCTCCATAGACTTATCCTTTTCAACCATAGTACAAACCCAACATCCAAATCGACTTTTCCCACAACTCGGCAAGTCTTTCTCCACCATCATGGGACACTCATTATCAGCTGTTGCCCCACGATATAATGTAAGTAACTCCTGATTTGAATATCCCCACGGATTTTTATACTGCATCAAGAAAACCCAAACGTCATTGTCATTCCAATCCTCCAATGGAGAAAACACAAGCTCATTTGCCATCGTTGGACTTGGACTCAATAGTTCACGAACTCGCCTTTTTTCATAATATGCCATAGTTCTTGCCCGCCTTTGGCTCTCTGCTTTCCTGGTGCCAAGAACCATGATAATTTCACCATGTTTTGCAATAGCAGATTTCACAAAATTATTAACTGGCTGGATCTTCAAACGATCTGTACACCACCGAAGTTTCTTTCTCGGAAACGGATATCCCCTGCCAATAAAATTAACCCAAAAAGTATTATTGGGATTTGGAGTCAACCTATAGGTCACAAAGGGAAGTCGATTATCTTTAGCTGATTCATCCATTAGTTTCAGCGACCTCTCTACCCATTTTTCAATTACTGGCGATTCTACCATCGTGTCGGTATTAATAATATAAACTGTTTTCTCCCTTTGTTCCACGGGCAACGCTGACAATGCTAGCCATACTAGCTGTAATGTTGCAGTGCTATCTTTCCCTCCAGAGTACCCTATTACCCAGGGAATATCGTCCGCCAAATATAAATTCCTAATTGTCTCCATAAGGCCATCCACAATATCCTTTGTAATTGTCACGTCTCGCTTATCTACTACATGTGTTGTATTCTTTCCCATTTGTCACCTCTACAACATATTTCCCGTAAATTTCTGTTCTGCTGTGGCCTCGTCTTCTGTGAGCGGAAGCCCTAAATAGTTTTTAATTACATTTCCCGCAAGCAAAATTGCATCTCCATTATTAATCATGTGCCCATTGCTACGAATTACTCTCATCTTCCAATCACCAGAACTCCTCTTCCAATTTATTTTGGAGATTTTCGAGAGATACTTCTCCAATCTATATTCTGGATGTTCATATAAATATGCGCCAACTCTTCCAAATGCTTGGATTACAACTGCCTGCGTTGCAATATATTGTTCCCGAAGTTCCTTTTTGCTTATTTCTTTATTCTTTACGTCATTCCAAGGAACCATGTTTGCAACAATAAGTCCCCAGAAATTCTTAAGAAAAATTTCAAATTGTTGGTCACAGACTCCTCTTCTCAAAACTCTTTTATTTGACGTATAAAAAGTATTCAACGTAAACAGCGCAGACGAATATTTGCCCAGATAATCCTTTTCTTTATCCACATATTCATTGAGAAATTCATTTTCAGAAATAATTTTTCTGGTTGTTACAGCTAACGCATCTCTGGAATCATACAATTCTGCGATGGAATTGGAAGTCTTCACAGCATGTTTATTTAAATCCGTAAACATCTGCTGGCTCCTCGCCAACCCTTGATCCTCGTAAAAAACTACAGAAATTGTTTCATTGTCAAGATCGTGATTTTCTTCAATAGCAGCTAAGATTGCCGCTTTCCTATGCTGTCCATCATTAATCAAAAATTTAGCAGACATATCAACCTCAAGCACTCCTATTTCTCCTTGCTCTGAGGGAATAAACTTAAATTTTCCATCAATTGAAGCTGCCAATGCTGAAAACACATATGTTTCTTGATTATTAATAATATATTTTTTGATTTCAGGAATTCTAGCCTCATTCAACTTTCTCTGTGCTCGAAACTCTGGCAAAACATATTCCTCATCATCAGGAAATAATTTTCTAAGCATATTTAAGGGGACCATTGCTATAAAATACTCTCTTCCTGCTTGTATCCCTTTAACTACTGGAAATCTATAGCAATAATTCATCGTATAACCTCCACGCAAGCAGTACCTACTTAAGTAGTATACTTAAGTAGGTACTGCTTGTCAACCAAATTTTTTATTTAGTCTATATCATCTATCAATGATTCAACTTTCATCAATGCTTGTAGTTCCTCTGTTTCCCCTTTATATGATGCATTTAGGAATTCTATCAAACTTTCCATCGTCTCACTGTCATTAATTGAAAGACACTCATTGAGCTTTTGTGCACCATAATTAGCAAATTTCCTCAAAAAATCGATTTTATTAAACTTTAAGGCAGTTTCGCTTACCCCTCGTTTTAGCAGTTCTGCATCCTCCCCCTCCAACTCCTCCTCTGGGATTTCCTCTGAAAAGGCTAAATACAATCTATCTTTTTCACTTAGTTCCACACAGCGTGAAGTCAAAATCGCCGTCTGAAAAAAGAATTGCATTTCCGCACCATTTCGATTAAACATTGTACGTGGAATATCAAGCCCATCTTCTTCTAAATCCGATTTTTCATCATCCAACTGTATATCATAAAGAATACCTATTGACAGACAAATTTTAAAAATTCCCCATTGAGTTTCAAAAAACTTTTTACGATATCCTCGATCAACTTTACTCCAAGTAGGGCCTTTAAAAATTAAGTCTGATCTTATTTCCATAAAAATCCCTCCCTCACAACCGCATAATTCTTCTCGTCATTACTTTGAATGGTCCAGGTTTTACCAATGGCTCCCTCCTCAACAAATTTCTCCAATGGATCTTTTGAAAAAATAACTACCTGCGGAGCATATCGAGGAATTTCTGTTACAACATTATGTTTTTGTTCTTCATCCAACTTTGAAAAAGGACCATCTAAAATTAGCGGGTACTCTTTCCCTGATAATTTTTCGTGATTTTTTAATACTTTCAAAATTCCTCCAATATAGGCAAAACTTATTACAGCAAACTGTCCTTCTGATTTAGATTCATCCCCATAACTATCTTTAACCTGCAATTGAAAATCTTCATTTAGAAAAACCTCTCTTTTGCTTGTGAGCATGGAGTCAATCAAATCCTGTATTTCTTTTCTTAACATTTTGCTATACTCTCTTGTTTCCAAAACAAGCATTCCTCTAATTGCCGTTGAAACACCCTCCATTAACTCAATCCATCCTTGATACTTTTGTACTTCGGCACTAGCATTCTCTATATTCTGAACTGCTCTTTCTCTAATCTTCTTTTGATGTTCAAATTCACCTTTCCTTTTATTATTTTCTGATATATTGTTATTGATTTCTTTTATCTTTTTTTCTATATCCATTCTTTCGCTTATAAGGTCGTCTATATTACCCGCCCCACTTAGTTCTTTATCGATATCTGCGATTTGTTCCTCTGCCTCCCTTATCCGATCTTTTAACTCCAATATATCTTTAAAATAACCCAAAAGTTTCTTCTCATCATAAGAACGAGAAAACTTATTAGCATTTCTAGTAAACTTATCATATGTAGACTTGTAAGATGCAGGGGGAAAATAGCTTTTCCATTCTTCCAATACTTTTATTTCCTCACGTCCTATTTCATGTCCACAAATACATTTCTTATGATTCGGATCTTGAATAAGACTAATCAAAAGTTCCTTTGCCAATCCTGGGATTATTTTTTTTTCTTCACTTTGAACCTGCATATATAGTCTTTTCTTGGCATCTTGTATGACGCCTGTGAGCAATAAATATGCATAATTTGCATCTATTTCCCCTCCAAAGCCAATCATCTTTTCCTTAATATCACCATCATACTTTGAAATGTTTCCTACAAACGCTCCCCTATTTCTTTCAAGCTGCTTCTTGGATTTATTTGTTCCAATTAATTCTGAGATTTCACTAATCCTTCTGGTATATTCCTCCAGTCGAGATTCGTATTCAAAATTCTCATTATCGATCAACTCAAGCTTTTCATCCAAAATTGTAATATCTCGAATATACTCTTTCTGTTTTGTTTCCGTTGTTGCTTTCTCCTGTGCATCCTTTCTTTTCCGCTCTAGCTGACCTAATGTTGATTGCGTTTTCGCCTTTGATCCTATATCCGTAAGAGCCTTTTCGTATATTTCCAACTCAAAAATCGAATGTAACGCTTTTTTCAATGTTTTCGCCGAATCTGTTCCTCTTATTTTTAGATCAGCAATCATTGTTTCTCCATCAAAAAAGAAATATGGCGCCAAACCAGACGGCAAAACATCTTCTATTACTGCATTAGGCCTGTCCAGATCTTTTCCCGCTTCTTTTCCATTCATTTTTTGGACAAAGAACTCATCGCCCGCAGATTTATGCGAAATATCACCCTCTTTATTCTTATAATATTCCCATTCACGCCTTACCAAATAATCTTCAGAATTATGCTCGAACTCAATCTGCCCCCAAACTTTAAAAGAACACTCTGGGGATAATTTTTTCCCTTTTTCCAGATTATACAATTTATCAGCAGAAGTAGTTCTATTAAAATTTACTTTTCCGTATAAGATCCATTGAAATAATTGATGGAGAGTCGTCTTTCCATCTCCATTAGTTCCATAAATCACAGTCATAGAACCATCTGTGGCAAACTCTATTTTTCCTTGTTCAGCAAAATTCCTAAAATTACAATACTCTATACTTTTAATCTTCATCTTTCGCCATCCTTTTCGCCTTTTTCAAGTAATGTTAAAATACTATTTACAACTTCTGTGTCAGCTTTAGATGTATAAAACTTTTCATTTTCTCCACCAATAGAATTATAGCGTTTTTGCATTGACAATTTCTCTATTCCTATTATTTCTTTTACTATATTTTCTATTTTTTCTGTACTATTCATCTAAATCCTCCTCATTATCTTCAGTCTGCTTGATAGTATCCATATCTAGACCATATTGCATTGCCAAAGACTCTAACTCATGAACACAATCATCTACATTGTCAGCTAATCTTGCATATTCATAGAATCTTCTTAACTCTATCAAAGCAAAATTTGACATAGAATTACTTGGCAACACAACCACATCGTAAATATTTGCCGCACCTTTTTCTTTTCCAGTAAACTCACTTTTATATGTTCTCAGAATTCTCCCTCTCCGTTGAACAAATTCTCTATAATCATCATTACTGGATAAAAGCAATGCCCCCTCAATGGAGGGAATATTTATTCCCTCATCTAAACACCTTATGGCAACTAATACATCAATCATTCCCCTATTAAATGAGTTAACCAGTTGCATACGCTCTTTCATGTTTTCCTCTGCTGTAAACTGATTAACCCTATATCCTAGCTCTCTAAGAACCTCCTGCATAAACTGGATATGCCGTTTTCCTTCTTCTACATCATTTTCAAACAATCTACCATCTCCACAGTAGACAATAAAATGATCCCTCTCTTTGACTTGGCTTAAAATCCATTGGATTTTATCAATCTTTTCCTTTGCCATGGATATAACTCGCAACCTGCTCCGTTTATATCTCGCAAGACCTTCTACATCTATACAAACATTGCCCTTGAAACAAGATAGTATAAGTTTAGTATATCTTTCAAAATTTCTTTCTTCCTCGTATGTACTCCTCACATAGATTGGATGGTAATTATAATGAACCAGATAATCATGCTCTATAGCGTACTCAATTGGTAAATTATACACCTGACCACCAAAATATTCCATCAATTGTTCACCAATTTCATCGCTCTTTTTACTGGACGGGGTAGCACTTAGTCCCAGCATATACGTGTAAAAATTATGAACTTGTTCACTTGTCTTTTTGAATCTATGTGCCTCGTCAACAATTAACATTCTGTTCATACTGGTCTTTTGGGCAACTCTATCAAAACGCTCTAAATTAAAAGAGACTATCGTAGAAATTGCAATAACTGTTCCCCCAGCGTTGTATTTGGAATTGTATATAGCATCCAGCAGCTCGCTCTCCCAATTATGGTTCTCGCTTGAAACCATGACTATTCTACAATTTGGCAAAACACTATGTACGTCTTCATACCACTGTCTCACTAAATGCTTATAAGGAGCACAAATAACAAGAAATATATTTTCCTCTCTAATAACTTCCAATGCAGCATGAATTGCAGTCCAAGTCTTCCCTGTACCGGTTGCCATAACAAAGAAACCATGTTTTCCATTATCAACCCAAGCTTTAATTGCTGCATTTTGATATGGGCGAAGTTTTATACCCGCGTTTGTCTGAACCTCTGTCTCCTTTGTACTACGCTTATTTAATATGTTACTCAAATGCTTTCCAACCAAACCTGTATAGTCTGTCCGGCTTATATAATCATGTGTTCCATTCCAAATTGAATCAAATTCTTCCTCATCATCTTGAATTCTTAGAAGATCGCTTTCAATCCAGCTTACTGACACTCGAATCTTCTCATAATTTCCACAATAAGCATTTCGAGATTCATTAGGTGATCCAATAAACAAAACCTTATTTTCTTGCGAATCCTCTAACAATCCAATCTTATCGTGATATATGCCCATCTCGTCATCAACATCGACAACCATAATGTTCAAGCGATCTTTCCTAATTAAATCAATCAACCTTTTAATGTTTTCATCACTGATCTGGCTTAAGCAATTTTCCAAATCCTCCAGCATTGCTCTTTCAATAACCGCATTCTTCAATTCGTATCCTAATTTAATAGCATCTATATCTTTTTCACTCAGTTCAGGACTACATATAACCTGAATAGAACCACCGTTTTCAATAAACTTACTGAGTCCTGCATCTATAATTTCAAAAACACTGGATGAGAAAAAACCTACACTTCTCTTATAAACTACAGATTCCTTTAATCCTGGTATTAAGAAATTATCTAATAAATTCTCTTTTCCTTTACTTTTATAACTTAACCGTAATGGTATATCTCTTAATGACATAAATGTACCTCTCGTCCACAGGAATTGTAAATTATTTTATGTAGTAAATACCCCTTCTGAATAATAAGGATAGTACCTGTATATTTTCTCAAATTTGCATATTTCATCATATCCTATCCCATAAAAATCTTGTTCATGCTCTAAAAATTCTTCCTCAGATATTGGCAGACTCTTAAGAATTAGCTGAATTTCCTTATTTGTTAATACAGGAATATCTATCGAAAATACATTCTCACCATTGGATATGAATATATACTTATCTACTATTTTACTTTCGATAATTTTTCCTTTTAATTCTTCATCAACTAATATACCCCCAATTGTCATCATTGGAGCCCCATCCTGGTATGTCAAAAACAATAGCTGCATGTATTCCACAAGAGTGTTTTGTTCTGTCCTATTCCTCATATCAATAGTTTTATGAATTTGGTTCTCGACAACTTTCTTTACCACGTAAGGCATTTTTTTAGTTGTATATTTCGCCTTTTCAATTGTTTCGTCAAAGAAATCACCTACACTGTTCTTAAATGATTCCATTTTTTCGGACTGATTTGCTCCCTTATACGAATAATTACACGAGATAAAGAACATACTTCCAACATTAATATTTCTACAAATAGTTTCTATATCAGCAAACATAGTCTCATCAAACAAATCGTCATAATCCAACCAGATTAAGTTCATTTTCTGATCGAACCCAGAAATTTGAGGTAAAACTTCATTGGTTGTTCCATACCACATTTGAATGCATTTGAGAGGTTTATTAAACTCATAACGTATTTGTCTGTCTTTTTGCGCTTCAATACTAATCATATCTGTAATACCAAATTCATTATGGAGTAAAAGAAAATCGGTAAAGTATTTGGCCCCTAAACCTATATACCTCATTTCACCATCTGCTCTAATTAGCTGTATTTCTCTTATCAAATCACATAACATTTTTCTCTCAATTGATTTTGCTGGACGATATTGATAGTTTATTTTTTGGTCACTTCCTGGCATATATTAACACTCCGCATCTTTATAGTATTCAAAAGTTTTTTCTCCAACTTCCTTATTGGACTTTACACCCAAAGCTTTTTTCAATTCCTCGACTTCTTTTTTGGGTTTTTTATAATTTATAGTAACATTAGGAACAGTAGTTATTGATATATTTTTTATAGTTATTTCTCTGTTTTTTTGTATATTACTCATGCTCCTTACTGTCATTTCTACACCTTGCATGTTTGCAATAGTCTCTTCTATTCCATCGTCTTTTTCTTCTGTATTTTTTCTAATTTCATCAATAGTACCTTTCACAATCTTAAATATTTCAAGCATTTTTTCTCTTGCCCGCAAGTATATGCTTGAGGTTTCATCCAATCCTGTTTTCGTAGTGTTCCAAGGTAGCTTTTCAGGATATTTAGAACTGAAATAGACAATCCCTCTGAACCCAGCATAATTATTGTGAAACAAAATACCGCTGCTTTTATTTTCCATGTCCTTCCATGTTGTCAAAGAAGATTTATCTGCAGCAACTACTAATCTTCCATTACAATAAATATACCATCCCGCTTCCTCTGGTGGATAATTTTTCCCTTCACGAGGCGCTATTCCACCCAAAATTTGTACATTTATTTCTTCATCAACATATTCTTCCTTAACAACTTTAATTCCCTCCTCATTATTAATTAAGGCAATATTGTTTCCCGTCAGGGTTTTTTCATTTACAGTAATGGTGATTCCATATGCAATATCTAACCCAACCCGACGCTGAACATGTTCGATCAATTCTGTTTCAAATTCTGGACTACTTAGCTCTCCTGCTATTTCCTCATTCAAATTTGTAACTACGATTTTTGTTCCTATTTTTCCATCTTCATTCTCCATGTCCTCCTCACATGAAGAGAAATCGAAATTCCATTCCTCTCTAGACAACCAATCTACTACATCAATTTCTAGATCAAACTCAGATGTTTTTGTAGTCGAATGAATTGAGAAATTTTTCCCAATTTTAAAAAGCGCTCTCTTCATGCCTATGCCAAATATGCCTGTAGTTTCTGTATTATTACTTTTGGCACTCTTGGGCCTTCCAAACCTAAAAGCATAATCTGCAGCAACCTCTACTGGAATGCCGCCACAATTATCCTCGATTTCAAAGCTCTCGCTATTGAATTTTACGATTATTTCAAGACCTGTATATTCATTATTTTTTCTAATGCTCCTTGCGCCGTCAATGCTATTATCAATCAGTTCTATAATTGCTTGTTTTAATAAAATATCCCTGACCAACATATTTACAAAAAATTCTTTTGTTGGATTTGCTTTTACAACTCGATCCATAATTACCCAACTCCTTTTCTAATAGTTTCTCTTATTTCTATATTGACCATATATGTATCAATTATCCATTCAACGCCATATACTTATATCCAATATAGTCTGTTAAAGAACAATGTGTCTTTTCCTACGCAATATATCAAAAAACCTTTTGCGTTTTAGTATATTTTATCGCTTTCATGGTATATGGTCAATATTTATACAAAAATTATCTGTGATGTTTCCTTTAGAAAATGTTCATTATCTAAATCGTAATCAATAGTGTCAATAACCAATCAGTTTATGCGGCAAATATATCTTTACTGAAATTACATTGTTTACCAAAAGAACTAAATCTAAAACAACATTGTGGTTGTCTTTTACCCCTACTCAATCAAAAGTTTCCTCACAATGTTTCCAAATTTACACGCTCCAAATCTCCAAACAGAATCGTCTTCTTTATCAGCAATGTGATAAGTTTTATGCGTTTTCTAATACCTTCCTTCCGGTTATGAACTGATGTTCCTATTCTTTTTATTGGCTTTTGGCACCATACTTATTGTAGCGTAAATGCAATTTATTGCCATCTGCACTACTCCTACCTATCTTTCCTTCACATAGTTGGTCTAGCGAATTCATATATTTATTTTATAGATATAAGATCCTCAGGGGCAATAGCAAAGTCTCGGTCTAATAAATCCTGGAGTTTAGGCACGAATTCTTTTCCTTTTTCTATTGTGTTCCATTTTAATCGCTTTATCAGGTCTGCGGTATTCACATAATCGTATCTGGCTAATGCTATTGTTAAAATAATCAAAACACACATTACAACAATATCACTATCAGAAACCATACTTTTCACATTAATACTCCCTGCAAAAAAAGTAATCACAGGTATAATGTAAGAAAAAATAAATCCCTTCTTTTCTTCTTTTTTATTTGAATCTTCTTGAGTCTCATAAGCTATTTTTTGATAAAACTTTCGTATAAGTTGCTTAATCTTCATCTTATCATATAGATTAAATTCTTCCCTTTTTAATATCTTGGCAATATTATCCAATTCCCTGTTGTATTCCTCTATATTCTCTTTCCATTTTTTATGTCGGATATTTTCAAAAAGTATGGTTTCAAAGTATAATATTGCAATTAGTAAGAGAGATATACAAACTGCAGTCTTTATTTGAAAAAATGCAAAAAATAATATTGCAATCATAAGTGCAATATTTACAAACAAAATAATCTTGCGTCCAAGTCTCATACGCTTTATTCTCTTTACTAATGGCAGGTTATTTTTAACAACTTCCGTTTCATACGCTTCCAATAATTTTTCAATCATCTTTTTGTCCTCTAACTAATACCTAATTTCAGTAGAATACTTACAAAAAACTGCATTTTGATAATCGAAGATCTTTTCCACTAGCAAATCTGAGACGATTACTGAACCTGTTGCTATACCTTTGATGCCCACACTCCTTCAGATCTACATGCAAATATATTCTACTAGTTTCAAACTCTTCAATATCTTAAATCTCATAAACTGTATACTGCATTTTCCCCTCTGTACCAAATACTTTAAAGTTTGCTTTAATGCGGTTTCGTAGTAATATACCATAGAATTTGACACCGATTTCCTCACATCAAATATTGCTGCATACCATATCCCTCATTCAAAATAGCTCTTCCTACATCCAATTAGGTGTATCTTTTATAAACGCACTGCTGTTTTTGCTTTTACATCATTTTGGATATATACTGTAATTTCACGGAATTATCAAATTCATCATCGATAGTTTACCACAATTTTCTGCGTCTAGCAACTATATCTTTGTGTTATTTACAAACTACTCTGACATTCTCCCCTAAAACCCTCACCACATTCTCATTATTTTTCCCTTTCCTCCACCCTCCCCAAAAACTCCACCGCCCAAAAAGTCAAATCGCACAACAGCCCTGTCTCCCGTCCATAATCCTCCTCCAGCCGCACCTCCCCATAGGGCGACGGATACTCCACATACTTGGGCGAATACCTCTTATTATGCGCCACGTCAAACCGCATTCTGAGCACCCCGTCTCCGTCCAGGGCCTCCTCCACATTGGCGGCTGACTCCCTGATCACCTCCGCCTGTTTCCCCACGCCCAGCATGGCAATCTCGCTGAGAGTGCGCCGGTAATTAATCGTGTCTATCAGGTCGGGGCGGAAAGCCTTTATGGGCCTGACCATGGCAAAGCAGGGGGCCATGTATTTGCCGCAGATGCGCACATGCATATTATTGTCCGGCCGCATGATGGCGTTTATGTGGTTCAACGCCTCTGCCAGCATCCTCACGTTTTCCTCCGTCCGCCAGCTTTTTGTGTATGCCAGCATAGTCAGCGTATATGCATTGGGAAAATACTCCTCGGCCTCGATATAGGGATAGTTTTGCTTTCTTTTCGCGTCGGGATCGTATTTCGTCATGGACTCCAGGGAGGGAGCCTGGGCCACCCGCTCAAAGCCCTTGAGGGCAATCTGCTGAAAATCTCTCAGGTCCTCATAGTCGTCCCCGTATCCCAGCATGGCCTGCATGGTGTACAGCAGGGCCGCCAAGCAGTTTCCGTTGTTCAGTCCCACGAAACGGTTCTCATAACGCGGAATTTCCGGCGGAATATAGGAGAATTCTTTCCGCAGAATTTCCTCATCCCGCATGGCGGCCACGAATCCCGCCACCAGCGGATGCTCCTTGGGAATCCTATAGTAGGACAGCAGCCTCGCGGCGTTCTCCCCGTCCTGTAGGGGCGTCTCGTGGAGAACCTGTCCCCGCCAGTTGTCCCAGCTGTGCATGCCACTGCCGATATAGCCGTCGGGTTTGGCGTAACTCTGCACCAGCTTAAACTGCGGCAATTCGTATATCTGCTCCAGCAGACGCTCCTCCTCCCCGGGCGTCAAGTCTTCCAATATCTCCTTGCGGAGCCTGTAGCGGATCACAGGTCCCGCATTTTCCAGCAAAAAATCTATGGAGTTGGCGTGTATTTTCACTGTCTCTTTCATTCCTCGTCACCTTTCTGCGAAACATTTGTCCCAGCTGTCAAACCAATTTGCTCACCTCAATTAATAATACCCTCTTCCCGCTTATTTTTCAATTGACGTTAGTCATTGCACAAATATCCCTTGTCAGTCTGCAGAATGTATATTATAATGCTTTAAGCCTTAACAATATCTCAATACACGTTACATAATACACAATACATATTTTAAAGGAGAAATTTAACATGTGGAGAAAAATCAGAAAAATACTAAAATGGCTGCTGATCCTGCTGGCGGCGAGCATTGTACTTGGAATTATCATCAATTCCATATGTCGGCTTTTGGCAAAATCCAAAGTCCAGAACGCCTACGGCCAGGAGGTTTCCGTGAACGGAAAGAGTATGAGAGTTGATATAAAGGGAGATCCGGCCAATCCGGTCATCATACTGTTGTCGGGGCTTGGCTGCGCGTCCCCGGTGCTGGAGCTGGAGCCTCTCGCCACCGCCCTCTCTCAGGACTACCTCGTGGTGACGATAGAACCCTTTGGCTATGGGCTATCCGATCAGACGAGTGAAGACCGCACCATCGAAAATGTTGTGAGCGAACTTCACGCCTGTGCGGAGGCGCTGGGATATGAAGAGTATTATCTGATGGGACACTCCCTCGGAGGGCTGTATTCCCTCTACTGGGCTAATCAGTACCCGGAGGAGGTAAAGGGCTTTATCGGCATAGACCCCTCTGTCCCCGGCATGAATGATGAGCAGCCGTTCCCCATCAGCATCACGGCTATCAACAAGCTCTCCGCCTACATGTCAAAAGCAATAAACGGCGTGGGCCTTGGCAGATTGGTATCCGTAAGTGACCCTGCAAACGCAATTTACGCGGATACCTCCTATCCATACACAGAAAAGGAACTGGAGGTCTACCGGATTTTATCTATCGACAATGCCTATAACAAAACGGTTATGAATGAGATGAAATACCTGGACGCCAACGTGGAGGCTGTAAGGGGCATGAGATTTCCTGACCAGTGCTCCGTTCTGGAGTTTGTGTCCAGCAGCAATTGCGAGCTTTTGTCTATCTGGGAGCAACTGCACCGGGACGTGCTGCCCGAAAATGGCAGGGGAGAGGTCATCCGTTTGGAGGGCAGCCATTATCTGCACTTTGAATATCTGGACCAGATAGTGGAAGATGTAGTTAATTGGATAGAATAGCACAAAAAAGGCATGTGGAGAGAATTCCAAACCTCTTCACATGCCTTAACTTAGTTACATCTTTGCCCGAAAATCGTCAAAGCCCTCTGCCCGGGCCGCCGCCTTGTGCCATTTGCGCAATACTTCCGTATCCTCCTCGGCATAAATGTGATCGCGTATGTCACCGGGGACTTCTCCCCAGTCCTCCAGCAGATCCATGATATCCTGCCTGCGGCCGTTCCTTTGACCGATCACTTTTCCGTTCTCTTCCCCAATCTCTTTTCCATCCTCGTGGCCTTCCTTATATGCATCCTCTTTGATCGCGTCCTCTATGGCCCACCGGTCACGCTGCTCTCTCTGGCGGGCATCATACCATGCCCTCAGCCGCCTGCTCAAGTTCATCACTCTCACCTCGTCTATTGCCCTTGTGACTCCCGCATTTCCACTGTGCATATTTTCCAAGTCCTCCATGTTTCCTACGCGCAGCAGGCGTATCCAGTCATCCAGTCTGTCTCCGATAAGCTCCTTATTCAGCTCGATAATGTGTACCTCGAACTGGTCTGAATACAATCTGCCTTCCGCATCCCGCAGATGATACACCTTGTGATAACCTGGATTCTCGTCCCCGGAGAAATCCAGAATGTCAATCACAATACATTTCTTCAGGCCCTCATACCGCTGCCCGCTGAGCAAGTCATCCGTATACATCTTGGCCAGATAAAACAGGCTGCGCTTATCCCAATAGGCCATCCGCCGAATCTGCAGCTCCACATTGATTCGACTTTCATCGTTCAGCTGCATTCTGACGTCCAAAATGCACTGTTTTTCCTGTCTGCTGCGCCTGCTCAAGAACGTGTTCTCCAGCCGCACTGATTTGATCTCGTCCAGCGGAATGCCAATCACATCGCTGATAAAGTGCTTGCGCACCTCTTCGTTGCGCATCAGTTCCTTGAACGCAACGTCTGATTTTGGAGGAATAAATATCCCTTCTGTATCTTTTTTTCTCAATTTTGTACCTCCCAGCACGCAGGAGATACCAGACAGATTCACTTCTCGATAGCTTATCCCCAAAAATCTCCTGCTTTTTCAATTATAGTTGTTTTGAATTTAAGCATAGATTTTCTGATATCTTGAAAAGTGAAATGCTTTGCAAAAGTGATTAGAAATATATGCTCTAAAAAGAGATTAGCACATACAGTTCAAAATTGCAATACAAAATTTATTATTAAAAGCCAGATCTCTGAGTGCCAAAACTATTTCTGCCTTTGGCACTCTCGACTCTCACTGCCTCCTGCTCCAGCTTGCAGTTTTCCGCCAGCATAAAGTCGATCACATCCCCGTAATCTTCCAGGCATTTACCCTGCCGTTTCTGTGCCTTCAGCGTCTCGCTCAGCTGCTCAAGCCGTTTTCTGTCATTGCCGCTCAAGGGCTTTCTGTCCGTTTCATACTGACGCAGCGTATCCACGTCCATATACAGAGAGCAAAATCCTATTTCCGTCTTCCGTTTCAAATGTTCCAGTATATAGAAACCACCTGCGTCAATATCCCCGAAATGTCGATATTCCTTCTCCGGATTACGCTGGTACAGATAGACAAGAAAATCCCGCTTTACCTTGTTGTGGAACCCACCCAGATAGATCACGAAATCCTCCCCTGCGGGGTAGTCATGGAAACTGGTGAGATTTTCCACAGTGACTACTCGCCTTCCCAATACGGTCACATCGGCGAGACTTCTGACCGACTCTGTGGAAAGCGCAATGTCCCCTCGCAGCAAGGACAGGTCTATCTTCTGCGCAGATCCATTCACGGATTCTGTAACCTCCTCCGAGCTGCCTCCCAGCGTCAGCACCGCATTCCCTTTCATCATCACATAGGTAGGCGTATGGACCACACCACACTCCTCCAGCACAGTGCCTTTTTCCTGGAACTCCCCGTACTGGTACAGCAATGCCTCCAGCCTGGGAGACAACTGCTCCATCCGCTTGGAATCGTGAAAAAGCTGTATGGAGAAATTGCGTATGAAAATTTCCTCCCGGTTCGCAAGCACCGCCTTTGCCGCCTCCAGCAAATCCTGATACTCCTGCAAATCATGGCCGTAGTATTCCACATTCCGGTTTTTATCCAGCCGGATCCGCTGCCCCTCTATATAGCGGCGCAGCGGCAAAAACCTGTCATCCCCGGAGCAGCTCTCCGCGACAGACAGCTGCTCCCACACCTTAACCAGCTCCTGCTGCTCCTGTCTTCGCGGCGTCCTGCCCAGAAAGTCATAGCAGGCGTCCAGCCGCTCGAGGTTCAGCCGTATCTTTTTCAGGATGCCCCGCCGTTCATACTCCAAAGTTACCAGAGCGGCAGCGCTCAGTTCCTCCATCGCCTGGTTGACCTGACAGAAATAGTCGTACTCCGCATCATCGCCATATTTGGGAAAAAGCTTTTCCACGCTGACGGAAAAGCTCTGATTGACTCTATTTTCCCCTTGAAAGGATTTACTCTTTTCATAGGAATCCAGCAGGTGTTCCAGCACCTTTCTCTTCAGCTTTTCCATCACAAATCATACTCCTCCACAATACTGTTCTGTCCCACGCGGATGGCTGTCAGGATGGTTCCTACCTTCTCGCCGATGACCTCTATCTTGGCAGGCGGCGTAGCCAGAATCACCTGCAGATCCAACCCGTTAAAAAAGTCCATCATGGACTGAATCCTCTCGTCATCCATCTTGTCAAAGGCTTCATCCAGCAGCATGATCCTCACGCTGTTGCCGTAGCGGTAGAGCTGGTAAAAGGAGGCCGCAATAGCCACATAGTAGGGCACCTGGGTCTCACTGCCGCTTTTTTCCCCATAAATATCGGAGAAACGCTGCACGGAGCCGTCTTTTTTATGAATCTCAATATCATAGTCCAGATAGGAGCGGTAGTCCGTGTATTCCTCCACGATCTTCTGCCCGTTGTCATCCTTAGTCATCAGCTTGGCGAACAGATCCGCCATCTCCTCCCTGTACTCCGCCTCAAAAGCGCTGGTCCACAGATTGAATCCATCCTGATTGTTCTCGGAGGTAATCATCCTGTACAGCCCCTCCTTGCGCTTGTCAAAGCTGATTTTGAATCGGTAGCTGTCATCTCCATAGTAGATGTTGTCCAGCGCTTTGTTCAGGCTGCGAAACTCATTTCTGGCGCTCTCGATGTTCTCCTTCATCTTTGACAGGAAATCACTTCTGAATATCTGCTCGCAGTCCTCCTTGGCCGTCTTGAGTTTTTCCTCATGGCGCACGATCTCCACGCCCCGCAGTTTTTGCAGAGCCTCCCGGTATTCAGAGATGGCTGTGAGACCTGTGACAAAGTCCAGTGTAAAGGTCTGGTTGAACTGCATCTGCAGCTTGATCAGACCGCTCGCACCGGTCAGCAGCGTTTCCTTTTCTCTGAGGAGCTGTGCCCTCTGGGGAGCAAAATTCTCTGCAATGGTCCGGGCGCTCTTACTTCTGCGGTTCTGCCTATATTTCTCCTCCGCTTCCCTGTACGCCATTCCCTCCGCATCCGCCAGGCCCTCCAGTTCCTCCCGCAAAGTTTCATAGAGCTTTTGTTTCTCTGCCGCATCCTCCCTGGCCGTTTCAATCTTGAATTCCAGGCGGCTGCTCTCCTTATCTATCTTTCCTTTTTCCTCGGTGATCCTATCTCGTTCCTGACTCTTTTTATCCAGCTTCATATTCAGTTCTATCAAAGTCGGATCGCTCTCCGCCTCCTTGAGCTCCGCCCTGGCCTGAATCATCTGCTGTCCATATTCCTGCAGCATCTCCGGCGCATACATATACAGCTTTATCAGCTCCGGATTCACTTTTCTGGCGCTCTCCAGCGCATTGGCGTACAGACTGCTCCTCTCCCGCAGGCCGCTGCGCTTTTCCGTCTTCTCCGCAATCTCCCTCTTTACATTCTCGATCTGTACTCGGTAGGCGTACTGACCGATAAAAGGATTCTCATAATCTCTGGGATTGATATGCCGCACCACATAGCCCTGATAGAGCATACAGTCCGCCGTTATAGCGATGGCATGCTGCTCCAACTCGTGAACATCCGTGCATCGCACCACCCGGCCCAGGATATAGTTGGCGTAGGCCTTGGCATAGCGATTCTCGCTCTTTACCACGTAGGCCAGAGAGTCCTTGTCCGCCTCCTGACCTATTGGAAGTCTGCGGCTGTTGATAATGCCTGCAGTATGAATGTTTTTGCGGTTTCTGGCATAGACCTCCAGAGCCGCGTCATAGTGCTCCGGCTCCACCACCAGATAAAATTTCTGGGTGTGAAGATATCCCTCCACCGCATTGCTCCAGGTATTGTCCGTAATCTCCAGCAGCTCAGAGAGAAAATACACATCGGAACGAATACCTCTGCGCGCGAATTCCTTCTCCACCAGTTCCTTCAGTTTCCGGGCGTTTTCCGGGTAGGGAAGCATGTGTCTCTCCAGATTTCTCAGGCGTTCCTGGCAGCCGGAGATATCCTGTGATATTTGGTCCAGCTCCACTGTCAGCTGCGCCCAGTTTTTCTCAATCTCTTTCTGCTCCTTCCCGGCAAACGCCTCCAGCTTTTCTACGATACGGGCCTTTTCTTCCCGTCCGGCTGCCTGTCCCAGCCCTTCCGTTTCCTGCCGGTTTATGGGGCTGTAATCCAACCGAGCCAGATCCCGCAGATAAGTGGCCAACTGCTTAAGCTGCTCCTGCAGCCTTTTCTCGTCCCCCTGCTTTTCCGCTATGTACCTGTCCAATTCTTCTATCCGGCTCCTGGCCTTTTCCAACAGAAGATTGGACTGGTTGGACTGCTTATCTACATTGATTGCCAGAATCTGATCCTCCAGACTGCGAATCCGTTTTCCCAGTTCCTCGGAAAGCTCGCGGTTTGTCTCCACGGACTGGCTCTTTATCCGGATATCCTTCTCCAGCTCCTCCGCCTCCGCCCGCACTGCGTCCCGATTGGCGATCTTGAGCAGCAGATCATTAATCAGAACTCCCCGGTCCTTATCCTCGATCTCCCCGTATTTGCGCAGAATTTCCTCCAGAGCGTCCTGCTGTTTCCGCGAGCGCTCCAGTATACCCTCAAGCTCGCTGAGAGTCTCGATATTCTCCCGCAGAGAGACCACGTCCACCCGCTCTTCGGACAGCACAAACTTGTTGATAAATTCTTTCACATTGTCCATGGGTTTGAATGCCAGAGACTTGGGGATTATGTCAAAAAACTTGTCGTCCAGATTTCCCAGACGCCGCTTAAAACGATCCCGGGCAGCATTCTTCTGATCAATGAAGGAGACCTTCCTGTTTTTTGCCCGGAATTCCTCCGCCAGCGCCGCCCGCCCTTCCACCCGGAAGGACAAGTCCTCCAGCCTGCACTCTTCCAGATACCAGCGCGTAGCCACCGGGCTTTCCTCATCCGGGGAGAGCATATGTACGCCAATGACAAAATAGCGATCGCCCTTCTCCTCGTAAAACTCAAGAGCCACGTTGGCAGGCACCGCGTTTTTGCGCAGATAGGTCTCCCCCACATTGCCGATCTTGCAGCGCACATAGCCCTTCAGATTCCGATTGCCCTTTTCGTTGGCCGCCACGTTGAAACGGCGGGTGTTGGTGGTCAGCACCAGCTGTATGGCGTCCAGTATGGTGGATTTTCCGGCAGTATTCTCACCGCTGACCAGCGTGGAGCCGTGAAGGGATATCAGCTCATTCTCAAAGTAATGCCAGTTAATCAGCTGTACTCTGGTCAAAATCTTCTTCTGGTTCTCCATTCCCATTCCCCCCGGCATATTCCTTCAGTTTCTGCTCCGTCATAGCGTAATACTCGTTGATATCCTCCACGGCCACCGCCATGATAATGGATGGATAGATAGCGATCCGGGCGTCCGGCTGGCTCACGTCGCCGTCCAGGTTCTGAATCAGATTGTACCTGCGCAGCAAGCCGATCATCTGTCTCTCCATACCCTTGTCCAGCATAGGTTTGGTCTTGATTCGGAGCATGGCGTATTTCTCCCGAATCTCCTCCATCAGCACTGTCACCTCCTCTGAAAGTGTACCTAGCTCCTTGCGCTTTTCCACATAGAGGATACGCAGAATCAATAGAAAAATACTCTCGTACTTTCCCAGGGACAGCCGTCCCGTGCCGAACTGGTTCACAATGCCAATGACGCCCTGATCCTCGTTTATTCTGAGATCATATCCCAGCAGATCAAAGAAGGGGATAAACATCTCCCGATTCTGCCGGACAAAAATATATTCCTTTTTGGTGTCCTCCCGTTTCCGCAGCAGAAAACATTGGTTCAGCAGCTTGTTAGCCGCAATTCGGAACTTTTCTTTCTGGGCGGCGGATTCTATCAGTTCTTCAAACATCAGGCGTCTCCTCCTGTATTTATGCTTTCAAAATATCAAAATAAGGCAGCGAATACCCGTTCATCTCCACCCGCTGCCCGTTTCTTCTGATAGTATAGTTGTTGGAACGGTTTCCCGCATAGATACTGATATAGATAATGCGAATCAGATCTCTGGCGCACTCCACCGGCACCTCTGTCACTGGCAGCAAGTCTCGCTCTCCCAGAAGATTTGTCACATATTCATTGATATTTTTCCTCGAAAACCGACTCCGGTTTCTAACCCTGAGGGCCTCCTTGTACAACAGACGCTCCTCTTCACTCATCCCCGAGCCCTCGGAAAAGGCGCTGATAGCGCCTACCTTTTTGGTGACAGGTATGGTCTGCAGAGATTCCGGGGACAGGTAGTTCTGGGGATACAGAGAAAACAGTTCCCGATAAGTCTCCTCAACGCCTTCCCCCTCCCCGTTTATCTGTTTGACATACAAATCCAGAATTTTGGAAAGCTTGCCCTCCAGATTATTGCCCGTGGCCAGCAGGAATCTGGCCCGCATGACTGCGCTGCGCATGTACCGGGCATGTTTTCGATCGATCTCATCAATAATGTCGTCCAGACGGTAAAAGGCGGATTTGATATCCATAAGCATGGCAATCACCTGGTCATAGGCCAAGTCCGCATCCTCCGTCTCCTCCACCTCCATATAGCCGGCCACCGCCCGTTCCATGATGGTGGCCGACTCCATGATCCGCTCGATTCGCTCAATGATGGCAGTCCTGAAATAGGAAATATTTTCACTGGTTTTCATACGCAGATATGCTTTCGAGCCGATATTTTTGTGATACTCAAAGAAATGATTCAGAATTTCATCTGCGTCCATATCGTTGGTCTGTTTATCCATATGCCGCTTAATGCTGGCGTTTAATTTTTTCAGTTCTGACAACAGACGATCCGTGTTCTCCTGTACGCCCCGTATGATCAATTCGTAGGGTTTTCCGTACAATTCCTCATTCTGCAGACTGGCATGAATCTGAGAGATGATGCCCTGGTACTCCGTTTCCTCCTCACGAATAATGCGATTCATACTCTCTATAATGGGTACTGCGTACTCGCACAGAACTACATTTATCTGGTGGTTCGTCTCCTGCTCATACTCTATCCAGCCACACTTTTTCAGCATGGCAATGACGCCGTTTGCCTTCTCTCTGGCATCGGACACAAAGGTCTCATCATCAAAACTCATCTCCGCGTCATCAGCTTCAAAGTAGTCCGTCAGTTCCTTCACCACGATCTCGCGGTTTACTCCGTAAGAAATTTCAGGCTTAAACGCATTGAAAAGCCGCATGATACAGTCCGCATATTCCTGGCGGTATTTACTTGTCAGCGGCTTAAAAAAATCCGCTGGCAGAATGTCAAATAAGCGTTTCATGCCAGTCTCCTCTGTATAGTAATCCGTATTTTCCACACTATCTTTGACATTATAACACATATATATTACAACTGCAAGATTCAGCTCTCCCGCAGCGACTGCCGCCACTGCCACAGCCTCGTGTAATACTCTTCCTCCTTACCAGGCAGCAGGTAAGCCGCGCAGGTGTACGCATACTCAAAAAAGCAGTAGTTGCTCCGTGAAATGCGGCTTTGCACGATATTCAAAAGATTCTCCGCCCACTGCACATGGGAGGAATCCCGCGAGGCAAGCCATGCGGCGAGGGTAAACGCGGGGATGATCGGCCAGTCAAGCTGTCCCTTGCAGATTTTGTCAAGTTCATGGAGCGATACCCGCGCCAGAATGCATACCGCCGCAAACTGAACCTGGTACAGCCAGTCCTCGGCAAATATCTCATTGTTTTTCTGTCTGGGCGGATGGACCATGACGCCGTACAGTTCGCTGCACTGCTGTGCGGAAAGCTTTGCGGCATATTCCGCAGCGTTTTCATACCAGGTTTCCAGAGAGAAATCTGTCTCCGCCAGCTCTCCCACCAGGCCGCTCACATAATCCGACGGTCTGGGGACAACTGCGATTGGAGCGTTGATATCCTGATAGTTCCACAGTACAATCCCCTCCTCGTCAAGAGTCTCGTCCAGCGGCGGGTTCTGCGCCTTGGCGGAGGACAGGACGAAGGAGGCAGGTTTCCCATATATCTGCTCCAGCCCCAGGTGTACCGCATTGATGCTGCTTGCGGACTCCTGGCAGGAGACGCCGCAGCTGACAACGCCCGACACATTATTGCTCTCGCGTATGCTGCGCACAGCATTGATAATACTCTCCCTGCTATAATCCAGATAATCCACATTGGGCGTCAGCCGCTCCATTGCCGCCATCCGACAAAGTCTCTGCGCCCGGTCATTATTAACGTCCACAGCCGCGCACATCGCAAGCCGCTCCAGCTCATAGGGATCGGCGTCCGCCATAAAACAGCAGAAAATCCACGAAGGCTCCGCCCAGGTGCAGTCGCTGTAATCCCCTGTCTCCAACACCTTGTAATAGCACTCGCCCGCCTTCTGCCAGCGTCTCCTGTTAAAATAGTAATCGCCCAGATCGTTGTAGGCGGCGGCATTGGACGGATCGGCCTGATACCCCAATGCGATATATCTTTCCGCTTCCTCCTCCTGCTCCAAATCGAGGTAGGTCAGCCCAGCAAAGGTGTACCTTGAAACGGTGACGCCCCTGGCAAGCCCCTTTAAGACTATCTCCAGAGCCTTTTCCGGTTTCTTTTGATGACGGTACAGATTGCATTCCGCCACAAATCTGTCCGTGGTATCCTGCCTGTCCCCACACTGTTCCATGCGGTCAAAGGTATTCTCGCAGAGCGTCCACAGCTGTGTGCGCAGCGGCTCCTCACATCGGTCAATGGCAAACAGAACAGAGGCGATAAAGGTGCACACCGCATGTTCCCCGGCCTTCGCTGCCAGGTCCTTATCTCCAAGCCATGCGGCCAAAAGCTCTGTGCTTTGTTCCTCGCCGCGCCACAGACAGGTGGCATAGTATCGGAGCGCCTCCTGCACATTTCCAGAATGATACAGCTGTTCCGCTTTTTTCACAATGTCTGATTTCATCTATTCCGCCCCCTCAATTCTGCCTCAGGCTGTTATGAACGTCGATCGCCCATGACAAGTCATAGAGATGGAACTCGCCGTCATCCTCCTCCAGCCCTTTGCTTTTCAGAATGTTCATGACGATTTGATAGGCGGTGTCATTGATACCCTGGGGAATAATGTCTCCATTTGTGAGATAGATGTCGAACTGATAGACGTCCTCGGTGTACACCGTGTCCTCATTTTGCTGTGTAGATACATACATGGTGCTCTCCAGCTGCTCCGCCCCTTCCGGGTGCAGCAGGCCCATGAAGAAACCGTTCCACACCTCAAATCCCTGGGATTGCAGATTGCCGATGATAAGCGGTTTCAAAAGCTGTACAGCCTTATCGTTCAAATTGTGCCGATGGATGCGCAGCTGCTCCGCCATTGCATAAAAATTGCCCACGGCCCGGTGTTCCATGCCGCCCGGCGCAAGCCCTTCCAGATTGCGGTTCATGCGCGTCAAAAGTTCGTCGGTATCCTGATTCTCGATGCCCGGCGTCAGCACGGCCGCAATTCCCAGTTCCCTGTCAATATAGCGGCTGGGGTATGAAATCTCCGCCTGCGCCCCACACTGGGGACAGACGGGATGAAAAAATTCACCCTGATCCAGCACCTCTCTGCCCTCCGGCCAAAGGCGGATATCGAAACAGTTGATTTTCCGGGCAGGATACACGTTGCTGCAATGTTGGCACTGGACGGTGGTTTTCACCACCGCCCAGGGATTTTTCATCATGTGAAGATTGCTCAATGGGTACACCTCCTGAACCCTGGGAGATTTACTGTTACAAGTTAAACTGCCCCATGGTCTCCTGCAGGGATGTAACGCTTTTCATGACGTCCTTGGTCTCCGCGGAGACATTCTCGCTGGCGTTCGTGATCTTCTGCAGGTTTTCATTGACCGACTGAACGGCCCCGTCCAGCTCCTTTTGCGAGACGTCAATCGTCTCAATAATCTGATTGATGTTGGCAATGGATGCGTTCAAGTCCCCAATATGTGTTCCCAGCACATTGCTGATCTCCACATAATAGTCCGCATCTTCCTTATAACTGCCCGCAAGCGCTTCCAGCTTGTCGTAGTCTTTGAGTACGATCTCATCCAAAAAGGTAATGATCCTGTTGCTTGCGTTGGAAAGCTTGTTCACACTTTCCATGACCTTCCCAACCAGTGCGTTTACTTTCTCAATCTCATCCCCGGTGGTAGTGCTCAACTTATTGATCTCATCCGCCACCACGGCAAAGCCCTTTCCGGCTTCCCCTGCCCTTGCCGCTTCTATGGAAGCGTTGAGCGCCAATAGATTCGTCTGCTCCGCGATAGCGCTGATGGCCTCGGACACCTCCACGATCTTTCCGATTTCCTTTGTCTCCTCAATGGCACTCTCAAGGTTTCTCTTGCTGTCCATCGTGATTTCAATGGCATTTTTCTTATCGTCGAGCAGCTCGGGAACCGTCTGCTCCACTCTCACAATGATCTCGTGTGCCCGCTCGGTGATAGTCCGTGTGCTCCTGACCAGCTCATCCATGGCTTTTGCCACATCCTGGCAATTCTCGTCGATCTCACTGATGCTGGCCGTCTGCGAGGTCACGCTCGCCCCGGTTTCCTCCATGGTCGCGCTGATCTCCACAATGTTGCCGTTCATATCCGACACATGACTGTCCGTCTCTGAGATCATAGCCCGGATGAGTCCGGCCTCCTGCTGCGTTTTCTGTATAGTCGAAATCACCCTGCTCTCCAGCTCCCTAATGAGATAGCTGATTTCTCTGACCTCATTTTTCTCCGTTACACAGTTCTTCGCCCCAATCACTTTATTCTTAATGAATGACTTCATTTCCGCCATCGGTTTCAAGAGACGGCTTACCACGATATTTAACAGAATAATGAACACGGCCAAGAGGATAATATCCACCGCCAGCGGAAACATCAGACTATTCCTGACCTCACGGCTGATCACAGAAACCGGCTGTGTGATTCCGATCTGCCAGCCCGTCGTCTCTATTTCCCGCACAACATAATATTTGGATACGCCGTCATAATCCCGGAAGACAGACACATCCGCCCTGTCAAGATCAATGGAAAGCACCTCCGACAAAATCGTATTTCCCTCTTCCTTGGGCAGATATTCCTTGTTTTCATGGGTAATCACACTGTTATCCCCGGCCAGCAGAAAGGTCTGCACACTCTCATCCTCTCCCATGCCATGCACCATCTCAATCAGGCTGTCGATGGTGATGTCCGCAAGAACCACCGCCTGCTCGCCGTCCAAGGTGAAGGGTTCCGCTATGGAGACGATCATCTGTCCCGTGGCAAAATCCGTGTAAGGCTCTGTATAGATCAAACCGCCGGTCCCTACCGCATCGATCCACCAGCCCCTCGTTGTGGGGTCAAGGTCCAGAGAGGAATGATCCGCCGGAAAGACCCCTCCATCAAAGCCCAGGCAGCAATAGTACATCAGGGCGTCCGGATTCTGAGAAAGATTGACCTCCAGATAATCCATGACAGCTCCCATATCATCCCGATCCATCGTCTCAAGTCCGCTTTTCATCGTATCGACAATGTACGCCTGCCGAACAAGCCACTCGTTGATCAGTTTACCGGTATTCTCCGCTTCCTCCGTGAGTGCGTTGTGTCCGCTGGTTATTAACATATTTCTCATCACTATGCTGTTGAGCGTAGCCGTTACCGCAATGATAAACGCGGTACACAGCGCCACATAGGAGATAATGTTGCCCTTAATACTTCCCCAAAAATTGTTCTTTTCTGCCTTACTCATCTGTCCTGTCCCTCTCATCCTTTCATCTGTCGGTCAAATCAACCTTTAGATCTACCCAAACCTATCTCTTTTAAGTCTACTTCTTTCTTGTTTCGCTGTCAAATGTTTCTTACTCTCCCTCTGCTGCGCAAGCAAATTTACAGCTACCGCCTTTGCATACGAATTTCGTTCTGATTGACACATAACACGATTTTTGCTAAACTGTTTTCGACATTTTAGCATATTATTTATCCTTTAGGGGCGTAATTGTAAATCTGGTATCGTTTTTTGTAAAATTGGCAAAAAGGAGGGGGCGCAGTGCAGTTTCGAGTTGCCCTATGTGACGATGAAACAGCAAGTCACGAAACAACGCAAAAACTTTTGGCAGAATACCAGCAGAAGATCTCTTCTGTTTCTTTTGCGATTTCCTGCTTTTCTTCCGGCGGGAAACTGCTGGATTATATTGACACACACGAAGCCTTTCATATCTACATTCTGGACATTATTATGCCCGATATAAACGGTATACAGTTAGGCACTGCCTTGCGGGAACAAGGTGACGACGGTCTGATTATCTATCTGACTTCCTCCCCTGACTTTGCTTTGGAATCCTACAGCACGGATGCCCTGCACTATCTCTTGAAACCAATTGACAGCAATCAGTTCTCCCAGTGTATGGACAAAGCAATGAACCGCCTGAACCGTTCCCTGACAGAAACCATTTCCATTAAAACTCCCGGCTCCACCCGTATAGTTCCCGTCCACGATATCTGCTATGCGGAGCGAGTGAACCGTTTCATCCGCTATTACCTGATCGACGACACTGTGATAGACGGCGTAACCTTTAACGGTACATTCCAAAATGCCGTCTCCCCGCTGCTTTCTCAGCACGGCTTTCTTATCGTCGGTTCCTCCTTCGTGGTAAACCCTTACCATGTAACAGAAATTACAAAGTCAGACATACTGTTGGACGGAAAACGCCTCGTTCCCATCCCACGCCGCACCTATGAAACAGTCAAATCAAAGTGGGCTGATTACTGGCTTAAAAAAGGAGACACTCATGTTATTTGAAAATAATTTCTTTTAGAAAAAAGTCCTTGTAGGTTTGTTGCGCTATGCGGCGACAAGTGGCTGAAACCCTCGAAAACACTCTCACGATTGCCTATAGGCTGAAAACAAGTTGGCTTTCAGTGCAATAGACTAATATATACACTGTCTCATATTCAAGCAAACTATAGGCCGCATTCAACGGTAATCTGACTTCCGTCTTTTGTCTTCTTGACCTTGATCTGCTGTGGAATATTCTCCATAAGCTCCTCCCTATGGCTGATGATTCCCACCAACTTGTTACTTCCGGTCAAGTTTATTAAAATTTCCATCGCACTGTCTATCGATTTCCGATCTAACGTTCCAAAACCTTCATCCACAAAGAGTGCATCCATCTGCACACCGCCAAGATTAGACGACACTGTATCAGATAGTCCCAAGGCAAGGCTCAGTGAGGCTTTAAAGCTTTCTCCACCAGAAAGATTTCCCACAGGTCTTCTGTGTCCTGTACGATTATCTAACACTTCAAGGTCAAGGAAATTATTACTTTTCTTACTAAGAGAATCCTCCTGACGATACAGTTCATACTGCCCGCCGCTCATCGGCAACAGCCGCCTATTTGCAGCAGCGATAATCCCGTCGAATCCCGCAGCCTGTATATACTGCTCCAGTGTAATCTTTCCGTTTCCAGTTGTGCCTTTGACCAGATTATAAAGGCGCTGACAGATCGCATTCTCTTTACGTGCTTTTTCTAATTCTTCTCTCCTGTCAAGAATACTCTTCTGTTTCTCTTCATTTGTACTTATTCTGTTTTCGTTATTGTTACATTTCTTCCTGAGCAAATCTACATTTGCGCTCTGCTCATCACATGTAACCTTTAATGCTTGAATGTCTATAACCTTTTTTCCTTTTGCATCCGACTTAGCATCTGAAAGCTGTTTCTTATTAGTTGCAACAGCCTGATTATATTCATTAATTACTTTGTCCGATGATGAGATATCATCTTCATTCACAACGTATATTAGCATTTCCTCTACAGAAGAGAATTCATTTACACTGACTTCTTTATCCAACTTCTTTCTTAAAGCTTCTTCATCTTTTTTCTGCTGTTCCAGACTGCCATTCAATGTCTTTAGCTCTGACCGAGCAGCGGTAACATTATTATCAGCCTTTTTCTTTTCCTCCTCTGCCTTTGTGATGTCATCTAATATCTTATTTTTCTTCGTCTCTGCTTGTTTTCTTTCTTTTTTTGCCGTTTCCCAATCCGGGAAACTCAATTTCTCAAGCGTCCTTAATGTGGCTCTCGTTTCCGTCAGTTCCTGCTTTATTTTTTGCTTGTTTTCATCGAGTTCTTGTTTTTTCGAATTGAGCTTCTCTGTTTCATCTCCCTGTGCAGTTTCGAGATCTTTTTCGGCCTTCTTAAGTGTCTTGCAATCCTTATCAAGGGAATTACATTTTTTAATATTCTCCTTTGACATCGTCTCAACCTGCGTTTTTGCTTCCTTTACTACCTTGATAAGTTCCTCGAGAGATTCTTCCTCCATATCCATGTTCAGAAGCGGGTTTTCAATGCAATCCAATATAGTTATCCTAAGCTGCCCCTCGAATTCCTCCAGCGAGGTCTTTGCTTTTTCTGCTTCAGTATTTGCATTGTTCTTTTCCTCTTGAAGCTCAGACTCTTCTTCTTGAAGTTTTTTGAAATCATCTTCTGAAATGGAAGTCTCTTTAATCTTAGCCGGTTCCGGATGATGCACGGAGCCGCACACCGGACATTTCTCTCCTTCTACAAGTTTTTTCGCTAAAATACCCGCTCTGCTATCTTCGAGAATGCGCTCAGCCTTTTCTCTCTTGTCGCTCGCTTCTTCATATTTGTCACGTGTATCCAAAAACGCTTTCTGTTTTTTAGAAAGAGCCTTTTTCCTTTTTTCTCTTTCCGGTATTTGATCGTCTATTATTGCATCTAAATCCGCCAAAAGCTCCGTTAGCTTTTCACTCTCGTTTTTTGCCTCGATCAACTCAGTCGGCTTACCTTTTAATTCCTTAACTGTCTTATTAAGGTCTTTTATCTTCTCCTTAAGAAATTTTTCATATTCTTTTAAATCTGCTTCTTCCGTGCTAATATTTTTATCGAGTTCTCCAAGTTCATTTAGCTTTTCTTCAAGACCCTCCTTTTGCTGATATTTCTGTTCCTCATCGTCAATCCTGTTTATCGTTTGCTTTAATTTGTCAACCTCCGGTTCCTGCTTTTTGGCACCGTCAAGTGCGTCCTTAGCCTGCTTTACAGCTGCCTCAGCCGTCTCCAAATTTGATTCTGCTGTTTTAATCTGCTCTTTGGTCGAAGATACCTCCTCACATTTTTTAGTCCACGCAGCATAAGACGGATTCACATTACGAGTGGCCCTCTTTTGTTTGCCCAAAAGCAGGATTATTCCATCAATTTCCGTCTTTCTTTTCTCAAGCTCCTCTTTTTCCTTTTCAAGTTTATCTCTTTTCTCGATAAAGCTGTTATTGGTTTTAGCCAGCGCAAGTCCCTCATTGTTCTTCTTTAGTTCCGCCTCTGCCTTTTTTAAATCTGCTTTAATGCACTTTAATCTTTGTCTGTCTGACAAAACAAGGCGCTCTATTACGTCTAAAATTTCCTCTAAATTCCATGCACTTCCGGATCGTCCAGCCCTACTCTTAAGATCCTCCAGTTCATCAAAAAGCTCATCTTCTTCATTCGCCGACACATCCTCAAAATGCTGAATAATACTGTTTTCAGCCCTTACCTTAATCTTGTAGCTTGCATCCATTCGATCTTTCAATTTGTACTCTATATTTTTGTAGCCGTTCGTTAAAAATATTGTACGTAGTATCTCTGTTCTCTGGTCCGTTTTAGCATTCAATAAATCCCAGAATTCCCCTTGCGCAATCATCACAATCTGTTTAAACTGCTTCTCATCGATGTGCAACAGTTCCTTTACAGCATTATTAACCTGAGTCAATCCCTCTATCGGTGCCTGTCCCTCTTCATAAAGAGTCGCCCTTTCCTTCTCTAAAATCATACCGGAACCACGTTGTTTTTGCCTTTCATAAGACGGTTGTCTCCAGACGTGAAATTCACGCCCCTGATGTGAAAAATAAAAGTCCACATAGCTCTGAGCAGAATCCTTGGCGTATTCACTTCTTAAATTTTTTGTATCCCTATATGTTCCGCTGGTCGTTCCATATAACGCAAAACATATAGCATCAAATATCGTAGTTTTTCCCGCACCAGTGTCTCCAGATATCAAAAACAACCCCTTTTCTTCAAAGGCATCAAACTCTATCTCCGGAAGTTTCCCCGCATAGGGGCCAATTGCGCTAATAATCAGTTTAATCGGTTTCATTTATAACACCTGCCTCTCTTGCTGCTGTCCTCATTACATCCATTTCTTCTTCTGTAATCTCACAACCATACATCAGCCTGTAAAAATCTCCGATTAATTCTGGAAATGATTTGTTTTCGGCAATTCTGCTGATATCCACCTGCTCAATCTCTCTTGTATGTGAATTGTCATAGTCAATTCGGACTGTATTCGGATATACCTGCTGGAATACTCCCATTGCATCATTGATGATA